>CAXDRX010000057.1:0-2274 GCA_963991985.1 uncultured bacterium | reverse complement strand
AAACACTGCGGTATCTGCCGCAGAACACGACCACAATCATTCGGACCACCAAGATAGTTGCACACCGTTTTGTGTATGTGATTGTTGTGGCACTATGATTACTATGCCTGCTTTACAACCTTTGGTGCAGGCAAAAGTGGTTATTTATACAGATTACCTTTTTCATTTCACATTCGATTATTCCTTTGACTATAGCAAAGGAGAATGGCACCCACCAAGCCAGAGTTAAACCACTTTTCAAGGGATAACTATGCTCTTTTCAATCATAGTTCTGGTTTAACTTTTACAAAATCAAATTTTAATGTTCGATAATATAATCGCTTATTCGGTTAAGAATAAGTTTGTTGTAGGGCTATTCGTAGCAGCCCTCATGGTTTGGGGATTTTTTTCGCTCAAACAACTACCTATTGATGCCGTACCTGATATAACCAATAATCAAGTACAGATAATTACCATATCGCCCACTCTTGCCACACAAGAAGTGGAGCAATTTATTACTACCCCTGTTGAGCTTGCAGTGCAGAGCCTGCAAAGAACAGAAGAGATACGTTCTATTTCTCGTTTCGGGTTGTCTGTGATAACAGTGGTCTTTGAAGAGGATTATGATATTTACTTGGCTCGTCAATTGGTGAGTGAAAAGCTGAAACAAGCGCAAGAAAATATTCCGGAAGGCTTAGGCACGCCCGAGATGGCACCACTTTCTACAGGATTAGGGGAAATTTATCAATATGTAGTCCGTCCAGAAGAAGGTTATGAAACTATGTATCCACCAACGGAGCTGCGAAGTATTCAAGACTGGATTGTTGCTCGTCAACTTCTTGGAATAGAAGGAGTAGCAGAAGTAAACTCTATGGGTGGCAACCTCAAACAGTATGAAGTTGCAGTAAACCCAAGCCTCTTAAAATCTGCGGGGATTAGCATTACAGACATTTTTACCGCTTTAGAGAAAAGCAATGAAAATACAGGTGGTGCGTACATAGAGAAGAACTCAAACGCTTATTATATACGCTCAGAGGGCTTGGCTAAGTCTTTAGATGATATTGGAAACATAGTCGTTAGCAATAATGAAAATATTCCTGTTTTAGTTAAAGATGTTGCAAACGTTCAATATGGCAAAGCCCCTCGCTATGGAGCTTTGGTTATGAATGGTGAGGAAGTAGTTGGAGGAAAAGTAATGATGTTCAAAGGGGCAAACTCTGCACAGGTAACAGAGTTGGTCAAAGAACGAGTAATTCAAATACAAAAATCGCTTCCTGAAGGTGTTGTAATTGAACCCTACTTGGTAAGAGATAAATTGGTAAGCACTGCCATTGGCACAGTTAAAAAGAATTTAATTGAAGGCGGTCTTATCGTTATTTTTATTCTTGTCTTACTCTTAGGTAATTGGAGAGCAGGACTTATAGTTGCTTCGGTCATTCCATTGGCCATGCTGTTTGCCGTGTCAATGATGAACGTACTGGGGATTTCTGCTAACCTCATGAGTTTAGGGGCAATTGATTTTGGGTTGATTGTAGATGGTGCAGTTATCATCGTAGAGGCCATAGTACATCACCTTCAAGTCAAAAAAGCAGGTAGTTTATTATCACAAACTGAAATGGACTCTGAGGTAATTGGTTCTTCTCAAAAAATAAGAAGTTCAGCAGCCTTTGGAGAGATTATTATTCTGATGGTGTACATACCCATTTTAGCTTTGGTAGGTATAGAAGGAAAAATGTTTAAACCTATGGCTCAAACGGTAATGCTTGCCATTGCAGGAGCATTGATACTTTCATTGACTTATGTACCGATGATGGCAGCCTTGGTACTGAAGAAAAAAGTAACCAATAAAGAGACTTTTGCAGATAAAGTCATTGCCTTTTTCCAAAAAGGATATACACCGATTTTAAACACTGCCCTGCGATTTAAAAAAGCTTTTGTAGGTGCTACAGTTCTCATTTTTCTTATTAGCCTTTTTGTGTTCAGCAGAATGGGTGGAGAGTTCATTCCTACCTTAGAAGAAGGCGACTTGGCAATGCAACACATTCTTCCACCTGGAAGCTCACTTTCTCAAAGTGTGGAAACCGCAATAATGATACAAAACAAGCTACTCAAAGATTTTCCAGAAATAGAGGATGTAGTTGCGAATATTGGTTCAGCAGAAATTCCCACCGATCCTATGCCTGTTGAAATTGCAGATTATGTTTTAGTAATGAAACCTAAATCAAAATGGACTTCTGCAAGTTCTAGACAAGATATGTTTGAGAAATTAGAAGAGTCTTTGCATAATATCCCAGG
>CAXDRX010000056.1:0-2699 GCA_963991985.1 uncultured bacterium | reverse complement strand
TGTTGCATGGGGGGCCGTTTTATGCCCGGACCCATCGCATTGTTGGGGATTCCTGGCCCGCCCGAAAACGGCCCTATCCACACCGGCAAAAAGTAAATGGAAGCCACAAAGCGATAAAATTGGGTCTGCCCTTTCAGGTAAGATATGTTTACTCTGCCTTGGACTTACGAAGCATTGTTAGAAAAGACGGTAGGATATTGAAGATTAAAGTCAAAGACGGCCGTTTGAACGTCAGCGAATTGATCAAAGAAATGGATCGAGAGGTGGCCTATTGTTTTGGCCAATCAAAACCCCAAGACGTAAAGTTGGAGATGCTCAAGAGCTTGCGCCCTTGTTGGACGATCAATGGAAAAACCGAATGTTTTGTCAATCCTTATTGTATTGAATTTCCTAATAAAGAACGCTGTATTTTCAAATTCAATAAAAAGCTAGCCACAATTCATCAAAATTTGGTGGCTTTGGCCGCTTCGGTGGGCTCCAATTGGAGCATGGACAAATACAAGGATTATTGCGATAAAATAGGCAAAAAACATCTAGAACTCTTGCGCGCCACCGCCACAGGCAATTCGCCTACCCTTTCCAAGCAATACTACCAAGACATGCTCAGCAAAGCCCCTTGCAGCTGGGACCACTACTCCAAATATCTTTGGGTGCACAGCCACCAAAAGGCAGACAACCCCGACGATTATGGCGTGTTTAAATACGGCTTGTTTGCCAAGCAAGAAGCCTCGGAAGTTAAGCAAGACAAATCCAGCAATGGTTTAGAATACATGCTGTTTTACAACATGTACCGCTTGGCATTTGGGGTGAAAGACAAAATCGTGATGGACGATTATTGCCCCTGCCGCAACCAAATAGAAATACCGGAGTACAGAAAAAGCGGCACACGCCACATCTCCAACGAAACCGCCATCAACACCCAAACAGGGGTGCACTACCTCACCCGAGATTTGGTAATACCCAATCGCTTTCCCGAATACAAAACGGACTACCACATAGACATCTATGATTTTATCACGGAAAACTTTGAGGTTAACCAAGGCAAAAAAATCGAGGTAGACGGTCGCCTAAAAATAGGGAATCCAAATGCCTACGATCAAAATGGCAAGCAAAAAAGCATGGAATTTAAGATAAAAAGCGGAGGCAAAATGGTGGTGAATGCCAAAGCCAGCCAAGGATATGCCAAAGAAGTGATTTTGCAGAGCGGCCGCATGACCATTGAACCAGGGGGCTCCCTAGAAATAGGTGATGGTTCTTATTTGGTGGTCAAAGAAAATGCAGAATTGGTTATCCCCAACCAGCAATCCATAAAGTTGTTGGGCAAAGATGCCCGCATCATTGTCAATGGCACCCTTACCATCACAGAAAACAGAATGATTGTAAGACGATCCGGTGAAAAACAAGGCTACTGGCAGTTTGGCGACGACAACCCGAAAACCAGAAGCAAAGTATATATCAAAACCACTCAAGCACAGGCCAATCTATACTTTTTTTACAGGCCGTCAGCTGCTTTCAACACGCTCATTACCGACCACCTCGTGGTAAGTGATAGTTTTCACGCCGTTGGCATAGTATCTTCAGCCATAGCCTTTAGGGGCCCACAAGCCAAACTGGAGTGCCACAGCGCTTTGCGTCTGTTGAATGCAGACTTTTATGGCGATGGCAAAACCAGCATCCAGCGAGGGGAAAGTGGTATTTACCTACACAACAAGGGCATGAGCACAATCAGCAAAAGCACCTTTAAAAACTTGGGCACGGCATTGCATATTTACAACCCCAATATAATCAACAACTCCTTGTTCATTTCACAAGCAGATTTTTCTGACTGCAATGCGGCAGTTCATCTTCATGGCATGATGAGCAGTGGGTATGTGGAAGACATAAACATAGCAAATTGTCAATTGGGCATTTGGTCTTCAGCGCTCCTTGGCCGAACAGAAATCAAGAATTTCAATGTAAGCGCTTCCAATTATGCAGCCTTTTGGAATTACAATACCAATTCCTATATATTCAATTTGGGAAAAATATTGCTCCGAGAAGGATTTGTAGAAAAATCTGAAAATGGTGTCTATCAGCAATATGGCGATTTGGGCTTACGCTGTGTGCAATTTGAAGCAAACCAAACTGGCGTAGCAAGCGAATCTGGCTCAGTAGATTTGAGCACCTACACACTTCTGGGCGCACAAGATGGGGTAAATGGTTTAAACCATTTTGACCGCAACCAAGTGGCTATTCAAGTAAGCAGCAACAAAATCGATGGACCCATTAATTTGGATCTTCGAAGAGGCTACAACCATTTCAACAGCAACAACATACAAATAAAAGGAACAATTGAAAAGGGTGATCCTCATTTTGACAACAGCACAGGTGTTTTTCTTGTTGAAGAAAATGCTTGGACACCAGCACCCGTTGTAGCAGCCCACCACGAATTGATAACCTACCCTACCATTGTAAAATCTGGCGGGGGAGGAGCGGTTAAATTGCACCTAAAAGACCCAAAACCTATAAGTGCTCAGCATTGGCAAAACATAGCCACAAACAACTGCTCAGATTTGGTTTTGAAGAAGAAAATAGATGATCCATTTGAAAATTGTTCAGAGATACACCTGCAAACAACAGATTATGGACAAATAAAGCTCAGTGATGCCATTTACTTCATGCACAAACTGCGCATTGAGGCCAAATACGGAAAATCCTTG
>CAXDRX010000055.1:0-3891 GCA_963991985.1 uncultured bacterium | reverse complement strand
GTGCAGCTGGGGATTTTACACCTTATGCCAACAGACAAAATGTCTTGCTGATTCGAGAAAAAGAAGGACAAAGGACTTTCACCAAAATCGATCTTCAGGCGAAAGACATTTTCACTTCACCATTTTTCTACCTCCAACAAAATGACGTGATCTATGTGGAACCCTCCAAAGCAAAAGCAGCTACCATCAAAACGCCCAAAGAAAGGTTTACCGGTTTTTTTAGTGGTTTGGCATCTCTGGCTGCATTAATTATTTCTCTCAATGGTTCAGGAAACTAATCCCATGCAAAAAGAATTGGTCCATACCGAACATATTCCATCGGAAGAGGAAAGCACTTCGATGTTCAGTTTCAACCCCGTCAAGTTTTTCTTCTATTTGCTCTCTTGGTGGCCCGTTATTTTGATTTGCCTCGTCTTAGGCTTGGGTATTGCTTTTGTTGTCGATCGATACAAAACAGATATTTATCGGTCGGAACTGATCCTCAATGTAGAATCAGAACAAAAAAACTCCCTACTCAATGGCATGGGGAATACCAATGGAATGATTATGGGACAAGACAATTACAATTTTGAAAAAGAAGTTTATTTCTTTAAATCAGAAATGCTCAATCGACAAGTCGTCAAGAAGCTGTGCTTAAATGAGGAATACTTCCATGTTGGAAATATCAAAAACGCTCAAACAAGTCCACAAAAAAGCCCAATAAGGATAATTTCCGCCGAAGAACTTAAAAAGCCTATTCAATTTGAAGTAAAACCAGACAAAGAAGGAAAAGTAAACCTTCACTTTGGAGAGAAAAAAAGAATCATCAAAGCCACCAATCAAAGTATTCTGATTGGAAAAAGAAAATTTCAAATACAATTCAATGACACGCTCAAAGGTCCTATGGAAGTTGTATTAAGCCCTTTGCAACCTATCCTTAAAAAATATGTCAAGGCAATAAAAATAGAGGGAATAGGTGGCAATCAATGGACGCCCTCTAAAATTTTAAAACTGTCCATAGAAGGCCCTTCCAAAGACATCAACCAAAATTATCTCACCGAATTATTTAAAACATATGGCAAAGAAAAACTCTATAAACTTCGTACTTCTGGACAACAAGGGCTTGATTTCATAGACAATCGATTGGATTTTGTCAGTGCAGAACTTTTGTCAAGCGAAAAAAATGTTCAGTCCTTTAAAGAAAATCAGAAAATCCCCATCGATGTAGTTTCCTCGGCCAATGAAGTGGTTGGCAAAGTAGAAGAAATTGATCAAGAAATTGCTCGACAAAGAATGAATAAGGAGTTGATGGATGAGCTACTAAAGCTTTTCGTTATCGATAAAGAGAGAGAAAACTTTTTGCCGGTATCTGAGCTACTTCCAGCGGATTTAAATGCTTTGGTAAAACAATACAATACAAGTTTGTCTGATATGCAGAGAATCCTTCGATTTGGCACCAAACAAAATCCGGTATACAAAAAAAATGAAGAACAGCTTGCACGATTAGAAGAAAACATCAAGCTCAATATTGAAGCCAAAGAAAAGGAAATCAAAGAAAGCATCAAACTCTTGCAAAAAAGGCTTCAACCATTTGAATCGGAACTTTCCAAAATGCCTTCCATAGAAAGGCAATTGACCGACCGCTTGCGAGACAAAAATGTGCGTGAAAACCTGTACCTTTTTTTGTTGCAAAGACGAGAAGAAATTGCCATTGAATTGGCAGGTATCGACGGCAATACAACTTTACTCTCTCCAGCCAAATCTGTGGGAACATCTTCCACCTCCCGAAGCGCTATTTTGGCATTGGGTGGTTTCGCAGGTCTATTGTCTCCAATAGCCTTATTGTTTCTTTTATTTGTCCTCGACAACAAAATAAAAGACGAAACAGACATCGCCGAGGTGACGAAAATTCCTTTTTTGGGCAATGTTTTGGAAAAAAAGAAACAAATACAAGTAAACCAAACCTTGGAGAGAAGAAGCCCTTTTACCGAATCGTTGAACAATTTGCGCTCCAATATGGATTTTGTCTTGAGTGGGCATAAGCAAAGTACCCTTTTGGTAAGTTCTGCTGGGCCTGCCGAAGGGAAATCTTTTGTCTCTAGCCACCTAGCTGGCGTATATGCCAAATTAAACCAAAAAACATTGCTTCTGGGTTTTGACCTTCGTAAGCCATCTCTTTCCAAACAGTTTGATATAAAATCAGACAAAGACAGAGGTCTTACCAATATTTTAAGCGGAAAAATGGATATAGCTGAAGCCATAAAATCTCCCTTTGAGGGCTTAGACATCATTACCAGTGGACCCATACCTCCTAATCCCGTTGAATTGATCAAAAGTCATGCCTGTAAAAAAATGATGGAAACGCTAAAAAAACAATATCCCATCATTATCATCGACACAGGTCCTGTTGGCTTGGTCGTTGATGCTATTGAGCTTTCCAATTATGCAGATGCCACAATCATTACACAAAAGGCAGGCGTCTCAAGAAAAGGAGGACTCCGCGCCTTCAATAGTTTGTATGAAAGAA
The DNA here is from genome assembly GCA_963991985.1 of uncultured bacterium. Lineage (GTDB taxonomy): Bacteria > Bacteroidota > Bacteroidia > NS11-12g > UBA9320 > MED-G17. Next base: position 1,385 of record CAXDRX010000055.1, on the reverse strand, counting down.
ATAGATTGCCCAAGATGGGGGTTGTCCTCAATGGCTCCAGCAAACAAAAAAGATACGGCTATGGGAATGGCTACGGTTATGGATATGGATATGGATATGGATATGGCTATGGATATGGTTATGGTTATGGTTATGGCTATTATGAAGAAGACGAAAATGAATAAAAAAGTTCTGATCACCGGAACATCAGGATTCATTGGTTTTCATCTGTCCAATCGATTGGGGGAAGAAGGTTTTGAGGTGGTTGGCCTGGATTCTGTGAACGATTATTATGATGCCAATTTGAAGTTTGATCGCCTCAAAGAAGCAGGATTTGAAAAAGAGTCTATTTTGTGGAACCAACTTGTTCAAAGCAAGCACAACACCAATCATCGATTTGTAAGAATGGATTTGCAAGACGAAAAAAACCTTGAAAAGCTATTCAAAATGGAGCGCTTTGATGTTGTTGTCAACTTAGCTGCACAAGCGGGGGTTCGCTACAGTCTCACAAATCCCAAGGCCTATATAGACAGCAACATTGTGGGATTCACCCATGTCCTTGAAAACTGCCGACACCACAAAGTTCAACATTTGGTTTATGCAAGCAGCTCAAGTGTTTACGGATTGAATAGCAAAATGCCGCTCTCTACCCAAGACAATGTAGACCACCCAATGGCCCTTTACGCAGCAAGCAAAAAGAGCAATGAATTGATGGCACATGCTTACAGCCATTTGTATGGTTTCTCGACCACTGGCCTTCGTTTTTTTACTGTTTATGGCCCTTGGGGTAGACCCGACATGGCCCTCTTTCTTTTCACCAAGGCAATTTTAAAGGGTCAACCCATAAAAATATTCAACCATGGAAAAATGATTCGAGACTTCACCTACATCGACGATATTGTAGAGGGAATTTTTCGCGTCATCAATCAAGCTCCTAAGGGCGATGCTTCTTGGAATGGTGAGAAACCAAATCCATCTTCCTCCTCGGCACCTTATCGTGTATACAACATAGGCAACAACAATCCCATCAATTTAATGGACTTCATTGCTGCCATTGAAAAAAAATTGGGGAAAACAGCCGAAAAAATTATGATGCCCATTCAAGCAGGAGATGTACCTGCCACCTATGCAGATGTTTCAGATTTGGTGAAGGATTTGGACTACCAACCAAAAACAAAAATAGACATGGGCATCAATGCTTTTGTGGATTGGTTTACCAAATACTATGGATAAACATAGAAAAATATTAATCACAGGAGGTGCAGGCTTTATTGGCACCCATGTGGTAAAACACTTTGTCCTAAAATATCCTGAGTACACCATTTATAACGTAGACTTGCTGACCTATGCCGGAAACCTTCAAAATCTAAAGGAAATTGAAGACAAAACAAACCATCAATTCATCA
>CAXDRX010000054.1:0-3981 GCA_963991985.1 uncultured bacterium | reverse complement strand
TTGCAGGGCACAATGGCATGGTAGGTTCTGCCCTAGTAAGAGAACTAAAAAATCGTGGATTTGAAAATCTCATCTTAAAAACTTCACAAGAGTTAGACCTGATGAATCAAAAATCGGTTCAACTTTTTTTTCAATCTTATCAGCCGGAGTATGTTTTTCTCGCTGCAGCAAAAGTTGGCGGTATTCAGGCCAACGATCGCTTTAGAGCAGAGTTTTTATACAACAACCTAAGCATTCAAAACAATGTTGTCCATGCAAGCCATCTTCATGGTGTAAAAAAACTACTTTTCCTTGGTTCCTCTTGCATTTACCCCAAACTGGCAAAACAACCACTCAAGGAAGAATATTTGCTGACTGGAGCACTTGAAGAAAGTAATGAGGCTTACGCCATTGCCAAAATTGCAGGAATCAAACTGTGTGAAACTTACCGACATCAATACGCTTGCAACTTCATTTCAGTAATGCCGACAAACCTCTATGGACCCAATGACAATTACGATCTCCAATCTTCACATGTCCTTCCTGCTCTTTTAAGAAAATGTCACGAAGCAAAAAAGCACAAAGCAACAAGTGTAACCATTTGGGGAACTGGTAAACCCAAAAGAGAGTTTTTACATATAGACGACCTGGCCAAGGCATGTATATTTTTGATGGATCATTATGACGGCAAAGAATTGGTGAACATTGGCACTGGTCAAGACATTAGCATTGCAGAATTGGCAATGCTCATTAAAGAAATCGTAGGTTTTGAAGGAGAACTTTCTTTTGATTCCTCAAAGCCAGATGGTACGCCTAGAAAACTTTTGGATGTTTCCAAAATTCACCATTTGGGATGGACACACCAAATCAAGCTAAAAGCAGGAATACAGCAAGTATACGCACAATTGAAAACAGAAGATTGGTTCTAAAAATGTATGTTGCCCTTTTTGCACAAAACAACTTTCCGGAGGGCAATATGGAGGTGCCTCGTATCAAAAGCTTAGCAAGAGCTTTAAAAGCCAAAGGCCTTGAGCCAAGCATCCTCCTCTCCTTTCCAAATGCTTTCAACCATACCTTCCTCAACCAAAAAAAATCTGGTCATTGGGAAGACATCCCTTTTCAATATTTTTCTTTTTCCACACGTTATTTTCCAAATGTTTTTTGGAAAATAGGACTCTTTCTTTCCTACCTTGTCCGGTCTACCCTTTTCTTTTTATTCCAACACAAAACCTTCCAAATTTTCTACCTCTACAATCCAAGCATAACCAATCATTTACATATTCTGTGGTTGTGCAAAATCTTTCAAAAAAAAGTAGTCTGTGATCTTGTTGAATTAATGTCTACGGAATCCAACAATGCTGTGCACAAATGGGAAGAAAAAAAAATTGTACAATGGGGCCAGCATCATTTCGCAATTTCTAATAAACTAAAAGACCATTACCAAAATATCCTTAAGGCAAAAAGTGTGGTGAAAAGTACCATCATGGTAGATCTCGAAGAATTCACCATGGCAAAGCACACGCAAAACAAATTTACCTTAGCTTACCTTGGGTCTTTTCACTCCAAAGACCAAGTCCCTCTTATTTTGGCAGCTTTTGAGCAGGCAAAACAAAAAATCAAATCATTACAACTTTTGCTGATCGGCTATTGCCCTTGGGAAAAAGAGCTACAATCAAAAATTAACCACAAAGACGTCATATATTCGGGTCGCTTACCGCGGATTGACATTCCAAAATGGCTTTCCAAAGCGGACACCTTTTTACTGTGTCGCAAAAAAGACAAGTTCAGTGAATATGGCTATCCCATCAAATTGGGGGAATATTTGGCCATGGGGCAACCGGTTATTCTTTCTGATTTGCCCGAATATCATGCGCTTTTCCAAAACGAAAAAAATTGCCTTTTTTTTCAACCAAACGCTTTAAATAGTCTTGTAGACCAAATCATTTGGAGATACCAAAACACAAACAAATCTCAAACCATTGGATTGGAAGGTCAAAAAACAGCTTCAAATTATTTTAAGGAGCAAAAGGTAGCACATGAAATGGCCGAACAAATAATCCTTTGGGGAGCGGGTTCATAATTCATTTTCCCACAATTTATGTTCAATTGCATGCTTTCAAGAATTTCATACTTTCCAAGCATAAGAATTCAAATACCTTTGTTCTATGCCTTTTAGCAGTTTATCTCAAAGACTTTCCGAATCGGCCACCATTGCCATGGCGCAAAAGGCAAGAGAGCTCAAAAATGCAGGAAAAGATGTTATTGCACTTAGTTTGGGGGAGCCTGACTTCGACACCCCAGAACACATCAAAAAAGCTGCCAAAAATGCCTTGCATCAAGGACATACCAAATATACACCTATCGCAGGCGTCTTGGAACTTAGAGAAGCCATTTGCAACAAATTGTTGCGTGAAAATAATTTGTCTTATCAAAGCGATCAAATCTTGGTTTCTTCTGGGGCCAAACAGTCGATCAATCAACTGATTCTTACTTTGGTAGATCAAGGAGACGAAGTCATTATCCCAACACCCTACTGGGTCAGTTACATAGAGATGGTAAGAATGGCAGGGGGCACACCAATAGTTATTGAAACAGAAGCCAAAAACGATTTCGTTCCAAGCATCACTCAATTTGCTGATAAAATAGGCCCCAATACCAAAGCCATTTTGTTTTCTACACCTGCCAATCCAACGGGAACTGTCTACCCCAAAACCCTTTTAGAGGACCTCAGCGATTTACTCGAACAATACCCCGTTTGCCATGTGATCTCGGATGAAATTTATGAGCACATTCTTTACGAAGGCAAACACTTGAGCATTGCCTCGGTCGGCAATCTCTTTCAAAAAACCATAACGGTAAATGGCATGTCCAAAGGATTTGCAATGACCGGTTGGCGCATAGGCTATATGGCAGGACCTACCGAAATTGTTGAAGCCTGTACCAAATTGCAGGGACAAGTAACTTCCGGGGCCAATGCCATTGCACAATACGCCTCCATAGCAGCACTCAACCAATCTTTGGATGCAACTGTTCAAATGAAAAATGCTTTTCGAAAAAGAAGAGATTTTGTCGTCGAAAAAATGAATCAGTGGGATGGCATTCACATCAATCCACCCAAAGGTGCTTTTTATGTTTTTCCAGACATCTCTTATTACCTCAACACCCATTTCGAAAATAGAAAAATCAATAATTCTTCTGATTTAGCGATGTATCTCCTAGAAGAAGCACTTGTGGCTACTGTGGCCGGAACACCATTTGGCTATCCCAATGGACTTCGAATAAGCTATGCTGCAGGCATGGAAGATTTGGAAAAAGCCATGCATCGTATTGAAAAAGCTTTACAACAACTCAAAAAATGACAAATCTAGAGGCATTTAGAGACAAAAATGTTTTGGTTTTGGGCGATTTGATGATCGATGCTTATGTCCATGGCCAAGTGCACAGAATTTCGCCTGAAGCACCGGTACCGGTGCTTTTGTCCCAAAAAAAGGAAAACCGCTTGGGTGGCGCAGCCAATGTAGCGCTAAACCTCAAAAAATTGCAGGCAAATGTGCAGCTATGTGGCCTCATTGGCGATGACACCCATGGGCGCCTTGGCCAAGAGTTGCTTCAAAAAGAAGGACTTTCTACCCAAGGGATTTTCGTGGATGCATCAAGAAAAACCACAACGAAAACAAGGGTATTGGAAAATGGGAAACACCTATTGCGCATCGACGAAGAAGATCTTTTTGAAATTGGACATCAAACCGAGCAAAGGATACTCCAATTTTTAACCGACATATTGCCTCAAACCGATGTTTTGATTCTGCAAGACTACAACAAAGGTTTGTTTGGGAAAAATATCATCCAAAAAAGCATTCAATATGCCCATGAATATGGAACAAAAGTGGCCGTAGACCCAAAAATGAAGCACTTTTTGCAATTCAAACAGGTAGATCTCTTCAAACCAAATCTCAAAGAACTCAAAGAGGGTTTGCAATGGAAAAAATCCTTGGACAAAAT
>CAXDRX010000053.1:0-3988 GCA_963991985.1 uncultured bacterium | reverse complement strand
GAGCGTTTCCTTGGTAAGGAAAAGGTCACGGGTTCAATTCCCGTCATTGGCTCTGTTACATACAAAACAAAAACTATTAAATAAAATGGCAAAAGAATCATTTGACCGTTCGAAAGAACACGTAAACATTGGTACCATCGGGCATGTTGACCATGGTAAAACAACTTTAACAGCAGCAATCTCGAAAGTATTGTCTGAAAAAGGTTTGGCTGATAAGAGTGACTTTGACACTATCGATTCAGCCCCAGAAGAGAAAGAAAGAGGTATCACAATCAACACCGCACACATTGAGTATCAAACGGAAGGGCGTCATTATGCTCACGTCGATTGTCCCGGTCACGCTGACTATGTTAAAAACATGGTTACAGGTGCTGCTCAAATGGACGGTGCCATTCTCGTAGTTGCCTCTACGGATGGCCCAATGCCACAAACCAAAGAACACATCCTGCTTTGTCGTCAAGTTGGTGTGCCAAGATTGGTGATATTCATGAACAAAGTGGACATGGTAGACGATGAAGAATTATTGGAATTGGTAGAAATGGAGATCAGAGAACTATTGGAATTTTACGAGTTCGAAGCAGACGACACACCTATCATTCAAGGTTCTGCTTTAGGAGCACTAAACGGTGAAGAAAAATGGGTCAAAACGGTAGAAGAACTAATGAATGCTGTAGACACATGGATACCTGTTCCACCGAGGTTGGTTGACAAGCCATTCCTGATGCCAGTAGAAGACGTCTTCTCCATTACTGGTCGAGGAACTGTTGCAACCGGTAGAATTGAAACGGGAATCATCAACGTTGGCAATGAGGTCGAAATTATTGGAATGGGCGCAGAAGGAATGAAATCAACCATCACAGGGGTAGAAATGTTCCGAAAGCTTCTTGACCAAGGACAAGCTGGAGACAATGCTGGACTTCTCCTAAGAGGGATTGAAAAAACAGACATTAAGCGGGGGATGGTAATCATCGCGCCAGGTTCAGTAAAACCACACAAAACCTTCAAAGCCGAAGTTTATGTTTTATCCAAAGAAGAAGGTGGTCGTCACACCCCATTCTTCAACAAGTACAGGCCTCAATTTTATTTCCGAACAACGGATGTTACCGGGGAAATTAAATTAGCCGAAGGAACTGAAATGGTAATGCCTGGAGATAATGTAACGATAACTGTAGAACTAATCAACCCTGTAGCAATGGAGAAAGGTTTGAAATTTGCCATCCGGGAAGGTGGTAGAACCGTTGGGGCAGGTCAAGTAACAGAAATTATAGATTAAAATATAATAAAAAGGTTACGGGTGTAGCTCAATTGGTAGAGTAGCGGTCTCCAAAACCGTTGGCTGGGAGTTCGAGTCTCTCCACCCGTGCAACAAAAAACGTGAGTAAAATAAGAGACATGTGGGACTTGACCTATGATGAGTTGGTCAACAAAGTAAATTGGCCCTCTTGGGACGAATTAAGAAATAGTACATTGGTGGTGCTTGTTGCCTCATTGATTTTCGCAATTCTGATTTACCTTATCGACTCAGGGTTTGGTTTCACTACCAAAACGTTTTATCAGTTTTTTAAATAACTATGGTGGTAGAGACAACATCCGATTTCAACTGGTACGTAGTGCGCGCAATCTCTGGTCAGGAAAATAAAGTAAAAGCTATTATTGAACTGGAACTTGGCAGAGAAGGACTTACCAAATACGTCCCAGAAATTCTGATACCCCTCCAAAAAGTTTATGAGGTTAAAAATGGACAAAAAAAAGTGAGAGAAAAAAACTACTTCCCAGGATATATACTTATTAATGCCAAACTCACTGGAGAAGTTTTACCAACCATAAGAGGTATCAACGGCGTTGTTGGCTTCCTAGGAGATAACTCCGAAGTTCCAACCCCTCTTAGACAAACAGAAATCAATAGAATTCTTGGACAAGTTGATGAATCCAACGAGCAAGGGGATTTTGGTATGGAACATTTTATGGCTGGAGAATTTATAAAAGTTACCGACGGACCGTTCAGTGGCTTTAGTGGCGTTATTGAAGAGGTACTAGAAGACAAAAAGAAATTGAGAATTATGGTAAAAATTCTGGGACGAAAAACCCCTTTAGAACTAAATTTTAATCAAGTAGAAAAAGAATCATAATGGCAAAAGAAATTACAGGATATGTAAAGCTACAAGTCCGTGGAGGTCAGGCGAATCCAGCCCCTCCCATTGGCCCTGCATTGGGTGCAAAAGGACTGAATATAATGGACTTCTGCAAAGCATTTAATGCAAGAACTCAAGACAAACAAGGAAAAGTTTTGCCCGTTGTGATTACGGTATTTAAAGACAAGTCGTTCGACTTTATAATCAAAACACCACCTGTTCCATCTCAATTGCTTGAAGTTCTTAAAAAGAAAAGTGGTTCGGCAGAGCCCAATATGGTCAAGGTAGGATCTGTCACTTGGGACCAAGTAAAAACAATTGCCGAAGATAAAATGCCTGATCTCAACGCATTTACAATTGAATCTGCAATGAAAATGGTTGCCGGCACCGCAAGAAGCATGGGCATCACTGTAGTGGGCGAGTTTCCAAACAATTAAAAAGATGGCAAAAATCACCAAAAATAGAAAAGAAGCACTTGCCAGAATTGAAGGCGATAAAATTTACACACTCCAAGAGGCGGCTGACCTTGTCAAAAAAATGACTTTTACCAAGTTCGATGCATCAGTTGATTTGGATGTTAAGCTTGGTGTAGACCCAAAACAAGCAAACCAAATGGTACGAGGTAGTGTTGCGCTTCCCCATGGGATTGGCAAAGACGTGAAAGTTCTTGTGCTCTGTACACCAGATAAAGAAGAAGAAGCCAAAACGGCGGGCGCTGATCATGTAGGGCTGGATGAATACATCACAAAAATAGAAGGTGGATGGGTAGATATTGATGTTATCATTACGATGCCAAGTGTGATGGCGAAGGTAGGAAAGCTTGGAAGAGTACTGGGTCCAAGAGGCCTTATGCCCAACCCAAAGTCCGGTACGGTCACTCAGAACGTTGGGCAAGCAGTGAAAGAAGTTAAAGCAGGAAAAATTGACTTTAAAGTGGATAAGACAGGAATCGTACACACATCTATAGGAAAAGTATCCTTTCCTCCCGAAAAGATATTTGAAAATGCCCAAGAGCTTGTAAATACCTTACATCGGCTAAAGCCCTCCGCAGCAAAAGGAACCTACTTCCAAAGCATAACCCTATCAAGTACGATGAGTCCAGGAATTCCTGTGGATACGAAATTTGTAAATAATTAAAATGACAAGAGAAGAGAAAAATAAAATCATAGACGATTTGGTTCAAAAACTAAAAGAATACAAGGTTGTTTACGTTACAGACAATTCCGAACTAAATGTGGAAATGGATAATGCACTGCGTCGTTTAATGCATAAGAACGATATTCAAATGAAAGTAGTGAAAAACACCTTGGTGAAAAAGGCAGTTGAAAAAGCCAGTCTAGAATGGGGTGAGCTTATTGATACGCTGAAAGGTACCACAGCACTCCTCTTTTCAACAAGTCCCAAAAATCCCGCCAAAGTAATTAAAAAGTTTAGAACCAATTCTGAAAAACCAATTCTAAAAGGAGCCTTCATAGATTCCTCAATATTTTTAGGAGATGAATCACTGACAGAGCTTTCGAAGCTAAAGTCAAAAGAAGACCTAATAGGAGAAATCATTGGATTGCTCCAATCACCAGCCAGCAATGTAATCTCAGCACTTCAATCGGGAGGCGGGAAGCTTGCAGGAATTTTAAAAACTTTGTCTGAAAAAGAATAACACATAAATCAATCAACAATAACTAAAATGGCAGAATTAAAAGAATTTGCAGAACAGCTAGTAAGCCTCTCGGTTAAAGAGGTTAACGAACTAGCCAACATCCTAAAGGATGAGTATGGTATCGAACCAGCAGCAGCTCCAGTTGCAGTAGCAGCTGTCTCTTATACACATCTCCGAGCCCACGAGACAGGCAGAAATC
>CAXDRX010000052.1:0-4346 GCA_963991985.1 uncultured bacterium | reverse complement strand
TAAATATGCTCAATTTTCCAATCGAAATGCTGGAGAAATGATAAATATGAACACCGATCATATTCACAAAGCAATACGCTCTTTCAATGCCTATTTGCTTAGCATCTCATTTGTTGTTATGGGCTTAAGTTATTTTGTTCTTTCCGCCATCATTTCATTGCGACCCACCATTACATTAATGGCACTTGGAACTATGGTAGCTTTTTTTTTCAAAACAATCAACCAATATGTTCTGGCAAAGTCAATCGAAAATGAAAAATATCACAACTACTCTGCAAAACTGTTTTCCGATTTACTGGGCTCTTTTGAGTATTTTAAGGCGACTTTTCAATTCCCGAAGATTCAAAAAAGATACCTCAAGAGTATTCATCAAATAAGCAACATCCAAAAGCAAATCAATCAAGCTGAGTCGATATCTGAATCCACCAAAGAATTTTTTGCTCTCTTGATTGTTGTCTCTATTTTCTGGATCGAAATTGAAATATTTAATCAATCGATACCAAAAATAATCCTCGTAGTCATGCTGCTTTACAGAGGTGTTTCCAATTTTATGAATGTCCAAGGATACTGGCAAATGGTTGTCAACAATTTGGGTTTCATAAAGTCTTTGGATTCCGAATTAAAAAATATGGCTACGGCCAGTTGTGACCATTCGAATGTTTACCGAACAGATAGAAAATCAAGCAAGTATGTTTTCCAAGCAAAAGAAATACAATTCAGATATTCAAATTCTAAGGCCGATGTTTTACAGCAAATTAACTTTACCATAGAACGACATAAGATCACAGCAATTACAGGAAAATCAGGTGAAGGCAAATCGACCTTGCTAAAAATTTTGCTTGGCTTATTGCATCCACAAAAGGGGGAACTTTATTTTTTTGGAGAAAATGCAAATCAAAAAAGTCCCAAAATTGGCTACATAGCTCAAAACGCAAAACTCTTTGACGATACCATTAAAAACAATCTTACCCTATGGGAAGATGGTTTCTCAAATGAACAGATTGAAAAGGCATTAAAAAAATCAAGCCTGTGGGATTTTGTAAGTGCCCTCGAAAACAAGATGCAAACCATTGTTGGGGACAATGGAGTACGCCTTTCTGGAGGGCAAAAGCAAAAAATCTTAATTGCCCGCGAGCTCCTCAAAGAACCCGACATCCTTATACTAGACGAAGCAACTTCTTCCATCGATACCACCTCAGAGCAAAACATATTGAATCAAATTGTTTTATATAATATAAAATTGACGGTTATTTTAATTTCACATCGAGAATCATCCATAAAATTCGCAGACAATATTTATGTCCTTAAAAATGGTAGAATGACAGGACCAATGACTTTTGAGGAGGCCAAATATGATCAACATTCACCATTTCTTTCCAAAACCAAACAAACGATTTAAGGGAGGAATTACCCATTTGGCTGAATTTTTAGTCAAAAAATGGGAGCACGAGAAATTTCTTCTCAATCCTGTCAATACCTATTTCTTTCAACCATCCAAGCGCTCAATGGGGAAATTTTCGTTGGCAACCGCAGGAAATATTTTTTGGATTGCTTTGAAAATCATTTTAACAAACAAACAGGACTTCATTCATTTCCATACATCAAAAAAAAATGGTTTGTTAAAAGACCTTTTGGCTATTTCCATCGCTGAATTGTTTACCCAACCAAAAATCCTGCTCCACATTCATTTCTCTGATTTGGAAAATACCCTTCCCAATCATTTTAGAAATTGGAGTATTAAGCAATTAAAAAAAAAGAAAATCATTTGCCTAACCAAAAAAATGCAGAATGACTTAATCAAACAAAAGATAGATTCCAATCAAATATCATATCTGCCGAATTTCTACCGAAGAACCCTTACCGAGCAATATAATAAACAACCATTTAGTATCTCCTTTGTGGGATCTATTGATGAAAGAAAGGGGATTTTTCCACTGATCAAAAGCTTGATCAATTTACAAAACAAAAACATCATTCTTCATATTTGTGGAACTCCTGCCAACCGCACATTGGCCAAGAAATGGTCCAAAATAAAAAAGACAGCTTCCATAAAAATTGTAGATCATGGGTATCTTGCTACAGAAGATCTAGAAAAAATACTATCAAAATCGCTCCTGTTTGTATTGCCTTCCAAAAAGGAAGGGATGCCATTGTCTGTCCTAGATGCCATGGCATGGGGTTGCATTTGCTTGGTCACTAGATTGGACTATCTGCAAGACATAGATCCAAAGCATATGGCCTTAAATAGTTTTTTGCAGGACAATTGGAAAGATTTTGAAGATCAATTGGAAATGCTTCTAGGTGAAAATCAAATTAGAACAGAAAAAATAAAAAATTCACTTCAACTTGTTCAGGCATTTTCTTTTGAGAATTTCTCAAAAAGATTGGAATCCATTTATCAGAATTTTTGTACAAAATCCACATGCAATTTTCCATCATAAGTGTTTTGTTGAACAATGAAAAAACCCTTCCTGCTGCCCTAACAAGCATGGCCAAGCAAACCCACAAAGATTACGAACACATTGTGGTGGATGGAGGCTCCACGGATCGCACCCTAGAAATAATCCAAAAACAAAATGGCAAAAAATCAAAAATTCTAGACAAAAAAATAAAAGGAATATATGCTGCACTCAATCATGGCATAGTTAACAGTAATGGTAAAATTATTGGCATTCTTCATGGAGATGACCAATTCATGCAAAACGATCTTCTACAAAAGGTAAATGAAGAATTCAAAGACCCTACAGTAATGGTGGTCTACGGTGATTTGGAATATGTTGATCCCAAAAACAACCGAGTGACTAGAAGATGGAAAGTTGGAGAAAACAAAAGAAAAAAATGGTTTTGGGGATGGAGCATCCCACATACCACTACTTTCATAAGAAAAGAAGTGTTTGATCATTTTGGATATTACCAAGAGCATTACAAAATTGCAGGGGACTATGATTTTTTGCTTAGGGTTTGTTACCAACAAAATTTAAAATCAGTTTATCTGCCCATACCATTGGTCAGAATGAATAAAGGAGGAATCAGCAACGTATCTTTTAAAAATAGAATGATTGGCGTAATGGAAACCATGAGGGTTTTAAAAAGTTACCAATTAAAAACCTACCCCATTGCCTTTATAATCAAACCATTGCGTAAATTCGTGCAATTCTACTTATGAAAAAGAGAGCCGTTATTACAGGAATAACCGGCCAAGATGGATCTTATCTGGCTGAATTGCTATTGAACAAAGGTTATGAAGTTCACGGAATTGTGCGGAGAGCCTCTACCTTCAACACCAAGCGAATAGACCATATATATCAAGACAAGCACCACAAAGATCAAAAGCTTTTTTTGCATCATGGAGATTTAACCGATGGGGCCAACCTAATACACATATTGAGTGAATGCGAACCCCACGAGATATACAACCTAGGTGCTATGAGCCATGTGAAAGTAAGTTTTGGACAAGCAGGATACACCTCAAATGTCATTGCCTTGGGAACCATCAGAATTTTGGAAGCGATGAGAATTTTAAAATTGAAAGACACCAAGTTTTATCAAGCTTCATCATCAGAAATGTATGGCAACATAAAATCGGAAATCATTAATGAACAAACTTTATTCGACCCAAGATCACCCTACGCCTCTGCAAAAGTGTTCGCCTTCTATTCCACAAAAAATTATCGAAATGCTTATGATTTATTTGCCTCCAATGGCATTGCTTTCAACCATGAAAGTCCTCGAAGAGGAGAAACTTTTGTAACGCGCAAAATATCTCAAGGTGTTGCAAAAATAGCCTTGGGCTTACAAGATAAGTTATACTTAGGCAATTTAAACGCGCAACGAGATTGGGGCCATGCCAAAGATTATGTAAAAGCCATGTGGCAAATATTGCAACACGAAACGCCAGAGGATTGGATCATTGCAACAGGAGTCAATACGAGCGTCAGAAATTTCTTAACAGAAGCCTTCAATGTTTTGGGCGTCCAAATAAGCTTTGTTGGAGAACATTTAGAAGAAAAAGCATTTGTTGAGCGTACGCAAAATCCTGAGTTTCTATTCCATGTTGGACAAGAAGTAATGAGCATTGATAAACGCTATTTCCGACCAACAGAAGCCAATAAATTGATTGGCGATGCGAACAAAATAAAAAAAACATTGGACTGGGAACCAACATACCAATGGAAAGATCTCTGCAGAGAAATGGTTTTGACTGATTTGGAATATTTTCAAAACCAAAACACCCTGCCGCTCGGTGCAATATCTACCTAATCAGCCGTGAACTCCAATAGCAAAGTTTACATTGCAGGGCACAATGGCATGGTAGGTTCTGCCCTAGTAAGAGAACTAAAAAATCG
>CAXDRX010000051.1:0-4349 GCA_963991985.1 uncultured bacterium | reverse complement strand
CACAACTTGTTGTTAATGCAAATATAGCTGAATAATTAGATTTTATCATTCGATATTTATGTTAATCTGCTATAAATTCATGAAAAGGAGCTATTTTTGATGAATGGATATTACAACGGAATTTATTAAAATTTTGGAGTTAAAACGTTATAGCAAACAGACTATTAATTGCTACAAAGGGCATTTGCTGTTGGCAAAATCTCACTTCAATAATAAACCATTCAAGTCTATATCCGATCAGGAGTTATTTGGCTTTATTTATCATTTGGTAAATATTAAAGGAATCTCAGCCTCTTATCAAAGGCAAATTGTCGGAGCTTTAAAGCTATTCTATAAGGAGATTCACAGAAGGGATATTCCTTTTGAATATTTAAAAGTAACTCAAAGGGAGAATAAATTACCTGTTGTATTGAGTAAAAAGGAAACCATACAACTAATTGAAAACACAAATAACTTGAAACATAAAGCTATACTAGCGCTCATTTATAGTGCAGGTTTGAGAATTGGGGAATTACTAGAATTAAAGAAGGAAGACATTGATTCAGAAAGGATGTTGATACACATAAAGGATGCAAAGGGAAAGAAGGATAGATATACGATCTTATCAAATAAGGTGCTCAAGCTTTTGAGGGATTACTACAAAGAATACAGACCCAAGATGTACTTGTTCGAAGGACAAAAGGGAGGCAAATACTCTTCCGAAAGTGCTGGTCAATTGTTTAAGAGAGCTTTGAAAAAAGCCAAAATAAACAAACCGGCTACTCTACATACGTTAAGGCATAGTTTTGCAACCCACTTACTTGAAGATGGTATAAGCATAGCACATATTCAAAAACTACTTGGGCATAATAATATTAGCACAACTTTGATTTACACCCACATAGCAAAAGACTCCATCCAAAATATAAAGAGTCCATTAGATGACTAGAAGAATAAACAAAACAAGATTGGAAAATAAGAATTATTAAAAAAGTTGTACCGATGAATTACGGCTTAATTTATCCCTTCAATAAATTTAATCCTTTGCTAGTGAAGGCTTTAGAAGCTGTGGGTGTTTGTTATCAGTTTTCAATTGTACCGAGGTACAAAATGGAACCAATTATTTTTCAACTCTTCCCACTAATTTTAAACCCACAAAAGACCTTCTATAAATAATAAGGAGGTCTTTTTTCGCAGCCTGTTTGCTATATAGGCTTTGCTTTCCCTGCCTTTAGAAAGGCTTTTTATAAATAATAAAAAGACTGGATGAAGGTAGATATTTCATTTAATACAAATAAAAACGGTGTAGAGCTTCGATTTGATGAAAAGCGGTGATGTCGAGGTCACTAGTAAATTGTTGCTGAAGTAAGCGCATACATAAAGAAAATTGTCTCTGATAAAAGTGGATAGTACCTATTTTCAAAAACTATGAAGTATTTATAAGATTACTATTATCGCATTTAAAAATGTTAGTAATTGAGGAAAGGCTAGGAAACTATGAAAATCTTTGAATTACTGCTTTGTTCTGTTTTGCTCAAATCGAATTTAAGGCAAATTACCGAACAAAAGCTTCAATAAATCGCATTGCTGTATCCCCAAAAACTCCTGATGTTGAATCAATATCAAATGATAATCAAATGTTTATGATTTTAAGGGCAAGTTTTATCAAATGTTTCATTTCAAATATTCCTTTGTGATGCTTTAATGTAATTCTGTAAATTTTTTAGAGAGAAAGGGGTATTTTAGGCATCTCTTAATGTTAGAATAGACTGGAATGTCAAATGAGCCTGATCTTAAGTGTAAATGCAACTGGGTTGCGTTTGTGAAAATTTGATTTTATATTTGCGGTTAGATTATTATAAACTTTGACATTGTCTATTACCAATAATCAGCTTAGGATCTCCAAACACAATATAAAAGTTAGTTCAGACATTTTGGGAGTAGTCACAAGCATCTTGTGCTTGGTGCATTGTCTGGCAACTCCATTGCTTTTTATTGCTTGGACTTGCTCGGCTAACTGTTGCGAAGATTCTCCAACTTGGTGGAGAGCATTGGACTATTTCTTTGTAATAATCTCTTTTATGGCTGTATATCGTTCCAATAAAACCTCGAAAAACCCATGGATTGTTACATCCATGTGGATTAGCTGGACTGCACTAGTTCTTGTTACGCTCAATGAGCGTTTCAATTGGATGGCCCCACCAAGATTCTGGATTTATTTTCCCGCCTTATTTTTAATTTCCTTACATCTATATAATCAAAAGTTTTGTCAATGCGGTGAAACCTGTATACACGAAATCGAATAACAATTATCTTCAATGCATACCGCAATCGATATAGAAAAAACCGAGGCTTTTGAAAATGCATCCTTTGTTACTCAAATCGACCGTTTGAGTACTATACACCAGCAAAACAAAAATATAGCTATTTACGAGAGAGATGTTGATCATTTGGTTGAAGAAATAGGCAAGCTCCAATACTCAAAAATTCAGATGAGATTATCGGGTACAAGGGAAGAATTGCTATCAAAGTTGGCTGTTAAAATGAAATCTGAGGAGTTAGAAGTACCGCAAATTCAAAAAGACATAGAAACAATCATAAAAGCATTTGAAAAAATCACTTCCGCTAAGTTTTTTCGACTGCATTTACTATCTATAAATAACAATATGTGTAGTAAGTTTCATACAGATATAAACGATTTACGTCTGCTATGTTCATACAGTGGTAGTGGGACTTGTTGGCTCCCAAGTATTGCGGTTGAGCGTTTAAACCATCAAATCAACAAAAGTGACGATGAGGTGGCGTATGACCAGAGACTTGTCCAACAAGCCAATGTAGGAGATATAGTTATCCTAAAAGGAGCTTTATATCCCGAGTCAGAGGGGGTATTGCATAAAAGTCCACGTTTTGAGGATGGTGAACGAAATCGCATCTTACTGAGAATTGATACCAATCAATTTGGAAGTTTTATTTGACCCCGTTGGATATAAAAAAAACATTTATAACTAAGCGAAACAAGAATAATTAATGAAACAGCCAACCTATAAATTACCAGTAACTGTATTGAGTGGATTTCTTGGAGCAGGAAAAACTACCTTGTTAAATCATGTACTTCACAATAAAGAAGGATTAAAAGTGGCAGTAATCGTAAATGATATGAGCGAGGTTAATGTTGATGCCCATCTGGTAAAGAGTGAAAACGTACTGTCTCGCACCGAAGAAAAGTTAGTAGAAATGAGTAATGGCTGTATCTGCTGCACGCTTAGAGAGGACCTAATGTTAGAAGTAGAGCGACTGGCGAAAGAAAACCGTTTTGACTACTTATTGATAGAAAGTACCGGGATAAGTGAACCTGTTCCCGTTGCTCAGACATTTAGTTTTGTAGACGAGGAAAACAACATAGATTTATCCAAATGGAGTTATGTAGACACAATGGTCACTGTAGTAGATGCTTTTAATTTCTTTAAAGACTTTGGAAGCCCTGAAACACTAAAAGACAGAAAAATGACAGATATTGATGGTGATTTCCGCACTATCGTAAATTTACTGACCGATCAAGTGGAGTTCGCCAATATCATTGTTATAAACAAATCGGATTTGGTAAGAAAAGAGGACTTGGGATTCTTGAAGGCTACGCTTAAAAAGTTGAATCCATCAGCTCAGATTATAGAAACTAGTTTCGGAAAAATAAATCCGAATCAAATTCTAAATACAAGGTTATTTAATTTCGATGAGGCAGAACAGAATGCTGGATGGCAAGAAGAACTAAACAAAGAAGAACATACACCAGAAACAGAAGAATACGGAATCAACTCTTTTGTTTTTAGAACCAAAAAACCATTTCACCCCAAGCGGTTTTGGACGTATATACAGAAAAATTTTCCCGGAAATGTGATAAGAAGTAAAGGGTTGTTTTGGATTGGATCTAGACCCGAACAAGCGTTGATATGGGGGCAAGCAGGAGGCTCCTTGCGAACAGATAGCGCTGGGGTATGGTGGGACAGTATGCCATTTGAACAGAGAATAAAGTATGCATCATTCGTAGAAAATTCAAAGGAGATTGAATCTGACTGGAGTAAGCAATTTGGCGATCGAAAGAATGAAATCGTTTTTATAGGACTAGGATTGGATCAAAAAGAAATAGAAAAAGAACTGAACAAGTGCCTAATGAATGAACAAGAAATATCTGGAATGGATTTGGAAAAAGGATACAGGGACGACTGGCCTGTTGAAAGAGTTTTTCCTGTCTAATTAAAAATAATAATTTAAATAATAATTAAAATGGTAACAAAAGAACAAGTATTAGAAGTACAACAAAAATGGGGAGATGGCGTGGTAAAAATTGGGTCATTAAAAGAAAACAGAGCAGA
>CAXDRX010000050.1:0-4464 GCA_963991985.1 uncultured bacterium | reverse complement strand
CTCCTCTCAAAAGGCGGAGTTCATCTAGCTTAGAGTCAATACTTTGTAGGTCGTAAAGGGAGGTGAGTTTCTCTTCTATTGTGTTTGCCATATTAAATAAAGTAATTTATCGGGTTCGTGTTTGTTTTCGATAAAAGAACCGCGAATTTAGGAAATTGTGTTTGAATAATGTTTGACAATAAATCAATTGTGTGAATTTCACTTTCATAATGGCCGATATCTGCAAAGAAAATTTCTCCTTCGGCATCAAAAAATTGATGATACTTAACATCAGAGGTAATGAATGCATCCGCTCCTCTTTTTTTTGCAATTGTGAGCCATGAGCTTCCTGAACCACCGACAATGGCAACTTTTTTGATCTCCTTTTTGTAGGGAGTATACTTGATGGATTTAAGGTTTAATCTCTCCTTAAGAAAGGAAAGAAAAGAAATTTCATCCATTTTTTCTGCCAATTCTCCGATAATTCCAGACCCAATTTCTTGATTTTCATTTCTCAAGGGTATAACTTCATAAGCGACTTCTTCGTAGGGGTGCACATTTTTGAGTAGGTCAACGATGGCATTGATTTGAAAGTCCTCGATAAGCACTTCAACCTTCATTTCATCTAAGGAACTCATTTTATTTTTTGTTCCTATTGAAGGTGTTGCCAAATCATTTGGCATAAAAACACCTTTGCCTCCAGTGCGAAATGAACAATGACTATATGACCCAATATTGCCTGCACCAGCTTTGTGCAAGGCCTTGAGAATATTTTCTACTTCATCTTCTGGACTATAGAAGATCAACTTGTTTAAACGATTGCTTTTGGGGTCCAAAACAGTCATCTTTTTTAAGGCAAGAATTTCACCCATTGATTGATTTACACCGTTCTGAAAAACATTGTCCAAATTTGTATGAATGGAATAAATAGACAATCTGTTTTCAATGGCTTTCTGCACAATGCGGGCAACATGATTTTGACCTGTGATTTTTTTTAAACCATTAAATAGGATTGGGTGATGAGAAATGATGAGGTCACATTTTTTTTCTATTGCTTCATCAAGAACATCTTCATTAACATCCAGTGTTATGAGGGCACGTTTCACCTCGTTCTCCTTATTTCCAATCAACAAACCGCTATTGTCATAATCTTCTTGGAGACTCAAAGGAGCTACATTTTCTAAAAAGTCAGCGATTTCTTTTAGCTTCATATGAACAAAAATCATTTTTATTCGCTAATATTCGCCAATGCCTATGGTAAAATGGTTTTTGTGGCCTTTTTCTCTTCTTTATTTAATCATTACTGCGTGCAGAAATCTATTGTATGATTTTGGTGTGCTTCCTTCCCAAAAAGCGGGGATAAATACATTGGTTATTGGTAATTTAGCCATTGGAGGGTCAGGCAAAACACCTCTTACCATGTACCTAGCGGAGGAACTAAAGCAAAACAATCAAATCGCCATTTTAAGCAGGGGATATGGAAGATCAACCACCGGATTCAAATGGGTTCATGTTGATTCCTCGTATCGTAACGTTGGGGATGAACCACTTATGATGAAAATAAATAACCCCGAGTTGCCCGTGGCTGTTTGTGAAAACAGGATAACAGGGTTGGAGAAGATACAATCCAAATATCCAAAGGTAAAATGGGTACTATTGGACGATGGTTTTCAGCACAGAAAATTACAACCTTCTTTTTCTCTAATCGTTTCAGATTATAACCGTCCCTATTTTAAAGATTTCCTTTTGCCTATGGGCAGCTTAAGGGAGTCTAAAAGTCAGATACGAAGAGCCGATGCCCTTGTTTTTACCAAAGTACCCCATCCATTTCAAAAATATCCCGATGTTCGGGTTCCTTCTTTTTATTTTCATCAAGACTATTTGCCTTTGAAGTGGGTAAAAGGAGAGCGCCCAAATCAGAAGGAACCTGTCGTCACCATTGCAGGGATTGCAAAATCCAGAGGATTTTTCCAGCAAATTCTGAAATCATTTCCAAATGCAGAGTTCAAAAAATTTTCAGATCATTATCCATTCAACCAAAAAGATTTGAACAAGATTATGCCGGACGAAAAAAAGCTTTCTTTGGTAACAACCGAAAAAGATTGGGTAAGAATCAAAGAATTGAATCTTACCAGATTTGAAAATATTGCTTTTCTACCTTTAAAATTAAATGGAGATGCTTCGAAACTGTTGCAAATGATAGAAAATCATAATGATAAAGCCTAAAAAACATTTGGGGCAACATTTCCTTAAAGACCCTCAAGTCATCGCAAAAATTGCACAAATGGTGCAATTGTCTGAATGTAAAAATATTTTAGAAATAGGTCCAGGAACTGGCGCGCTTACCAAGTATTTAACCCAAATGGATAAGCACCTAAAAGTGATAGAAATCGATGGAGCGGCCATTGGTTTTCTTAGGAAGGAATACCCCAATCTAGAGATCATAGAAGGAGATTTTTTAAAAGAAGATTTGAACAGTATTTTTAATGGAGAACCTTTTGCCTTGATTGGAAATTTTCCCTACAACATTTCTTCGCAAATCATATTCAAAATGCTGGAGAACACAAAGCTAATTCCAGAAATGGTGGGCATGTTTCAACTAGAAATGGCCCAAAGAATTGAGGCAAATGCCAATTCCAAATCCTATGGGATAATATCGGTAATGACTCAGATGTATTACAGCTGTCATCTTTCTTTTAAAATACCCCCACATGTTTTTGTTCCGCCACCAAAAGTTTACTCTGCGATGATTATTTGTAAAAGAAACCAATTTAAATGGGAGAAAGAAGAATTCTTGAGCGTGAAAAAAATAGTAAAAGTGGCTTTTCAGCAGCGACGAAAAAAACTGTTAAACGCTTTAAAGGCAGAAATTGCAGACAAGTCTTTTTGGATGAACCATCCTTTTGCCGAACTTCGTGCAGAAAATTTAAGCAGTTTAGATTTTTTGACTTTGGCAACAGAATTAAAAAAATACAGGTTGAATGAGAATAAGTAGCTTGAACGAAGAAAGCTTAGCACAAATCAAAGATTTGCTAGCAGAGGACCAAAAAGGCAAATTACGGGACTTCCTCGCTCAGTTGTATCCTGTGGATATTGCAGATTTGTTTACACAGCTAGAGCTTGAAGAAGCATTACTAATCATGTCTTGTGTCGATGCCCAAGCTCGAGCACAAATTGTAACAGAATTGCAAGGAGAAGTTTTGTTGAACTTTTTAGATGGCTATACTGTATCTGAAATCGCTACCCTTTTCATTGAGGAAATGGATTCAGATGACGCAGCAGATATACTAAATCTGCTTCCAAAACAACAATCCAAGGAAGTCATTGCATCAATAAAAGATAGGGATTTTGCGGGAAAAGTAATCACTTTGCTCCGGTATCCCGAGGACTCTGCAGGTGGACTTATGGCGAGTGAGATGATCACAGTAGAGACAAATTGGACCTTGGCACAATGTGTTGATGAGATAAGAAAACAAGCGATGGAGGTAGACAAAGTTTTTACTGTTTATGCAGTTGATGAAAACAATGTGCTGAAGGGTCTGGTATCTTTGAAAAAAATTATTCTAGCACCCTCAAATCAGTTGGTTTCTAAGATTATGGAGCAAGACTACCTTGCCATTTCTGTTTATGCCGAAGGAGAAGAAGTAGCGCAGCTAATGAGGAAGTACGATTTGATAACCTTGCCTGTGATTGATGCATTAGGAAGACTGGTGGGCCGAATTACCATAGATGATGTGGTAGACTTTATTCAGGAAGAGGCAGATAAAGATTATCAAATGCTCTCAGGAATTAGCTCACAAGTTTCAAATCAAGATTCTGTTTGGAGATTGAGTAAGGCTCGTTTGCCTTGGTTGATTATTGGTTTGTTTGGTGGATTGGCAAGCGCTTGGGTAATAGGAGGTTTTGAAGAATCAATAAACAAAAATGTCCAATTGGCGATGTTTATGCCACTTATCATGGCCATGGGAGGTAACGCTGGCGTCCAATCTAGCGCGATAGTTGTGCAAGGCTTAGCAAATAAGTCTATGGCAAGTAGTGATTTGCTCAAAAGAGTTTTAAAAGAATTGTCTGTTTCATTATTAAATGGAACACTAACATCTCTAATTGTAATTGCTCTAGGGCTTATGATTAGCAATTATTCAATTACGGCTGTAGTTGCCTTATCCTTAATTCTTGTCATTGTTTTGGCATCATTCATCGGCACAGTTATTCCGCTAATTTTGGATAAACTTGATATCGATCCAGCATTGGCTACAGGCCCATTCATCACAACAACCAATGATCTTTTGGGACTATTTCTCTATTTCTTGATTGGAAATGTAATCTTGGGATAAAAAAAAGCGCCTTGGTGGGCGCTTCCCGTATAAAATGAAAAATATACTGCGATTCGTTAGATAACTTTACCTCAAGGAGTATTCTTTTTTCTCCCTTTTCCGTCTTTGTCACCTTCTCCCTCTTTGTCCCCTTTTCCGTCTTTGTCGCCTT
>CAXDRX010000049.1:0-5991 GCA_963991985.1 uncultured bacterium | reverse complement strand
GTAGCGAGGAGCAGAATCGAACTGCCGACCTCAGGGTTATGAATCCTGCGCTCTAACCATCTGAGCTACCTCGCCATAAGATATGCAAAGCTAACCAATCCTTTGCTTTTATTGAAGCAAACCTTTCAAAATATACTTGGCACTTGCTGGATTGGTTGCCAAAGGGATGTTGTGCACATCACAAAGCCGAAGCAGCATCTGGACATCAGGCTCATGGGGATGTTTTCCCATAGGGTCTCGAAAAAATATGACGGCATCCATTTTTTTTTCGGCCACCCAAGCGGCAATCTGTGCATCACCTCCTTTGGGTCCACTCATCATTTTCTGAACCGCTAGACCCATTTCTTCTATGTGTGTTCCGGTCGTCGACGTTGCTACCAAATTTACATCGTTTAATAAACTTTTGTTGTTCATCAAAAAAGCGACCATTTCCGGTTTCTTTCCGTCGTGCGCAATCATTGCAATAGTTGTCATCCTAGTTTTATACTTAGCGTTTGGGAAGCCTTATTTGTTCACGAACCACAAAAATTCCCTCGTACTTACTTTCCAATATTTTTAAATCTTTTTGAGCGTCTATTTCGTGGTAGTAATTGCCTACTCGAATTTTGTAATTGGGTGCTTGGTATTTGAGGTAGATACGATTGGAAAATTCAGGCAATTCATGGATGAGTTGGTCTTTTACTTTTTCCGCATTTGCACGACTGCTACCTGAAAATATTTGAATTCGAAATCCATCCAAACGGCTAGAGTCTGTGGCAGAAATCTTTTGCTCTAGAGCGATTTTTAGTGCCTCTGGCTCATGAAAATGGACATTTTGAGCACATACAGCTATGGGCAACAATAGCGCTATAGTGCTAAAGTATTTACGCATTTGCTCCGTGACATTTTTTGTATTTCTTTCCGCTTCCGCAAGGGCAAGGGTTATTTCTTCCCACCTTCGTTGCTGCTTTGATGGGTACTTTTTCCTTATCTTGTGTCTGTGTTTGGGCTTGCGTTCTGACTTCGGGCAGATCGCTTTTTCTTGAGGTTTGTAGACGGCTTTCACTCAAACTTTTATTAGGGTTTTTTCCTTGCTGAACTTTTGGGGACTGTGATGGCAGTTTGCCTTTGAATAGCATGGACAAAACTTCGCTGTTGAGCTCATGCATCATGCCTTTGAATAAGTTGAATGATTCCAATTTGTAAATCAAAAGAGGATCTTTTTGTTCATAGCTTGCCGTGTTGGCAGCTTGCTTAAGATCATCAAGTTCACGTAGATGCTCTTTCCAATGATTGTCTATATTGGCCAAGGCCACAAATTTTTCAAAAGAAGAAATTAGTGCTTTGCCTTGGCTTTGAATGGTTTCTTGCATTGGCGTTACTACATTTAAACCCTTCATGCCATCTGAAAATGGCACGACAATATTTTCGGCTTCTCCTTTGTTCTGGTCAAAGATATTGGAAATGACGGGTAATGCTTCGTCGATTACTTGTTGATTTTTTCGCTGATATCCTTCAGAAAGTTGTTCGAAGATATTTTGGGTCAGAACATTTTCGTTTTGCTCCAAAAAATCTTCTTCAGTCAATTGAGGTTCTAATGCCAAGTTTCTCAATATTTCCATCTTTAAACCATCAAAGTCACCAAAATCTTTGAAGTTTGGAACAGTTTCATTTATCCAGTCATAGAGCGCATTATTGATATCAACCGACATCCGTTCTCCAAACAAGGCATTTCGCCTACGTGCATAAATTACTTCTCTTTGTTTGTTCATGACATCATCGTATTCCAACAAACGTTTTCGGATGCCAAAGTTGTTGTTTTCTACTTTTTTCTGAGATCGTTCAATGGTCTTGGTGATCATGGAATGTTGAATTACTTCCCCTTCTTCATAGCCAAATCTATCCATAATATTGCTCACCCTTTCAGAGCCAAACAAGCGCATTAGATTGTCTTCTAGACTCACATAAAACTGTGAGCTTCCTGGATCTCCTTGCCTCCCTGAGCGACCCCTCAATTGACGATCCACTCTTCTTGAATCATGTCTTTCTGTGCCAATGATGGCCAAACCGCCTAGCGCTTTGATGTCATCTGACAACTTAATATCGGTTCCTCTACCTGCCATATTGGTGGCAATGGTCACCGCTCCTTTTTTGCCTGCCTCTGCAACAATTTCCGCTTCTCGCTGATGTTGTTTGGCGTTGAGAACATTGTGTTTTACTTTTCTCAGCTTTAGCATTCTGCTTAAAGTTTCGGAAACTTCTACTGAGGTTGTTCCTACAAGAATGGGACGGCCTTCGGCGCTCAACTTTTTTATTTCGTCGATGACAGCATTGTATTTTTCCCTTTTGGTTTTGTATACCAAATCGTTTTGATCGTCTCGAATGATGGGCTTATTGGTTGGAATGACTACCACGTCTAGTTTATAGATTTCCCAAAACTCTCCAGCTTCTGTTTCTGCCGTTCCGGTCATTCCAGAAAGCTTGTGATACATCCGAAAGTAGTTTTGCAAGGTTACGGTCGCATAGGTTTGGGTAGCAGCCTCTACTTTTACATTTTCTTTGGCTTCAATAGCTTGGTGCAGACCATCAGAATATCGTCTTCCTTCCATCACACGTCCCGTTTGTTCGTCTACAATTTTCACTTTATTGTCTTGCAATATGTATTCTACATCCTTTTCAAAAAGAGTATATGCCTTTAGCAATTGGTTGACAGAGTGTATCCTCTCGCTTTTTACAGAAAAATCACGCATGATTGCGTCTTTTCTTTTAAGGTTTTCTTTTTCGGAGAGTTTTTCTTTCTCCAATTCTGCCATTTCTGCACCTACGTCGGTCATCACAAAAAAGTCTTTGTCTTCTCCTTCTTTGGTAATCATTTCCACCCCTTTGTCGGTAAGCTCTACTTGATTGTTTTTTTCATCAATGGTAAAGAAGAGCTCTTCGTCAATGATGTGCATATTTTTTTGCTGATCTTGGAGATAGTAATTTTCGCTTTTCTGGAGTAAGGTGCGATTGCCCGTTTCACTCAAAAACTTGATTAGGGCATTGTTTTTTGGAAGCCCTCTAAAAGCTCTGTAAAGGTGAAGGCCTCCTTCTTTTTCACCCGTTTTATTTTCTTGGATAAGCTTTTTGGCTTCGTTTAAGCTTTTCACCGCGATGCGTTTTTGGGCGTCTACCAATTTTTGAATTCTTGGCTTCAAGTCCATAAACTGGTGTTGGTCTCCTTTTTCGACAGGCCCAGAAATGATAAGGGGAGTTCGGGCATCGTCTATGAGAACGGAGTCTACCTCATCAATCATGGCGTAGTGATGTCTTCTTTGAACCAATTCTTCGGGCTGATGGGCCATATTGTCTCTCAGGTAGTCAAAACCAAATTCATTGTTGGTTCCATAAGTAATGTCGGCTTGATAAGCGGCACGTCTCTCGAGAGAGTGAGGAGGGTAGTAGTCGATGCAATCTACACTAAGGCCATGAAATTGAAAGATGGGAGCATTCCATTCGCAATCTCTTCGCGCCAAATAGTCATTCACAGTAACAATGTGGACTCCTCTTCCTGCCAAAGCATTTAAAAAAGCAGGCAATGTAGAGACAAGTGTTTTTCCTTCTCCTGTTGCCATTTCTGCTATTTTTCCCTGATGTAAGCTTATGCCACCAATCAATTGAACGTCATAATGAATCATGTTCCATTTAACCGTACCTCCTGCAGCGTCCCACTCATTTTGATAAATGGCCCGATCTCCTTTGATGGAAATGTGATCTTTTTGCATGGCCAATGCCTTGTCATTTTCGGTGGCGACCACTTCAATGGTTTCGTTTTCTTTAAATCTTCGGGCGGTTGTTTTGATCAGGGCAAATGCTTCTGGAAGAATTTCTTCTAGAACTTCTTCCAATCGTTCGTTTCTTTCTTCCTCAAAATCATCAATTTCCTTGTAGGCGTTTTCTTTCTTTTCTATATCGTTGGAAAACTCGTCAGTAATTTTTTCCTGCAGTGATAAAATTTGACGATCGATCGGTCCGAGCTTTTGTTCGATAATTTTTTTTAGTTCCGTAGTTTTTTCTCTAAGTTGATCGTTGGATAATTCCTGAAAACTATAGTAATATTCATTGATTTCATCTACCAACGGTTGTAGATTCTGTACGTCTTTCTCGGACTTACTTTTAAATCCTGTGATGCCTTTTAGCAACTTACCTATCATACTTAATTTGCGTTTCGCAGGGAATACAAACCTAACAAAAGACTGCACAAATTGTGCCAAGTGCCTTTGTAAAAAGAAAATTTCGAAAGCTCGAAAGGTTTTCTATCTATTCTATCCGTCAAAATTTGTTTCTTTGAGTCTTCAAATGAAGGTTTTGGTTTTGGGAAGTGGTGGTCGAGAGCATGCCTTGGTGCATTGGCTGTCAAAAGATGAACAAATAAAAAAAATATGGATAGCTCCTGGCAATGGGGGGACTTCGGATGTGGCGGAGTCTATAGATTTGTCCTTGCAGCATTTCGACGAAATTTTAAACTTCTGTCAAAAAGAAAAAATAGATTTTATGATTCCTGGCCCAGAGCAGCCTTTGGTAGACGGAATCGCAGATTATTTTCAAAACCAAAAAAGTAAAACATTTGTGCTTGGCCCGCATAAATCGGGCGCTCAGTTGGAGGCTAGCAAGTCATTTTCTAAAGCATTTATGAGAGAGTTTAACATTCCTTGCGCAGAGAGCAAAACATTTACTTCCGAGCGCTTAGGTGAGGCCTTTTTATTTCTGGAAAAATTGTCGGCACCTTTTGTTTTGAAGGCAGATGGTTTGGCTGCTGGAAAGGGAGTTTTAATTTTAAACAATCTTGCCGAAGCTAAAAGTGCTCTGACCGGGATGCTGATAGACAAACAATTTGGTTCGGCTTCTGAGAAAGTGGTCGTTGAGGAATTTTTGGAAGGCATAGAGTTTTCGGTTTTCATTTTGACTGATGGTACAGATTATGTTTTGTTGCCCGAAGCAAAAGATTACAAGCGAATAGGGGAAGGGGATATAGGCTTGAATACTGGCGGAATGGGCAGCATTAGTCCAGTACCATTTTTTGACGAATCATTGCGGAAAAAAGTTGAAAAAAAGATTATCGAACCAACGCTTCATGGCATAAAAAGTAGAGGCTTACAGTATTGTGGTTTCCTATTTTTTGGATTAATGGTGGTGGGCGGTGAGCCATATGTTATTGAGTACAATGCCCGAATGGGAGATCCTGAAACTCAATCGGTATTGCCAAGGATGATTAGCTCTGCCGGTGACCTTTTGCATGCGGTGAAAACCAACTCATTGAAAGAATATCAGTTAGAAATTGACTCAAGAGCTTGTAGTTCTATAGTCATGGTGAGTGGCGGATATCCCGGGAATTACGCAAAGAATAAGGGAATAGAAATTGGTAAAACAGAAGACTATATTTTCCATGCTGGCACAAAAAGAGTCGGCAATAAGCTTTACACAAATGGTGGTAGGGTTCTTGCAAGTACGGCAATGGGCAAAGATGCCAGAGCAGCACTCAAAAAATCTTACCAACAAATCAAGCAAGTTTCTTTTGAAAACTGTTATTATAGAAAAGACATCGGAAAAGACATACTAAAATGAAAGTCCTTCAAAAAATATTTGCTTATATAAGCTTCAAAAAAGACGAAGAAAGCAAGAACAATATTAATCTTCGGATGATGCATGGAATCAATAAAATTTCACTACTCTTATTTTTGGCGGCCATGGTGGTTTTGTTCATTCGTTATATGACAAGCTGACAGCTATACAGTTTTGAACAATTTTTGTTATTGAAATATTAAAATGAGCGGAATTTATTTATTAGGCATCGTGTTCATGGTTGTGAGCATGTTGGTTCAGGGTCGTTTGAAGTCAAAATTCAAAAAATATTCTCAAACTCCCTTGAGGAGCAATAAAAGCGGCAAGGAGATTGCCGAGCAAATGCTCCACGATCATGGCATCTATGATGTACAGGTGGTACAAGTAAATGGTCAGCTAACCGATCATTAC
>CAXDRX010000048.1:0-6262 GCA_963991985.1 uncultured bacterium | reverse complement strand
TAGCTCAGTTGGTAGAGCAAAGGACTGAAAATCCTTGTGTCCCTGGTTCGATTCCAGGTGGTACCACAGAAAACCCCGATTTTTCGGGGTTTTTCTTTTTCACCCAATCATGAGCAAGTGGTTTGTTGTGTATATCGCTTCTAGGCAAGAAAAAAAAGTAGCTCGAACCCTCACCCAAATGGGCGTTGAGTTTTATTTGCCTCTCGTTAAAAAACTGCGACAATGGTCGGATAGAAAAAAATGGGTAGAATTTCCGATGTTCAACGGCTATTTGTTTGTGCGGCCCATGGAAAACCAGCAAGAAAAAATTCTGCAAGTACAAGGAATAGTATCTTATCTTACATTCCATAGAAAACGGGCTCAAGTAACAGAAAAAGAAATAGATACAATAAGGCAAATTGAGCAAAGTGGATACGTTGCAGAGCATTTTCTGGAAGAAAAAGACTTTAAATTGGGAGAAAAAGTGACCATCACTGGCGGGCCACTTAAAGGCCAGCAGGGAATTATATTGCAAAAGAAGGAACACCATATTTTTGTTGTACTGTTTGAGAGTTTTCAGCAGTGCTTGCGCGTAAATTTGCCTATGTCGGTATTAAATAAGTCAACAAAATGAGTCTCAATCAACTTAGAATTGAAAATATAGAAAAGGTCATCATGGTAGGTGACCAAGTACTTATCAAAACCCTAAAGCCCCAAGAAACCACGCCAAGTGGTTTGTATCTTCCACCAAGTGTTCACCAAAAAGAATCTCTCCGAAGTGGTTACATCATAAAAGTAGGTCCGGGATACCCTATCCCCCAAACGGATTGGGAAGAATCTTGGAAAGAAAAAAGTGAGCAAAACAATTATGTTGCACTTCAAGCAAAAGCGGGAGATCTGGCTGTATTTCTACAAACTCAGGCGCATGAAGTTGTGATTGCTGATGAAAAATACATTATGATTTCTCACAACAATATTTTGATGGTGGTAAGGGATGAAAATCTTTTTCAGTAATCGGGCTACCAGTCGTCTTCGTCTACCCAAATAGGTTCCGCGCAATAGTCTTTAAGGTTGGAAACCATTTTCTTGATTTGTTCATCTACGGCAATCAACACGCTATTGTTTAGCGCAATGTTGTTTTCGGCATTCTTGTAATATTCCAAGTAAATTCGGTCTGCTTCCCCGTTACCATCAATTTTTACATGAACAAAATTGTCAATTTTATATCTGTATCGCTCGTCTTTGAAGCGAACTTGCATTTCAAATTCGATGCGGCCATCGTTTTCTTTTACCGATTCATTCATTTGTTTTACCAAAGGAAAGTTACTTTTTAGCACAAAATATAGACCCTCTCCTTCGGGATAAATCCCTTCCTCTTGGATCATATTTTTCAATTCTTTTTTGTTGTACACGCTGGATAGCCAGCGTTTGGCTCTTACATACAAAGAATCTTGATAGGGGTAAGATTCACCATCGGGCTGCTCCTTTACTTGAACAACTTCTAGATAGGTGATCAGTCCGGTAACGGTGTCCATCGGGAGAACATATTTTTGAATTTCACGATGATTGACCCTCACACGGGTACGTGGTCTGCTTTCTCCTTCGGATGAAACTTCTAAGCCAAGGTCGCCAAAACCTTCTAGAGCATTGCTTTCTTCTGCATAATAGGAGGTTGTATCGGTATCTGAAAAAGAGCTGTCTTCATAGCTATAACTATCATAATACCCCTCAGAGTCGTCGTAACTGTCCTGGGTTTGCGCTCCTACATAAGTCAGTCCGTGCAAACAAATTAAAAAAAATCCCAACTGTTTCATTTTTGAGGATTGGCGAAAATAGACATATTTATAAGAAAAATAATTCATTGACCTTTAAATTACATCAAAACAAAATCTTACATACTTTTGAATGATCATGCAATCAAGCTTTGTTTTAAATCCCAAACGCAACTTTTGGGTATTTAGTTTATTTGTTTTGATTTCCTGCAGCAAGAAACCTATTTCCAACGATATGCAAAACAACAATAAGTTGAAATTTGACGACCCGCACTCCTATGCCAACCTTGGCAAGGTAGTTACCAAACACGCCCATTTGGATTTGAAGGTAGACTTTGTTTCGAGAATCTTACATGGAACCTGTACATGGACATTTGAAAAACTAACAGAAGTGGATTCTTTGATTTTGGATGCAAGAGATTTACAGATAAGCCAGGTTACTTTGTCAGACGGAACGCCCTGTTTTTTTTCACTCGGAAAAAATCATCCTACCTTTGGTCAAGCCCTAAGTATTGGAATTCCAAAAGAAGCCAATCAGGTGGTGATTCATTACAAGACATCCCCCCAAGCCGCAGCTTTACAATGGCTATCTCCAGACCAAACAGATGGAAAAGATCCTTTTTTATTCAGTCAATCACAAGCCATATTGGCTAGATCTTGGGTTCCTTGTCAAGATGCTCCGGGGGTAAAATTTACCTACGATGCAAAAATTACTTGCCCACCCAATTTGATGGCACTCATGAGCGCCACAAATCCACAACAAAAAAATGAGACTGGCATTTACCATTTCAAAATGGAGCAAGCCATTAGCAGTTATCTTTTGGCTTTGGCCGTAGGAAATGTAGAATTTCAGCGTACCGGAAGAAATAGCGGAGTGTATGCCGAACCAAGCATGCTCGAAAAATCGGTTGCCGAATTTGAAGACATGCAACAGATGATAGACAGCGCAGAAGCTTTGTATGGTCCTTATAAGTGGGAACGTTACGATGTTTTGGTCTTGCCACCGAGCTTTCCTTTTGGCGGAATGGAGAATCCTAGACTTACCTTTGCGACACCAACCATTATTGCAGGAGACAAGTCATTGGTGGCACTAATTGCGCATGAATTGGCCCACAGTTGGAGTGGGAATTTGGTCACCAATAAAACATGGAATGATTTCTGGCTAAACGAAGGTTTTACCGTTTATTTTGAACAAAGAATTATGGAAAAAATTTATGGAACAGAATACGAAAGAATGCTTACAACGCTGGGTTTTGGAGAATTGCAAAATACTGTTCAAAGGCTCAATCGAGCAGGAAAAAGAAAAGATACCCATTTGTATTTGAATCTGGAGGGCAGAGATCCCGACGAAGGACTCACCGATGTAGCCTATGAAAAAGGTCGTTTCTTTTTGCAAACCATAGAAAGTGTGGTGGGTAGAAAAAAATTTGATGATTTTCTTACCCAATACTTTTCAGAAAATGCATTCGAACCCATGTCTACTGAAGAATTTCTAAGGTATCTAGATGCCCATTTGCTCGACACAATCGAGGGTGCCAAAGACAGCATAAAGCCACACATGTGGGTCTACGGGCCGGGGATTCCAGGCAACATCCCACCCGTTCAAAGTGCGGCTTTGGATACAATAGACAAAATTCTGCAGAATTTTAATCAAGGTAGGGCTTTGTCTGAAAAACAAACCAAAGCTTGGACCACACACCATTGGCTTTATTTTCTGAGGGGCATACAAACGGAAAAAATGACCATGGTCCGCATGGAAGCACTGGACCGCACTTTTGGCCTTACCCAAGGAAGCAACGCGGAGATTCTTTGTGATTGGTTTAAAATAGCCATTGAAAAAGAATACAAAAAGGCTTATCCCGCCATCAAAAAATTCTTGATGAGCGTGGGAAGGAGGAAATTTTTAACGCCACTTTACGAACGTTTGGCCAAAACGGAAGAGGGGAAAGCGTGGGCCAAAGAGGTTTTTGCAAAAGCAAGACCAGGATACCATGCCGTTTCTTACCAAAGTATTGAGGAAATTCTAGAATAAAGTCCCATTTCCTACGTTTTTCATCATCCACCTTTTTTTGCCGAATTGTTGGCTGCGCAAAACATTTCTTTGGCCATGAGCACCTATGAAAGGGGAGAAGTTCTTCTCTTGTCTTCAAAAGATGCCTTTCACCTGCAAAGCAAAAGCGTTCCTGCCAATCGACCTTTGGGCCTTTCTCTGGATGAAAAATCCAATCTTATCATCGCAGAAAAAACAGGCATTTCTAGGGTAAATTGGAAACAAAATATACCGATGGTGATGGAATATTGGCCTACGGGAAGTTTAGACCTTCACGACCTTTTTTGGTGCCACAACAAAGCACTTGCTGTCAATACAAAATTCAATCGTATTTCCTGGATAGATCATCAAAAGATTTGCGATGCTTGGCTCCCTTTTTTCATCGATAAAAACAATAGAAATTTTGATGCTTGCCATCTAAACGGAATGGCTGTATACAAAAACCAAGTCATTGCGGCTACTGCACTTGGCCATTCGACGGCGCCTCAAGGATGGCGAGACAACATTTTAGAGGGCGGAATTTTGATGGATACACAAGACAATAAGATGCTTCTAGAAGGCTTGGGAATGCCTCATTCGCCAAGATACATCAATGGAAAAGTTTTTTTCTTGCAAAGTGCTTTTGGTTTTCTGTCCATATTAGATATCCAAAGCAAACAAATGAAAAACATATCCATAGGTGGTTTGCTCAGGGGATTGTCATTTTTTGGGGACTACGCTTTTATCGGGAGAAGTAAGATAAGAAAAAACAGCAAAACTTTTGCCAAGCTCCCTGAAGCCCATCGAAATTATCAGGCTGGAGTGGTGGTATTTCATTTGCCCAGTGAACAAATTGTAAGCGAATGCATTCTTCCCCCTGAAATTGAAGAAACTTACGATGTTCTTCCTATTCCAATGTCGTAAAACCGCCAAATGGTTCTAGCCAATCCGAATGACCAAAGGCTTGCCATTTCACTTGCGACAAATCTATATTGGGCTTTACAAAGGCTTGTAAACTTCGCCCATTCACACTGGCCCGCACATGAGCAAAAATTTTTGCACCTGGATATTTCTTTTTCAGCATTTGCACATAGCTATACAGCATGTCGGGTTTCGTGCAAACACGATTGTACTGGTCGTAGGTAAGGATTTTTGAGGGGTGGTCTTCAATCACTTTTCCGTTGCTGTGTTCAACCAGAAAATAGCCTTGCCCACTTTTGTAGCGAAGCATCATACGCCAACTCAATCGGTGGCCTTCTTCCGTCCAAAACACATTATCTTTAAAGGCAAAATGACGCAATGGAAGCAAAAATTGAAGGAGTACAAAACCAAGGTAAAACATGAGCATTCCTTTTTTTCTGCTCTCCGAATATGTGGGTCCTGCCCTTTGCGGTGTTGGTCGAAAAAACCATCTACGCGATATCCATTTGTCGTCTGCAAAAAGCACCAATGCCGCCAACATCATATAAGGAAAAGTCCCGATTTCAAATACAATTGAATTGAACAAATGAAAAACAAAAGAAGCCGCAACACCCATTCCCCTTGTTTTTCGAAACATCAAAGCAGGAATCACCAAGGCATCAAAAGCAATTCCTCCCCATGCCACAAAAAGGTGAAAATTTGGATTTGAAAAGAAACGAGGAAAGCCCCTTTTGTGTGTCAACCATGTTCCAATGGGCTGACCCTGCAACCAATCTGGGTATATTTTGGCGACAGCGGCATAGGCAAAGGCCAATAGAAATAAGGACAAAAAAAGCAGATAATGCCACCGGAAAACATGGCTCCATTTTGTTCGAGAATAACTGTATTTCTTGTCGGCGGGAACCAACAAAAAAAGGCCCAACATTAGCCCGTACAAATAGTGATGATTGTTGTACCCTATTTTGTGGGTGAGGTAGGTGCTCCACCAAAAAACAAACAGCAAACTTGTCGACAACAAATACCGATAGCCCAAGGCCATGCCCAATGCAAAGAAGCCCATCAATACATAAAGAAGGTATTGCCACTTTCCGGGCAACACCGGCAAAAATTCGAATCCGATGAAATGAAAATGAACTTGGGGCACCACAAATACTCGATCAACCCAACCTACGGCTATGGCTCCCCAGGTTTCCATGCACATGAGCAAGCCAAACAAAATGCGCCAAATTGCTAGTTTGTCTATCGGAACAGTTTCAAACAAGAAAGACGCAAAATTTTTCATGGCCACAAAGTAACAAAAAATTAAATTTGTTCTGTTAAGCATAATGGGCCTATAGCTCAGTTGGTTAGAGTAGCTGACTCATAATCAGTTGGTCCCTGGTTCGAGCCCAGGTGGGCCCACTTGTAACTCCCTTTTATACAGGGAGTTACTTTTTTATGGCTCGTCCATCTTTAGTCGCTGTCCTTTCCTCCAAAAAAAAGGCGAATAGGAATGCTTCCTCATCCGCTTGCCATTCATTTGTTCAAATGGATGCCATTGGAACAAAGGAAATGCAAATCT
>CAXDRX010000047.1:0-6568 GCA_963991985.1 uncultured bacterium | reverse complement strand
ACACCTCTCTATTCGTCGGCAGCGTCAGATGTGTATAAGAGACAGGAAATAGATGCACTGGGTGGGCTTTCGGGAATTGTCACCGACCGTTCAACCCTACAGTTTAGAATGTTGAACACAAAAAAAGGTCCAGCCATGTGGAGCCCTCGTGCGCAGTGCGATCGTTTTTTGTTCTCCGCCCAATACCGACAAAAACTGGAAGAAGAAGAAAACTTGCATTTCTTTCAAGATATGGCGACCTCTATCCATAAGGAAAAATACCTCGTAGTAAAAACCCAAATGGGTTACACTTTCCATGCCCAGAGCGTGGTTCTAACCAGTGGTACTTTTTTAAATGGAACCATCCATATTGGAGAACAAAAGTTTGGTGGTGGCCGCATGGGTGAAAAAGGAAGTGTTGGGATAACGGAGTCCTTGAACGCTATGGGTTTTCAATCTGCCCGTATGAAAACAGGCACCCCGCCAAGAGTTTTGAGCTCATCTATCGATTTTAACGCAACAGAAATTCAACATGGAGACTCGTTTCCAAGGGGATTCTCTTTTCGAAGAAAAACCACATTGAACGCACAACAACCTTGCTACATTACCTATACCAACCCTGAAAGCCACGAAATCATCAAAGAAAAACTAGAAAGCTCTGCCATATTCAATGGAAACATTCAAGGTGTAGGGCCAAGGTACTGTCCTTCCATAGAAGACAAAGTGAATCGGTTTGCCGACAAAGATCGCCATCAGATCTTCATTGAACCCGAAGGCTGGAGCACCAACGAGGTTTACATCAATGGATTTAGCAGCAGCCTTCCCAAAGAAGCCCAACAAGAAGCCCTAGCCAAAATACCCGCTTTCCGGAATGCACAAATACTCCGTCCAGGCTATGCCATTGAATACGATTATTTTCCTCCCCTTCAATTGCAACACAGCCTTGAAACCCGACTTGTTGAAGGCTTGTTTTTTGCCGGACAGATCAATGGCACTACAGGTTACGAAGAAGCGGCAGCACAAGGCTTAATGGCTGGAATCAACGCCTACCAAAAGATTGCACAAAAAGAAGCCATTGTTCTCGGGCGAGACCAAGCCTACATTGGTGTTTTGATTGATGATTTGATTTCTAAAGGAACCGATGAACCCTATCGGATGTTTACCTCACGCGCTGAATACCGACTTCACCTCAGACAGGACAATGCGGACGAAAGGCTTATGCCCATTGGGCATCAACTCGGTTTGATTTCCAATGATCACATGGATTGCCTTGAACATGAAAAAAATCAAATCCTTGCAGGCAAAAAGGCCATGGCCG
Source organism: uncultured bacterium (assembly GCA_963991985.1). Lineage (GTDB taxonomy): Bacteria > Bacteroidota > Bacteroidia > NS11-12g > UBA9320 > MED-G17. The sequence goes on along the minus strand of CAXDRX010000047.1, from coordinate 5,271 downwards.
AAACCTTTATAAAACCTGCCGATTTGGACAAGTTGTCCATCTTGGATACCAGCTCGATTCCCAAACACTCTTTGTCCTTGGCAAAGATTCTTTCAAGACCCAATATTCGAATTGAAGACTTAGAACCCCTACAAACCAAAAATTTTCCTTTGGGCGAATGGGATCAGAAGGTTTTGCACAAACTAGAAACGCAAATAAAATACGACGGTTACCTGAAACGGGAAAACGAAACAGTTCAGAAATTTGTCCAGTTCAAACAAATGAAAATACCACAAAACATTGATTATCAGACAATTAAATCCATTTCTACCGAGGGAAAACAGAAACTAGACCGGTTGAGACCCAAAACATTTGGAGATGCTCAGAAAATAAGTGGCGTTTCTCAATCCGACTTAAGTGCCTTACTTATCTCTCTGGGCCGATGAAATTTGTTGTTTATCTATCTCCCCTTCTTTGGATGGCTTGTGCCAGCGTAAAACCCCCAACAGGAGGCCCCAAAGACGAAACACCACCTCAACTCATCGCCTACACTGTAGACACAAACCAGAACCTTTGGAAACACCAAATGCTGTTTGACGAGAAAATAGAGCTGGGTCGATTGTCTGATCTGTATATCAACCCGTTGACAGAAATATCTAAGATCAAAGAAAAACCAAAACAAGTTTTTTTTGAAACCCCAGCCATTCGCGACAATTACACCATAGTTGCCAAAAATTTGGTTCGCGACATCACCGAGAAAAACACCAACGACAGCTTACAAATTCACGTGATGCAAAAATCGCAGGACAGTCTGAACTTGTTCATCCAGGTCTTTGACCCAATTTACAACCTTCCTACACCCATTGACTCCATAAAGTTTAGTCTTCGGAATGTTACTTTTCGAACACCTTCCAAGGATTCTTTTTTTCAATTCACCATGCTGCCCGCCGGACCACTCAGTATTCAAGATTCTCTTCAACTACCTAGCCATACCTATTTTATATTTGATCGAGATACCCTTCTAAAACTGTACAAATACCAAATCCTCGATACCTTCATTCGACCAAGGGTAAAACACCCCAACATTCATTCTGCCTACATTTTAAAGGGGCAAAACACCCTACCCGAAACCCTTCATGATGAAGAAATGGGATTCGCTAAAGTAAAAGACACTTTATTGTTTTTCCCCATAGCTCCCCCAACCATTCGAAGCCAATTCGCCACCATACAGCGGGATTCCCTATCCAATTCCATTGCCGTTTCTCGCCTACTCAGCCACCAAGAAAACAATAGCTTACAATTCTTTCATGTCCCAATACAAAAACCACTGCGCGATTATATAGTATCCGACTCGCAATATTCTGCCAACTTAAAGTACCTTATTTTCAGCAGCGACTCCCTTCAGAGCACAATTCAAAACATTGGGCCAAATCCAATAAAAATAAAATTAGACACCCTCTCTGGCCAAGATTCTATCCTGTACATCGGTAAAACCTATGTTGTACCACCTATTGACTCCAGTCTAAGCTCCGTTCGCCTAAAACTACCAAAGAAATTAAACTACCCTTTGTGTTTGTTTTTCGTCCAAAACAATAAAATTTCTCAACATTTTTTTATCCATCAATATTCTGAAGAACAAGTAGTTAAAATAAAAAACGGAATCTATACTTTAACCATTGTGGAAGACCAAGACAACAATCAAAAATTGAGCGTTTATAAAAAGAAAAACCACTTGCATGTAGAAACATTTTATCATTACCAAGAACCCCTTACAATCCCAGAAAAATGGACAGTAACACTTGAAATTCCTTTTGAGCGATTGAATGTGAACAAATAGAAGAAAAATCCTTCACCGACTGTTCGTCTTCTTGTCCTGACCATCCATACACTTCAAATCCACAATTTTTGTAATGATTATCATACCTTAAAGATGCCCACAAAATATTACTTCAGAGTTTTTTCCTTACCCGTATATTTCTGTTAAATGATTCATTATTTGTGTTTTAGTAGCTTCTACCCTTGTGCAAAACTTAGGAAAAATGTTTTTTATCTCACCGGATAGCTTAGAATATCCACAATCCACAGCCCTAATTATTATTGAATTAAATTTTTAAAATTAAACCTATAAAAAAAGCGTGTTAAAAAAAACAAAATCAAAAGGAATACTACATTAGCAGAATAATTGAAATGCTGAAACAAGTTGAACAGCTGAAAAAGGAGCTTAAAGAATACCAGATCAAAACGAAACAGGATTTGGAAGAATATTACAGAATTTTTTTGAGCAAACGTGGCAAAATTTCTAGCTTATTTACAGAATTCAAAACAGTGCCGGCAGAAGACAAAAAGACCTTCGGAAAAACACTAAATATCCTCAAAAAAGAGGCCGAAGAAAAGCATTCCGAAGCCAATATTCGTTTGACCCAAACACCTGGAGAAAAGCAAGAGGAATGGCTTTTTGCGCCAGAAACTATAGAATTGGGATCTAGACACCCGATCTCTATTGTGAAAAACAAGATAGAGAAAATCTTTTATCAGATGGGTTTTGGCATCAGTGAGGGCCCAGAAATTGAAGACGATTGGCACAATTTTGAAGCCTTAAACTTTCCTTTGGATCACCCTGCCAGAGACATGCAAGACACCTTTTATCTAGACAAAAAATATGCGTTGCGTACCCATACCAGTAGTGTTCAGGTTCGTGTGATGGAAAATACAAAACCACCCATAAAAACCATAAGTCCAGGCAGGGTTTATAGAAACGAGGCCGTTTCTTCTCGAGCCAATTCTTTTTTTCACCAAGTGGAGGGACTTCATATTGATGAGGGTATTTCTTTTGCAGACCTCAAGCAAACCCTTTACCGCTTTGTCTCCGCTTTTTTCGGAAGAGATCTGAAAGTTAGATTTCGTGCTTCTTATTTTCCTTTTACAGAACCTAGCGCAGAAATGGATATCTTTTTGGGCACAAAAACAGAAGATGATCGAAGATTGACCAAAGGAACCGGGTGGCTGGAGATTTTGGGTTGCGGTATGGTCGATGAGCAGGTCTTAAAAAATTGTGGAATTGATCCTGAAAAATATTCCGGTTATGCCTTCGGTATGGGAATCGACCGAATGGCCATGTCTATTTTTGATTTCAAAGACATTAGAGATTTGTTTTACAACGACAAAAGACTTTTGGATCAATTCATTGGACAATAAAAAAAGCATTACCACTCCTGTGATAATGCTTTTCTTTAGCGCTAAAAATTTTTGTAATAAACTACTCAGCAGCTTCTTCTGTAGCTTCTTCTTCGGCAGCAGCCTCTTCAGTAGCGTCTGTAGAATCAGCCTCTTCAGTAGCTTCCGTAGAATCAACTTCTTCCGTAGCTTCTTCTGCTTCAACTTCCTCAACAGTTTCCATTGAATCAGCAGCTCCTTCAGTACCTTCTTCGGTAGCAGTGTTTGATGAACAAGCGAACAAAGTAGCTGTAGCTACCATGGTGAATGCGATAAATAATCTTTTCATTATAGATATCTAGTTTTTATAAAGTCATGCAAATATATAAAAATGCTTCATTATCAATTTAAAACAAGCATAAATTACAGTTTTTTTACTTTTTCCTAACATACACATTGATGGGTACACCACGAAATGAAAACTCTTTGCGGAGAATATTCTCCAAAAAACGTTTGTAGGAAGCGTCTACATCTTTGGGATGGTTGCAGAAAAAAGCAAAATTGACCCGTTTCGACTTGATTTGAGACACATACTTGATGCCGATGGTTTTTCCCCTTTTCGATGGGGGTGGTTTGGCGGAGACAATGGGCAATAGCAATTCATTGAGTTTTGATGTGCTGATTCTACGGTGCAAATTTTCATTCACTTCTTCGATGCTGTCCAACAGCTTTAGCACACGATCTTTTTCCAATACAGAAACAAACAAAATGGGCACATCGTCGAAAGGACGAAGCTTTTCTTTGATGAATGCTGTATATTTTCCATGGCTCTCATGGTCTTTCTCTATCAAATCCCATTTGTTGACGGCAATGATGATTCCTTTTCCTTTGCTCTCTGCCAAATGCAAAAGATTTAAATCTTGCGCTTCCAAAGGCTGCTGAGCATCCAGCATCAAGACCACGATGTCTGCCAAATCAATGGATTTGATGGAGCGCATCACCGAATAAAACTCTACATTTTCTTTTACTTTCCCTTTTTTTCGAACCCCTGCCGTATCCACCAAATCAAAGGTTTTGCCAAATTTGTTGAAACGCTCCACCACCATATCTCGTGTGGTTCCGGCGATGTTGGTTACGATGGATCTCTCTTTGCCCAACAACAAATTGAACAAAGAAGACTTGCCCACATTGGGCCGGCCAATCAAGGCAACAGTAGGAATGCCCTCTTCTTTTTCTTTTTCTTCTTCTTGGGGCAGAAAACGGATCATTTCATCCAAAAGCTCCCCGGTTCCACTTCCTGTGATGGCCGAAAGCGGATAGGTTTTTTCAAAGCCCAAAGACAAAAATTCGTATGAAGCAAAAAGCCGTTCGTCGTTGTCCACTTTGTTGACAATCAAAAAACACGCTTTGTTGGATTTTCGCAACAATTTGGCGATGTCGTCATCCAATGCGGTTATTCCGGCGCTTACATCCACCACCAACAAAAGCACGCTGGCTTCTTCAATGGAAAGCAAAACTTGCTTTTTGATTTCTTTTTCAAAAACATCGTCCGAACGATCCACAAAACCTCCGGTATCGACCACATCAAAGGCAACACCACTCCATTCCGATGAACCATAATTGCGGTCTCGGGTAACACCCGAAACATCTTCAACAATGGCTTTTCTTTCTCCAACCAAACGATTGAAAAGGGTTGATTTGCCCACATTTGGGCGTCCTACTATGGCCACCAGACCGCTCATTTGCTTTCAAATCTAAAACCTTGTTTTTTCAAAAAAGACTCTTTCTCTCGCCATTTGGGCAAAACCTTTACGCTTAGGTCCAAAAAAATGGATTTGCCCACAAAGTTTTCAATACCTTTTCGGCTTTGGATGCCCAAGCTTTTTATTTTTTCTCCTCCTTTGCCCAAAATGATTTTCTTCTGGCTTTCTCGTTCGGTAAAAATGTGCACATACACTTTGTCCAAATTTTTTCCTGTCAGATACCGTTCTACTTGAATGTGTACGCCATAAGGGATTTCTTCACGATACATCGTGAGCATTTCGTTGCGAATGATTTCCTCTATAAAAAAACGAACATTGCGATCGCTTACTTCATCTTCGGGATAATAGGGGGGGTGCTCGGGCGCCAGGTCTAGCG
>CAXDRX010000046.1:0-6778 GCA_963991985.1 uncultured bacterium | reverse complement strand
TGGATCCTCAAGGAAAAACTGCCGAAAATGGCTTACACAGCAAAGGTTTTACTGGGTTTTCTGATATTCGCATAGGCAAAAACATTGCCTTTACTTTGGAAGCTGCCAACGCAGACGAAGCCAAAAAAATGGTGGACGAAGCTTGCCGAACTTTGTTGTACAATCCGGTAATGGAGTCTTACCACTTTGACATGGTAGAGGCCTAGCTAGGCGCATGCCCTTTTCCAAATGGGGCATCTAAATTTTTGTATTTTCTATTTTTTATTACTTTTGGCGTACAATCATGAGCATTTGATTCGAATGCCTTACCCTTAGCACTTTGTGTGTCGGCTACTCGAATTTTCTCTTGTTTTTGTTGAAACATGATTTTACACTATGAAAAAAGAATTTGCTTGTTTCTTGCATTGCTTCATTGAAGGCTCAACGTGCTGCGAAGCTTTTGAAGGAAAAAAATTGGTCCATCTGCCCAAAGGTCAAAACCAAGGAGTTCCCCATTTTTATCGGGCAGACACGATGCCTATGAAGCTTGCATCCAAAGCCTTTATTCCCAAAACCCAATGTATGAACGTATTGAAATATGCTTGAGGGTAAAAAAGAGGGAATAAAAATGCCCCGTATTATAAGACGAGGCAGCTTGGTGTTTTCACAACGGAATAATCCTTATTGTGAGTCGCTTCAAATTGAAATCCAAATATACTAAAATAATTTTACCATGAAAAAAATACTCGGACTTGACCTCGGTACTACCAGCATTGGCTGGGCATTAGTACATGAATCAGAATCAAAAAACGAAAATTCTTCTATTGAAAAAGTGGGTGTTCGTATTATTCCCCTTACCACAGATGAAGAAAGTGATTTTCAGAAAGGAAAATCAACTACCCTAAATGCCAACAGAACTTCAAAGCGGGGAGCAAGGCGAAATTTACATCGTTATAAATTGAGAAGGAAAGCACTAAAAGATATTTTGCTCAAGCATGCTATCCTCTCTGAGGACACCAAGCTTACTGATGAAACGAGTAATAGCCATCATTCTATTTGGGAGCTTAGAGCCAAAGCAGCAAACGAACCGATTGCTTTGGATGAATTAGCACGCGTATTTTTTGCCATTAATAAAAAGCGAGGGTATAAAAGTAATCGCAAAGCCAAAGACGAAGGTGATGGGCAGGCTGTTGATGGGATGGCGTTGGCTAAAAAGTTGTATGAAGAAAATTTAACACCAGGCAAATTAATGTTTCTGCGCATTAAAGCAGATAAAAAGGGAACGCCTGACTTTTATCGGTCTGACTTGCAAAATGAGTTTGATCAAATTTGGAATAAGCAACTTCAATACTATTCAGCATTACTTACCCCTGAACTAAAGCAAAATCTTTTTGAAAAAAGTGCCAATCAAACCTATAAAATATGTGAAGAAGCCTTTACGTTAGAAGGACTCAAGCGAACTATCAAAGGCAAAGAATTAGCTTTAGAAAACTACCAATGGCGCGCGAATGGACTTTCCGAACAATTAGATTTAGAACAATTAACCATTGTTTTTCAAGAAATTAATAAACAAATAAGTGGTTCAAGTGGGTATTTGGGAAAAATAAGCGACCGGAGTAAGGAATTGTATTTTAAAAATTTGACTGTGGGCCAATACCTCTACAATCAAATTAAAGACAATCATCATAATAGGCTTAAAAATCAGGTATTTTATCGTCAAGATTATTTGGACGAATTTGAACGCATTTGGAAAACTCAAGCCAAACATCACTCCGTATTAACCTATGAATTGAAAGAACATATTCGAGACATCATCATTTTTTATCAACGTCGATTAAAATCTCAAAAGGGACTGATAAGTGTTTGCGAACTAGAGGGTAAAGAAGTAGAAATTGAAGAAGATGGAAAGGTCAAACGAAAAATAATTGGTCCAAAAGTGTGTCCCAAATCTTCTCCCTTATTTCAAGAATTTAAAATTTGGCAAAAGCTAAACGATTTAGAATTTAAGAATGTTTTGACTAAAGAAAAGACTGCCCCTAGTTTAGAACTAAAGAAAATTCTATTTCGAGAACTCAACATAAAAGAAAAGCTAAGTGAAAGTCAACTATTAAAATTCACCGATTTAAAGGCAAAAGATGGGTGGGAAATAAACTTAAAGAACGGTTTAGATGGGAATGTAACCAACAAAGTACTCTACGATCAGTTTAAAGAAATTGCGCTGCATTCCGGGCACGATGTAGATTGGAGCAAATTGAATGGGATTGAAACCAAAGAAGGTATTCAAAAAGTTTTTACAGAATTAGGTATCAACACGCAGATTTTAGAATTCGATACTGATTTGGAAGGACATGCCTTTACTCAACAGCCAGCGTATCAATTTTGGCATTTACTCTATTCCTATGAGGGAGATGATTCGAAAACGGGGAATGAAAAACTAATCCAAAAGCTCAACGAATACTTTGGCTTTAAAGAAGAATACGCAAAATTATTGGCCAAAGTAGTTTTTAAAGATGATTATGGCAGTTTAAGCACTAAAGCCATGCTAAAAATAATTCCTCATTTAAAAGCAGGCCACGACTATACGGAATCTTCAGCATTAGTAGGGTATAAACATTCTAATTATTTGACCAAAGAAGAAAATAAAAATCGGGATCTTGAGGATAGATTGGAATTATTGCCAAAAAACAGCTTACGAAACCCCGTGGTAGAAAAAATTCTAAATCAGTTGGTCAATGTGGTCAATGCTATCATTGATGCATATGGAAAACCCGATGAAATTAGAATAGAACTAGCTCGTGATTTGAAGAAAAGTGCTAACGAGCGTGCCTACAAGACAAGCTCTATTAATGAAGCAACAGCAGAACATGAAAAAATCCGAAAGGAATTACAATCAATCGCTCCCTTTAATGCTGGGGTAAGGATAACCCGAAACGACATTATTAAATACCGTTTATGGGATGAGTTAAGAAATAATGGACACAAAACGCTTTACACAAACACACACATTCCAAAAGAAAAACTCTTTTCAAAAGAATTTGATGTGGAACACATTATTCCCAAAGCTCGATTGTTTGACGATTCTTTTTCAAACAAAACACTTTCTTCAAGAGAATTTAACCTGAAAAAAGGGAATAAAACAGGGATAGATGCTGTTGCTGAATATCTCGGTGAGGAAAAAAAAGAAGCCTATTTGGCAAGAATTGAAAAGCTTTATACTGACAAACAGATTAGCAAATCCAAATATATTAAGCTTAAAATGCCAGAAAGTGAAATCCCAGATGGTTTTATTGATCGGGATATGCGAAACAGTCAATACATAGCCAAAAAAGCCACAGACCTTTTGTTTCGAATCTGTAGACACGTTAATTCTACTTCAGGAGGTGTTACCAACAAATTGCGTCAAGATTGGGGCCTAATTAATATGATGAAGGAATTAAACTTAGAAAAATATAAAAAGTTAGGCTTGGTAGAATATGAGCAAACCAAAGACGGCAAAACAGTCAGTAAGATTAAAGATTGGACCAAACGCAACGACCACCGCCATCATATCATGGATGCTATTACAGTGGCTTTTACTCGCCCAAGTCATGTGCAATATTTTAATTACTTAAACGCGAGACATGATGAAAATCATAAACTGCACAATAGCATTAAGGGAATAGAGGATAAAGAGACCACTCAAGTCAATGGAAAGCGAATTATTAAACCTCCCATTATTCCTGTAGAAAAGTTTCGTTCGGAAGCCAAAAAACACTTGGAACGTACATTGGTGTCGTTTAAAGCCAAGAACAAAGTAACCACTCAAAACAAAAATAAAACCAAGAAAAGTGGTAAAAAGCATGTGCAGAAAACCCAAACCCCAAGAGGGCAATTGCATAAAGAAACTGTTTATGGGAAAAAGAAACACTTTGTGGCTAAAATGGAAAAAGTAGGCGCTTCGTTTGATTTTGATAAAATTCAGACCGTAGCCCACGCAAAAACAAGATTAGCTTTATTGGAACGTTTGGAAGCTTTTGAAGGAAACCCCAAAAAAGCTTTTACAGCTAAAAACGCACTTGCAAAAAATCCTGTTTGGTTAGACCAATCTCAAACAGAGAAAGTACCCGAAAAAGTAAAATGTGTAAGCATAGAAGAGTTCTACACCATTAGAAAAGAAGTTAGTCCAAGTCTATTTTTAGACGCAAAGAAGGAAGATGTCTTTTATAAAAAAATTGAAAATGAAAGTTTCATTATCGATAAAACGGTAAGACTAGCTTTAATAGCCCGTTATGAAAAGGTAAAAATTGATGTAGAGAAACACAATCAATTAGAAATTGATTCAAAGAAGAAGAAAAAGGTTTCAACTAAAGCCTTTTCCAACTTAGAAGAAAATCCTATTTGGTTAGTAAAACCCACACCCAAAAGTGAGTGGAAAAATCAAAATAAACCAAAGCCTCATGAACTTGGTATTCCATTAAAAAGGGTTACCATTTCGGGTGTCAGTAATGTGGAATCCTTACATTTTAAAAAGGATCATTTCGGAAATGAAATATTAGACAAAGATGGACAGAAAATCCCGGTCGATTTTGTAAGTACAGGAAACAATCATCATGTGGCCATTTACAGAGATACGGATGGCAAGCTTCAAGAACAAGTTGTTTCGTTTTTTGAAGCGGTTACCCGTAAAAAAATAGGACTTCCCATTATTGACAAGACTTTTAACACCCATTTGGGTTGGCAGTTTTTGTTTACGATGAAGCAAAATGAAATGTTTGTTTTTCCAAACGAACAAATAGATTTTAACCCAAACGAAATTGACTTAGAAGATGAAAAAAACTATACTACTATCAGCCCGAATTTATTTAGAGTTCAGAAAATTGCAACGAAGAATTATTTTTTTAGACATCATTTAGAAACAACTGTTGAAAACAACAAACAATTATCGGGAGTTGCATTCAAACCACAGCTTGGTCTAAATGGACTGAAGGGTATAGTGAAAGTTCGAATTAATCATCTTGGTAAAATTATAAAAGTAGGGGAGTACTAATGAAACGCACTCTCTATTTTGGAAATGAGGCTTATTTAAGCACCCAGAAAAGGCAGTTGGTCATTCGTTATCCGGATGATGACCTAGAGAAAAAAGTACCCATTGAAGATATTGGGGTGATATTCTTAGACCACTATCGATTGACTTTGACCTCAACCTTACTCAATAAACTTTTAGAAAATAATGTGGCGGTTATTACTTGCGATGCGCAACATTTGCCCTTGGGCATGTTTTTAAATTTGAATGGACATTCACTACAGCAAGAGCATTTTTCCAATCAAATTGCAGTGACTCAAGCCAAAAAAGACCGCCTTTGGAAACAAACCATTCAAGCCAAAATAACCAATCAAGCCCATTTGTTAGCTCAACAAGATATCCCCATTATAAACATGCAACGATGGGCAAAAAAGGTAAAAAATGGCGATCCCGAAAATTTAGAAGCCCGCGCTGCGGCTTATTATTGGAAACACCTTTTTGGTAACATGCCTTTTGTTCGAGAACGCTATGGGGCAGCCCCCAATGGTTTGTTAAATTATGGCTATACCATTTTGCGAGGCGTGGTGGCACGTGCTTTGGTGGGATCTGGATTGTTGCCCACTTTGGGGATTCACCACCACAACCAATACAATGCCTATTGTTTGGCAGATGATATGTTGGAACCCTATCGCCCTTTTGTGGATGAGGTAGTCTTGCAATTGGTTGTTGATGGGGTGAGGGAGTTGACTCCTGAAAGTAAACAAGAGCTATTAAAAATGACAGTGTGCGATGTGTTCATTAATCAGCAAAAAAGTCCTTTAATGTTAGCCGTACAACAAACTACTGCAAGTTTACAACAATGCTATGCTGGAAATAAAACAACCATAAAGTACCCTCAGTTTGTTTGAACGCATTGGTCAGTACCGTGTGATGTGGATACTGGTATTTTTTGATTTACCTACCGAAACCAAAAAAGACACTCGCAATTACCGTCGTTTTGTGGACAAACTAGAAAAAGATGGCTTTAACCGATTCCAATGGAGTATTTTTTTGCGGCATTGCCCCAGTCGAGAAAATATGGAAGTACATATTAGGCGCGTCAAACGCTTTTTGCCTCCCAAAGGGCATATCGCCATTTTACATATTACCGACAAGCAATTTGGGATGATGGAGCTTTTTGTCTCCCAAAAAAAAGAAGCCTTGCCCGAAATATCACAGCAATTGGAACTTTTTTAAGCTTGGATTTTGTCCTTAACCTAAAGTAAAACAGCACCCTAGAAGGGTGCTGCTGTGCTAAAATACAATTTGAAAGCGAATCACAACGGAGTCTCGTAAAACTCATCCTTGCGAATAGCTGTGCTAAAATACAATTTGAAAGCGAATCACAACCATAAAGCGTAAACAATGCATGACCACCATGCTGTGCTAAAATACAATTTGAAAGCGAATCACAACTTGTCTTCTTTTTTAAATGCGGTCATGCCAGCTGTGCTAAAATACAATTTATTCACCTCGTATTTATTTGATAAAGCGGAGTTCATCAGTCGGCTACGCCTCGTGTGAAAACGAATCACAACTTAAGCCATTAAATCCTAAACCAAGCTTGTACCAAGGCCTCAAAAAAATTTGGATCTGCTTACTTGGTTTTGCCCATTACAAAACCGACGATTCCTCCCATAAGAACCGTGGATAGTGTAGCCACCAAAACATCGGTTACAAAGTGTTCCACATGGAATCCCTTAGAAGAGGCCATAAAAAAGTTCATGCTGGTGCTGTACAAAAGACCCAAAACCAAAG
>CAXDRX010000045.1:0-6848 GCA_963991985.1 uncultured bacterium | reverse complement strand
AGCGTGTGGGCTAGCAAAACGATTCCAAGGACATACATCTTGACAAATGTCACAACCAAAAATCCAATTTTCTAGCTTACCTTCCATGGTCGATGCTATTTCTCCTTTGTGTTCGATTGTAAAATAAGAAATACATTTATTGCTATCTATACTTCTTTCCGGCAAAATAGCTTCCGTAGGGCAAGCATCAATGCACGCCGTGCAGGTTCCACAATGGTCTGTGGAAGGCTGATCGTATGAAGCCTCAAGGTCAGAAATGATTTCTGCCAAAAAATAGAAACTTCCTCTTTTTGTATTGATAACCATTGCATTTTTGCCTTGCCAACCAACCCCAGACCTTAGGGCCCAAGACCGTTCCAAAATGGGTGCCGAATCAACAAATACTCGACCGTTTACCTCTCCAATGCTGTCGTTGATCTCATACAAAAAACGCTTCAGCTTTTTTTTAATTACCCGATGGTAATCCGTTCCCCAAGCATACTTAGCAATTTTATAGTTGTCTTTGTCAGCATGCGATTCCGGAAAATAGTTGTACAATAAGGAAATAACTGATTTGGAACCAGGGACCAATAAAGTAGGATCTAACCTTTTTTCAAAATGATTTTCCATGTAAGACATGCCAGCATGGTATTTTTTTTTGAGCCAAGATTCTAGCCTACTCTCCTCATCAACCAGTTTTTCAGCTTTTGAAATACCGCAAAAATCAAAACCCAAATCTTGAGCAATATTTTTAATCTTTTTGCTATTGGCCTCGAGCAATTCTCTTTTCAAAACAGCGTTGGCGTATCTCCTGATTTTGTTTTACCCAAATGTTCGTATGCTTTCAATGTGGCCTCTCTTCCCCTCGCAGTTCTTTGAACAAACCCCTCTTGTATAAGGAAAGGTTCATACACCTCCTCAATTGTTCCTGGATCTTCTCCAACAGCAGTTGCTATAGTATTCAAACCTACTGGACCTCCCCTAAATTTGTCAATAATTGTAAGCAAAATAAGGTTGTCCATTTCATCTAGACCACTTTGGTCTACATTTAAGGCTGTAAGAGCGATTTGTGCGATGGACAGATTAATGACACCTTCACCCTTTATTTGAGCAAAATCTCTTGTTCTTCGGAGAAGGGCATTTGCAATTCTGGGCGTACCTCTACTTCTTTTCGCAATCTCAACAGCTGCATTATTTTCAATGGGTATTTCCAAAATTTTTGCCGACCGGCTAATTATTCGAGTGATAAGTTCAACACCATAATACTCCAAACGACAATTGATTCCAAACCTCGCTCGAAGAGGAGCCGTCAAAAGTCCTGAACGCGTAGTTGCTCCAATAAGCGTAAATGGATTCAAGCTAATCTGAACACTTCTTGCTGCGGGCCCCGTGTCGAGCACAATATCTATCTTATAGTCTTCCATGGCCGAGTATAAGTATTCTTCTATCACAGAGCTCATCCTATGAATTTCATCAATAAACAATACGTCTCCATCTTCCAAATTGGTGAGCAAACCAGCCAGATCTCCTGGTTTTTCCAAAACAGGTCCACTGGTTATTTTTATTTGACTTTCCATCTCATTACTGATGATATGGGAAAGTGTTGTTTTGCCCAAGCCAGGAGGACCATGCAACAAAACATGATCCAATGCCTCTCCCCTTTTTTTGGCTGCTTGCACAAAAATTTTCAAATTTTGTACCAGCTTGTCTTGACCAGTAAAATCTTCGAAGCGAGCAGGGCGCAAAACCTTTTCAGCCTCCCATTCTTTGGGCGTCAATTGGTTTTTGTCTGTTTGTAAGTGCTCGTTGGGCATTTATTGCGAAGTTACTTTTTTTATTTAGGCTTTGACATGTGCAACTTTCTTATCCCCTTATGCGTTTATTTTCGTAGCGATGAATAAAATTCAAAACTTGATTTTCGTTGTTTTCTTATCTTTTCAATCAAGCACAATTTGGTCACAGTTGATCGATCCAAAAGAAATAATTTGGGAAGAAAAAACAATCAATTTTGGAGTTGTAAATGTTTCTGAAGGTTTGAAAGTTGCCACCTTCCGCTTTGCCAATAGAAGCAAACAACCCTTGATCATATCGCAGGTAACCACAGAGTGCGGATGCACCTCTCCTCAATTTCCTAAAAAGCCAATTCTACCCGGAGAACGTGCAGAGATAAAGGCCACTTTCCAATCAGCCAGAGTTTATGGCACCTTCGAAAAGCGGCTTAGAGTTCTGGCAAACTTTATTGGAAATCAAGAAATTTCTTTGGCCATAAAAGGGTCCGTTAATCATGACTCAAAGGTGCCTTTTACCAAAGAAGAATCAGCTTCTCAAAATAAGAAAGCTGGCCATTTCAGGCTTAAAAGTCATTTTATACTTTTTGGAGATGTAGATAAAAATCAGCAAAAAACTGCATCACTGATATACACAAACAATGGAACTTATGATTTGCAATTGATCAATATCGAAAGACTACCGAAAACCATTTCCTGGCTTGGGCCCAAAGAACCCACCAAACCAGGGGAAAGAGATACCATACATTTTAAATTTGACCCTTCAAAAACAGACGAATCTTGGGGATTTCAAAATGGAAAATTTTTTTTGTATACAACGGACAATTTTAATCCAAGGAAAGAAATTATCTATAATGCTTGGGTAAAAAAAGATTTTAGTCATTTACGCAAGAAAGAACTCAAAAAAGCGCCCAAAATAATTATCGATTCAAAAACCGTTGAACTAGGCAAACTTAAAGCAGGGCTTAAAAAATCGGGGAGCTTCACTCTTACCAATGCAGGTAAAACCAATTTAGAGATTTACTACATCAAAACAGATTGCAGCTGTACCATCGTTAAAAAACCAAAAAGAACTATTCCTCCAAAGAGTTCTGCAACTTTTGGTGTGGAATTTGATTCTGTTTTTAAAAAAGGGAAACAATCAAAACCTTTAACGCTCTACACAAATAGCCCTAGTATGCCAGTTCTTAAAATAATGGTCAAAGCAGAAGTTATTGACTACTTAACCCATGACTTCTAACATTTTGGTTTAATTTTTGATTAGAACAAAACAATGAAAACCATTTTAACCATTCTAACATCCATTGGTCTTAGTGCATGGATAAGCTTGTTCCTAATAAAAAACCATTCGGATAAGGAAAAGATGCCAATGCGCACCAAAGAAAGACGCAGTGAACAAATTGTTTTGATTGATAAAAAGCCAGAGGGAAATGTAAATTTCAATCTAGCTTCTTCGATCAGTACCCCTTCTGTAGTCTTCATCAAAACAGAAAGTTCCGTGCAGCGCCGTACATGGTTTTTTGACCCCTTTGGAAGTATTGGTAAGGTAAGTAGTTCTGGGTCTGGAGTGATTTTGTCTGAGGACGGGTATATCGTTACCAATCACCATGTAGTGAAAAATGCAGACAAAATTGAAGTTATCCTAAACCAAAATAAAATGACATATAAAGCAAATTTAATTGGACATGCCAAATCAACTGACCTTGCACTCTTAAAAATTGATGCCAATGATTTGCCTCCCATTGAATTTGCCAATAGCCAAGAGGTTCAAATTGGAGATTGGGTATTGGCTGTGGGAAACCCTTTTAATCTAAATTCTACAGTTACAGCAGGAATAGTGAGTGCAAAAGGTCGAAATATAAATATTGTGAATAGCGAATTCCCTATCGAGTCATTTATACAAACTGATGCTGCCATCAATCCTGGAAATAGCGGGGGAGCTTTGGTTAATCTTGAGGGGAAACTCATCGGTATTAATACAGCAATTGCAAGCAAAACAGGAAGTTATGTTGGCTATGGGTTTGCTATACCTGCCAATATTGTTAAAAAAATAGTAGGTGATTTGAGGCAATATGGAGAAGTCCAAAGAGCTTTTGTAGGACTTTCTGTAGAGGACTTACATAGCACAAGTTTAA
Source organism: uncultured bacterium (assembly GCA_963991985.1). Classification (GTDB taxonomy): domain Bacteria; phylum Bacteroidota; class Bacteroidia; order NS11-12g; family UBA9320; genus MED-G17. The sequence goes on along the minus strand of CAXDRX010000045.1, from coordinate 2,947 downwards.
AGCAAATGGACATCATTGATCATGGAATTTTGGTCAACCGCGTAATAAGTCAAAACAAGGAAGCAAAAAAATTTCGCCCAGGAGATATCATTTTTCAGATTGATGGAAAAGACATACACTCTAAGTCTGAATATGACGAAAAATTGGCATATCACAGACCCGGGGATAAAGTGACTTTTTGGGTCCTCCGCGATAAAGAACAAAAAGCCATCGAAATTACTCTATTAAATGCTTCAGGCACTACAGACCTCATCAAAAAAACAAGCTTTTTTTCCAAATCTTTAGGTGCAGAGCTTGCTTGGACAAACCAATTGGAGCAAGATAAACTTAATATTTCACGAGGAATAAAAATTTTAGAAACCAAACCGGGTATCATTCGTAGTATGGGTTTGTCCGATGGATTTATCATCACCGAGGTGAATGGCAAAAAATTTGAATCTCTAAAAAAATTTGAGTCCTACCTGACCCAAGCTTCTGGCATTCTTAGAATTGTTGGTGTTGACAAATATGGCAATCCACATAGCTATTCTTTCTTGTCTCGCTAAAAAGCAGTGCCGTATTGGTTTTAATCTATTTAATTTGTGTTATGTACGAAATTCTCAAAACCACCCATTCTTTCCTTAGGTGGGGGCTTCTCCTCTTTGGGGTGATTGCCGTTGTCCTGGCCTTAGTGGCTTGGATACAAAAAAGTGACTATCGAAAATATCACAAGCAGATTGGCTTAGCTTTTGTCATTGTTACCCATACCCAAGTTTTGATTGGACTCATCTTATATTCAATCAGCCCTGTGGTGAAAAATGCATTTGTGAATTTTGGGGCAAGCATGAAAAATGAAACCCTCAGATTTTGGGCTTTAGAGCATCCTGTGAGTATGATTCTTGGTGCTGTTTTAATTACCCTCGGTCGTGTTTCGACCAAAAGAACCAGCAACCCAGTCAAAAAACACCGAAGGACACTTATTTATTTTGTTGCCGGTATTTTGGTCATTTTGTCAGCGATTCCCAATGGGTAACTTTACTTTTGAAAAATGAAATTGTCAGCTATTCAATTGATTTATAAAAATCTTTACATTTCCGATCAAGGAGCATCTTTTTATACCAATCAAATAGATGGCATTTTCGATGGCTCCAATAACATAGATGTAAAATCTCCTGTCGATGGAAAAACAATCGGAAGGGTTGCTCAAGCGAAAAATCAAGAAATTGATGAAGCAATCCAATTAGCCCAAAAAGCGCAAAAAAAATTTCAAAAAATCCCCGCGCCCAAACGTGGAGAGTTTGTTCGAATTCTAGGCAACAAACTACGAGAACACAAAGAAGACCTCGCCCATTTGGTTACCTATGAAATGGGGAAAAGTTATCAAGAAGCACTCGGAGAAGTGCAAGAAATGATTGACATATGTGACTTTGCGGTTGGTCTCTCTCGCCAGTTGCATGGTCTGACAATGCATAGTGAAAGACCCAACCATCGAATGTATGAACAATGGCACCCATTAGGGGTAGTTGGTATTATTTCTGCGTTCAACTTTCCGGTCGCCGTTTGGTGCTGGAATGTTGCCTTATGCGCCATTTGCGGGAACGCAACGGTTTGGAAACCTTCAGAAAAAACACCTTTTTCTGCCATAGCTTGTATGAAGATTGTGCAGCAGGCTGCAAAAGAGTTTGAACTTCCAGATGGGACTTTTGTCTTGCTTAATGGAGATTACCAAGTTGGAGAAAAAATTTGCAAAGACAATCGAATTCAATTGGTTTCCGCGACTGGTTCTACCCGAATGGGCAAAAATGTTGCAAAGTCGGTAGCAACACGCCTGGGGAAATCCCTATTAGAACTTGGTGGGAACAATGCCATGATTATTAGTGCCAAAGCTAAGATGGATTTGGCAGTTCAAGCCGCTGTATTTGGATGCATTGGAACAGCAGGGCAACGATGCACAAGCACCAGAAGACTAATCATACACCAGAGCATTTACCAAAATTTCGTGCGCAGCATGATTTCCGCCTACAAACAAATCAAAATAGGAAATCCCCTTGATGAACACAACCATATGGGGCCTCTCATAGACCAAGATGCCGTTGAAAAATATTTGAACGCAATTGAATTGATAAAAAATCAAGGTGGGAAAATTTTGTTTGGTGGCGAAAAAATTTTAGAAATGTCCTCCGAAAACTATGTAATGCCCACCATTGCAGAAGCAAAAAATAATTTTCCAATTGTACAGGAAGAAACCTTTGCACCCATCGTTTATCTCATTTCTTACAAGCATTTGGAAGAAGCCATCGAAATACAAAACGACGTAAAACAGGGTCTAAGTTCTTCTATTTTCACCCAAGATCTTCAGGAAGCAGAACAATTCTTATCTGCTTGGGGAAGCGACTGTGGAATTGCCAATGTAAACATCGGTACCTCGGGCGCGGAGATTGGAGGTGCTTTTGGTGGAGAAAAAGAAACAGGAGGGGGTAGAGAAAGTGGATCAGATGTTTGGAAGTTTTACATGCGAAGACAAACCAATACCATCAACTTTGGGGAGAAGCTGCCATTGGCACAAGGAATTGAATTTCATTTCTAGCGGGTTTGAATCTCTAGGAAGATTTTCTAAACCATTGATTTTTTACAATTGTTTCCCCCCGAAAGAAACGCAAGAAGAGGCGCACACTTTCCTTTAGATATGTTGTATTATTGAAACTCTATGAGGTTTGTCTTAATTTTCTATTTTTTCCTCATTTCTTTCTCAGCAAATTGTCAAATAAAAAAATATGGATTTGGATTTGCAGGAAACAATACAACCCTAAATTCGAACAATTATTCCTCTGCATGGGCCTACCAGGTAGATTTTAATTGTCTCCTTAGTCTTAAAGAGCATTTCATTTTTATCGGACCATCATTTGCAACACAGAAAGTGCAACACAAAACCCTTCCAAATAAAATTCAAAACAACTTTTTAGAGGTA
>CAXDRX010000044.1:0-7115 GCA_963991985.1 uncultured bacterium | reverse complement strand
GATTGTTTTGGTTCCAAATGGCGGTCCCTCCTTGGGCTCTCATTTCGTAGACCAAATTACCAGCAACATCTGTAATCTTAACGAAAGCATTTTGCGGCAAACCGCTTATGGTGACCGGGCCTCGGTAGTTAGGCCTGATTGGATTTGGAAAAATAATTACTTCTCCATGGGCATTGTCCCCTTCTGTGGCTTTTCCGCGGTAGGAGACTATGCCAATTTCTGTTCCAAAAAACACCTCCCCACTTGTTGGATTAATCCCAACACATATTACCTTGTTGTTTGGTAATGGGCTATTTTCCTCGGTAAAATGTTCCAATACTCGATCTCCATCTTTTTCAATCAACCAAACCCCATTGTTGGTTGCAATCCATTTATTGTTTGCACCATCTATTTTTATGTCATTGATAAATTCATTACCGAGCAAATAACCAATGTCCTTTCCATCATCAATAATGATCTGCTGAGCATCTGCTCTTTCTCCACCCAAAAAAATATCATAAGGATTGTAAAAGACAGTTAGGCCTTGTTCAGTTCCAACCCAAATTTCTCCATTCTTGTCCATCTGTATGGCATTCACATTGTTGCTAGGTAAATTTCCACTCCCCTTTACGGTGCCCAATGTTCTGAATTGAAATGAGTTGTTTGAAAATGATCCAGACTCTTTAAAAACCGCGATTCCACCCCCTGCGTCTTGCGGCAAAAGCATCCATTTTTGATCGTTCCGGTCCACAACCATTTGGCCTACTTTATTTTTTGGAATACTAAAAGAATGAAATTTACCCTCTTTGGTTCTTACGGATAGAGCCGTATCGCCTCCGAAATTACTTATCCAAAGATTTCCTTGGCTATCAAAGGACAAACCTGTCACATAAACCAAATTGCCGGTTATTGTATTTAGTGAACTGTTGTTTTGATTGTACACTTTTACTATTTCTGCATTTTGGGTTTGAACGAGTCCCTTGCCATGGGTGCCAAACCAGACGAATCCATTTGTTTGATCATATGCAATCGTGGTGAAATCTGTTAAATTGCTTTGTGCAAAAATCTCATCATTGGAAGCATTAACATTGGTCCATTGCCCTTGACGGAAGCGATAAAATCCATTTGAAGAATAATTGGGCGCAAATTGTTCACTATATCCACCACCGCTCACTATTACTTCGTTTTGAACGCCCAAAATATCAAATGTTTGTGACGCGTTTGGGCCATTGGGTCGATAAAAATAATACTGCCCTTCGGGGCTGATTCTAAACATGGCAACAGCATAACCACCGCTCCAAATATTACCGTTTTGATCAATCAATGCATCGTTGATTTGATTTTCTTTTTGTTCTCTCACGATACCATCCTTGCCAACAATAAGAATTTTACCATGCTGAGCAATTATTAACTTTTTATGATGAATTTGAATAGAAACGGTATTGCTTTTTTGCTGGGAAAGATAGGTTACCCATTGAGCTCCATCGAAGGTGTAGCAGACACTATCGATATACGCAAACAATTTATTGTCAAAATTTTTGAGGTGATTTGTATTGTTTGAGGATGGCTCGAATAAGGTCCAAGCATTATAGTCCGATAAATTCTCTCCCACAATAGATGCCCGATAAATTCCTTGATTGGTTGCAGCATACAAATAATCTTGAAAAAACTCAGTAGAATTGATGTTGAGTAATGTTCCGTTTGGACCTATGTTTAAGTATGAATCATTAATTTCCTTTTTTATCAGATCCAACACAACTATGCCAAAAGAGCAAGACAAGTATGCTTTTCGCCCAATGATATTGATTGAATTGATATTTTTTTGACCCAAAATCTGTTTTCTTTTGATGTCTGGAATATTAAAGATCTTTCCATCATCGGTAAGCAAATCAATATTTGTATTGGCATAGGCAATCAATAAAATTCCTAAGGAATCACTGTATTTTATTTTTGATACTTTAAAATCTGCGAAACCCTGAACTTTAGAGTAGGTTTCAAACTCGCCCGTAACTTTGTTTACACTATACATACCACTTTCTGCAACACAAAAAATCAAGCTTTTAGACTCTTCAATATCGAGGGCATCATTGTAAGAAAAATGAGCGCGCCATGCACCAATGGGTATATTTTGTGATACCGTTGTTTTCGAAAAAACAAGGATTAAAATGGCTATGTTGATTTTATATTTCATGACCCCTTTGAAAACGTATCTTGGATAAATTTGGTACCATTGGATTGCAAAACAACAACAAACTCGCCTTTGATTGATTTTTTGCTTAAATCTTGAAGAAGCGCCCCCAACTTGCCTCTGAAAAAGGTTTCGTGCATTTTGGTTAATTCTTTTGCAATACAGATTTGTCTATCGGGCCCAACAAGTTGATGGAGTTCTTCTAAGGTTTTGATCAATCTATGTGGGCTCTCATAAAAAATAGTTGTCCGCTCCTCCTCGGCCATTTGTTTTAAGCGTTTTTTTCTACCTTTTTTGGCGGGTAAAAAACCTTCAAAAACAAAACGATCGCAAGGAATCCCGGAATTAACCAAGGCAGGAACAAATGCCGTAGCTCCTGGCAAGGTTTCCACAGGTATTCGGCTTTTTATTGCTTCACGAACCATTAAATATCCGGGGTCGCTTATTCCAGGTGTGCCTGCATCGGAACAATAAGCAATTGTGGCACCCATTTGAACCTTTTCCAAGATATCCTTTATCATTTTATGCTCATTATGTGCATGCAGAGATTTTAAAGGCTTGTCTATTTTGTAATGGTTGAGCAGCTTGATGGTAATTCTTGTATCTTCAGCAAAAATCATTTTCACTTTCGATAAGATATTTAGTGCCCTAAGAGTTATATCTTCGAGGTTTCCAATGGGCGTAGGAACCAAATAAATTTTTCCGTTGGTCAAAGGAACGAATATACACATTGAGAGAAAAGATTAAATATATTTTGACACTTGGATTTCTAATCAGTGGACTTTGCTTAAGTCTAAATGCACAAAATGTTTGGCGGGACAATCAGTTGAAAAATGAGCGGGTAAAGCAAGCCTACAGAAATCACTATTGGAACATAGACTCCATGCTCAGAGAATGCCACATCAATCCATTGTGTTATGATATACATCTACAGGTTTATAAAGAACAGGAGATGGTCGCTGTGTATCTAAAAAACAAAGATGTAGATACATTCAGTTTGTTCAATGTATATGACTTTTGCAGTAACGTTGGATTTTTGGGACCAAAATTGAGGCAAGGTGACTTTCAAATACCTGAAGGTTTTTATGAGATCGAATCATTCAATCCCCAAAGTGCTTACCACTTGGGGCTTCGGGTCAATTACCCAAATCCTGCAGACAAGCGAAGAAACAATTCCTCGAATTTAGGCGGTGACATTATGGTCCATGGCGGTTGCGCAACTATTGGTTGCATTCCAATCGGAGATTCTCTGATTGAACAATTGTACATTTTGGCAACTGAGGCAAAAAACTGTGGACAGGAAAAAATTACCCTATACATTTTTCCAAATGATATGAATGCCTCAAATCATAAGAGAATTTTAGAACAATATCCCGCCTCGCAATTGCACTCTTTTTGGCGTAATTTACTTCCTTTGTACAAGTTTTTTGAAAAAACAAAAATTCTTCCTGAAATAGGCATTGACCCTGAGGGACAATACTATTTGGTGAAGTAAGGCGCTTAATTTTTATGAATTTGTAATTGAGGGAAAGGTATTTCAATACCAAGTCGATCAAATTCTTTTTTCACATTTTCTTGCATAAAGAAAAAGGTATCCCAATAGTATTCACTTTTACAAAATGGCCGGGTAGATAAACTAACTGCACTATCCCCCAAGGCTGACACAACCACAACCTGTTCGGGGTTGCCTAGGATATGTAAACATTTTTCGCCAACCTCAAGAATAGCTTTTCTCGCCAAATCAATATCTGCCGAATAAGCAATTCCAAAAGTCATCTCAACGCCTATGGTTTCTTGACCCGATATATTCGTTATGGTATTGCCCGTAACCAAGCTATTGGCCACAATTATTTTCTTGTTGTCTAATGTTTTTAACTCTGTATTGAAGGCCGTAATGGCTTGAACTACTCCTTTATGACTACCTCCAATTTCTACCAAATCTCCTACCTTAAAAGGCTTAAATATCATAAGCAACACACCACTTGCAAAATGACCAATGGTGCCATTTAGAGCCATCCCAATGCCAATACTCAAACCACCAAGAATAGCAACAAAAGAGGTCGTTTCCACCCCAAACATTTTGGCAACAGAAAGTAGGAGCAATATTTTGAAAAGTGTTGAAAGGGAGGAACTTAAAAATTTGCTAAGAGAAGCATCCATTCCACTTTTGGAAAAATATTTACTCAATAATTTTGTTGTTTTTTTGATTAGCCAAAACCCAAAAAGCAAGGTTGCAATTGCCAGAACAAGCTTGGGAAGGTAATGGGCAAATTTGGGTGTCCATTGACGCCAATAAGAAGTTATCTGTAACATTATCATATTTTTTTGGCAATTTTATTTTTAATAAACAAAACGAATTATGACCAACAAGGTGAAAATGAAATGAAAAAAAGATGCCCAAAAGTGACTTAGTGGCTTTTTTTTATGTAGAGAATTTATAGTTCTTTTTTTATACTTTGTAATTAACTGTAAATCAGTTTTTTAGAACAAATACAGCCTGCAGACATTAAGGCTTGTATTTGCTTTGATTCAAAATTTTATCATTGTTTTCTTGTGCAAATAAAGATTGAAAATCAATTTGTGTTCTTTCCATGTATTTTCGAACGATCTGCCATCCTATCCAAACTGCAATTTTGGGTGAAGAAGAAACAATACCCGTTGGAATGGTGTAGGGGCCATCTTCTAAATATTTTAAATTTTCAACACGATTTGTCTCATACAATAGGTCATTTTCAAGCATCCAACGCCACATTTGACTTTCATTCTCTTGGCACCACTCAATTTGGCCATTTAGGTAACCTATTTTAAGAGAATCATGTATATCGGGAAGTAAAGCATCCATCAAACACAAAACTTTCCCGTGGTTTATCATCTGGTCAATTAGCCGATCTCCTTTCCATTCCTCCACCAAAAAGCAATTGTAAATATGAGCCTTCACTGTATTGGGGACCAATAAATCTTCTTTAAACTTTTTGGTTCTATATCGTGGGAATGGCAAATTCTTGTACAGTTCAAAATTTGGATCTAAATAAAGTTCCAGCCCAATGCAAACAGTAGAGTCGTAGTAAGGGTTTCCATAATCAAATTTCCCAATAAATGTGATGAATTGTGGGAGATTTTCATTGGGAAAGTAAAACTTAAAATACCGCATGGCTTGGGCAATTTCCTTTTCTTTATTTTCGAAGTTTTGATACATCTCATTTGCTTTTTTGATAATCATTTGCTCAACTTCTCCTTGTGCTCGACTTATGTTTTCTACTTTTTCGGAAAATGTTGCACGCTTGCCGCCGGTTACTGAAGACATTAAACCGTCCATATATAAATCATAAAAATTGGGATAAGCCATCTGTAATTTCTTAAAATCGGACGCACTCTTACAAGCAAAAAATTCTTGATCAAAACGCTTTATTGTGACATTTACCTGAATTCTTGATAAATCGGGATTACTTTTGGTCGGTTTACAAGATGAGCAGTATAGGACAACGATGACAATCCAATTGTATATTTTGGAAAATTTGCACATAGAAATATTTCGTCAAAACAACAAAATAGACAGGATAAGTGTTGATTTTTTTTGACAAACAATTTCATTTTGAATTGTCTGCATAAAGCTAATATTGTGTTATGAAAGTTTGTATGGCTCAACTAAACTATAGAATTGGTGATGTAGAAAGCAACGCCAAAAAAATGTTGAAAGCCATAGATAATGCAAAAGCATCTCAAGCTGAATTGATTGTTTTTTCGGAGCTATCACTAACTGGATATCCTCCCAAAGACCTTTTAGATTATGATAGCTTCATCGACCATTGTGCAAAATTAAAGGAGCAACTTATACAGGCCAGTCGGGGTATAGCTATTGTTTTTGGAGCTCCTCATCCAAATACCAGCGACAAAGGCAAAAAGCTTTATAACTCTGCTTTGGTTGCCATCGAGGGCAAATTAGAATATGTTGTCAACAAAACACTCTTACCAAACTATGATATATTTAATGAAAGTAGATTTTTTGAAGAAAACAGGTCTTTTTCCTGTATCGATATTTCGGGAAAAAAAGTAGCCCTTACAATTTGTGAAGATTTGTGGAACATCAGAAGTCAGAAGATTTATCGTCAAACGCCTATGGACGAATTGGCCAAAGAAAACCCAGACTTCATCCTCAATATTTCTGCTTCTCCATACAATTACAATCAAATGGAAGAGCGCGAAACCATCATGAAAGAAAATGCCAAAAAATACAATCTACCCTTGATTTACGTCAATCAAGTAGGCGCTCAAACTGATATTATATTTGATGGTGGTAGTTTGTTTCTGAACAAAAAAGGAGAAGTTATCCATCGTTGTAATTTTTTTGAAGAATCTTTAGAAATCATTGAAACCAAGCACCAAAAAACTGAACAAAAAATTTTATCCAAAAAAAATGGGGATATTTCCCATATCTACCAAGCATTGCTTCTCGGTCTAAAAGACTATTTCGAAAAATTGAATTTTAAGAAGGCGATTTTTGGCTCCTCCGGTGGAATCGATTCGGCAGTTACAGCAGCCCTTGCTGCTAAAGTTTTAGGCAAAAAAAATATATCTGCAGTACTTATGCCCTCTAAATTTAGCAGTAAATCCTCCCTTACAGATGCACATCAATTGACAAAAAATTTAGGCATTCATCAATTCATTTTACCCATTCAAGAAACAGTAAATACATTCGAAAGAACACTTGAAGATACTTTTAATGGACTTCCAAGAGATGCAACCGAAGAAAACCTTCAAGCCAGAACACGCGGTGTTTTGCTTATGGCAATGAGCAATAAATTTGGCTATATTTTGTTAAACACAAGCAATAAAAGCGAATCAGCCGTCGGGTATACAACTCTTTATGGAGACATGAGCGGTGGTTTATCTGTAATTGGGGACCTTTACAAAACACAAGTCTATGAATTGGCTCACTATCTCAACCGAG
>CAXDRX010000043.1:0-7639 GCA_963991985.1 uncultured bacterium | reverse complement strand
ATAGGCAAAGTTTCCTAAGGTTATATCTTTTTTGTTGAAGGAATAAGAATTCTCATCTGAACCATCTAAATTGGCCACTTTGAACTGGACATCTCCATTTGCTTTCATGTATTCTACAAAAATTTTCTTAACCGAGCCATCATTCATCACCAAAGCGAAAATACTTTTCCCACTAACGTTGTGCGTATTTCGGTCGTAATCCCCCCAGCCATAATCAAAAGTTCCTTTTGATAATGCATTGAAAGCACCTATTTCCCATGTAGAGTCTGAGTTATAAATAGGATTCCCCATATTGCCTGTAGTATCCACAACAGACCAATCAGAAGCGTTATCCGACAAAAAGTGCAAAGACACACCATTGCCATCATTGATTAAAATGCTTGCACTCATCGTACTATTTGTAAATGCCAAATCCCAAGCGCTTCTCGGATTGTCCAATTTTAGCCCTTCACTAAAATTGTAAAACAGCTCGTTTGCGTAGGATGACCCCATCACAACTTTTTCCTTCACCACTTGCGACATGCCCATGAAAGGAAAAATCAATAATGCACACAATGTTGTTTTTTTCATGCTGCAAGGTTAGGTAAAGGAATTTCAACAAAATACTCATTTTAGCATTAAAAATATCAAAAAAAATAAAAGTACCCCATTCTACACAAAACGTTAGTTTTAAAGGATTTGAATAAAAAAATAAACAAATATTTTATTTCTTTGTTACGAAAAATAGCGATATGCAAAAATTTCATGATTTTCAGTTTTCACCTCTTCTAGACCAACAAAAAGTTGAACTCCCCTCCCAAAAAGTATTTTTTCTTTTTAACCTTGGTGAAACCTTTAAAGTTAACTTCAATGAGCACTACGCTAGAAGCTTAACCAATGATCATTTCCAAATCATTTTTCATCCCAATCTTACTTATAATATTCATATCATTTCAGCATCAAAAAGCGCACTCCACGGTTTTTATTTTTGCATTGATATAGGTAAGCTTCACGAGCTTCTTACCGATGATCTAGCCACTTCCTCTCTTATTAAAAAAACATTTACAAAACCATACCATTACGAACAATCCCTAAGCCTAGAAATCAGGAATGTTGCAGAACAAATATTGACCAAGGAAAAAGAAAGGGCCGCAAAAATCTTATATCTTCACGCCAAATTTCTGGAGCTTTTAAGTTTGCTTTTCTCTCCAAAAGACAAGATAGATTATCAACTCTGTCCTTTTTTAAAGGATAGTCGCAATGTGGAAATCATCAAAAAAGCAAAATCTATTTTGTTAGAAAACTTGAACCAGAATATCACCATTGAGAAATTGAGCAGAGAAATTGGCATGAATGAGCACAATTTAAAACTCGGGTTTAAAGAAATCTATGGAACCACAATTCATCAATTTATCAGTCAGTACAAATTGAACCAAGCAAAAAATCAATTGCTCAGTGGAAATTTTCAAATTCAAGAAATCGCTGAAAATCTTGGTTACAAGAATACAAGCCATTTTATTGGCTCATTCAAGAAAAAATTTGGCCATACCCCAAAACAGTACTTACTACAAAACTAAGGCTGTGCATTTTTTGTTACCATTTTTAGATTGGCCAATCAAAACAGGAACTACAATTAATATATCATTGCAACAAAATGGAAGAACAAATACATGAATGTGTAATCATAGGCTCGGGGCCCGCAGGATATACCGCAGCAATTTATGCAGCAAGAGCAGATATGAAACCTGTTCTCTATGAAGGGTTGCAGCCTGGAGGGCAACTGACCATTACTACAGATGTAGAAAATTATCCCGGATATCCGGAAGGGATTATGGGTCCAGAAATGATGAACCTATTTAAAAAACAGGCAACCAGACTAGGAGCTGATGTTCGATTCGGTATGGTCACTGGTGTTGATTTTAATCCGTCCAAAGGACCACATACTTTAACAATAGACGACAGGAAAAAGATTCAGGCCTATACAGTGATTATCTCTACAGGAGCTAGTGCGAAATGGTTGGGTTTAGAAAGCGAAAAACGATTGAATGGCTCAGGAGTTAGTGCCTGCGCCGTTTGTGACGGGTTTTTTTATAAAAATCAAGATGTAGCGATTGTTGGAGGAGGCGATACTGCAGCAGAGGAAGCCAGCTATTTGTCCAAAATATGCAAAAAGGTGTATATGCTGGTTCGGAAAGGGGAAATGAGGGCGAGCAAAGCCATGCAACATAGAGTAAATTCTCTTCAAAACGTAGAAATTCTCTACCATACAGAAACATTAGAAATATTGGGTGAAGAAGTTGTTAATGGAGTTCAAATCATCAACAATCAAACCCAAGAAACCAAAAATTTAGAGATTCAAGGTTTTTTTGTGGCCATCGGTCACCAACCCAACACCGATATTTTTAAAAACGATTTGGACATGGATGAACAAGGCTATTTGATTACAAAGCCAGACAGCACATTGACCAATATTCCGGGAGTTTTTGTTTCTGGAGATGCACAAGACAAAGTTTACCGTCAGGCTGTAACAGCTGCAGGCACAGGCTGTATGGCTGCATTAGATGCGGAAAGATACTTGGCTGACAGGAAACTGTAGTCAAATTACTACACTATCTTTACCTACGTTGATTTAACAAAACAACTCAAAACGATATTTGCAAAAATTTATTGCCATGCGTTCGTGGTTATTATTTCTTCTGATCCTTGTTTTTTTCTCTTTTTACGCCAATCATACAACGATAGCAAAAGAGAATAACCAGAGATTATTTAAAAAGCCAACGAAAATTAAAGGAAAAATCACCTTGCCTCTCAACTCAAGAAAAGAAGCACAATTGTTCTCAGACTCGGTATGTTTGAGCATTGGGGTTCCACCGAAATTGATCAGAGAAATTGGTGAAAATGAAAGCGGTTGGCGATGTATACAAAGCCTGTCGGGTGGCAGCGATTATGGAGATTTACAAATCATCAAATCAACTTTCGACCATTGGTACCAAAAATTGGGATTGGAAGGAGGTTCTTCCCGAGCGAATTATCTGATAGTGGGCATCCATTATCTTAAAGACCGTTACAACAAATACGAAAGTTGGGAAAAGGCAAGATTTGCTTACGCCCGTGGGGAGTGGCTTTCGAACAGAAACCAATGGACAGCTCTTGAAAAAAAATTTATGGACAAAATAGACTGGCAACAATACGACCAATAAAAAAAATTCAGTCTTTTTTTTACATTTGTAGCATGACTGAAGAGAGAAAGCAAAACAACACACCCATCATCATTGTTCTTCTTGTTTCTATTTTATTGAATGCTTTTTTTGCATTTCAAATCTACCAATCCAATCTATCGCCCAAAGCACGAGCAGCAAAGAAAGCACAAATAGAGCTGGAAGTTGTCATGGAACAACTTAGCTTAAACAAGGATTCTTTACTTCAAGAACTTGAAAAAACCAAACAAAGTTTGGACAACCAACTATTGGCCAATCAGGATCTTGTGGCCAACAATGAGGTATTGAGTGAACAAGTAAATGACCAATACACTAAAATTAAAAGTTTACTTTACTCAGCAAGTCGCTCCAATTCTAATTCTGCACAATTGGCGCAAGCCAAAGCAGAACTTGATAAATTGAAAAATTCTGAAAAGGAGTATTTGTCTCAAATAGAGTCACTTAAAACAACCCTTTTGGCCAACACTTCTGAGTTGGAAGAATACAAGAAAAATCTTTTGGAAAGTTTATCCAAACAAAACGAATCTGAAGGAGAGGAAATGGAAGAAGTTGTTAGTAGCGGGATAACGGTAACAGATTTGAAAATAACTGGAATACGCATCAACCGAGGTCAAGCTCAGGAAATATCCAAGGCGAAGAAGGTTAAATTCTTGAAAATAGATTACAACATTATGCCAAACGGCAATAAAGAATCGGTTGACAAAACCTTTTACATCAAAATAATCAATAGTTTGGGTGAAGTTCTCAATAGTGACACAGACATCCAAATGAAAGAATCAGAGAACATCTACACGCTCGAACAATCGTTTGTTTATGCGGGTGAACAAATAAGCGAAAGCATAAGCTATACGCATGGCCAACCTTTAAAATCTGGGAAGTATTCCGTAGAAATAATAGAAAATGGAAAGGCCCTGGCGATTGGCGACTTTCTGCTAAAATAGTGAAATTCACATACTGTGTATAATTTGGAAAAGACGAGCTTAAAATGCTTCTCTATATTTGGTTTTCATGACCAAATACACGGAAAATGAAATAAAATCTCTCGATTGGAAAGAACATATCCGTTTGCGTCCGGGTATGTATATTGGGAAGCTTGGAAATGGAGACTCTCCCGACGATGGAATTTACGTTCTTGTCAAAGAGATTGTTGACAACTCCATAGATGAACATGTTATGGGATTTGGAAAAAAACTTAACATCCAAATCGAAAATCAAAAAGTAATTATTCGTGATTATGGAAGAGGGATTCCTTTGGGAAAGGTAGTCGACTGCGTATCAAAAATCAATACAGGCGGAAAATATGATAGTGCTGCATTTCAAAAGTCGGTTGGATTAAATGGCGTTGGTACAAAGGCAGTAAATGCACTGTCTAAACATTTCATGGTTCAGTCCTTTCGGGATGGAAAGTCGAAAAAAGCAACATTTTCCCAAGGCAAACTAATCAAAGAAGAAGCCTTGGAAAGCAATGAGCCAAACGGTACTTGCATTGAATTTGAAGCAGATGAAAGTATCTTCAAAAAGCACAAATACATCCCTGAATTTGTGGCTTCACAGCTATGGAATTATGCTTATCTAAATGCGGGACTAGCCATACACTTCAATGGAAAAACACTGGTTTCCAAAAATGGGCTCTTAGATCTTCTTGAAAAAAAAGCACAAAACAAACATTTGCGATATCCCATCATCCACCTTAAAGAAGAAGATATTGAAATTGCCTTTAGCCACAATGACCATTATGGTGAAGACTACTTCTCTTTTGTCAATGGACAGTATACCACACAAGGAGGGACTCATTTGTCTGCGTTTAAAGAAGCATTGGTAAGAACCATTAGAGAACATTTCAATAAAAACTTTGAACCCGCAGACATTCGTCAGAGCATCATGGCAGCTGTTAGTATCCGAGTCATGGAACCAGTTTTTGAATCCCAAACAAAAACCAAATTAGGCAGCACCGAAATGGGTGGAACAAAACCTACCATACGGACATTTTTAAACGATTTTTTAAAGACCAATTTTGACAACTACCTCCATCGAAATCCCGAAATATCAAAAGTACTTTTGGCCAGGATACAACAATCCGAAAAAGAAAGAAAAGAGATTGCCGGTGTCAAAAAATTGGCCAAAGAAAAAGCAAAAAAAGCCAGCCTTCACAACAAGAAATTAAGAGATTGCAGGGTTCATTTGGGAGATGAAAAGATAGAAAATCGTTTTGAAAGCACATTGTTTATTACCGAAGGAGACTCAGCAAGTGGTTCTATAACCAAAGCAAGAGATGTTGAAACACAAGCTGTATTTTCTCTGAAGGGAAAACCGCTCAATTGTTTTGGCCTTAAGAAAAAAACAGTGTATGAAAATGAAGAATTTAATCTTTTACAACATGCTCTCAATATTGAAGAAAGTATCGAAAACCTCCGCTACAACAAAATAGTTATTGCCACAGACGCGGATGTAGATGGGATGCACATTCGCTTGCTTATGATGACCTTCTTTTTACAATTTTTCCCCGATGTTGTAAGAGATGGTCATTTGTATATACTGGAAACACCACTGTTTCGAGTGAGAAATAAAAAAATTACTTTTTATTGTTATACAGAAAAAGAAAAGTTGGACGCCATTTCTGAATGCAATCAAGGAAATAACAAAGCAGAAATAACTAGATTCAAGGGTTTGGGAGAAATAAGTCCCGATGAGTTTAAAGCATTTATTGGTGAAGACATGCGTTTGAGTCCTGTTATTTTGGAAGCAAATACATCCATCGATCAGCTTTTGTCTTATTTCATGGGAAAGAACACTCCAGATAGACAAAAATTTATCATAGAAAACTTGAAGATAGAAAAAGACGAATTGAAAGAAGCTTTGGTTTAAAAACTAATTGTGGGTATTTACCGACGAATTCAGATGGCTGAAAAGATTGTAAACAGGCTTTTGAACAACCTGCCCTAAGGTAATTCCATGACTTTTCAAAACTTGTGCAAGCTCTACTTGGAAGTAATATGCCACAGAACCTATAAAGTGGACTGGGATTTCTTTGTAATTCTCATAACACATAATGTGAAATTTACAAAACTCTTCAAATCCCTCCTTTAACACATTTTGGACGTATGGAAAATCCCTAAAAAGACCAAAAATTTTCATAAACGATGCAAGATAAACGTTTGGATGCAGCTTGGAATATACATTATCAAAAATGGACTCTTTGGTGAGTGAAAACACCTCTTTTAAATACTCGTCTATCTCTTGTGGCAGTCGAGCGTAAAGAAAATCTCTTAAGATAATTTTGCCAAAGTAAGTTCCGCTTGCCTCATCTCCCATCACATAACCCAATGCTGGCACATGTTCAATAGATTTCTTCCCATCCCAGTAGGTTGAATTAGAACCAGTTCCTAATATGCATGCGATACCCTCTTTTTGGGGGGTTACTGCCAAGGCTGCACCCTCCAAATCGTGACCTACATAAATAGATGCCTGCGTAAATATTTGTTTCAAGGCGCTTACAATCTCCTTATTTCTTTTGGGATTGCTGCAACCGGCTCCATAAAAAAATACATTCTCTGCTTCCAACGCATGCTTTTTGAGAAGATGGTTTTCCTCCAATTTGGCAGCAACAAATTCTTTACTATGAAAAAATGGATTAAAACCCATGGTAACTGTCTCAGTCTCTTTTTCTCGTTTGGATAAAATCCAATCACACTTGGTTGACCCGCTGTCTGCTACAATTAACACGATACAAATTTAACAATGACGATGATAACTTCATCAGTTTCTGAACAGCTTCCAATAAAATTTTAGGGATTTTAGTTGAGCCCGCATGTCTATATCTTCAAACATACATGTAATGGTATGTTTTAATGTTGAATTTTTATTTGCTTTTTCTACGACCAAATTGAACAACCAAGGATATTTCACCAGTTTTTGCATAATGCTACTCAATCTAAGTTCCGACCAAAGTTTGTCATAAACTTTTTTATCATAGTTTTTATAAAAAAAAGAAACTGAAAAATCATTTGCATGCAGCGATTGCTGAATGCAACGAGCGGCTATCATTCCACTATTCAAGGCATTTCCTATTCCTTCGCCGGTAAATGGATCTACTAATGATGCTGCATCTCCAGTCAGCAACATTCCATCCAAACTCAAAGAACGTCTTTTAGAACCTAAAGGCAAGCCCCAACCCAAAACATTTCCTTCCAAAGAAGCATCTTTAAACCTATCTCGAAATTTTGGCAACTCCAATACCTCAAATAATTTTTGTTTTAAATTGATTTTTTTATTGCTAACATGGCTACTCAGCATACCCAACCCAACATTTGCATAACCATTGGTCATAGGAAATATCCAAAAATATCCCGGCAATATATCCTTCACAAAATGCAACTCTATAAAACCCTTTGCTGTCTCTTATACACATCTCCGAGCCCACGAGACAGGCAGAAATGTGGTAT
>CAXDRX010000042.1:0-7718 GCA_963991985.1 uncultured bacterium | reverse complement strand
ATTGGGGACCTTTACAAAACACAAGTCTATGAATTGGCTCACTATCTCAACCGAGATGAGGAAATAATTCCAAAAAATATTCTTCAGAAAGAACCTTCTGCAGAGCTCAAGCCCAACCAGAAAGATACCGATAGCCTACCTGACTATCATGTATTGGATAAAATTTTATTCAACTATATCGAACGTCAAAAAGGATTGGAGCAGATTGTCGAAATGGGATTTGACAAGTCGTTGGTCCACAGGGTTGTTCAAATGGTAGACCATAATGTTTACAAAAGATTTCAGGCACCTCCCACACTTCGAATTAGTTCAAAAGCATTTGGGGTCGGAAGACAAATGCCCATTGTTGGAAAATACCGATTTTGAAATGATACGAAAAATTGAAAATGCTTTCTTACAAGCAAGCGTCCGTGATTTTGGTGCAGAGCTTCAAAGTGTAATCAATAAAAAAAACCATGATGAATATATTTGGCAAGGGCAGAAAAGTATTTGGCCGAGGCATTCTCCAATTTTGTTTCCTATTGTCGGCGAGCTGAAAAACGGATTTTTCTGGTATGAAAAACAAAAGTATTTCTTAAATCGACATGGCTTTGCAAGAGATATGCGGTTTGAGATGGTGGATTTCTCGGCCAATAAGGTAATCCACCAACTAATGTCCACAGAAAAAACAAGATCCATTTTCCCCTTTGATTTTGAGTTTTTTGTAGGCCATACCCTTCATGAAAAGGAGCTTAGCATCGAGTTTATTGTAAAAAATAAGGGAAATAAAATGATGCCATTTTCACTAGGTGCCCATCCCGCTTTTACCTTAAAGGCCCCATTGGATGCTGAAATCCTTTTTGATAAAAAACCAAAAAACAATCCCCAAATTTTGAAGGATGGATTGGTTTCTGATAAAAGTGTGCCTTTGGTTGGAGGAGAATCTTTATCCATAGATAAAAGTACTTTCAATCAAGACGCGCTATTGTTCATCAATACTGACATCAAAGAAGCAATTCTTTTTGACCACGGACAGAAACGTGTAAAATTGTCTTTCCGAGATATGCCTTTTTTAGGAATTTGGTCAAAACCTAAGGCACCCTTTGTATGCATTGAGCCTTGGCAAGGAATTGCAGACGATGTTCATTCTAAAAATGATTTGTTTGATAAAAAAGGAATTCAAATCTTAGCACCCAAAAGTGAACATTTTTGCACCTACAAAATCACTTTTTACGAGGCCACTATTTGATCGTAATCCGAAGCATTTCCCGGATCTAAAAGTTTAAGCAATTCAATAACACGGTTTTTTAAAGACGGTGAAGCTTCAGAGAATATATTAATCAACTCCTCTCTCTTGGCATTGAAAAAAACACGAAGCAGAACAGAGTTGGGTTTTGCATCAAAAACTCTCTTAACCTCTCCCAAACTCTTAAATATTGTCATTTGTGCCTCTTCCTTGTCTTTAGAAAATTGATCCAATGCCTTCAAATGATAGAGATAATAACATGTATGAATTGACCGGAACCTATCGTCTAATAAGTTGTCAATTAAATAATATTTGTTTCTATTTCCTTTACCCGATGAAGGTCCCCATCCTGCTTGGTTTATGGCTGCGTTTCGTAAATCAAGTGCTTTATTGAGATACTCTACTCCTGCATTTTGAGAAAATGAGTTGTAATCCAGACCAATAATTATATAAGTATAAAAAGAAAGTAGAGTAGTCAAACTATATACATCTGAACCATCTTGAAAATCCATTGGTTGTGCCTGGCTGTATTGAAATTTCCAATCTCTATCTAAAAAGCTAAATAAAGCAGTATTGTAACTTGTGCCATAAACAGGACGACTAGACTGTATTTGCACTTCTGCTTCAAAATTATCAATGGAATATTTGGTTATTCTGATGATGAATGTAGCATTAATTCTTTCATTGATATTGATTTCTTCTTTGACCCACTTTCTGTTGTTCAAAAACTGGTAAATCGACTGCTGAAGGTCCAAGAATATCTGCTTATTTGTAAGTTGCACCATACTTGCATCGACTTGCACTTCGCAATTGAGATCTTGAGCTCTAACTGAAGACAAACAGGCAATGAGGCATAAGCAACCTATAACTTTGTTCATATTAATTTCTCTAATTGTTGAACGATGGTTTTGGCAATTTCTGATTTTAAAGTCTTAGAGATTTTCATTTTTTCACCATCTGGAAAAAGCAAGCTTACTTCATTGGTATCGTGATCAAAAGCTGCTCCCGCATGGTTTGGGTTGTTCAATACAATAAAGTCAAGATTTTTTTCTTTCATCTTTTTATGAGCATTGGTCACTTCGTTGTCTGTCTCTAGTGCAAAACCAACCAGAATTTGATGTTTTTTCTTTTTCCCCAATGCTGCTAAAATATCTGGATTTTTAACCAAATTCAATGTCAGATTTTGCTTTGTTTTCTTTATTTTTTGTGATGCGATATTATCGACTCGATAGTCTGCAACTGCTGCGGCCATCACCACCAAGTCACAAGAATCATATATCGATTGAATGGCCTGGTCCATTTCAATCGCTGATGTAACTGAAATGGTCTTTAACCCCTCAAGAGACAAATTTTTATGGATTGGACCATGGACAAGAATGACCTCCGCTCCTTTTTGTCTTAAGGCTTGTGCAATGGCTACACCCATTTTTCCAGAACTACGGTTCCCAATATATCTAACCGGATCTATAGATTCTCTCGTAGGACCAGCTGAGACCAAACATCGTTTCCCTTGCAATGGCAACTGTTTTTCAAAATACAAACGCAAATTTTCTAAGATCTCTTCGGGCTCCATCATCCGTCCTATTCCTTCCAAACTACTTGCCAGCTCGCCTTTTTGCGCTGGCAGCTCAAGTGCTCCACTTTCTTTTAGTTTGGAAATATTGTTTTGATTGGCAAAATGTTTGTACATGTCTAAATCCATTGCTGGGGCAAAAAAACAGGGTTTATTCTTTAGGCTAAAATAAGTTGCCATCAGAAGATTGTCACAAATACCGTTGGTCATTTTGGCGAGGGTATTCATTGTGGCTGGAGCCAAAACAAAACAATCGGCCCAAAGGGCGAAAGACACATGATTGTTCCATTGACCATTTTCTCTATAAAACTCAGAGAAAACCGGATTCTTCGATACAGTACTCAGCGTTAATGGTGTTACAAAATCTTTTGCCCTGGGAGTTAAAATTACCTGAACATAAGCACCATCTTTTTTGAGCAAACGAATGAGTTGGGGAATTTTGAATGCCGCAATTCCCGCACTAACCCCCAATAAAATATTTTTACCCCTAAGCGTCATGTTTAGAAGGATTTCGGTGGTAAACCTTTCCTTCTAAAAATTCTTGGATGGCCACCAATGTGGGCTTGGGAAGTTGCTCATAATAACGAGAAATTTCTATTTGTTCTCTGTTTTCAAAAATTTCCTCAAGATTATCAATATCCGAAGAAAATTCTTCCAGTTTTTTTTGCAACTCTTCCTTAAGGTCAATGTTCAGTTGATTCGCTCTTTTAGAGAGGACAACTACCGATTCGTAAAGGTTTTGAGTGGATTGGTCAATTTGGTTTAAATCTCTTGTTACCGTTGAATCACTTGTTTTTTCTGGAATTTTAAAATTACTCATATTTTGTACTATTAAGATTGAAGAATTCTACTTATTTCTTGGTCTGTTTTGCTTTCTATGTCATTTATCAAAGACATAAATTCGTTTTTTGGATTGTCTGACTTCAAATCCTGGATATGTTGCTTTACTTGGCGGTATCGCGAAAGCTGAGTTTCGGAGATACTGTTCTTAGCAAACTCAAATGACGACTTTACTTTTAGGTAGTATAATTCGTCCCTTTTTGGGATATCAGGAAAATCCGCTAAAGCATTTTCTATCGCAACAATTGCACTCTTATAACGCCTTATTTTGTAATACTGTTTCGCGTTTTCATATGCCTTGTCTAAAATTTGAGCCCTGAGCTCATCCATAATCTCATTGGATTTAGATACCAAATTACTGGTTGGGTTTTGATTGATAAAAATTTGAAATTTATCAATTGCGCTTTTTGTGCTGGTTTGATCTAAATTGGAAGGCAATGCTTTGTGGTAATAACAGTAGGCATTCATAAACTTGGCCTTTGTAGCCGAATCACTAAGCGGATATGTTTGCGCAAAACTCTCAAAATAATGCGCTGCAAGGAGGTAGTTTCTTAAACCATACTGCGTGTACGCCACATATAAGTGAACCATTTCATTTTCTTCCCTTCCTAAATACTCCGACATTAAGTCTTCCAATAAGGGTTGAGCTCTAACATAGTCCTTCTTATTATAATATTTTTTGGCGTAATTCAACTTTGCCAAATTGTCTTTTTCTTTAAGTGCTTTGGAATACTCCGTGCAAGCAGAAACAGACAACAGAACGATGATGAATATGGGCAATATTCTTTGCAAGCGTGCAAAGATACTACATTCTTCGATTGTGTATAAAAAAAAAGATAAAGCAACTTAAGATAATGGTACATTTCGCAGTCATTTGTTTACCTTTGCCACAGCTAAAATGAGCAAAGATCTTTTTGAAAAATTAAAAAACAACATGGGTCCTTTGGGCATGCACCACAAAGAGGCCCACGGGTACTTTACTTTTCCAAAGTTAGAAGGTGAACTTTCTCCCCATATGGTTTTTAATGGAAAAACAGTATTGAATTGGAGTATCAACAACTATCTTGGCCTCGGAAATCACCCTGAGGTAAGAAAAGTGGATGAGGATGCAGCACGTGATTGGGGATTGGCATACCCAATGGGATCGCGCATGATGAGCGGAAATACTTCCAAGCATGAGCTTCTGGAACAGCAGCTTTCTGAATTTGTCCTCAAAGAAGATACCATATTGGTCAATTTTGGCTATCAAGGTATCCTTTCCCTCATCGATGCTGTTGTAGATCGAAGAGACATCATTGTATACGACGCTGAGTCGCATGCTTGCATTATTGATGGTGTCCGTTTACATCCAGGCAAAAGGTTCGTTTTTAGACACAATGATGTCGAAAACTGCGACAAACAACTCTCTCGAGCAAGTAAGCTTGCAGAAGAAAATGGAGGGGGAATTCTTGTCATTACCGAGGGTGTTTTTGGGATGACTGGCAATCAAGGGAAACTCAAAGAAATCGTACAGCTAAAAAAGAAATACAACTTCCGACTTCTGGTTGATGACGCCCACGGCTTTGGTACGCTAGGACCCAAAGGAGAGGGAACGGGTGTAGAACAAAATGTTCAAAATGAAATAGACATCTATTTCAGCACGTTTGCAAAGTCCATGGCAAGTATTGGTGCCTTCATCTCAAGTGATCGAGACATCATTCGTTTTTTACGGTACAACATGCGATCACAAATTTTTGCAAAGTCCTTACCTATGCCTTTTGTAATTGGGGCAATGAAAAGATTAGAAATGATAAGGAACTCTACCGAACATAAAAATCAGTTGTGGAGAGTTGCTCATGCCCTACAAGATGGCTTCAAAGAAGCCGGATTTAACATTGGTGCAACAAAATCAGCGGTAACCCCAGTTTATTTAAATGGCACTGTAGCTGAAGCGACACATCTAGCCTATGACCTTCGTGAGAATTACGATATCTTTTGCTCGATAGTTACTTACCCTGTGGTTCCCAAAGGGGTCATTTTGCTTCGAATGATTCCTACGGCTGCGCACACCCTTGAGGATGTGA
This sequence comes from uncultured bacterium, assembly GCA_963991985.1. Classification (GTDB taxonomy): domain Bacteria; phylum Bacteroidota; class Bacteroidia; order NS11-12g; family UBA9320; genus MED-G17. Next base: position 2,017 of record CAXDRX010000042.1, on the reverse strand, counting down.
AAAGAACAATCCAGGCCTTCTCCGCCATTTCTGCGAAACTGAATGCCGGAGAGTACAAAAAAGAAAACTTGGTGGAAGCCGCACAATTATTGTAAGCTGAAAAATCTCAAATCATTTCATTTTTTTTTCTTACATAATAAACAAGAGCGGAAAGGTTTCTATCTACTTCTAGCTTTGATTACACTTCTATTGATCGTTCGGCTGAACATGCCAACACTCTATAACAATAGTCATTTACCTCCATCGTTCCCCGAAGTAAAAACAGAAAAAAACGACACAAACACAGACAAAAGGCGTCGTTACAAAAACATTAAAAAATTTGAAATAAATCAGGTTTCCATCGAGGATTTAGAAAAAATGGGGTTTTCCCAAGGGTTGGCCAAGACTTTTATAAATTATCGCGATGCCATAGGAGGTTTTAAGCACAAGAGTGAGATGAAAAAAATTTACGGCTTGGCTGAAAATGATTTTTATCTCCTAAAGAAATTTGGATACCTTAAACCCTCCCCAATAATTTCCCAAAAGCTAAATATAAACACCTGCAATTATTTTCAATTATACAATTTGTTGAATGACCAAAAAATAAGCAACCGTATTTTGAAATTTAGAGAATCCTTAGGTGGGTTTTGTGACCAAAGTCAATTCAATGAAATTTATGAGATAACTGAACAACAGAGGCAGCTTTTGCAAAAAAATACAAACATAGATTTGACAAAAATTCGATGCATAAATTTACGGTATACAAGCTTAAAAGCATTGGAGAGACATCCTTACATAGACAAAAAGCAAGCAAAAAAAATATATCTTATGGTCAAAAAAAATGCTTCCTTTAATTTCCGAGATTCAGTTTATCCCGACCATTTTGACAGCTCATTTGTCACCAAAGTTGTTCCTTATTTGAACAATATAGACACCAGTCGATTATGAATGAATTTTACCGAACCTCCATCCTTCCTTTTCTAGAGTATTTAGAAAAAACAAAGAATTTTTCCCACCATACCATTCTAGCCTACAAGACGGACTGGGAGCAATTCATTGAAAGCTGCCAGGTTCAAGAACTAAAAGATATTGACCATTCACTTTTGCAAGAATATTTAAAAAATCTAGCCAAAATGAATGTCGCCAAAAGCACATTGCACAGGAAGGCATCAAGTTTCAGAAGCTTCTATACATTCTTACAGAAAAAAAAGGAACACACCCAAAACCCTGCTCTTTTGCTAAAAATTCCAAAAATTCCAAAAAAGATTCCGTCTTATGTTCGTCAAACCGAATTAGAATCCTTTTTTGAAAAACCATTAACAAAAAAAAACTATAGGGAATTATTAAACTTCTCCTTATTTGTCTTTTTGATTTATACTGGAGCGCGGAGGGCAGAAATTATTGAATGTAGATTGGAGCAACTGGACTTCCAGAAACAAACTATCAAATTATTTGGAAAAGGAAAAAAAGAAAGAATTATTCCAATGCTCAAGCCGTTAAAAAAAGTCCTTGAAGCTTATCTGAATTCCGATGAAAGAAAGCAAATGCCTTCTGAGTATCTTTTTTACACCAACACGAAAAGACCCTTATACCCAAAATACATTTTTAATTCTACCCAAAACATTTTAGAAAATATGAGCCGAAGTACAAAAAAAAGCCCACATGTTCTTCGTCATACTTTTGCTACCTTATTACTCCAAAATGGAGCCGATTTAAATTCAATAAAAAGCCTTTTGGGCCATTCTAGCTTAGCATCTACCCAGATATATGCACAAGCAGACATCAAGCTATTGAAAGAAACTCATCAAAAAGCACATCCTCAAAACAAAAACCAAGCGAAAGGTAAAGGAGAAAAAATTGTTTAGAATATTTGAATAGTGAAACAAATAAAATACATTTGCAAACCCAAAAAAGAGACCTGCAGCTTAGAATGGTCAATTTTTTAGGAATGTTCTCTAAAACAAGCCGCCTTAGCTCAGTTGGTAGAGCAGCTGATTTGTAATCAGCCGGTCGTTGGTTCGAGTCCAATAGGCGGCTC
>CAXDRX010000041.1:0-8036 GCA_963991985.1 uncultured bacterium | reverse complement strand
GTTTTAAACAAGCCTTGCTCTTTTAGCTCCTTCAATTGGGCATCCAATTTTTTGCTGATTGCTCTAGACATATTTGCAAATAAATTAAAATATTCTGCCAATATGACCTTTAAAAATCAAATCAACTGTTAATTTGTTGCTTCCTTATATAAAGGCATAAACTTTGTCTTAAAAGTTTCCACACTGTGAGCAATTCATCAAATCAAAATAAAAAAGGGGTAAAAAACCCATTTGACAAGACAAACAAGCCAAATCCACCCAAAGGAAATAAATTCAACTCCATTTGGATTTATGTGCTTATTGGCGGGATGTTTTTGGCTTTTAGCTTTTTGCCCAATTCCAAACCAAAAAATATTTCACAACAAAAATTTTATACGTTAATTGAAAAAGGGCAAGTAAAAGAAGTAAAAGTTTACAATCGAAAAAGAGCTGAGGTATACTTAAGCGCCGAAGGTAAAAAAAATGCGGATCAAGGAAAGAAAAATAAAAATCTTTTTGCAGTCCCCGGAAGTGCTGACTATGTAATTGAAGACATTGGATACGATTGGAAAGACTTTACCGAAAAAGTACACCAACTGCAAAAAAATATTCCGGCAGAAAAACTCGTGGTTTTGACGCCCAAAAAGGAACAAACCGACTATTTTGGGACCATCTTAAATTGGCTCATATTTATCGGTATTTTTGGCTTTTTTTGGTTTTTCTTGCTCAGAAGAATGGGCAACCAAGGTGGAGGTGGAGCTGGCCAACTGTTTAACATTGGGAAATCCAGGGCAAAATTGTTTGATAAAAACACAAATGTTAATGTTACCTTCAAGGACGTTGCAGGTCTTGATGAAGCGAAGGTAGAAGTGGTAGAGGTAGTAGATTTTCTAAAAAATTCTAAAAAATATACTGATTTGGGGGGGAAAATTCCCAAAGGTGTGTTGCTGGTAGGCCCTCCGGGAACAGGCAAAACTTTACTGGCCAAGGCAGTAGCTGGAGAGGCCGAGGTGCCTTTTTTCTCACTCTCCGGTTCTGACTTTGTAGAAATGTTTGTAGGTGTTGGAGCGAGTCGAGTTCGTGACCTTTTTAGACAAGCAAAAGAAAAGGCCCCGAGCATCATTTTCATTGATGAAATCGATGCCATTGGAAGAGCGAGGGGTAAAAATATGATGCAAGGTGCAAACGATGAAAGGGAAAATACGCTTAACCAATTGCTTACCGAAATGGATGGTTTTGCAACAGACACGGCAGTTATCATAATTGCCGCCACCAATAGACCAGATATCCTGGACGCTGCCCTATTAAGGCCAGGTCGTTTTGACCGAACCATTTCCATTGACAAGCCAGACTTAAAGGGAAGGGAAGATATTTTTAAAGTTCATCTAAAAAATATCAAAGTAAGCAATGATATAGATTCATCCAAATTGGCTGCTCAAACGCCCGGTTTTGCTGGAGCAGATATTGCCAATGTAGCAAATGAAGCCGCGCTAATTGCGGCTAGAAATGACAAAAAACAAGTCGAAAATGAAGACTTTAATGATGCCATAGATCGAGTAATTGGTGGTTTGGAGAAAAAGAATAAAATTATTTCTCCTGAAGAGAAAAAGATTGTAGCCTATCATGAAGCAGGACATGCAGTGGTGGGGTGGAATTTGGAACATGCCGATCCATTGGTCAAAGTATCTATTATTCCGAGGGGAATTGCAGCCTTAGGATTTGCTCAATATTTGCCGAAAGAGCAATACCTCTATCGTACAGAGCAATTAGTCGATTCTATGTGCATGACCTTGGGGGGCAGAGCAGCAGAAAAAGTATTCTTTGACAAGATTTCTACAGGAGCTCAGAATGATTTGGAGAGGATTACCAATATGGCATATGCAATGGTAACGCTTTATGGTATGAACGAAAAATTAGGAAATATTTCTTTTAATCCACAAAATGAGGCGTATTCTTTTGACAAGCCTTACTCCCAGAATACCGCCAAAATGATAGACGAAGAAGTACGATTGATCATTGAAAATGCCTACAAAAAAACACTTCAAATCATTGAAGAAAAGAAGGATCAAGTTGAAATAGTTGCTCAAGCCTTATTGGAAAAAGAATTATTATTTAAAACTGACATTGAAGAATTGATTGGCAAGAGACCATTTGTTGAATTAGATGAGGAGGATAGATTAGAGGAATCCAATCAAAATAATGATGATGTCAACGAAGAAAATGAGTAATTTCTTCCCCCTCTGGATTGACGGATGAGCTAAAATGGGCCAACCATGATCCTTGAGGAGAGATTAGGAACTTGTTAAAATTCCATGAAACATTTACGTCTTTCTTGCCATTGATTGCTTTCTTGGTTAAAAATTGATAAATGGGGTGCTGGTTGCTTCCCTTCACCTCTATCTTGTTGGCCATTGTAAAAGAAACTCCATATTTTGACTGACAGAATTTTTTTATTTCGCTCTGTGAACCGGGCTCCTGCCAACCAAATTGATTGCATGGAAAGCCAATGATTTCCAATTTATCGTGATATTTTTCATACAAGCGCTGTAAAGATGCATATTGGTTGGTGTATCCACATCTGGAAGCAACATTAACTACCAATATGTATTTGCCCTCATATTTCCTCATATTGATTTTTTTTCCATTGATGTCTTGGAAATCATATTCATAAATTGATTTTCGGCTAAGATTTTTTTGCCCGTCTTTGCCCATTGACTTTGAACAGGAAAAAAGAATGCCTAAGGGAAACACAAATGCAAGGTATCGTTTGTTCATGTAATATAAACACAAGAAAAACAAAAATGGCTACGAAAAAAGAAAACAATTCAGAAAATGAATACTTCACAGGACCTAGCCGTTTGTCTCCTATTCCATTGAGTGTTTCGTCCCCTCCTATCCAACCCATTGACAAAAACAAATTACAAGCCAAGGCCCTTGAAACCATGACGCACCAGGCAAATCAACAAATAACAATGTTGAAACGACAGGCCGATGAGCTAATGAAACAGGCCAAAGAAATCGAAAACCGTTTGAAAATTTCTTATCAAATTTATCAATCCGAAATCAAATTTAAACCCGTGATTGGCCAATGTTATTTTTTGTACAAAAAAGGAAGTAGAAATATATTGAGTCTTTTATCGCCAAACGATTGGAAAAACAAACATCCGTATGACGAATTTTTGAGCGAAGTACGACTATTGGCAGATCAAACATGGGAGGTGGAAAAGAAAAAATCAAATCAATTCATTGAGCAGCTCTAAGTAATAATGGTATCTCCTCTCCAAAACTACTTGATTTTCTACTGCTAATTTCACTTTACATTCAGGTTCATTTACATGCAGGCAGTTGCTGAATTTACATTTATTTTGTAACGATTTGAATTCGGGAAAGGCAAACTTTAATTGTTCTTTTTTTATATCAGTCAAACCAAACTCTTTGATCCCCGGCGCATCAATCAAAAGGATATTTTCTTTTTTTAAAAAAAGCAATTCTGCTAGGGTGGTTGTGTGTCTTCCCTTTTGATGTACATCTGAAATTTCCCCAGTCTTACGCCTTTGACTGATGTCTAGGACATTTACCAAACTTGATTTGCCAACACCCGAATGACCAATAAGCAAATTCAACTTTCCTTGAAGAATTTTACTTACTTCTTCTATGCCTTCCCTTTTTTTTACCGAGATCAAAGCACTTGGGTAGCCTATTTTTTTGTATTCATCACAAATTTTCTGAACCATTTTAACTTCTGAAACCGATAACAAATCTTTTTTGTTGAATAAAATACAAACATCAATCTTATTGATTTCGGCAGAAACCAAAATGCGATCGAGAAAACCGATAGATGTCCTAGGTTGTTTCAAACTAGCAAGAACAACCACTTGGTCTAAATTGGCGGCAAGCGGTTGTACTTGCTTGCCAATTTGTTTCGATTTCCTTTTGATGGTGTTGTCTTGTGGAAATATAGACTGAATAATCCAATCCTCTTCTTTTTGACTTAATTCCACCCAGTCGCCCACAACAATCGGGTTGTTGGATTTAAATTTTTGAAGTCTTAATTTTCCTCTCAATCTTGCTTTCACAATTTCACCTGATGCAGTTTGTACTACATTCCAAGTTCCAGCTGCCTTCAAGACTCTGGCCTTCATCAAAATTGAATGTTCACTTTTTTTGTTTCTTTTCCTCTTTTGATCACTGCATCCACTTTTTGACCCTTTTTTAATAAGGATAATATGCGCATATAATCTTGTATATCATGAATCATTTTGCCATCAAAGTTGATCAAAATATCACCTGCTTCTAAACCCGCTTTGTTCGCAGGTTTTCCATCTGTAATTCCATCTATTCGGAGCCCTTCACCCGCAAAAACATAATCAGGCATAATGCCCATGGTAACTGAAAATCTAGTTCGTGCACTTTTTTCATTCTTGGTTTTTTGAAAATCGATTTTTCCTTTTCGATTTAAAGATTCTATCCACGCTTCGGCATAATTAATCACTTTTACTATACCTTGATAATTGAGTTTTTCAAAATCATCTTCTGGCTTGTGATAGTCTTTGTGTTGACCCGTGAAAAAATGGAGTGATGGTACATTCTTTAAACAGAATGAAGAATGATCTGAAGCACCAATACCGCTTTTGGTCACCTTTAGTTGATCAAAGCCCAATTTTTGATTCAAAATGGAATCTTTCCAAAAATCAAACATTGAAGAAGTTCCCACGCCATTGACTGCGAGAATGGAAGGTTCTTTTTTTAGTCTTCCAATCATATCAAAATTGAGCATATAATTTGTTTTGGTCAGATTTATTGTTGGATTTTCAACATAATGTTTGCTTCCTAGCAAACCCATCTCTTCCCCGCTGAATGTAATGAATAAGTAATTGTTCTTCTTTGTTTTTCTGTTTTTCTTGAGTTTGTAAGCCAAAAGCAATAAGCCTGCTACTCCACTTGCGTTGTCATCCGCCCCATTGTGAATTTTTCCTGAATTTGCAGGATAAGCGCCTGAAATTTCCCCGTAACCAAGATGATCATGATGTGCCCCGATGACAATGGTATATTCTGACTGGTTGTCTTGGTAAGCAATTACATTGTGGCCAAAAGCATTTTGAATGATGTTCTTCACACTTAATTCAATTTTTTGCATAGTGTCGTCCAAAATTTTTGCATCTTGAACAAAGACCACGGGAAGTGAAGATGTTTGCTTGGTTTTCTTTAAATAACCTCTCGGTTTTTCCATTTGTTCGCCAAAAGTGTGGAATAAAACACCCAAAGCACCACTCTTCTGGAGTTCATCTACTCTATTTTGAATACCGTGCCAATTTAAATATTTTGAATGAGGATGAATCCCATCAGGACTGGCCAAATTAACCAAACAAATTTTTCCTTTTACATCCTTTGCCTGATAACCTCTGGGATATGATTTTGAAAATGGAATTCCGTAATGAACATTTACCAGCTGCCCAGATATCTGTGCTGAGTCAGTCCCATAACTCAAAGGGAAAAAACCAGTAAAAAGCTCATATTTGTTTGAATCCGTTCTCATTCTGCATTCGTTGGAGGCAATTCTTAATGTGATGATTTCAAAAGATTGAAAATACCCGTCCTCACCAAAAGCTTCTAATCCTATATTTTGAAATTCTTTTTTTATGAAGTCAACTGCCAATTGCTCTCCATCTGAACCAGTGGCACGGCCCGCCAAACGATCTGAGGACAAATATTTGACCGCAGATTGAACATATTTTGTTTCCTTTTTTTCTTTACGACCTATCCGTTGGCCTTGGGCTTGAGCGCCAAAAAGAAATAGAAATAAAATAACTTTAGAAAATAATTTGTACGGCATACCTAAAAACAATAAAAAAGATAAGTAGAGCAAAAATAATTTGAATTGTACGGCTTGAGAGATTCCGGGCCAATTGTACCCCTAAAGGTGAAAAAATCAATACCGCTATGAAAATTACTACTTGTGCAAAAAAGTTCAAATATCCTATGTGATTTGCTAGTTTCATTGGAGGAATGGAAAGCAGATAATAAACAACATTGGGGAATGTGAGCATAGAAATGGTTGAAATGGATATCTGACTTGCCGTTTTTAATTTCTCACCGCAAAAAAAGACCAACAAAGGAACCATAACAACTCCACCTCCCAAACCCGATAACGCAGCAACCGTCCCGGTAATCATTCCTACCAATAAGTATTTATGTAAAGTTTGCTTTCTTTTTTTTTCTCTTAGAGGTATCATCATTTTCAAACCAACCAATAAAAGCAAGCACAAAAAGATCGTTTTAAAATCACTGAGTTTGTACCATTCTCCTCGGGCAATTGTATAGGTTACACCCAAAGAAAAAGGTATGGCTGTTGATGCAATAAAGGAAGATTTTCTCAGAACTCTTGCTCCATTTCGGTAATGTTTAAAGGTGCTTATACTACTTGCTAAAAAAGTAGCACCGATGGAGTTGGCCAAAATAAATTTGGGCAATTCACCCTCTGGCAACCCAGACTTACTGTAGAAAAAATCCAAAAGTGGCACAAAGACAATTCCCCCGCCTATCCCCAAAAGTCCAGACAGGAGTGCCCCAAGGCAAGAAAATATGAAAAGAAAAATAAAGAGCTTGGTCATCTTTTCTTCTTTAGCATTTGATCGTAAGTCTGTTCATCTTTCAAAATACCGATGGCTTTTTTTAGGACAACATCATTTTCAATGGCATTCTGAACTGCTCCTTTTTTGTAATGGTACCTTTGAACATATTCCATTTCGATTTGTCTTTTGATTTCATTTTTAAAACTATCCAATTTGTTGTAATCAATTCGCTTTGAAAGGAGCAAAGCTTCTTCAAGCTTTTTGGCCAATTCATGCTTTTGGGTTTCCTGTGCATTGACCACTAGACTCTTTATGGCCATCACCTTTGTTGACTCAAAATTACTATCATTTTCCTGGACAAATGCCTTAAAATACTTGTAATCTTTGTCTGTCAATCGAAATCGATGATTTGTTTTTCCATATCGTTTTTGCAACAAGGATACAAAATCAAAAATCAACCAATTTCTTTGCAGTAGGTCAATGGTTTCTTCTGCACCCTTATTTTGCACCCAAACATCTGGTGTTATTCCTTGTCCACTTTTCACTTGTCTTTTATTTTTTGTGAAGTAGTTGTTGTTTTTTTGACTCTGTGTTGGCTTCCCAAATTGTTTGTATTCTAGGGCTTGAATAAGCCGACCAGAGGGCAAAAAGTATTTGGAAACTGTGATTTTCATTTGTGTATTGTAACTCAGAAGCATTGGTTTTTGAACAAGTCCTTTCCCAAAAGATTTTTGACCAATCAGAATAGCACGATCATAATCTTGCAAACTACCCGCTACAATTTCTGAAGCAGAGGCAGAGCCCCCGTCAATCAAAATGGCCAGATGGATGTTGGTATCCAATGGACTTTCAAAAGTTTTGTAGGTCCTATTTTCTTCTTTTAACCTACCCTTGGTGTCAACAACCAATTGATTCTTAGGGATAAACAGATTGACAATTTTTATTGCCTCCATTAGCAGTCCTCCTCCATTTCCTCTCAAATCAATGATAATTCCCTCGGTAGTCTTGCCTTGTCCAATTTTTGCTATGGATTCTTTGATTTCTTTGGCTGCATTGCTTGAAAATCCAGCAAGCTTTACATAGGTAAATCCATCCTCTATTTGTTCTGCATGGGTCACATTTTTTAAATCAACTTTACCTCGCTCTAAATCAAATTCGATTTCTTTCTGTCCCCTTCGAACTACAACGGAGAGTCTTGTTCCTGGACTTCCGTACAGTAATGGAGCAAGTTCTTTTGATTTTTTCCCTTCAACTGCTTGATCGTTGATACGTAAAATTTCATCCGCTACAAGAACACCAGCTAAGTCTGCTGGGAAGCCTTCTAAGACTTCCTTAACAATTATCTTGTTTTTGCGGTTGGCCAAAATAAAACCAATGCCATCATAGGACCCACTAGTGCGCAATCTAAATTCTTCGGTTTGAGCTTCGGAATAGTAGTTTGTATATGGATCTAAGCTTTTCAACATAGCATCGATGGCCACCCGA
>CAXDRX010000040.1:0-8434 GCA_963991985.1 uncultured bacterium | reverse complement strand
TCAAAGCCAAACATTCTACCGAAATGTAGGACAAGTATACGATCAGGAAGGACAGGCCAACAGCAAAGTACAATTTTTGTCTTGGGGAACATCCTTCCATACTGTTTTGCACGACGAGGGTTTTAGTTACGAAACATTTGACCAAATAGATTCGCTCAACACGCAGATCACGCGAATAGATTTTGCCCTCTCTCTCCAAGACAAATTTTTGGAAAATTGGCACTGGGAGGCATCCCTGCCCAAAAAAGAGAGAATAAACATCTACAATGCCTTGGGTGTCTTTCAAAACATACCCAACTTTGAAAAGGTTGAAGGTATCCCCACCAACTCCAAAGACGTGAAGTTGATCTTTTTCTATAGCGAAGAAGGTGAATTAAAATACAACTTACTGGTAAAAGAGAAGCGATTGGCTAAGCTAAAATTACATGTTCCCCCGGAATATGCGCTTGAAAAAAACTCTTCTTCAAGCTTCTCTTACACCTACAACAACACTACCTTCCAAGATAGCATACCCCTCGTCTATCGGCTCAACCAACCAAATGAAGCCCTAGATTATTCGGTACATATTGAAAACAAAACGATGAGCTTTCGCTTGGGCAAGTCCGAAAACCAATCCAACAATGACTGGATTGTTATCGACCCTATCCCAAGAATAAAATGGGCCACCTACTATGGCGCTTCGGGTTCTGATGTTGGATTTGCAACCAGCCACAATTTGGAGGGCAATGCCATTTTTGTGGGCCGAACGACCTCCACATCACAAATTGCTTCTACGGGTGCCTACCAAAATTCCCTGAGTGGAAATACCGACGATGGATTCATTGCCAAAATGTATAAAGACCCCATCACCAACCAAAGAATGTGGGCAACCTACTTTGGAGGAACCGGCAAAGACCAATTCAACGATGTACAAATCGACTTGTCAGGGAATTTGATCACCACAGGGCTCACCCAATCCAACAACCTTGCGAAAAATGCCAGATATGACAATTCTTACAACCAAAAAAATGATGCCTTCGTTGCAAAATTTAAAGATTCAACGGGAAGTCTTGTTTGGTTCAACTACATAGGGGGTTCGGAGGACGATGAAGGTTTGGGCATCACATCAGATTCGGCTGAAAATATTTTGGTTGTGGGGAAAACCAATTCAAATGGGCTTTCCTCTCGATTGAATTCGAATTATACCATCCATGACAATACCAAAAACAATCAAGATGGATTTCTAGCCAAATTCGACTCCTCTGGCCAACGATATTTTATCACCTATTTTGGGGGAACCGCTTCGGATTATGCCAATTCGGTTACTTCTGGTCTTGAAGATACCATTTTCATTTGTGGAACAACCCGTTCGAGCAACGGGATTTCCAATTCCAATTCCGCCCGAGGAGACGATGACATATTCATTGCAAGGTTCACCGAAAAAGGTGCCTTGTCCAGGTCGTGTTATTTTGGAGATACCTTGAGTGACAAAAGCAGCTCCATTAACTTTTTCCCTCCTTTCGTTTATATGGTTGGAACTACCAATTCCCAAAAGAAAATTGCACAAAATGGACATCAAAATACATTGAACTTGGGGACCAACACACAGAGCTCCAATACAGATGCTTTGTTGGTCAAATTTGATCATACGCTAAACGTGCAATGGGCCACTTACTACGGTGGAGACAACCCCGATGACGGAAGTGGAGTGGTTGTTGACGATTATGGGTACATCTACATGATCGGTAGCACAGAATCTGAAAATGATAATCTTTCAGGGACCATCAGCAACATTATCGCCACCGATGGAGCAGTACAAGAAGATTTGGACGGGGGTGCTGATGTGTATCTGGTTAAATTCACGCCCAAAGGAAAAAGAGTTTGGGGGACATATTTTGGAAAAACCGCCAATGACTATGGTTATGGTTTATCCCATGGAAAATATGGAGATGTTTACCTTACCGGTGAAACAAGGAGTCAGCGAAGACTTATTGTCAAACCTTGGCAAACCAACTATGGAGGATCGGGGGATGCCTTTTTTGCTGATTTGTATTACTGCGAAAACAAAGGAATGCTGAAATCAGACACCGTTTGCCTCAATGACACTTTCACCATACTCTACACAGACAGCACCATTTATCTCGATACCGCAATAAGCAACAAATGGAAACAAAATTGGGATCAAAGCCTATTCCAATGGTATGGACCCAAAGACACAACAAAAATCATTTCCACCAAATCTTCTTTTAGGCACATTGCCACTTGGGCCGACACTGGTCACTACAAATTGATTGTTCGAGATTCTTTTGGTTGTGCGGATACCATTCGGATTTTGATCAACTATTTTTATGATTTGCCCAAAGACACCTTCCAAGGCGATACACTCATTTGTTCCTGGGACTCCCTCAGTCTTGTTTCATCTGGAGGTGTCAATATAAAGAATGTAGAGTGGTGGACAATAGATTCCTCTTTTTACATCAATGGGACCAATGACACCACCATTTCTGATGCCAACAAAGCCAAATATGAAGGTCTTTTTATTCGAAAGATAACCAACGGAAAACAATGCAGTTTTTTGGATACCTTTAGGGTTCGAATCGGTCCTTTTGTGGATATATCGTCCAACTCGCCCGTCTGTCCAAAGGACACCATTCGACTGTACGCTACAGGAGAAAAAATCAAAACCATACGATGGTTTGGTCCAAACAATTTTAGCGATAGCACGCTGAACCCCAAAATTCTGGATGCCAATGACAACAAAAAAGGCACATATAGCGCCATCATAGAGGATAGTTTGGGTTGTGTGGACACTTTTCACACAACGGTAGATTTGTTCAATTTAGACTCCTTAAATCTAACTTTTGACAACATCAACTGCTCCAATGATGCCTTAGAAATAAAATCAAGCTACCTTTCCAATATCAATCGGTATCAATTCCAATGGATTGGCCCTGATTCGATCTACTTCACGGGCTACACTTTCTCTTTGAGCAATATTCCACGAAACTGGAGTGGATACAAAGACTTCTATTTGAAAATCACCGATACGCTCAACAACTGCGCACAAGACACAACATTTGCTGTTCCTTTTTATTTGTCCCCGAAGTCGGTTATCACCAGCAATCTCCCAATTTGTGAAGGAGATTCTTTGATTTTGGTGTTGAATCCCTCAGGTGGTTCAGGCATTGGCTATGCATTCAATTGGGTAGCGCCCATACCAAAAACTTATACCAATGACACCCTTTTGATTGCCAATACAACAAGGGCCGATTCAGGTTTGTATTATGTAAATGTGACCGATTCTCGAGGTTGTGACCATGACACAAGCATTTTGGTAGACATGAACATGAGGCCGGATGTAGATTTTGGCATCAATGACACCAACCAATGTCTTTTGGGCAACCTATTTCAATTTTCCGATTCGAGTGCCATCACCTCCGATAGTTTAAAATCTTGGTTGTGGGAGGTAGAAAGCCCCGACTCTTTTAGAAATACAAAAAATACGCACTATTCCTACAAAAAACCGGGTACCTACCGAGTGACTTTGAAAGTAACTTCCTCAGAAGGCTGTTCGGATACCTTAGGCAAATTGGTAACTGTGAATCCGATGCCCGAAGCAAAAATTTGGTTGCCCGACTCTTCCTTGTGTCAAGGCATCAATTTTCCTTTTGTAGATTCTTCTAAAATTTCCAGCGGCACCATCACCAATCACAAATGGATTTTAGAAAATGGAGATTCTTCCCTTCAGAGAAATCCCAGTTTTATATTCCAAGATAGTGGGGTCTACCAAATTAGTTTGGTCGTTCAGTCCGACCAAGGTTGTTTGGATACAACACGCCAAAAGATAACCATCACCAAACCTTTGGGAGATCTCTCTGGGAATACCGCCGTTTGTGAAGGAGACACCCTATTGCTCAAAGCAAAATTTACGACGGGTTGGTCAGGAGTCAACCACATTTATACTTGGACAAGGCCAAACGCCTCAAATGCTGTATCTGACTCCATTCTTATTCCTTCTGCAACTAGGTCCGATTCGGGTTACTATTCGTTGAAAATTACAGACTCAAGAGGATGCGTGCTAGATACGGGAATCTTAGTGGATATGAACATGAAGCCGGATGTGGATTTTGGCATCAATGACACCAACCAATGTCTTTTGGGAAACCTATTTCAATTTTCCGATTCGAGTGCCATCACCTCCGATAGTTTAAAATCTTGGTTGTGGGAGGTAGAAAGCCCCGACTCTTTTAGAAATACAAAAAATACGCAATATTCTTACAAAAAATCGGGTACCTACCGAGTGACTTTGAAAGTAACTTCCACAGAAGGCTGTTCGGATACTTTGGGCAAATTGGTGACTGTGAATCCGATGCCCGAAGCAAAAATTTGGATTCAAGATTCAAGCCAATGTGTTGGCGCTACCTTTTATTTTAGAGATTCTTCAAGTATTTCTACAGGAAATATTGTATCCAGAAAGTGGTTTTTCGGGAATGGTGATTCTTCCACTCTAAACGATCCAACGACCACCTATGATTCAAGTGGGAATTTTGAAATTAAGTTGATCACCACAAGCGCGGAAGGTTGTACAGATACCATAACAGATTCTGTATTGGTTTATCCTTTGCCCATCCCTGCTTTTGTAATCAATAAGGATTCCCAATGTATTTCACCCAATCAGTTGTTTATTCTTCGGAATACATCCTCTACGGTAGGCAATTCTTCCATTGCCACTTATCTCTGGAACTTAGGAAATGGGAGAACCTCAAATCGATCGGACACCGTACATGTTGCTTATGCCAATCATGGAAATTTCCCCGTTTCTCTGGAAACCACTACCTCCGATGGATGCGTAAGTTCAACCCTCGATACACTTACTGTTCACCCTTTGCCAATCATCAATTTCACCATCAACGATACGGGTCAATGCTTGAGAGGGAACCGATTTACCTTTAGGGACAGTTCTTATGTATCTTATGGGACAATAAACAATTGGAAGTGGAATTTTGGGGATGATTCTTCAACCACACGAAAAAGCAAAAAAGAAAGTTTTACGTATTCGGATGCCAGAAGATACATTGTTCGTTTGAAGGCATTCTCTAACTATGGATGTTTTGACTCCCTATCGAAAAGTGTAACGGTCTATCCGATGCCGCTTGCAGGATTTAAAATTCTAACAGCAGACACGCAATGTGTAAAAGGAAATCAATTTTCTTGGGTGGACACCTCCAAAATTTCAAGTGGAACTTATCAAAAGTATTGGTTTTTTGGGGACAATGACTCAAGCTCTTTTGTCGATACTGCCATACATCGATACAAATCCTATGGACAATACACTGTCAACCTAATTGCAGAGTCAAATTTTGGTTGTTTGGATACTTCAGCACAAAATGTTGTAGCCAATCCTTTCATAAAGGGCATGTCCATTGTATCCAACGACCCTATTTGCTCCCAAGATACCTTGAGAATGTTGGCAACCGGGACTGTATCCCGTCTTTGGGTAGGTCCAAAGCTAAGCTCCATCAATTCCAATCAACGATGGCCCAATGGATTTTCAGATACCGCACTCAATGTGATTGTCCCCAATGTATCCTTAAGTTTTGATGACACCATGACTTTAATTGGTGTAGATACCTTTGGTTGTATCGATACGGTGAAAAAGCGAATCAATATTATTGATTGTCTAAGAATTGAGCTCAGTCAAGACAGTGTAAAATGCCATGGAACCAATACCGGAAAGGCATGGGTGAAAGCCACTGGAGGTTCTGGAAGCTATTTTTACTACTGGAATACCTCTCCTGCGAGATACAGCGATACCATACAAAATGTCGCCACCGGATGGTATACCGTTACGGTAAGAGATCCCATATCAAATGCAAGTGTTACCGATTCTGTTTTTGTTTATGGAAGAAGCCCCATTCGCACCACCCTGTCCGTTGATTCATTGCTTTGTAGGGATTCTGCTACTGCCAATATTTATAGCTTCGTAACAGGAGGAACCCGACCTTACCGTTACCAATGGAATGGACAGCAAAAATTCAATAAAAGCACTTTGCAAAATGTTTCAAGTGGGACCCATCAGTTGATCGTTACCGATAAATACAACTGTAAAGATACCGCCATTGCCATCATTACCAATCCTCCAAAATGGGATTTTACTTTTGCTCGCAAAGCCATCCGTTGTTATGATGGTTCAGATGGAGAAGTTTCTGTTTCTGTTTCAGGCGGTCTTAGTCCATATTTTTATGAGTGGGATACAGTGACTTGGAACAGCCCAAGCAAAGTTTATGGAAACACTTACAAAAATCTTGCTGCCGGCATTTATAAAGTTCGAATCACCGACGATCAGAAATGCCAACAGGAAGATACCGTAATATTAACCCAACCAGATAGTTTGGAAATCTTTAGGACAAGGATTCAGAACCTTAGCTGTTTTGGAGACGCCAATGGCGTAATTGAAATTGAGGTGAAAGGCGGCAAAGGGCCCTATTCCTATCTTTGGAACACAGCACCAAAAGAAACGACAAGAATCATCAACAATCTCAGGGCTAGAAAATATGCTGTGGTGGTTGAAGATGGAAACAATTGTCTTTTGTTGGATACTTTTGAGATTGTCCAACCACCCAAAAATCCTCTTTTGGTAGATCCTCTTTTCTCTTTCTGCATGGGCGACAGTATTTTGTTGTCTGCATTCATGGATAGAGCGATAAATTACAGATGGTATTTCAATTCCAACACTTTGGTTTCAACGCAAAACAATTTCTTTAGAAATAGCTCCATCAAGGCTGACGCAGGCATCTACAGTGTGGTAGCTGTTGACAACAATGGCTGTTCTGATTCGGGAAGCACCCAAGTAAGAATACTTGATTTGCCCAACATAACTGCAGAATTTTTACCCAGTAATTTCTGTAAAGGTGATGCAGTTGTGCTGAACGCAAATGGCGGAGTAAGTTTTCAATGGACAGGACCCAACAACTTTTCATCCAATTTGAAATCGCCACAAATTGATCGTTTTAGCAAGGCTTATTCCGGTACTTATTATGTGATTGGTACCAATGCTGCGGGTTGCAAGGCCAGCGACAGCGTGAGTGCTGCCGTCCCTTACAACATCAATATTTTAGGGGACACATTGTTGTGTGAAGGAGAAAACCTTCGTCTCTTTTCCATTGGTGCCAAATACAGTGAATGGAGTGGTCCCAATGGCTTTGTAAGCCAATCTCAGTCTCCTTTGATTTCAAATGTTGACCTAAGCAATGCCGGAAGCTATTTGTTGTATGGAGAAGACTTTGAGGGATGTAAAGATACTTTAGCGGCGACCGTCCGTATATTTGGCAAACCCCAATTTAAGCCCATTTCCATTTCCCCCATCTGTTTGGGTGAACCACTTCAATTCTATTCTCAGGGCTCCGTAGACTTTAGTTATCAATGGACAGGTCCTGCTGGTTTTTCTTCCACCCAAAAAGATCCTTTGATCAATCCGACCACTTCCTTGAATCAGGCAGGTACCTATTACGCAAAAGCAAGTTACCAGCCTATACCCGGAAAAACCTGTACCGACTCCATGGGAACTTTTGTCAAAATTTTTCCGATTCCTATCGCTGATTTTGACATCATCCCCAATGCTCAACCTTTCATCAACAATCGTCTTTACAAAATCGAAGACAAAGGGGGATCCAATGCAAGCAAGCAATATTTTCTCAATGGACTATCGCTTGGGTTTGGCAATTCAGTTGATTTGATCTTTCAAGACAGTGGATTCAACACCGTCAAACAATTGGTTCGCTCCTTTGATACTTCTTTTTATTCTTTGCAAGTCTGCAAAGACAGTTTGGAAAAGAATTATCGTATTTTCCTAGAACCCAAAATTTATTTGCCCAATGCATTTTCACCCAACGCAGACGGGAAAAATGACACCTACAAACCCATTATTTTGAATGTTAAAAGTTATCGTATGCGAATTTTTGATCGTTGGGGTTTGAAAGTGTATGATGGCGAGGATGGCTTTTGGGATGGCAACTTTTCTAATGGAAGACCCTGCGTCATGGATGCCTACCTTGGCATCTGCGATTATGTAGACATTGATGGTAAAACTGGAACCATCAAAGAAATCTTTGTGTTGTTGCGATAGCACTGAATTGCTTAATTTTTTTGAATTCGTTAATTTTGACTTTGGGTTAAGACATGAACAAATATTTTTTACAAATCAATATTACTTTTTTGGCCATACTGTTGCATTTGGTTTCAGTAGGTCAGCCAAGTTCGGATGCTTTAGAAATAGGTCAATATGCCCGAGCATATAATTCATCTACACCCAATGTTTTTGGTGGAGATTTTTCGGTGGAAACTTGGGTATATCTTAAAGACGAATCTTGCCCAAATGCTAGTGGTGCCGGGAGCAACAACCAACCAGGGCACAATTCCAATGATGTTTTTGTTTCCGTTGCAGACCATGAACAAA
>CAXDRX010000039.1:0-8938 GCA_963991985.1 uncultured bacterium | reverse complement strand
CCAGTAAAACCTTTGCTGTGTAAGCCATTTTCGGCAGTTTTTCCTTGAGGATCCAAAAGTCCGGCACGCGGCACTACATTCAATTGTACTTTAAATATCATGATGGGCTATGTTGCAAAAGCGAAAGTAGAACATAAACCACAATGAACAAGGGAAAGGCCAAAAAACCCAAAAACACAACCAAAGCAAACAGCACCAACAAAACACCCCAAGGCAAACGTTTTGACTGCCAATTCAGCAATTTGGTCTTCAAAGAACGCAAAGGAAGGGGCGACACCATGGCCACCGACAAAAACAGAATGGAAGCCGTCAAAATCCAAAAAATCTGTTCTCTCGAAAAATCAATCCCCAAGCGGTTGTCCTCAAATACAATCGGCAATGAAGCAACAAAAATACCCGATAGGGTACTGGGCAAGCCTTTAAAAGTTGTGCTCTGCTCAGAGATATTGAACCTCGCCAGTCTCCATGTAGCCGACAAAACAAGCAAAAGCGGAAGTGCCAAAATAGGACCCGAAAAATCAAAATAGATGTAGGTGTGGTAAACCAAAAACGCAGAAGCCAAGCCAAAAGATGTGAAATCTGCAAAACTGTCGAGCTGCTTGCCCAAATCCGAACTGGCTTGCAAAAGCCGGGCCGCAAAACCATCCAAAAAGTCCAAAAAAGCACCCAACAACAAAAGATATCCCGCTTTCACCAAGGCACCCTCAAAACCCAATTTGATGGCATAAACCCCCAAAAGCAAATTGAGCAAGCTAAGGGCATTGGGTATGTTGCGCACAATGTTGGTCAAGAATAAGGGCAAGTTGGTCTATATTCGGCAAAAATACATGGGCAAAATGGATAAAATCGCAGAAAGCTAATGAAAAGCAGATTTCTCATCATTTTACTGCTGATAAGCGCTTGGACTTTTGCGCAAAATTATACCATCAGTGGCCGAGTCACAGATGCTTCTTCGGGTGAAGCACTCATTGGTGTGGCCATATTTTTGGAAGACGCCTCCACCGGAGACATAAGCAATGAATATGGCTTTTATAGTCTAGACCTCCCCAAAGGCAAACAAAAAGTTCTTTTCAGCTATCTGGGCTATGAAACCGTGGCCAAAACACTTGATCTACAGAAAAACACCACCATCAACATAGAATTGCAAGAAAAATCTGCCCAACTCAAAGAAACCGTTGTGACGGCCAAGGCCCAAGACCGAAAGGTAGAAAACAAGGAAATCAGCGTGGTAAAAATGGACATCGAAACCATCAAAGAAATTCCTGTTGTTTTTGGGGAGGTGGACGTCATCAAAACCATTGCTCTTTTGCCAGGCATTCAGCAAGCCGAAGGCAGCTCAGGCCTCAATATTCGTGGGGGTGGACAAGATCAAAATTTGATTTTGCTCGATGAAGCCACTGTTTACAACGCTTCACACCTGCTGGGTTTTTTCTCTATTTTCAATGGCGATGCCATCAAAGACATAGAAGTGTACAAAGGGGGTATCCCCGCCAAATACGGAGGTAGACTGGCCTCCATCATTGATGTTCGGATGAAAGATGGAAACAAAAAGAAATTTGCCGGTCAAGGCGGCATCGGGCTCATTAGTTCTAGACTCACCTTGGAAGGACCAATTGTGAAAGACAAATCGAGTTTTATGCTTTCCGGAAGAAGGTCTTATGCCGACGCCTTTTTGGCTTTTTCCAAAGACGACAACATCAAAAACAACACACTGTACTTTTATGATGCCAATCTAAAGGCCAACTATGAGTTGAGCGACAAAGACAAACTTTTTGTAAGTGGCTATTTTGGGAGAGATGTATTTGGATTTACCGACAATTTTAGAGTGGCTTGGGGAAATGCAACTGGAACCCTTCGTTGGAACCATATTTTCAATCAAAAACTGTTCGCCAATATATCGGCCATTTACAGCAATTTTGACTATAGCTTTGGGATAAAATTTGCTGAAAATGCTGCTTTTTCTATAGATCAAGGCCAAGAAGATTGGAACATAAAAGTTGATTTTACCAATTATCGTTCTTTCAAAAGCAAATTGTACTTTGGTGGACAAAGCATCCATCACAAATTTTCTCCTGGCGCGTTCAAAGGCGACAACCAAACCACGCGAGACCGTTTTGACGATGTTACCATTCCCCAAAAATTGGCGCTAGAATCTGCTGTTTACATCGACCACAAATACAAATTCAATAGTCGATTCGACCTGCGATACGGATTGCGTTATAGCCTGTTCAACAACCTGGGCAAGGGAAGAGAATTTTCTTATGCTTACAACCGTTACGGAGCACCCATTGCACAAGATACGATGACCTACAAAAGAGGAGAGATTTACCATACTTTTGGCTTCTTGGAGCCCCGTGCAGCCCTCAATTGCAATATCAACAAAGAACAAGCCATCAAAGCAAGCTACAATCGTACGGTTCAGTACATTCAGCAGGCTTCCAATTCGGCCAACTCATTGCCAATTTCCAACTGGTTTTCGGCAGGACCCAATGTCAAACCACAAATATCGGATCAATTGGCAGGGGGGTATTTCAGAAATTTTAAAAACAATATCGAAAGCTCCGTGGAAATCTATTACAAGTGGATGGATCAACAAGTAGATTTTAGAAACAATGCCCAACTTTTTTTCAATGAATTGCTCGACGGAGAGTTGCTTACCGGCATTGGAAGATCCTATGGAACCGAACTTTACATCAACAAATATGCTGGGAAATACACTGGCTTTTTGAGTTATACCCTTAGCAAAACAGAACGAAAAGTGGAAGGAATCAACGGAGACCAATGGTACCGTACCAATTTCGATAGAAGACACAACCTGGCTTTGGTGCTAACTCGAGAAATTACGCCAAGCATCAGTATGACCGGTTCTTTTGTTTATCAAAGCAACAATCCCATCACCGGGCCAGTGGCATCTTATCCCTATGGAGGCGAATCGTATGGTTCTTTCCCCGCCAGAAACAATATCAATGACAATCAATTGGATTACCACCGTTTGGACATCAGCATCAACTTAGATCCGTTGAAAAATAGGGAGAGAGCTTACCAAAGCACTTGGAATTTTAGCTTTTACAATGTATATGCCCGAGAAAATGCCTGGGTGATCAACTTTCAGGATCAAGAAGTGGAAGACAACAACGGAAATATGGTCAAAACAGGCAGAAATGTTTCCACCAAAATTGTCCTTTTTAAACTCATTCCTTCATTCACTTGGAATTTTAAATTTTAAACCATTGCCCATGAAAAAATCATATCACACCTTATTTCTTTCCTTAATATTTCTTGCTTGCGAGCGAAACATTGACTTGAATTTGCCCGAGGAAAAACCGGCACTTGTGGTAGAAGGTGAAGTAAGCAACGAAAACAAAGCCTGGGAAATAAAATTATCGGAAAGTGCAGGCTATTACAGCCAAAACTACTTGCCCGTAGGCGATGCCAAGGTTACCATTTCGCATGGTGCGCAAATCGACACCCTTTTCCACAGCGCAGAAGGAATCTACAAAACCAAAAAGAACAAAATGGGAAAGGTGGGCGAAACCTACCTTTTGACCATCCATTGGCAGGGAAATACCTATACGGCCACAGAGCAATTAAACGACCAATTGCCCTTAGATACGGTGTCGGCATTTTATTTGCCCAATAACAATGGGATAGTAGATGAGGGTTGGTATGCCTTCATTGGAGCAGACGAAATACAAGGAAAAAGAGATAGAGATTACTATGAATGGAAAGTATTCATCAATGACACCCTTTATGATGGAAATGGCATTCTTATCGACACGGACGAATTTAGAGAAGTAGGCTATTGGAATCTTTTGATAGATCCCAACGATCCGCTTGCTCAACAAGATCAGGGAATCCTTCCCCGGCCCATTGCCGATGGATTTGAGGAAGGCGATACCATTCGAATCGAACAATATGCCATTTCTAGAAACTATTACGACTTCCTTTTGGGTCTGTTCAATGTCAGAAATGCTGGAGGACCATTTTCGTCCCCGGCCAGCAATCCACCCACCAACCTGGTTTCCAACCAAACGGTTTATGGATATTTTAAAGTCGCCCACAAAGAGATAGGCACCATCATCGCTGGGGAGTGATACAAATTATTCCACCCTCCCAACGAGGAAAGTTTCGATGTCTACATTGTCGTCTACAACGTATTTGGCCAAGTTAGAACTTCCCCAATCCACATTAAATTTGGCTCGATCAAAACGGATGGTCGATTTTGCAACCAATGTATTGCCTGTTTTGCTTTCGTCGATCAAAGTTTTGAAAGAAATTCTTTTGGTGATGCCTTTGATGGTCAAATTGGCCAAAACATAAAGACTCCCGTCCTCTTGTTTGAAAGAATTGGTGATTTCCAATGTTACTTCAGGAAACTTTTTTACATCAAAAAAATCTTTGGAGTGGAGGTGCTTGGTCAGTGATGTCTGTTTGACGCCCGCCAAATCATCTACAGAAATGCTGCCGGCGTCGAGCACAAACATGCCCCCTGTAATTTTACCGTCGCTGAAAGTAAAAGAACCTTTTTTGATGAGAATTCCTCCATAGTGCTTATAGCTTTTCATCAAATGATAACCATTCCATTTCAACTTGCTTTTTTCCGTGTCTACTTGAAACTTTTTTTCCTGAGCGGTCAAAGTCAAACTGGAAAGAACGAATACCGTCGAACAGAGCAACAATCGCAACCATGTTTTGTGCTTCATAGTTTCTTACAGACAAATAATCTATCCAAAAGGTTTGTTTTGGTCTTTCAACCAAATCAGCGAATGAAGGAGCGGATGGCTTCTGGATTGGTTTCGAAAAGGTTGCCCACTACCACCACATCTGCCCCTGCCATTTGTAGTCGGTGCACTTCTTCCTTGCTTTTTACCCCTCCACCCACAATCAGTGGCAAGCTTACTTCTTTTTTGATTTTGTTTATAATTTCAATACTTGCCGACTTGTCGGCACCACTTCCACAATCCAAATAGATGGCTTGTAAACCTAGCTGCTGACCTGCCAAAGCAGTAGATACAACCAAATCTGTTTTTTCTTGAGGAATGGGTTGGGTATTTGAAATGTAGGCTGCGGTGGTCATCTTTCCCCCATCAATCAAGAGGTAACCTGTGGGAATTATTTCGAGGCCACTTTCTTTTAAAATGTGGGCAGACTCAACATGCCGTCCAATTAAAAGGTCAGGATTACGCCCAGAAATGAGTGTTAAAAGAAAAATAGCGTCTGCATTTTGATCAATTTGGTTGGGGCTTCCAGGAAAGATAACCAGCGGTAAATCAAGATGTTTTCTCAATTTTTCAAGGCAGGTTCCCATATGTCCAACACTCAAATGACTTCCCCCTACAAAAACAAAATCACATGCGCGATTCAATTGATGCACAAAATCATCCGAAGGCATTTTATCGGGGTCGATAAGAACAGCAAAAGATTTTTTTCCTTCTTGGACCAATCGTTTCAAATTATGTAGTATCCTGTTTTTCAATGCTCTAACATTTGTGGAAAAGCGTGTTCAAAAAAACCTCATCCATTGTTTATTTTATGTTTTCAACAGGGCAATTACGCCAGTAGATTGTGTTACGCGCTTCCTGCTGCAAGTTTATGTGGAAAATTGGAAACTTCCTCAACGGAAGTGAACATATAGTTTTGAGCAAAAACCACTAAAGGTTAGTAGGACATCATACACATGAAAAAGAAAAAGACATTGTACAACCAAAAAGGACTAAAGTTCAAAAGAAAATACACCAAAGAAGGGGTACCTACTTTTGATTTGTTCGATTATGATTACAGGACTTCTGTTATCAAGAATCCCACGGGCGATACGGTATTTGAGATGAAAAACGTGGAAGTACCCAAAGACTGGTCTCAGGTAGCCACAGATATTCTGGCGCAAAAATATTTCAGAAAAGCAGGCGTTCCACAAGAAGACGGAAGCACAGGTTCTGAAACATCCATCAAACAAGTGGCCCACCGATTGGCAGACTGCTGGAGAACGTGGGGCGCTCAATATGGATATTTCGCTTCAGAGAAAGATGCGGGCATATTTTACGACGAATTGGTCTATGCCATCATGGCGCAAATGGCCGCACCCAACTCTCCGCAGTGGTTCAACACGGGCTTGCACAACTCCTATGGTATTACAGGAAAACCACAAGGCCACTATTATACCGACCCAAGCACCGAGAAAGTAAAAAGGTCAACATCAGCGTATGAAAGACCCCAGCCACATGCCTGTTTTATTCTTTCAGTAGAAGACGATTTGGTCAATGAAGGAGGAATCATGGACTTGTGGGTTCGTGAAGCGAGAATATTCAAATACGGTTCAGGTGTTGGAACCAACTTTTCAAAAATTAGAGGTGCCAACGAAAAACTTTCGGGAGGAGGTTTTTCAAGTGGTTTGATGTCTTTTCTGAAAATAGGTGACCGTGCGGCCGGTGCCATCAAATCGGGAGGAACCACAAGAAGAGCAGCCAAAATGGTCTGTTTAGATCTTGACCATCCAGAGATAGAAAGTTTCATCAATTGGAAAGTAAAAGAAGAGCAAAAAGTAAAAGCCCTCATAGATGGCGGATATGACAACCATTATGAAGGTGAGGCATACCAAACGGTGAGTGGACAAAACTCCAACAACTCGGTGCGTATACCCAATAAGTTTTTTGAAGCTTTGGCCACCGACAGCCCTTGGGATTTGATTGGCAGAACAGATGGAACCGTCACAGACTCTATTCCTGCTGCCAAAATTTGGGAAGACATTACCTATGCAGCTTGGGCTTGTGCAGATCCCGGCATTCAATACAATACCACCATCAACGAGTGGCACACCTGTCCAGAGGGGGGACCCATCAACGCTTCCAATCCATGCTCGGAATATATGTTCTTGGACAATACGGCCTGCAATCTAGCGAGCTTGAACCTAAGAAAATTTTTCGACGCCAAAAAGCTTACTTTCGACGTAGAAGGCATCGCCCATATGGCCCGAATTTGGACGACTGTTTTGGAAATTTCAGTCCTAATGGCTCAGTTTCCATCCAAGGAAGTTGCCCAACTTTCCTACGATTACCGAACACTAGGTCTGGGATATGCCAATCTGGGTTCTGTTTTGATGCTTTCAGGAATTCCCTACGATAGCCCCAAGGCAACAGCCATCGGTGGTGCCATCACCGCAATTCTTACAGGAACAGCCTACAAAACTTCCGCGGAAATGGCCTCTTATTTAGGTTCTTTTAAAGAATACGACAAAAACAAAGAACATATGCTCCGCGTGATGCGAAACCATCGCTATGCTGCCTACAATGCAGACAGTTATGAAAACCTTAGTCTAAAACCGGTAGGCATAGACCAACACGAGTGTCCAAGCTATCTTCTCAATGCGGCATGCAATGCTTGGGACAAAGCGCTAGAGCTTGGAGAAAAATATGGTTATAGAAACGCGCAAACCACAGTGATTGCTCCCACAGGAACCATTGGTTTGGTTATGGATTGCGACACAACAGGAATAGAACCTGATTTTGCCTTGGTAAAATTCAAAAAACTTTCGGGAGGGGGATATTTTAAAATTGTCAACCAATCTGTTCCAGAAGCGCTGAAAAATTTGGGCTACAACACCAAACAAATCAAAGAAATTGTAAATTATGCCAAAGGACATGCAAGCATGGAAGGTGCTCCTTTTGTAAACCCCGAAACACTAAAAGCAAAAGGCTTTGCCGATGAGGATTTGCAGAAAATAGAAGGTGCCATGGCTGCTGCTTTTGAAATCGGTTTTGCCTTCAATCAATGGGTATTGGGTGAGCAAACCATGCAGCGGTTGGGTTTTGAAGCCAAAGACTACGAAAAACCCGGTTTCAACATGCTACGAAAATTAGGCTTTAGCAAAGAAGAAATCAATGCAGCCAATGATTACGTATGCGGAACCATGACCGTAGAGGGTGCGCCCCACCTCAAGGAGGAGCATTTGCCCGTATTCGATTGTGCCAACAAATGCGGAAAAATAGGCCAAAGATACATTCACCCCCACGGGCATATTCGTATGATGGCTGCAGCACAACCTTTTATCTCCGGAGCCATCTCCAAAACCATCAATTTGCCCAATGAGGCTACCGTAGAAGACATCAAAAGCTGCTACCACCTAAGTTGGGAGATGGGTCTCAAAGCCAATGCACTGTATCGCGATGGATGCAAACTTTCACAACCGCTGAGCAACAAATCAGACGACGAGGAAGAAGAATTGGACAACAAAGTAGCAGAGAAGGTAGAAGAGGTCATTGGAAAAAATGCTGCGCTATCGGTAGAAAATCTAACGGCAGATATGGTATTGCAAGCAGCGCGAAGAATTTTAGATGAGTCGGCCAATACCGAATTCAAGAAAAAACTAGCGCGTGTAGTTCAAAGAAAAAAATTGCCAAGCAAAAGAAGGGGATTCACCCAAAAAGCAACCATAGATGGACAAACGATATTTGTTCGTACGGGAGAATACAACGATGGTACATTGGGCGAGATATTTGTAGACATGCACAAAGAAGGAGCTACTTTCCGTTCGCTGATGAACTGCTTTGCCATTGCCATTTCTCTGGGTCTGCAGTACGGTGTTCCCTTGGAAGAATTTGTCAATAAATTTACCTTCACCAAATTTGAGCCAGCGGGTATGGTACAGGGCCACAACAACATCAAAAGTGCTACTTCCATGATCGACTATATCTTTAAGCTTCTGGGATTTGAATACCTAAATCGCACAGATTTGGTACAAGTAAAGCCAGATTTTCAGGCTGAAGTACCAGTGCAATTGGAAAGTGCCACACCAGTTCCGGCGCCCAACAATCCCATAGGGTTTAAGCAGTTCAGTGCCGAACCGGCCTCTTTAAAGGTAGAGCAAACACCGGGGCAAAAGGAGGGGACTGTTTCTTCGGCTTCGGTCAACGATGCCCTAAAATCTATGGACCCCGATTCACCG
>CAXDRX010000038.1:0-9871 GCA_963991985.1 uncultured bacterium | reverse complement strand
CTTCTTGCTCCAAAAATGATATTGATGGAATTTGGAACGTAAGAGTTTAGTTGCACAGAATTGCTTACGTGGATGGTATCGTTTACATCCAAATCTCGTGTCAGGACACTCAAAAAGTAGCTATTGGTATTTTGGGCATTGGGCGCCCAAAAAATTATATTACTTCCACTTTGATTGGTAGCAAAAAATTGATAAAATAAACTGTCTCCTGTTTGGGCTTTGTCGGGCCCCTTGTTTTGGCAAACGAGCTTTAGGTCTACTTTGGTTCCTGTTTGGACATTGCTATTCAACTCAGTTGGAGAGGCAATTTCATTGATCGACCAATCTACAGTTCTTTGCGCAATAACACTTATGGAAAACAAGGAAAGACAAAACGTAGTATAAAAATATTTCATGACTCAAATGTAGTGTTTTGTCAAAACGAATTAATGAAATTAGTTGAACAATTGAATAAAATCATCCATTTGAAGATTGAACGAACTACTGGTACTTTCTGTAATAAAGTTTTTTGCCAACAAAGATTTTCTTTCTTGAAGTTGTAAAATTTTTTCTTCCACGCTGTTTCGGCTAATAAATTTATAGCTAAATACGTGGTGTGTTTGACCTATGCGATGGGCTCTGGCAATGGCTTGTTGTTCGGTTGCAGGGTTCCACCAAGGGTCTGCAATAAAAACATAGTCTGCGGCAGTGAGATTCAATCCAGCACCACCCGCTTTGAGTGAGATGAGAAAAAGTTTTATTTCTGAATCTTTTTGGAAGCCTGTGACTTGGTTTTCTCGTTGGGATGATAAAGTTTGTCCATCTATGTAGGCGAATGGAATATTCCTTTTTTCAAATGCACGTTTAAATTGAGAAAGTTGCTTAACAAATTGTGAAAAGAGCAACACTTTATGATTTTGGCTGATGGCTTCCATTACCATATCGATAAGTATATTGTGCTTGCCGCTTTGGCCTTCAAAATTAGGGTCTAGGATTTTGGGATGATTGGCTGCCAATCTTAATTGAGTGAGACCACTCAAAATATTGATTTTTGACTTTTCAAATCCTTTTTCTTCGATATTTAGGAGCAATTCATTTCGAAATTTACTTTTAATTTGATCGTAAAATTTTTCTTGGTCAGGTGTCATCTCACACCATTGTATGCTTTGATTTATTGGAGGCAGATCTTTTAAAACGTTTTCTTTTGTCCTCCTCAAAATGAAGGGGTTAATTAATGTTTTTAATGTTTGTATAGATTTTTCGTCTTGTGCTTTTTCAATGGGCTGTGCAAATTGGTTTTGGAAAAATTTTGAATTGCCCAATAGTCCAGGATTCAAAAAGTTCATGATTGACCAAAGATCAGATAGTTTATTTTCTATGGGAGTTCCTGTGAGAGCAAGTTTGTGTTTTGCCTGAAGTTTCAATAGGGCCTTGTTGCTTAGGGAGCTGGCGTTCTTAATGGATTGTGCTTCGTCGATAATTAAGTAGTTGAATTGTATATTACAGAGATTTTCTATTTCATTTCGCACAATCCCATAGGTGCTAATCACTACATCATGGTTTAGTAGATTGTTATAGTGTTGTTGTCTATCGTTGCCTACGTATGCTATGATTTTAAGCAAGGGCCCAAATTTTTTAATTTCGCTTATCCAGTTGAAAACCAAAGAGGTAGGGACAATAATTAGATTGGTTTGTTTATTGTTTTCACGGTTTTGAAAAAGGTCTATTTGACTTATTTTTTGTTTCGAATTTTGGTTCAAGTGGCTTTGTTTTTCATTGAGCAAAACCGCGATGGTTTGAATGGTTTTGCCCAAACCCATATCGTCGGCTAAAATTCCTCCAAAATGGTTCAATTTTAAAAATTGCATCCATTGAAACCCCTTAACTTGGTATTTTCTTAGTTTAAATACTCCAATGTCGGGTGGTGGTATTTGTACGTCTTTGAAAGGGATGAACTTATGATCTTTTTTAAGTGAGGTTTTTAGACCATGCTCAACCAGTGCAAAGTGGGGTCTACTAATGGAAATTCCATGATTTGATTTATTAAAAATGGTAAGAGGGTCCAAACGAGTAAACCATTCTTCGGGGATCGTTGCCATGGTACCATCGGGAAGAAGAAATTCTCTGACTTGGTTTTTTATGTATTGAATAATTTTTCGAAATGGAATTTCGAATGAACCAAAATATACATTTGCTTTGAGATCAAACCAATCGTTATTTTCTGAATTTTGAGCCTTCAGCACCAAACTTGGTTTTTGGGTAAGATACTTTTGTGCTACCAGCGACTGATCGATTTCAATTTTTGATAAGATTTTCTTTTCATACTGGTAGATCCATTCAATGGGACTTGTAAATTGTAAAGGTAAAAATAGACCTGTTTGTACTTCTGTTAAACCATTTTGCTCTAAAAACTTTATGCAATCTCTTTCCCATGGGGTGTCCCGTTTTATTCTATAGAAAGTTATTTCTTTTTTTTCCTTATCCAAGGCAGCAACGACGGCTTTTTCGGGTTTGGCTGAGACCCTTGTTTTGCCGTAATCAAATTTCAATTCGAATCCTAGTTTTTTGTGAACATCCTTTACCAACAAAAGCTTTGCTTTTCCTTTTGGCCGGATGGATTCGATGGCAAAACCTTGTGCATAAACATGATAGTTTTCAATGATTTGTGGGATGAAGTTTTGAAAATATTCCTCTTCGGTTCTTTTTGGGATTTCAATGAATTTGTTTTTAATGAAGGGTGCAATTTTTTTTCCATCCATATGTTGGTCAAAAGTCATTAGTCTGCCTTCTGCCAGTAACCAAATAGGATTTTTGCTAAGCAAAACAGATCCATTTTTCATAAAATGGATTCTTTCACCCTCATTTTTTATGGTAATAAAGTATCGAGTTGATTCTTCTGTTTTCCGAAAATGAAAAAGCACAGTGGCAATTTCATTGGAAATTTGAATGGGTTGGAGGGAAAGCTTGTCATTTTTCTCAAGAAAGATTTTCTGATTTGAAAATTTGGCGATGGCTTTCGCAAGTTTTTCTTCAATAATGGGTTTGATTTCTAACTGAAAGTCCTTTTTACTTAGGGATGAAAAAAAATCTTTTGGTTTGATTTTTTTTTTGGGGTGAAATTGTTTGGTTAAGCTTTCTGGGGAAATAGAGTCCAAAATTTCAATGATTTTAAAATCTTCACTACAGAGTTTTTCCTTGTATACTTCTGCGGTACTCCGGTTTAGCTTTTGGGCTTTTAATGAATACTTTCCTGTTTCAGTCAATTGAACTGCCCGAGGCTGAACAATCCAACCCAATAATGGATGGCGCGTGATGGCATAATAAAAATCAAACCCAAATGCTAAATCAAGTAACAAAATTCCAATGGAAATAAGTGGCTAATCTAATCAATATATCTCTATTCGTTAGGAAAAATTAGCTTGTTTTTTTACTTTTTATGGACAAATAATCCATTACTTGGTGGGGTGTTTTTTTTCTCCAATCCTCCTTTTCGTCCATGACAAAATATTGCACATAATTTAGTATGCCAAAATTGTTTAGTTCTTGAACTACATGAGGTAGGAAGTTGATAAAGAACAAGTTGCCCTTACCAAGTTCTTCACTTAATTCTTGATAATAGCAGTCATCTTCTCCATGAAAGTTCAGCACATTTTCTCCAATAAAGCAGAGGGTTTGAATCCCTCGTTCCACCAAACCGTCCAACAAAAATTCTTTCAATAATTTTATATCATTGGTAATGCAATCGTTCCATTCCCCAATACACTCAATAATTGCAAATTTTTCGATCGTTGAGGCATAAATAAGTTTTATAAAGAGGGTGTCGCTACCTATGGAATCCCATTGTGGGTGCAAGGCGAAATTGTATACTTTGTTGGTGAAAATAAATTCAGAATAATTCTTGCCAAAGAACGGAGAATTCTCATCTTCTACGGCACGATATAAGTGCTGCCAGTGAAAGAATGGTTCTATTTGGTGCATCAATACAAAGGAACATTTCTATCGATAAAATACCTGATCGAAATGGACAAAATCTGATTGAGGCTATTGGAGCTTTGAGGAAATTGGCGCATGTTTTTTCGGAAAGTATAAGACAAATCCAAGTAGGCGAATGTATTGAATTGAAATTGTATCCAAAGATCGCTATAAAAGGTTTGATATAAGTTTCCTTGTAGCGTTTTGTTTCCATATTCAAAAGCCCTTTCTCCATAGTCTCTTAAAATATTGCCACCTATATTTTTCGAATGAATGTTTGAGTCTATGCCTTGTTGCATAAAACTTGCCAGCCAATTGATGGTCCAATTTGACTTTACTTGGTAGGAAATTTCCAAAAGAGTTTCTTTGAAATTTGTTCCAAGGGGATGGGCAAGTGGTTGGCGATAATGAACCAAATTTTGGTTGCTTTTGAAATGTGTATATGTGTAGGGTCTAGCTTGATTGTATTCCAAAAGAAAATCTAAGTTGTTGACACCAAAAATATCAATGGCTTTAACCCCTGCTTGAAGGGCCCATTTATTTGCCCACCAACCTTTATTCGCTTTGATTTCAGATAGTTTAAATTCATCCAATACAAATTGTCCGTACAAAGACATGTTTCTCCTGATTAAGTATTTAAAATCTGACCCGAGAAGCACATTGTCAGAACTATTCAAATTTTGCTCTATTCCTCTATAAAAGATAATGGGGTTCAGATAGTTTGGCTCAAATCCATTGTTTTGATTGCTGTTTTGCCGACTAAAAATAACCTGTTCGAACAATCCAAGATTGATTTTTTTGCCAAAATTTATACTCAAATGATGCAAGGCACTATATTTTTTGTTTTGGTTGCTCCCATTTCCAATAACTCTTTGCAAATCGCTGTGCTCGGAGAAAAGATTCATGTAGTTTACCTTTTTGATTTTTGTATTCAATTTTAAAAACAAATGAGGGGGTGCAAAATCGCCCAGTATCAAAGATCTTTTTCCATTTCCAATGAAGTTTTGATCATGACCAAACTGGACATCAATTGGAGGCAAAGCTTTAAAATTGATATACCCCTTGTAACCAAAAAAGTCGTAAGCATTATTTCCAAAATCTTTATAAAAACCATGATTGGGTAGTGCCCCAGTTGCCTTTTCTTTTTCTCGAACAAACTCAGGGAATAGCGCTTGATTTTCAGTAATTTCACTATAAAATCCAAGTTTATTTGCGAGGCTTCCTCGGACAACTATCCCTCTTGTGTTTTGATACAATTTTTCATTGCTTACCCAGTCATATCCTCCATTGAAATAAGCTATGGGATTCACAAGAAATTGATAATCATTCTCTTTTTTGCCAAACAAGTAGGCATTGTACTCAAAAAAATGATTCAAAAAGGTCTTTTTGCTCCTGAAATGAGAATCATCTCGAAGTTCAAAGCATTTATCCAACAATAGTTTTTTATTGAACTTATCTTGAATCGATTGGGCTTCAAATTTTTTGGATTGTGTATAAACATCCTTCAATAGGTAAGGTTTTGCAGAAGTAAAAACGTCTTCTAATATTTTTCCTTGCAGCATCTCAATTCTATCTATGATATGATTGTTTTGCTTGGTGTTTCGAAAAAAAGCGTTTTGCCCAATCATGAAAAGGCTGGGGTAGGAGAAAAACAAAGTAGCAATTAAAAACCTCATAGAGCCCCAAATGTATTGATAATTATATAGTATTAATTCAATTAAATTTGAGCAATTAAAATGTCGCTTAAATTGCATGAGGAATTACGCTCATTAACCAAAGAGCTGAAGGAACACAATTACCGATATTATATTTTGGCTGATCCTATCATTTCTGATCAAAAATTTGACTTAATGCTTAAGCGATTGGAATATTTAGAAGCACAATTTCCTCAATTGAAGGATCCCAATTCACCTACCGAAAAAGTGGGAGGAGGCATCACCAAAAAATTTCAGACGATTGCCCACGAAAGTCCGATGTTGTCATTGGGAAATACGTACAGCAAAAGTGAACTTGTTGATTTTGACAATAGAATTCAAAAGATGATTGGCCATTCAAATTATACCTATGTGGCTGAATTAAAATTTGATGGCCTGGCCATAAGCTTACATTATCGCAATGGAAGACTAGACAAAGCCATTACGCGGGGCGATGGTCAAGTGGGGGATGATGTAACGAAAAATGTTCAAACCATCAAATCGCTCAATCATTCATTGGAAGGCGATTTTCCTTCCAAAATCGAAATAAGAGGAGAAATATTCATGCATAAAATGGCATTTGAAAGATTAAATCTTCAAAGAGAAGGTAAAGGTCAAAACACTTTTGCCAATCCTCGCAACTGCGCCGCTGGCACCATAAAAATGCAAGATTCTAGTGAGGTTGCTCAGCGACCCTTAGATATTTTCTTATATCATTTGGTTTCTCCTAGTGCATCTTCACATTGGGAAGGTTTGAATCGTATTTCAGCCTGGGGTTTAAAAACTTCTGGATACGCCAAGCGGTGCAACGATATTAACGAATTGATGGACTTTGTAAACCATTGGGAAAATGAAAAACAAAAATTGAGTTTTGATATCGACGGGATTGTCATAAAGGTCAACGAAATAGAAATACAAAAACAATTGGGCTATACTTCAAAATTCCCAAGGTGGGCGATATCCTATAAATTCGCTACTGAACAAGTTACAACAAGGCTCAAAAAAATTACGTATCAAGTTGGTAGAACGGGTGCCGTAACGCCTGTTGCCAATTTAGAGGTTGTGAATCTATTGGGTACAAATGTTAAGCGAGCTTCCCTGCATAATGAAGATTTTATTTCCAAAATGGACATCCGAGAAAATGATGTTGTGAAAATCGAAAAAGGAGGGGAAATAATACCAAAAGTAGTAGGAGTGGTTGTAGAAAAAAGAAGTTACCAAGACAGCCCACCCTTTCATTTTATATCAAAATGCCCGGCTTGCTTTTCCACTTTGGTCAAAAGAGATGGGGAGGCGATCCATTATTGTGAAAATAGTTCTTGCCCACCTCAGATAAAAGGGAGGATTGCTCACTTTGCCTCTAGAAACGCCCTTGATATAGAGGGTTTGGGTTCGGAAACAATTGAGCTATTGGTGGACAAAAAGCTGCTTTTTCATTTTAAAGACCTTTACCAACTAAGCTATGATCAATTGTTTGATGTAAGCAAAATCATTGTAAATCCTGATGGAACAGAAAAAAAAATAAGTCTTAAGGAAAAGTCAGTAAACAACCTATTGATGGGCATAGAAAAATCCAAAGAAAAACCATTCGAGAAAGTATTGTTTGGTTTGGGTATTCGATATGTAGGTGAAACTGTTGCCAAAAAACTAGCGAAAAAATTCAAAAGTTGGGAATCTTTGTCCAATGCAACAAGAGAAGATTTAGAACAAACCGAAGAAATTGGAACCAAGATCGCCGAAAGTGTATTTGCTTATTTTTCAAATCAGTTTAATATAGAAGTATTGAATGATTTACAAAATGCAGGTTTAAATCTTGTGTTTTTTGAAGAAGCTAAAGTCTCCAGAATACTTGAAAATCAAAAAATAGTAGTGAGCGGTGTTTTTAGCCATTTTTCTCGAAAGGATATCCAACAGACGATTGAAAATCATGGAGGAATTTTACAAGGAAGTATTTCTTCAAAAACCAATCTTATCGTTGGTGGCGAAAATATGGGACCCGCTAAATTGGCAAAAGCCAAAAAATTGAATATCAAAATCATATCGGAAAAAGAACTTATCAACATGTTGGATGGATAGATTATTTGAAATTTTTAGAAAAAAAGAACTTAAAAAAAGACGGCTTACCCGAGAAAATACCAATCTGAGAACGATGCAAAACAATGTGCGAATTGGTGTTATTTATGCTGTTGAAGATGATCAAAAAGAAATAGAAAACCTAGTTGGTGTGCTAAAAAGTGAAGGTAAAAAAGTGAAGTGTTTAGGCTATTGTTCTATTGAAAAAAAACATAATGATATGATTTCCAACTATTTATATACATACTTTTCAAAAAAAGATTGCAACTGGTATGGGAAGCCTAGTCTTAAAAGCATTCAGGCTTTTACATCGAGTGATTTTGATTTAATCTATGCTTTAGATTCAAAAGGTATATTTCCTTTGGAATATGCCACCATGCGGAGTATGGCAAAACTCAAATTTGGATACCGAAACAATCGTTTTCCAGAATTGGTGGATATTGCATGGGCACATCAAAAAATGGATTTGATCCAATTTCATAATTTCGTCCAAAACATTCACAAGAATGCAAGTTAAAAGATTGACGGGTTTGGGTGTCGCAATGACTACTCCTTTTCATGAGGATTTCTCCATAGACATGGAGGCACTGCAAAAGCACACAGAACATCTCATTTCGGGAGGCGTAGATTATCTTGTTGTTATGGGTACTACGGGAGAAAATCCAACCATTGATTTTGAAGATCAGGTAAGCGTTTTTCAAAAAGTAAAAGAGTTTGCTGAAGGAAGAGTTCCTATGGTTTTTGGGGTTGGTGGGAATGCCACCAAAACAGTTCTTGAAAAAATGGATAGATTAGACAATCTTGCCGATGCCTACTTGGTGGTTTCTCCCTATTATAATAAGCCCAATGAAGAGGGACTTTTTCATCACTACAAAGAAGTTTCGGAATCTACCAGCCTACCCATTGTTCTTTACAATGTTCCGGGACGAACATCTAGCAATATGTCTGTAAAATTGCAATTAAAGTTGGCTGAGTTTGACAATATAGTAGCAGTGAAAGAAGCATCCGGTAATTTAGAGCAAATCATGGAATTGGCCAGATTGGCCCCCGATGATTTTAAAATTATTTCGGGAGACGATGCCTTGACTTTTCCCTTGATTCCATTGGGGGTAGACGGTGTAATTTCAGTACTAGGCAATGCTTATCCCAAGCAAATGAAACAAATTGTTTTGATGACAAGAGAAGGACAAATTGAATCTGCTCGCTATTTACATTTCAAGCTTTTGCCCATGATCAATGCCCTTTTTGTCGATGGAAACCCTGGAGGTATTAAGGTGCTTTTGAATGAAATGGGCATCATGAAGAATGTCCTAAGACCTCCCTTATATCCCGTAAATGATAAAACGGAGAGGCTTATTCGAGACTTGCACAAAACGCTAGGTTGATCCGATGTTTGTGAATTAATCTTTCTTTTTTCTTCTGCCTCTTGTCTTAGGCTTCTCTGTTTCTATTGATTCTTCTATTCCAGCCATTTTTGCATCCACCAAAACCCTGCCACAGTTTTCACAAATTACAATTTTCTTTCTCTGCCGGATGTCTGATTGTAGCTGAGGAGGAATTTGTGCAAAGCATCCACCGCAGGCTCCTCTCAACACGGGCGCTACAGCAATCCCATTTAGGACATTTTTTCGAATTCTGTGGTATGCCGACAATAGCTTTCCTTCTATTACGGTCTCTGCTTTTTCTCGGTTTTTTAATATTTTATTTTCTTCTTTTTCCGTTTCTTTCGTTATCTCTTCTAACTCTTTGATTTTATTTTCCAAGTCCAACCTCCGATCAGCAATCTTTTGATTGACCTCCTCCACGCGCTCTTCTTTGGTTTTGATTTCGTTTTGCTGTTGACCAATCTTCTTATCGGCTGCTTGCATTTCTAAATCCTTAATTTCATTTTCTTTTGAAAGCGCTTCAAATTCCCTATTATTTTTAACCTTATTTAGGGATTCTTTATTTTTTTTAATTCTCTCTTCGGCGCCCTTTTTTTGTAATCTTAAGTTGGAAATATCCGTATTGAGCAATTCTATTTCGGAATTTATTTTTTCTAGCCTTGTATTTAATCCTTCCAATTCATCTTCCAAGTCTTTTACCTCCATCGGCAGTTCTCCTCTCAAAAGGCGGAGTTCATCTAGCTTAGAGTCAATACTTTGTAGGTCGTA
>CAXDRX010000037.1:0-11334 GCA_963991985.1 uncultured bacterium | reverse complement strand
GTCCTGTGGCAGTGGAATCGCTTTGACCATTGCTCCACAGGTAGGTATAAGACCCAAAACCACCCGAAGTGGAAGTTTTGATAGTCCCGTTGGATAGACCAAAACATTTAAGAGAATCTGATTCAATAAGGGACACCCTAATTTCCCCTGGATTTATAAATTCAAAAGTATCACTAGCTGCACAACCTACACTATCCAAAACATTCGCATAATAAGTCCCGGTGGTCTTCAAATAAATGATGGAATCGTCTAAAGTCGAATTCCACGTGGAAGCTGTCCATTGTCCACCAGTTGAAACCCGAATGCTATCTTTTATGCAATTGGTAAACTTAAGTGTATCGAAACCAAAATCTAAAACAGGAACGCTCAGTTTTAGATTTAAAGTATCGAAACACTTATTCCCAAGAGTATCGGATACCTCCAATAAAAATGTTGTGTCTTGTTTCATGACAAAGGATAGAGAATCATTGGTGGTAATTGTATTTGAGGTATTGGATTGCCATTTTAAATTTAAAGATGATCCAGAGTTGATGATGATGTTGTCCAACCCCCAGTTGTCGCAACAGGAACCACTAGAATTGAGTTGGATCCATCTGAACTGTGTGTTGGTTGTTTTTGCATTGGCGGGTATGTCAAAAATATAGGTTTGCCAGGTGTCAAATATCCCTGTAGATTGGTTTTGATTTCCATTTTGAAATGGACCGCTGGGGCAAATGCCTGGGTTAGTAGGAGGGGTGCTGTCAAGCGTTTGTGCATATCCTCCAATAAAAGCCCACTGAGTGTCAGGAAGACATTGGATGGCATTTGGATTTGGACACAAATAAACGATGGTTAGCCATGTGTTTCCAGTATCAATTGAATATTGGAGTTCAATTCCTTCATCATTTTGGTCTGCTGTTTCGCAGCCTAAACCTGAGGAACGAGCAAAAGGAATGAGTCTAAAATCAAAGGAAATGTCTCCACCTCCTGTACAATCGAGGATGGAAGATGTGATGGATGGCTTAGAAGCACCGGCAGTGGAAGACCAATAAAAGGCATCGTTGGTTAGGGAAGGAGCAACACAGGTTTGCGTTCCAAAATTGGCAGCACCAGTGATAGACCAACCGTTTGGTAAACTATTTGAATTAAAGTCAAATTGGTATTGATCGTAGGAAATTGCTCCTGGCTTCACTGTAAGAAGTACGGTGTCATTTTGGCAAAATGCCTTTTGAGAAGGGGAGTACTCAATATTGCATGTGTAATTTAAGGAAGAAGACTGTCCAAAAACGTGGCAACCGATGAAAAGAGAAATGAAGAAAAGAAAATTTTTGGATTGCAGCATGAAAATTAACCCTCCAAACAAAAATGCAGAAAATGTTGGAATCAGGAAATAAGAATTGAAAGAAAAGTTGAGATTTAAGCGGAGAGAGAGGGATTCGAACCCCCGGACCCGTTAAGGTCAATGGTTTTCAAGACCACCGCATTCGACCACTCTGCCATCTCTCCGAGGGGTGCAATTATACTACAATTAGATAATTTTTTAAGATTTTCTATACAAATTCTTAGCTTTTGATTGACTTACATTCAATTCAAAACCAATAAACAATACTGTACAATTGAGATACAAATAGAACATTAAAACCATAAGCGTACCAATACTTCCATAGAGTTTGTTGTAAGAATTAAAATTAGAAACATACAGGACAAATAAATAGGTGGAAAGCGTACTTAAGACAGTTGCAAGGTTGGCTCCCGTAGAAAAAAATTGCCATTTAAATTGTCTAGAACTGCCCAAAAAATACAAAAAGCTAAAGATAAAATAAACCAAAAATAACACTGCTCCATACTGAATACATCTCGAAAATAGAGTTGAAAAGTTGACAAACTTCTCGAATCGGTGATTGAAGAAATCAAGAATAAGATTCCCTGTGGAAAGCAAAGCTATTGAAAGAATAACCAATAGGGAGGATACCAAGGTTAGTAAAATTGCCCGTAAACGTTTTGAGAAATAACCTCTCTTAATGTCTCCGGTGGTGTATTTTTCAAAGACGGACAACATTGTATGAAATCCGTTGCTAGAAAAATATATGGCCATCAAAAATCCCAAAGAAAGCAAACCGCCTCTTTGATTGTTTAAGATGTCGCGAATGGTTTCGAGCAATAATGTATAGGCATTCTCAGGCAGAAAGGATTTAAAGAAAACAAGGACATCTGTTTCCAAATTTTTAATGGGCAAATAGGCTACTGAGGTAAAAAAGAATAGAATTGCAGGAAACAAAGCAAGGAAAAAATTGAATGCCAAAGAGGATGCCTTGATGTGTAAATCTTCGTCCCAAATGGCCCGCAGGAAAAATACACTTGTATTCCAAAAAAGCCGATTTTGACGTTCAAGACGGTTTAAATAGTGTTTTGCTCTTTGTTTCAATTGTTATGAAAATCAATAAGTTTACAATTATAAGATGCAAACTTGAGTTAATATATTATTAACAGCCCTTTGGGTTTTCAATTCATGAATAAAATTAGATTTGTATTCGGAATGAATAAAATCCATAATTTTTCTGCTGGACCAGCCATTTTACCCAAGGAAACGATTCAGAACAGCGTTCGTGCAATTCAAGATTTTTCTGGCACTGGCTTGTCCTTGTTGGAAATTTCTCACAGAAGTCCTCAATTTGTTGAAGTAGTAGAAGAGGCAGTCCATACGATTATAGAAATATTTGGATTGTCTGAAAAATACGAAGTGCTTTTCCTTCAAGGTGGGGCAAGTACACAGTTCCTAATGGTCGCTTACAATATGCTAGAGACGGAAGCTGCCTATTTGGATACAGGGTCCTGGTCTTCTAAAGCAATAGAAGAGGCAAAACTTTTTGGCAAAGTCCAAGTGGTTGCCTCTTCGAAAGAAGATAATTATAACTTTATTCCCAAAAAATATGAAATCAGCTCAAATGCCAACTATTTCCATTGTACTTCCAACAACACAATTTTTGGGACACAAATGCATGATTTTCCAAAAATTGAAGTTCCAATGATTTGTGACATGAGTTCCGATATTTTAAGTCGTCAAATCGACATCAATCGTTTTGGTCTTGTTTATGCAGGAGCACAGAAAAATATGGGTCCTGCAGGGGTTACAATGGTGATTGTTGACAAAAATCTATTGGGAAAAGTTGGTCGAAAAATCCCTACGATGATTGACTACCGGACACATATCAAGAAAGGTTCCATGTTCAACACGCCACCAGTATTTTCAATTTATGCAACCTTGCAAACCTTAAAGTGGGTAAAAAAGAACGGAGGACTTAATGAAATGGGAAAAAGGAACACATTAAAAGCTTCGATGCTTTATGAGGAAATAGACAAAAATCCACTTTTCGAAGGAACGGCGAAAAAAGAAGATAGGTCAAAAATGAATGCTACTTTTATACTGAAAGACCAATCCAAAAACGAAAGTTTTCTCTTAGCATGCCAAGAAGCCAACATAAGCGGAATTAAGGGCCATCGATCGGTTGGTGGATTCAGAGCATCTATGTACAATGCTTTGGAAATAGAAAGTATTGAAGCGCTAATAAACGTAATGCAAACATTTCAATAATTCAATATGATTAAAATTTTAGCCAACGACGGAATTCATGATAAGGGAAGAAAAATACTTCAAGATGCTGGATTTGAGGTTGATACAAACCATATTTCACAAGACGACTTATCCAAAAGTCTTAATAATTATGATGTTTTATTGGTAAGAAGTGCAACAAAGGTCAGGGAGTCCCTTATCGACCAATGTCCAAACCTTAAAATGATTATTCGAGGTGGTGTTGGTTTGGACAATATTGATGTCGAATATGCAAAGAAAAAGGGGGTTTTGGTTTTTAACACTCCTTCGGCAAGCACGCAATCTGTCGCAGAAATGGTGTTTGCACATTTGTTTAGTCTTGCAAGAAGTTTGTATGAGTCCAACGCAATAATGCCCGAGCAAGGAGATTCCCAGTTTAAGGCGCTTAAGAAGTCATCGGGCAGCAAGGGGTTTGAATTGCAAGGAAAAACCATGGGAATCTATGGGGCAGGTAGAATTGGTAGAGAAACAGCTAAAAAAGCCATAGCGCTAGGAATGAATGTTGTTTTTTATAATATAAATCCAATTGAGGGAACGATAGAAATGAATTTTGATAAAAGACTAAAAATGAACAGCTTAAATTTCAGTTTTTCAACCGTCACTTTAAATGAATTTTTTCAACAAGCGGATATCATTAGTCTTCACATACCAGCCGCTGACCAGCCAGTCATAGGGGCGAAGGAAATAAGCAAAATGAAAGATGGTGTTATACTTATCAATTGTGCTAGAGGCGGAATAGTAAATGAAAAGGATTTGTGCATTGCTTTGAAGTCGGGTAAAGTGGCTTATGCTGGCATTGATGTGTTTGACAAAGAGCCGCCCGAGGATATGTCTATTCTTCAATGTAAAAATGTTTCTCTTTCTCCGCACATTGGAGGTTCGACAAAAGAGGCACAGGCGAGGATAGGCCTAGAAATAGCAGAAAGAATAATCTCACATTTTTCTTAACAGGAAGTGCCAAAATTTTCCCCATTTCAACCCATATTTCCGGCCAGCAAAGAATTGGCACAGCAAATCACTGCTCGATCATCAGATTTTGATACACAAATAGATTTGGTAAATGAGTTGACAAGCAATGATTTAACCTGGCATCACATGACCAAAAAGCATTTGTTGAACGGTAATGAAAATCGTCAACCGATTGATTTTATCGACGAAATCGTGGAATATGTAGAGGCGCTTTGGAAAAAAAATGGAATAACAAAATCAAAGGAGAAAGGTTTTCTTTACTATCTCCAACAGGGAAAAAATCATAGGATAGGAGGGGTTGTTGGATTAAGTTCTTTGATGGGCTATCAGGAAGGAGAAATAAAAATTCATGAAAAAACAAAGACCAATAGGCAAGGTTTCATTCAAGAAATTTTTAGAAAAACCCAATTGATCGGTGAACCTGTTTTGTTGGCATACACGGGCCAAAGGTTCGATTTGCATCAAAGCATGTTGATGTCCAATTTGATTTTGGATTTCCACTCCAGAGA
This sequence comes from uncultured bacterium, assembly GCA_963991985.1. Classification (GTDB taxonomy): domain Bacteria; phylum Bacteroidota; class Bacteroidia; order NS11-12g; family UBA9320; genus MED-G17. The sequence goes on along the minus strand of CAXDRX010000037.1, from coordinate 6,267 downwards.
TGGTTTGCAACATCAAATCTTTTTAATTGACAAGGAATACGAACAAAGAATCCAAGATTTTTTTTCACGAATCCCCTGTTTCTATGTTGCAGATGGCCATCACAGAACCCAAACGGTTTACAATTATTTGTCAGAAAAGAAAAAGCTTGATACAGGCGGACTGTTGTCTTGTCTTGTTCATGAAGACGATTTGCTTGTTCGGGCATTTCATAGGAAAATAAATGTAGAATTAGGGGATAAAAAAGCAAGATTCTTAGAGGAAATAAGGAGTTCGGGATATCGTGTAGAGAAAAAAGATACATGGTTTCTGCCAAAATGTGCAGGTGAAATGGTCATGCGGGTAGATAATGATAGTTATCTATTGGTGAAAAATAGTGAGTCAGACGTTATTGAGCTTGAAGAATCAATACTTAAAAAAATACTCGGTATTAAAAATTCAAGAATTGATGAAAGAATAGAATTCTTTCCTGCCAAAAATGTGGAAGAGTTGAAATTAAAATGGAAGGATGAAAAAGATTCTATACTATTTGTCCTGTATCCCGAAAGTTTTCAAACCATAAGAAAAATTGCTGACAAAAGAGAAATCATGCCACCAAAGTCAACTTATATTCTACCTAAGTTTAGAGGAGGGATGATCCTCAACTCTTTGTAAAGTTCCTTTGTTTTTCACCAATCAAAGCTTTTTTGAAAGCGACGGAGCAAAACCGATGAAGAGCGAAATAAAATATTAGCGTGGACAAGCTAAGGTTAAGAAAGAAATTGGCAAAAATATTTCCTTCAAAAAAGCTTAACCCGGCCAAATAACACTGAGCCAAACCGAAAATTGTTTTGTCATAAAAAGGAATGGACAACCAAGCACCAAAATTACTTATCAAAAAAAATAGGGTGGAGGCCAACAAGGAAGTTTGAAAATGACTATTGGAAGCATCTTGAAGTTTCTTTCTTTGAAAATACCCCAAAGCGTATACACAAAAAAGAGAGAAATAAACAAAGGCCATGCTCGGTCCAAACAAATAAGAAGAATAATTTCCTCCTAAGACAAGGGCCAAAACAAAATCACCCAAAAGCATCGATAAAAGAGGAATCAAAAAGCCTAATTTACGATTGAAAAATGCACCACCAACAAGCGCCATGGCTACCATGGGGGTGAAGTTTGGAATAGATACAAAGGCCAGTCTGGAGAGGGCGGAAATAATGAATACAAAAACTGAAATGTAGAAAGCCTTATTCATTATGCAATAATACAAATCTCAGCAAACATGGTAAATATTCTTTATTAACACTTGTAAGTCGATTAACAAATGTTATTTTGCAAATAACAAATGTTAACAATTGCCTCTAGGATAGAAAGAATATTATCTCATTATGGTCTAAACAATGTTCAAATGGCCAAAAGAATAGGTGTGAGTTCACCTGTTGTAACACACTTAAAATCAGGGCGTAATAAGCCAAGTTTTGAAATGATTGTTTCCATAGCAAGAAGTTTTCCCGAGCTAAATCTATCATGGCTTATTCTAGGAGAGGGGTCTATGATTCAAAACGAGGATCGGCTAACAAAGATGAAATCAGCCATCAAGGGACATCTTGATGAAATCAACAAGGAGATTTCAAAAATGGATGTCTTAATAGGATGAATGAAATATTTAAAAAGGATATCCTATTCCAATGTTTAACAGCGTATTATGCCTTATAAAACTTTCTTTGTTATTGGTTGAACGGTTGACAACCCAACGCTTATTTTCTTCCATGCTAGGATTATGGAGAGCGATACCCCAATCCACTCTGAAAACAAAATATTCCAAATTTACACGCATACCTATTCCAGTATTTAGTGCCAAAGATTGAAAAATATTTGAAAGTTTAAGGGTACCTTTTTCAAGCCCTGCCTGTTCCGAAATTGACCAGCAGTTCCCCGCATCCATAAATAATGCCGGTTCCAAAAATGATTTGCCAATTTTTGTCCTGAATTCTATACTTGTTTGTGCAATCAAATCTCCTGACTTCTCAAACTGGACACCTCGTTTTCCAACATAATTTCCAGGGCCAATACTTCTAGGTCTAAACGCTCTTAATCCGTTTGCTCCCCCAACAAAAAATTGCCGTTCGAAAGGCATTATGTTTGAATTCCCATAAGGCACACTAGCACCGATGTGCAATCGACAAGCAAGGCTATTATTTTTTTGAATGTTTTTTGATGCTCGAATATCCATTTCGGATCGAGCAAATTGGAAATATCGAACACCCAATATTTCATCATCTCTGTTAATTGTTCTACCCAATAAATTCTTGGACAAACGAATCATATTGCCAGAAAGTTCAAGTAAATGTAGATTGGTTTTTAGATATTGATTGGGTCTTCTTGCTTTTTGATAAAATAAGGAAATTCTTGGACCTGCAATCAGATTGTTGTTTACCAACCTTCGAATCACCAGATCATTCAATTGGCTTATATTTTGACCTTTTTGGAGGTCTGCATTGTTGAATGCAATTTGCAATGGTGCAAGCTGATACGTCCAATGATTATTTTGAATTTCATAAGTAAATCCAAATGGAAATGAGGTTCTCTTAAAAACCACATTGTTTTCATAAATATATCCAGCAATAAAAATAGTTTGTTTCTTATCAAAACTTTTCCTTTCCCAATGCTTTTTCCCAAAAATCAAATGCGGTAATATAAAATCTAAATTGATGTTGTTGGACAAACTGTTAATTTGGAATGCGCCTCCTCCATATTGACTTTCAAGCCCTATGGTCCAATTGATGTCCAATTGTTCTGCATGACCCAACACATCTCTGTTGTTTAATCTCAAAAGATTTTGTGCACCATAGGTGCGGTTTTGGTTTATTTGCCTTTCTGCATTAAAAACAAGTTGTGGTTCCCATGTGATCTCATGACTTTTCTTTTGTTTGACCTTGATTCTGCAGTCCAAATATTTTGTACTATCCTGTTTTGACGGTGAAAAAGTTATTTTTATGCTTTCAAATATGGAGAGGTTTAGCAGATTGTTGTAGGTGTTTTTTGTCCTAATGGGATTGTAAATCTCCATTGGCCTTATTTCAATTTGTTCGTCGATAACCTTCGGGTCTAGTTGGTGGTTGTGGGTTCTACGGTAGTTTACCCCATTAAGAACCGTACTTAAATGTTGACTTGATAAGGACCCATTCTCAAATTCAAAAATCACTGACTTGATTATTTGTCTGGTAAATTCCTTTTTTTGATTTGAAGCTAAATAATCGATATAAAGGTCAGCATGCTTATTCAAACAGTTTGTGTCTATCCAAAATTTTAGGCTCCCATCGTCAAAATAAAAATATCCATTTTGCTTTGCCTCTTGATACAATTCGTTTTTGACATTTTTTAACTTTTCTAAATCCAAGGCTTCCTTTGCTTGTAAGTTTTTACGCACAAAAATTTTGTGGAGAATGCTATCCAAATGATTGTCCAAGCCTTTTGTATGAAGAGAATTTACCACCCATTTATCCCCTAAGGTCACATCATACTTTACAAAAACCATTTTTTTATTTCTATAAGGATGTTTTATTCGATGTGTAACTTGAGCGTCGAAAAAGCCCTTATTGATCAAAAAGTTTTTGAGATTGTTTTCTTCCAGATTTACAAGGTTGGTGTCAAATATGATCGGTGCCTCTCCATTTTTAATCAGCCAACTTCTGTAAATATTGGTATCAGCATTTGTATTCTCCCTATTTATGAACCTTTTGATTCCCTTCTGATACAGTCTTAATTTGAGATTAAAAACACCAAGAATTTTGCTATTGGGAAGGTACGTCAACTCATTTTCTAGCCGATGTTTTTTTGCTTTTTCACCATCTATTTTTGCTCCCAAATACAATTTTTCATTCTTGTGAAGAATTTTCGTTGGGGCACAGGCAAAAAAGGTTTGGCCCACAATGAAAACAAAAACTAGCTTTGCACAGCTTCGTTTATATAAGGGATGTATTTGTCTCAAACTCAACAAAAGAAAATAAAAACATTAAGTTCTAAAAGGTACAGACAAAAATGGGGCCTTTTTAAGATTGAAAGAAAAAAAGTTATCCAAGAAGCATTGAAAAATCAAGCTTATCCTTTACAGTTTTTGGTTGCAACAAAAGAAGCACTTCAGGAGAATGAGTGGCTTGAATCTTATGCAAATAAAATTCTGGTTGCTTCTGAGCGTCAAATAAAAAGTCTGTCTTCCTACCAAAGTGTGTCAAATGTGATGGGCATCTTCAAAACCGAAAAAAAAACAAAAAATGAGGGAAAGACAGAAGGATGGTCCATCGCCTTGTGGGACATTCAAGACCCTACTAATCTTGGTGCTATTCTTCGAATCGCAGATTGGTATAATGTGGGCAAAGTATATTGCTCAAAAAGTACAGTAGATGTTTTCAATTCAAAGGCGATAGATGCCAGTATGGGCAGTTTTTTGAGGGTCGATATTCAATACACTGATTTGAGAAAATTAATAGCCAATTCCAAACAACCCGTCTTTCAAGCAAGGTTAGAAGGAACATCTGTTTACACCCTGAAAAAAGAAAAAGGTATAATTCTTATTGGCAATGAGGGAAATGGTTTGCCAGATGATATAATTGGGTCAAATCTTCACAACATTCAAATTCCTAAGTTGGGTAGAGCGGAAAGTTTAAATGCGTCTGTGGCCTGTGGCATTCTTGTAGATCGTTTGGTTGCCAATTGTTAGAAATTCAAAACATATCATTTGAATTCGCCGGCCGATATTTATACAAAGATATCAATTGGACCATCAAGCCAAACGAACGAATTGGTTTGGTAGGTAGAAATGGGACCGGTAAATCTACCCTCTTAAAAATTATACATGAAGATATAGAGTTAAGAGAAGGTCGTATCAATAAACCAAAACAATATAGCATTGGATACCTCTACCAAGACCTAATTTCATTCAATACCGACTTAAGTATCAAGGAAGTGGCCATTCAGGCATTTGAAAAATTGCAGAAACTTCAAGTGGAAATTGATGAAATCTTGACCAAGATTGAGAATAATTATTCGGACAATCTGATCGATATTCTTGGAGAAAAACAAACTCAATTTGAACAATTGGGTGGTTATAAGATGGCGAATGAGACGGAAGAAATATTACTGGGATTGGGGTTCGAAAATGAGGATCTTATGAGACCAATGAATGAGTTTTCGGGAGGATGGAGGATGCGAGTAATTTTGGCAAAAATGCTGCTACGAAAGCCCGATTTATTGTTGCTTGACGAACCAACAAACCATTTGGATCTTCCTTCAATTGAGTGGTTAGAAAAGTATTTGTCTACTTTTAAAGGGAGTGTTGTAGTGGTTTCACACGATCAAAAATTTTTAAATCGTATTTGTACCAAAACAGTAGAAATTGCCAATAAACGCATTTATGAATGGGCTGGCAATTATGATTTTTTTTTGAAAGCCAAAATAGAAAGAGATAATCTTCAACAAAAACATTACGAAAGCCAACAGCAATTTATCAAAGATCAGGAAAAATTTATAAGCAGGTTTCGTGCCAAAGCCTCGAAAGCAAAAGCAGTGCAGTCGAGAATTAAAATGTTAGAAAAATTAGAAAGAGTAGCAGAGGCTGAGGAAGATAAGGGTGCTTTCTTTTTGAATTTTAAAGTGAACAAACCGTCTGGGAAGCTAGTCAAAAAAATCGAAAATGTAGGCAAAGCTTACGGATCAAAAACCATTGTCCAACAAGTGAGTGGAGAAATTCTTAGGAATGATAAAATTGCCCTTATTGGTGCCAACGGAACAGGAAAGTCAACGTTATTGAGGATCATTTCCAATGAAGAACTATTTGATGGAGATGTAATAAACGGACACAATGTTGAGCAAAGCTTTTATGCCCAACATCAATTGGAGTCTCTGACATTGGAAAATGAAATATTAGAAGAATTAATCGCTTTTGCTCCACACAAAACCGAATCAGAACTTCGAACACTGTTGGGGTGCTTTCTGTTTGAAGGTGATGATGTGTACAAAAAAATAAAAGTACTCTCTGGAGGAGAGAAAGCAAGAGTTTCTTTGGCCAAAACTTTGACCACCGGGGCCAATTTTCTTTTGCTCGACGAGCCTACCAATCACTTGGATATACAAAGCATTGATGTACTGATTGATGCGCTTCAAAACTATGAAGGAACATATATTATTGTAAGCCACAATCGACATTTTGTTTCCAACACCGCAAATAAAATTTGGTGGATTGAGAATCAAAATATAAAGGAATATCCGGGTACCTATGAAGAATTTGTTGA
>CAXDRX010000036.1:0-11447 GCA_963991985.1 uncultured bacterium | reverse complement strand
CAAATCTCAAAGAACTCAAAGAGGGTTTGCAATGGAAAAAATCCTTGGACAAAATTTCAGACATACAAGAAGCCATTTGGGCCTTGCACAATAAAATTCAAGCCAAAAAGATCATGGTTACCCTATCCGAAAAAGGCGTATTGATTTTTGAAAATGAACAGTTCTTTCATCTTCCTGCCCATCCGCGAAACATTGTAGATGTGAGTGGTGCTGGCGATGCTGTGATTTCTGTGGCTGGCTTGCTCCTTGCTTTGGAATGCTCCGCCAAAGAAATGGCTCGCTTGAGCAATTTGGCTGGCGGCTTGGTTTGCGAAAAAGTAGGGGTTGCCCCCATTTCATTCGATGAACTTGCAAAACATGCAGCAGAAGGAAACTAGTGCATGCGATCTCCACGCAAAGCCAAAGTCTGAATCATTTTTCCTTCAAAATCCAAATAAGCTTGCCAACGCTGTTTCACCTCTTCTTGGGGTAAATAATGGTAAGCCAAATCCAAAAACAGCCGATAATGCCCTGCTTCCGAAACCATAAATTCATGGTAAAATGATCGCAAATCCGCATCGGCCAATTGCGTGCTTAACAATCGAAAACGCTCACAGCTTCTTGCTTCTATAAGGGCGCATATCAATAAATTTTCCAACAAAGATTTGTCTTTCCCCCCTCCTTTTTGCTGGAAGGTCATCAGTTGGTTTACATAGTCATCTTTCCGCTGGGGTCCCAGCGAAAAACCTCTTTTTTTCAATTCTTTCAAAACCTTCCTAAAATGGCCCCATTCCTCGGCCACAATTGGGGTTACCTTCTCCACCACCGCTTCGTATTCAGAAAAGCGAACAATGAGACTTATGCCACTCGTCGCCGCTTTTTGCTCGCAATAGGCATGATCGATGAGCACCTCGTCGATGCTTTTTTCGGCGATGTTTACCCATCGCGGATCCGTAGGAAGTTTCAAACCCAACACAAAAACAAAAGTACTACACAGGTGCACATCCCAAAAATCACAAATGGAATGTACGTGTTGAAAATTAAATCAGCCTCCTTACATGCCTTCAAAAAACTGGTCATAGATCGAGTGCCCTAGAAAAGATATAGGGCACCTGAAAAAATCAAAAATCCTACCAACATAAATACCAAGGTGTATGGAAGAATATCAGAGACTTTGGTGCGGGTAATCGCCAGCAAAGGCAAAGCCCAAAAAGGTTGTAGCATATTGGTCAATTGATCGCCATAGGCCAAAGCCATGACGGTTTTGGGTATCGATAGCTTTAGATGCTGTGCTAGGTCTACCAAAATAGGGCCTTGGATTTGCCACTGGCCACCTCCACTAGGCACCAAAATATTGGTCAATCCTGCACCAACAAAAGACAAAAAATAAAAATTGGATGCATGGGTAAGCTGCAACATAGCCGAAGAAATTTCACTCAACAAACCAGTATATTTCAAAATGCCCATCAAACCCGCATAAATTGGAAATTGCAGAACAATCCCCACGGCATTGCCCAAACCTTTTTGCACAGAAGAGACAAAAGAAGCTAGATGGCCATGCAAAACCATAGCCAACAAAAAAAGCAACATGTTGATATTGTTTAAAACAAGTAACGGTTCTCCACTTTCTTTCAAACTTAGCACCCAAAAGAGCAACATCGGAAGAGCAAAAATTCTACCAAAGGGCAAACCCTTTGAAATTTGCTTTTCTTGTTTTTCATGGGTTTCATCCAAAGGCAATACGCTCTCGTTTGGGGATTTTGAGAACAAGTAAGATACCCAGGGCAAAAAAAGAAAACAGGCAAAAATTACCAATAGATTCATGGGGGAAGCCAATGTTTCTTTCGTGTCAATTCGACCAATTTTGTCATACAAATTGTGCTGTTCGGAAGCAACATCCAACGGAGCACTTCCCGATAATCCCCCATGCCAAACCATCAAACCTAAATAGGCGCAAGACACCAAGAGCGCGTAGTTTACTTTTGCATTTCTTTGGGCAAGAGATTGTGCCATTTTTTTGGCCAACAAAGCAGAAAAAACAAGGCTTAGCCCCCAGTTGACGAAGCCCGTAGCCAAAGCAAAAATCGACATCCAAACAACCGCTTGGGTGCCTGTTTTAATTCTGCCTGCAATGGCATCAATGATTTTTTGAGCAATGGTACTTTCGGCCAAAGAACTGCCCAAAACCAAAATCAACAGCATTTGCATTCCAAAAGGAAGCAGCTCCCAAAATCCTTGCGTCCAAGCCATCGATACGTCTATCAAAGAGGCCTTGGCAAGAAAAAATGCAAGAAAAACCCCTGCGGTAGAAAGGTAGAAAGCCAAATGAAAAGGCGAAGGGATTTTTTTGAAAAATAAAAGGTATTTGTCTTGCCAAATCATGAGAGAATTTTTTCAAATGTAGCAAGCGCTTTTTGCAAACCGACCAAATCTTCGTTATCGAAATAAGAGAAGTATTGGCTATCCACATCCAAGACACCCCAAAATTTTTTGTTTGAGAAAATGGGCAAAACAATTTCACTTTTGCTATCTTCATTGCATGCAATGTGCCCTGGGAATTGATGAACGTCAGGGACAATTTGTGCTTTCCCTTCTTGCCAAACATGCCCGCACACTCCTTTTCCTTTATGAATTTTAGTGCAAGCTGCCGGCCCTTGAAAAGGGCCAAGCTCTAAATGCAAAGCATCTATTTTATAGTAAAAGCCGATCCATAAAAAATCAAAATGCTCCGCAAAAAGGCTGCAAAAGTTGGCGGCATTCGCAATCCAATGGACGTCCCTGTCCATCAAGCCACCAAGCTGTAAATTTGCGGCCTTGTATCGAGACGATTTGTTCACGCAAGACCAAAACTACGAAACTTTCAGCATACCCAACAATTTCATACAAAAAGGAAGTTTCTTTGAAGTATCTCAAGAAAAAATTACATTTGCACCCCATAATTTTAAAGGATGTTCGCAATCGTAGAAATACAAGGCCAGCAATTTAAGGTAGAAAAAGATCAAGAGTTGTTTGTGCACCGAATGAATGAACAATCGGAAGGGGACTCAGTGACTTTCGAAAATGTACTTTTGGTAGACAACAAAGGCAAAGTGAAAGTGGGTACTCCAAAAGTGAAAGGAGCAAGCGTTTCGGCTAAGGTCTTGGAACATACCAAAGGGGAAAAAGTCATCGTCTTCAAAAAGAAAAGAAGAAAAGGATATAAGGTGAAAAATGGCCACCGCCAGCAGTTTACCAAAATTCAAATAGAAGAAATTAAAGGATAATCAACTCATGGCACACAAAAAAGGAGCAGGAAGTTCAAAAAACGGTAGAGAATCACACAGCAAACGCCTTGGCGTAAAGATCTTTGGTGGTCAAGAAGCAATAGCAGGTAATATTATTGTTAGACAAAGAGGCACAGTTCACCACCCGGGCAAAAACGTTGGCATAGGCAAAGACCATACTTTATTTGCTTTGGTCGATGGAAAAGTACAATTCTCCATAGGCAAAGGCAAAAGAAGCTTCGTAAACATTGTCCCTGAAGAAAAAGCTTAGGCCGATTCGAATATCCTACTTCCAATTCTTACCATTGTACTCCCTTCGGCAAGGGCTTGTTCAAAGTCGTTGGACATACCCATCGAAAGTTCAGGTAGATCAACCTGGTGCTCTGATTCTAAATCTTCTTTGATATGTCTTAAAGTTTGAAATTCCTTGGCCCATTGTTGAGAATCCTTCACCAAACTTGCCATGCCCATCAGCCCATCAATTTTCAAGTTTTCCAGCTTCATCAGCGCCGAAAAATCATTCATCAACTGAGGGGCTTCGTAGCCGCCTTTGCTTTCTTCAGACGCAATTTTAACCTGAATCAAGCAGGGTATACATCGACCATGCTTTTTGGCTTGCTTGTCTATTTCCAATGCCAGTCGCAAGGAATCAACCGAATGTATCCGATGGACAAAAGGAACAATCATTTTTACCTTGTTCCTTTGCAATCGTCCGATCATATGCCATCGGATGTCTTCGGGCAAAATCTGATGCCTTTCTAGCAATTGCTGTGGTCTGTTTTCTCCAAAATCTCTAGGCCCTAAAGCATACAATTCTTTTAACTTGTCAATCTCTTGATACTTGGTAACAACAATTAACTTTGCTCCATTTAGTTTCGTATGAATCTTGTGAATGTTTTTATGCATTATATCATCACTATTGTAGCTGGTTCAATACTATTGGCGGCTTGTTCAAAAAACAAATTTTCCGAAAATAAGTTACTGTCTGAAGAAAAAATGATCGATATTCTTGTTGATGTACAATGGTTAAAGGCCTATCAGCTCCGAAGCAGATTTAGCAAAAGGGAAAACGACAGCATGTTTTATGATATATTACAAACCTACAACATAACCCAAACAGAACTTGATTCTAATTTGTCCTTTTATAGTAAGGATGCAGAACGCTTAGAAAAGATGTACTCAAAAGTCATTCAAAAATTGGAAGAAAAACAACTTGAAGCCCAATAAAAACTTCCCCAAAAATATAGAGGAGACGATCGGATTTCTTGAAATACGCTCCATTCTCCAATCATTGTGCAAAGGGAAACCCGGAAAACAAGAGGTGGAGACTTTGTGCTTCAATTCTCAAATTGACTTGATTGAAAAAAAGCTCAATCAAGTGATTGAATATTTAAAACTTATGGACGAAGAAGACCCACTACAGTTGGTAGACATATTGGACCTTTCTTCCATTTTGGAAAATATAGAGACCAAAGGATTTGTCCTCGGTGAAGAGAATATTTGGGATATCTTCAGCACGATCCAGAGCGGTCAGCGTCTTGTTGACTTTTTTGCCTTGCCAAATGATTCAAAAGAGTTGGTTTCGCTTACGGAGCACCTCATCATCCCAGAAGCTCTTCTGAAAGAAATCGAAAAAACTTTTGATCATGAAGGAAAAATCAAATGGAATGCCAACAAAATTTTGGCTCAAATCAACCAAAAAATTGGTCGATTGGAAAAAGCAAATCAAAGCAAAATCGTAGATGTTTTTGAAAACGTTAAAAGCAAGGGATGGGCAGGAAGTAATAACGTTACAATCAAAGAGGGACGTCTGATGATTCCTATACTAAGCGAACACAAGAGAAAAATCAAGGGTTTTGTTTACGATGAGTCTGCCAATGGCAAAATAAGTTATATAGAACCCATAGAGGCCATTGAAACAAACAATGCGCTTCGAGAAGCGATGTTGAACAGAAAAAGGGAAATCCAAAAGATTTTAAGAGCAATCAGTTTACACATACACTCAGAAAAAACAAATATCCAAACTATCGCCAAATACATCGCCAAGCTGGACCTCATTAGAGCCAAAGCACTTCTTGCAAAAAAATTGGGTGGGCAAAAACCAAAGGTCCTACAAAATCACAGTATAGACTTCATTGATTTGTATCATCCCTTGCTTTTGTTGAAAAATATTGAGGATGAAAAGGAAACCATACCAATGGATATTCAATTGCACGAAGACAGAAGAATGGTCATGATTTCAGGGCCCAACGCAGGTGGCAAATCTGTAGCCCTAAAAAATTTAGCACTTAACCAATACATGCTTCAATGTGGCGTTTTGCCCATCTGTCATCCCAATAGCAAAACTTCTATTTTTCGTCATTTTTTTGTGGATATTGGCGACCACCAAAGCATCGAAAACGACTTGAGCTCTTACAGTTCACACCTAAAGTACATGAAATATTTCATGGAAAACACGCAAGAAAATAGCCTTATCTTCATCGATGAGATGGGGACAGGTACAGATCCTTCGTTTGGCGGGCCTATGGCAGAATCTATCCTACAAAAGTTATTGCATTCACGGTGTAGAGGCATGGTTACCACTCATTATTCCAATATGAAAGAATGTGCTGAAAATCAAAAAGGAATTATCAATGCTTCAATGGCTTTTGACGTCGAAAACCTTCGTCCTCTTTATCACCTTGTTATTGGTCAAATGGGGAGTTCTTTTGCTTTTGAGGTAGCACAAAGAATTGGTTTTGAGAAACAAGTGATTGAGAATGCAAAAGGAAAAATGAATCAAAAAACAAGAAATATAGAATTACTGCTGATGGACTTGGAAAAAGAAAAAACAAAATACCAAGCCCTCAAGCATGATTTGGACACTCAACAACAAGAAGTCAATCAATTAAAGTCGGAATACCGAAAAATGGTGGACGAGTTGAAAATTGCTGAAAAAAATATGCTTCGAAATGCCCAAGCCAAAGCCATCCAAGTGATCGAAGAAGCCAATAAAGATGTTGAACGCACCATTAGAGAAATAAAGGAAAGTAATGCAGAGAAGAAAAAAACAGAAAACCAAAAAAGCAAACTAAGAAAAAAGAAAATAAGTTTAGAAAAACAGGTATTGGAAGCCAATAAAAGAGAACTTCCATCCTTTGGTATTGGGGAGACGGTAAGTTTTGGGGATAGTGATACGCCGGGGGAAATCATCCATATCAAAAAAGATAAGGCGACCCTGATGATTGGACAATTGAAAACAATAGTGCCTTTGATGCAATTGCGAAAAGTAAATTCTATACAATTCCCAAAAGTTAAAAAAATAATACCCAAATTAAACTATCTGGAAGCACAGAAAGCCTTCAAACAGGAGTTAGATATTCGTGGAATGCGCGGTGAATCTGCAATGAAAGAGCTTGAGCTTTGGATAGATGAAGCTTTGGTCCTGGGCTTTGGTCATCTACGGATCATTCATGGCAAAGGCGATGGTATTCTAAAAAAATTACTTCGAGAAAGACTAAAAAACATCCCCCACATCAAAAGTATTGCTTACGAACATCCAGATTTTGGCGGAGAAGGTGTAAGCCTGATAGAGCTAAAATAAATAGACCTTGTAAGTTTAGTATTTCGTAAGATTTCGCGCTTATTTTAAGCCCGTTTCAAACTTATTGTGGATAGATATGATGGCCAATCCAAAAAGAACTGCTGTAACAATAAGCACAGTATTGATGAGTCCATCAACAGAAAAAGAAAGGCGAATAAGGATGGTAGAAATGATGAAACCAGAGTTTCTAATTACTTTGTGAAACTCATCGGTGTGATAAAAAGATAGTAAGAGCAGTAAGACGTCTACGACAATTAAAACAGTGAAAAACTCATCAAAAAAAATGTTGTTGATGTCCTTAAACCCAACATACAAGGTGTCGTCATAAAAAGAGTGAATCGCCCATCCAGCAAAAGTATAGAGTGCAAGGACTAGAAAAATAGGAACCAAAGCATAACCAATTTTCTTTTTTTGCTGTATAAACCTTTTCACATCCCCAGACAACTCTGACAAATCACTTAAGCTGTTTCCCACTTTTTGGCTTTGTCGCTGAAAAAGAAAAATAAGAAAGAACAAAACCAACGAAGCAAATAGATCATAAGTAAACTGCAAATCGTCTTTGATAGCGAACCAATGTGAGTTCAATTCCAAATTAGACAGATCTTTGAATAAGCGACGAATAATGATCAGAGAAATAATTTCATATTGCTTCCCTATGTATGTTGTAAAACTTTTTGGCAAATAATAAAGCGTTAAATAAACCTCATAAAGGAGGATGAAAGAGAATGGAGTATAGATAGCCGAAATAGGGTTTTTAAGCAAAGAAGAGGTATGTTCCCATTGAATCCAGCCAAAGTCCAAGGCATATATGAGAATCAAATGGATAAGAAAACTTATAATTGACAAACCAAGAATAAGTCTTTCTGCGCGTTGTTTGGTTTCTAAAGAAAGTAGACTTGAAAAAAAAGTGTCTTTCTCCATAACACTTTTAACAAAGATGTATTCGATTAGTTGTTTACATCAATGATTGGAACAAAAAGCTCGGGTATCCTTTCACATTGTTTTCATTCGTAAAACTTGTGAATTTCATTTTATAATTTTGGCCTCTGCTTGTTTCTACTTGATAATAGCAATCGCTCTCAATGATGTATCTTGAGAGATCAAAATCAAAACGTTTCCAATCATAACCTATCGCATCCCATTTGGAAGATAAATTGGCTTTGGATGTTGCCAAATCAAAAGATTCTCCTTTGATTTTTAGTGCTTTGGTTTTATACGGATTCAACAACACGCCTACAACCAAATAGTCCGTTTCCTCTTCTTCAAAATAATGAATGTATTGCGTGAATTTGAAATCGTAATCGTTTTTGGGAGGTTCGATAGAAACTTGTTCGTTTTTGAGGAAACTAAAAGAAGCAAAATTAAATGTTTGATCAAAAATCAAGTATTGGCTATACAAATTGTCCTCATATTCATAGGCAAAATAAAATGTATCGTTTTGGATTTTTATGGGCATCATTTTTAGTTCCCCTAGCTTGTCATTGTTTACATCTAAACCCAAATCAAACACATAAACATTATTCATTTTCAAAGGACTCATGGCCAGACTGTCCGGATTTCCCGAACTCCAATCCCATTTAAATTTTTTCGCTGAACCCATTTCTACTTCTGAAAAATCTTTGAATACCGTCGGGGCAACTTTCATGTTACGTCCGGAGTTTAAAACAATCAATGAGTCTCCATTCCAGGAAAAATCCCAGTCCATTTTGCCCACTGTTTTGACAACAGCTTCCTTTTCCAAATTGTAATAAACTTGATTTTCGTATTGCTCACCCATAGATATCTTTTGTTCCTTGGCCAAAAAATCTTCCACCTTTTTCCATCGACTAGGAATAAATTCTTCTTCAGGTTCGCAAGCCATTAGGGTCAAAAAAGAAATAAAAATCAGATGTTTTACAATGTCCATTGATAATTTATTTGATAAGTTCTACCCAACCCACCTGTAATATTTGAAGAATTGCCGTGCTGACCCTGTGAAGCAGCGATAACATTGAGTTGCTGGACATTGAAAAGATTATTCAAACCAGCAGAGATACGGTGGTTTTTTGACAAGGTCTTGGAGAGAAAAAAATCTAGAAAGAAATAGGGTTCTAGGTATTTGATGCCCACATCAGCTCCGTCTGAGTTAAAACTAAAATAGGTTTGGTTGAAAAAATAGTTTGCATTAAGGTTGCATTGCAAGCCCAGAAATTTTGTTTTTTGGCTAAGGTTTACAGTTCCTTGGTAAGAAATTTTTGAAGGTTCATTTTTGACAGAGGTTTGCGTAAGTAAATTTCTTACCTGAAACGATGAGCTAAGATTTTCCATACCCAACCCATAGGATACATTACGGGTGGCGAGATGTCCTAAATTGATATAATTGGCCGTTGTAGGGTCAATGACCAAAAGCTGGATTTTATTGTTCATCCAGTTGGCGTTTAAGTTGATATCGTTGGTCACTGTAAATGAAGACCATTCCCAACTTTTTTCGTGGCCTAAAATCAGATTATAACCCCACTCCGGCGCTAAGAACTCATTTCCTGTAATGTTGTGATTGGCATCAATAAAATTGAGATATAGCTCTTTTAAATCAGGGTTTCTTTGTCCATAGGTAAGCGCAGAGGTCCATTTTCCGCCTTTGCTTCCCTCTTTTCTGAATTGAAAATTGGGCAATATAGACCAACCAAACCGGCTATTGAAATCCAACCGAGCTCCAAAATTCATACTGTTTCTTCGCACTTTAACGTCTACATTGCTAAATAGTGAAGTACTCAAAATATTTTGTTGATTGTTCATCAACCTTTTGCCTTTCCCCCACTCTTTTTGAACATCATAACCGCTGTAAATTTGAAAGGTTGGATTTTTTCCATAAGCAAAAATGGTCCGGTGTAATATGGACGAAAATGATGTTGTATCTTGGGCTCCAGCGCTCTGATCCAAATCCGTTGCATGGTTTTCAAAATAATGAATGAGTGACTTTTTCTCACGTCCGAAAGAATTAAATGCATTTTGGATTTCAATTCGATCAAATGTCTTGGTCTTTACAACCAAACTCAATTGGTGATCCATTCGCTGAGATAAATAATGTATATCATTTGCCTGATAAGATGTTTTTTCATAAAAATTTCCGTCTTTCTGAACCCTCTCTTTTATGGGATAGGGCTCCCTTTTATTTTTCATGATTTCATCGAGATAAGAAAATCGATACGAAACAAACACCTGATTTAGCTTGCCTTGAATTCCCAGGGTGGCTTGCTTTTGATTTTTTAACATCCAATCCGTTTTCCGCACTGACGAAGGATCGAAAGATTTACCTGGAAAAAAATTCCGACCTAAAGAAATGTTGCTTGTCCATTCTTTTATAGGCAAGGAAAAATACAGACTGCTATTGTTGCTGCCCACAGAATTGTACTGACTTTTCATGACAGCTTCCATTTTTTTGTTTTGAGATTTTCTGGTCACAATATTGATTGCTCCCGCGGTAGCATTGGCACCGTAAATACTTGAAAGAGGTCCTTCCACGATTTCAATTGCCTCTACATCTTGAAGATTTATTTGGCTCAAGTCTACTTGGCCGAGCATTCTACCAATGATGGGTACCCCGTTGATGAGTATTTGAACATTTTTGCCTTCCTGACCATTCATGGTCAAAGTAGAAGTCCCGGTCAGATTATCATTGATTACACTCAAACCAGATTGACTTCTAAGCACGTCGGCTAAATTGATACTGTTGGTATTTTGTATGAAATCTTTTTTGATTAAGCGAACTTTATAGACCGATCGTCTTATCTGCTTGGGATACTTCAGATCACTAAAAGTAAAGGTAGGCAATGTTTCACCTCTAGGAATCAAAGTTGTTTGGGCCTGTGCCTGTAGAGAACCCACACCCATTGCCATTAAAAAAACACAATATGTGAGTTTATTCCACAACCAATTTGGTGTTTTTAACGCCATTCTCAGAAGAAATAATCAAATGGTACATCCCCGCAGGAGCAGACATATTGATTTGAGCTTCATTAAAACCGGGTTTTGCAATGTAGCTTGAATTCCAGACCAATTTTCCTTGCATATCCAAAAGTTCCAATCTAAGATTTTGCGCTTTCCCAAAATCATGTAGAATTCTAAGTTTTCCGTGGTTTGGATTTGGGAACACAGTAAAAATTGCATTTGATATATCGGATATTGAAGATGTCTTTACCAGCTTTTTATTGAACTCTATTGTGCCCGTGGAAGAACCCTCAAAATTGGTAAAATATAATTTCCATACTTCTTTGGTATTTGTGTTTTTTACGAAATAGGTTCTGTTTTCAGGTATTTCGTATTGAAAAACCGAACGATTGAAAGATTTCCAGTCCGAACCAATGGCACTTATGTTAGATTCAAAAGTCAAACCGGAAAAGTCATCTTCGTCTACGGAAACATTTTCTCTTTGCGCAACTTCAATGTGACTCGCATGTTTAACGCCAGTTACAGGATAGAAGGCACTTGTTGGTCCCATACTAACTTCTGTCATGTACTTTGTAAATAATATATCCCAAGTTCCATTGGCTGGTTCTAAATCAACAAATTTCCCACTGGAGAAAGAGAAATAGGCAAAGTTTCCTAAGGTTATATCTTTTTTGTTGAAGGAATAAGAATTCTCA
>CAXDRX010000035.1:0-11503 GCA_963991985.1 uncultured bacterium | reverse complement strand
CGAATCAAACTTTGTGCGCAACAAAAAGCTATTTCAAAATGGGGTAATTGGTCAAGAGCAATATCTTCAAGAAGCTAGGCTAAAGGGTGCAAAGATCCAAAGGCCATGTGTAAATACTGGTCAACACGAAACCACCTTACAAGAAAATAACATCACATTGGGATTTCAGCATGTGAAAGCACTTGAAAAACAACTCGTGCAATCTTTGTTGCAAAATCGACAAATCAATGGAATTTTTAAGAGCCTAGAAGACTTTGTTTATCGTTTGGGTCCAAGCTTGGAAATGACGCTAATTTTAATCCGAATTGGAGCCTTTCGTTTTACCAAAAAAAGTAAAACTTGGCTGTTGTGGAAAGCACATTTTTTGTTGGAAAAAAAGAAGAATCCGCAAAAACAAAATGGGCTATTTGATTCTATGGTGTGCTCCAAGGAATTTGATGTTCCAAAACTTGACCCACATCCAAAACAAGACGCGCTTGACGATATCGAGTATTTAGGATTTCCACTTTGCTCACCTTTTGAGCTATTAGACAAATTAGATCAAAGTTGTTCTTACCTTTCTTCGGCGGACTTCCCTCAAAACAAGAAAAAAGAGCTAACGATTTTGGGCTATTTGATCCATACAAAAAAAACCTACACCCAAGGAAAAATAAAATCTGCAATGGGTTTTGGGACATTTATGGGTATCGATGGACATTTTTTCGACACGGTACACTTCCCGGGCAATTATCAAAAACAAAACTTCATGTGGAATCAATGCTATAAGTTAACCGGAAAAGTCATCGAACAATTTGGCTATCTCTCTTTGGAGGTCAACTCTATGCAGCGTTTAAGCTACACGCTATTACAAAATCCAGAAAAAGTCTATTGATCTAAAATTTCCGAAAGCAACTTACTGGCCTCCTTAGGATCAGCTTTGCCTTGAGATTTTTTCATTATTTGACCAACAAAAAGGCCCATAAGTCCCTTTTTGCCCGCTTTGTACTGCGCTACTTTATCTGGAAATTGTTTAAGTACTTCATCGATGAGATTCTTCAGAAAATGACCATCAGAATTCTGAATCAAGTTGTTTTCCTCGGCAAACTTTCTAGGATGTATGTCTTCTTCTTCAACCAAAACCGGAAATATTTTTTGTGCTGCTGTGGAATAACTAACACTTCCCTCTTCCACCAAACTTATTAAAATTGCCAACTTTTTCGGTAAAAGTGTAAAGTCTTTCATGTTCAAACCCTCCTTCTTTAAATATCCTTTGATATCTCCCGTTAGCCAATTGCAAGCTGCTTTGTAATTTTGAGTGAATTGGATAAGTTCTTGAAAATAATCAGAGATTTCTTTGCTGTCTATCAAGACACGTGCATCATATTCACTTAGCTTAAGCTTTTGTGTATATTCTTCTAAAAGTTCTTGAGGAAGCTTCGGCATGTCTTGTTTTACTTGAGCGATAAAATCATCTGAGACAATCAAAGGAGGCAAATCAGGTTCAGGGAAATAACGATAGTCATTGACAAGCTCTTTTGCGCGCATTCCCTTGGTAATTCCATTTTCAGCTTGAAAGCTACGTGTTTCAGAAAAAATTTCTTCTCCATTTTCCAATAACAAACATTGACGATCGAATTCGAAATCTATCGCTTTTTTCACATTGCTTATAGAATTCATATTTTTCACCTCTACCTTGGTGCCCATTTCTTTGGCTCCCTTTTTCCGAACAGAAATATTTGCATCACATCGAAGACTACCCTCTTCCATGTTTCCATCGCTAATTTCTAAATATCTCACCAATCGTCTAACCTCAGTGAGATAAGCATAAGCCTCTTCACTTGTTCTAAAAACTGGCTCAGTCACCATTTCGAGCAAAGGTGTTCCAGCACGGTTATAATCTACTAGCGTATAGGCAATATCCTGATCATGGATACTCTTTCCAGCATCTTCTTCCATATGAATCCGAGTCAATTCGATGGATTTTTCATTGCCGTCTTTTGTTTGGATTTTTATTTCTCCACCATTGCAAATGGGGGTGTGATGTTGTGTGATCTGGTAACCCTTGGGCAAATCGGCATAGAAATAATTTTTTCGTGCATATATGTTTTTTTTTCTAATGGAACTTCCACAAGCCAAACCCAACTTAATGGCCATTTTAACAGCATTTTCATTGTGTAAGGGTAGTGTCCCCGGGTAACCTAGGCTTATTTCACTAATGTTGGAATTGGGAATATCGCCATAACTGACGGTATCAGAGCTAAATGCCTTGCTTTTTGTAAGCAATTGTATATGAACTTCCAATCCGGCAACAAGTTCGTATTTATCCTTTAGATTATTCATCCCCTTTGAATTTGTTTTTTGGCTTCCTCTAAAGCTTTTTTTATCCCTTCAGGATTTTTTCCGCCCGCCGTTGCAAAAAAGTCTTGACCACCACCACCGCCTTGTATAAAAGAGGATATACTTTTGATCATGCCCTTTGCAGTAAAATGCTCGCTCACAAGATTTTCCGACATCAATACCGAAATGGCTACCTTCGCTTCTACCTCTGCAGCAAGCACCAATACTATATTTTCATATTCCTTCTTCAATTGAAACGATAAATCTTTGAGGGCTTGGGCATTGCCAACCTCCACTTGCAGTGCGGCCCATGTAAATTTTTTATCCTGCTTTAACTGACTTTTTATATCCGCTTTGATGAATGAGAGAAGTCTTTTTTCGGATTTGTCTTTTTCTTTTTGCAAATACTTATTTTCTTCTATTAGACTTTGAACAGATTTTATCACATCATTGCTTTTGCCTATGGACTTTCTAATTGTTTCTAGTATTTGCAAATTTTCATTGACATATTTATGATATGCTTCACCCGTAATGGCTTCAATTCTTCTAATTCCCGAAGCAACTGCAGATTCGGAAATAATTTTAAAGTTTTCAATCTTGGAAGTGTTGGCAACATGGGTTCCCCCGCACAATTCTTTTGAAAATGTTTTATCAAATGTTATCATACGGACGGTATCTCCGTATTTTTCACCAAACAACGCCGTTGCCCCCTGATCTATTGCATTTTTTAATGGAATAGCTCTTTGCTCTTCCAATGGGATTGCCTGCCTTATTTTGTCATTCACCATCTGCTCAACTTCCAACAATTCATCTTTGCTTACTTTCTCAAAATGGGCAAAGTCAAATCGCAAATATTCATGGTTAACCAAAGATCCTTTTTGTTCTATATGGCTTCCCAAAACGTTTTTTAATGCAGCCTGCAATAAGTGGGTGGCAGAATGGTTTTTAGCGGATGATATTCTGGTGTAGGTATTGATTTTTGCAAGAAAATTTTGTTGGCAGTTCTTGGGTGTCGTTTCTAAAAGGTGAACAATCAAATCATTTTCTTTTTTGGTTTCCAAAACTCCTATTTTCTGGCCATCATGAACCCCTTGGATAAAACCTATATCGCCTACCTGTCCTCCACCTTCAGGATAAAATGGAGTTTGCGAAAATACTGCTTGAACAAATGACTTTTTTTTGTTCTTTATTTCTCTAAAGCGGGTAATTTGGATTTTTGCTTCGAAAAAATCATAACCGATAAATTTTGTTGGCGAATTATGTACCAATATCTCCCAATCCCTTACTGCCGTGTTGGCATCTTGTTTCGAACGGTTTTTTTGCTCTTGTAAAGCTTTTTGAAAACCTTGAATGTCAACATCAAAACCATATTCCTTGGAAATAAGCTGAGTTAAATCAATTGGAAATCCATAAGTATCGTTGAGTAAGAATGCCGTTTGGCCATCAATCTTTTTTTCTTTTTGGTGTTCAAATATGTTCTCCAACATATCTAGCCCATTGCTCAGGGTTTGGATAAATGTTTCTTCTTCCTGCTTCATTACTTTTTGAACAAATTCTTTTTGAGCGTGCAAATTGGCAAAAACATCTTTAAACTGTTTGGCCAATACCTCTACCAGAACATACATAAATGGTTTTTTTATGTCCAAGAAACTAAAACCATACCTTAGGCCTCTTCTTAGAATTCTACGCACCACATAACCTGCCTTATTGTTGGATGGCAATTGACCATCTGCAATACAAAATGCAACGGCCCTCGTATGGTCTGCCAAAACGCGCATGGCTGTATCCGTTTTTCCATCTTTCCCGTAAACAAATCCTGTTTGATCTTCGATTTCTCGAATAATGTCCTGAAAAATGTTGCTGTCGTAGTTCGATTTTTGAGTGTAAATTGCTCTAACCAACCTTTCTAAACCCATGCCTGTATCGACATGTTTCTCGGGCAAAATTTCAAGAGAACCGTCTGCCTTTTTGTTGTATTGGATAAATACCAAATTCCAAATTTCGATTACTTGGTCATGGTCTTTGTTGATCAATTCCCTTCCATCTATTTTATCTCTTTCTTCTTTGTTTCGGAGATCTATATGAATTTCTGAGCAAGGCCCAGTGGGCCCCACGTCACCCATTTCCCAAAAGTTGTCTTTTTTGCCAAAAGGAAGTATTCGATCTTCCTGAATATGTTTTTTCCACAGGATTTTGGATTCTTCATCCGATTGTAGTTTTTTTTCTCCACCAAAATAAGTAACGTACAACCTGTCCTTGTCCAAACCGTAAACCTCCGTGAGCAGTTCCCAGGCCCAATCAATCGCCTCCTCTTTGAAATAATCACCAAAACTCCAATTGCCCAACATTTCAAACATTGTATGATGATAGGTATCAATGCCAACCTCCTCCAAATCATTATGCTTTCCTGAAACACGCAAGCATTTTTGTGTATTTGCTACACGCTTATTTTTAGGTCTTTTGGTGGACAAAAAATAGTCCTTAAATTGGTTCATCCCTGCATTGGTAAACATTAGCGTTGGATCATTTTTCAGCACAATGGGTGCGGAATCCACAATTTGATGTCCTTTTTTCTCAAAAAAGTCCAAAAATTGTCTTCTTATCCTGCTTGATTCTAACATATTAAAAAGGTCTCCAAAACATAAATTTCTAAATTGCCTTACCTTTGTACAAACAAATGAAGCACAAAGGTATTCATTTGTTGTTGGATTATGAGACAAAGAAGGTTCAATTTCAATCCAGAGACTTTAACCTATGACAAGGTTGAATGGACAACCAAACGTTTGTTTCTTATAGCGATTTTTATAGTCTTTTCTCTCGGGGGTATTGTTTTGAGCATTTTGGGTTACTCCAAAGGCACTTTTTTTACCAAAAGTGAACAAAGACTTATTGCTGAGAAACAAGCATATAAATATCATCTTGAAATTTTACAATCCAAAGTTAAAAATCTTGAAGGAGATTTAGCATTGCTCAAAGAAAAAGACAATGAGCTTTACAAAGAGATTTTTGGTGTGGAGCCACTACCTGAAGAGATTGAGAAAGCAGGTACAGGTGGTAGCAATCCTTACCAAACAGTAAAGCAAAAAGATATTAAGAAAGCTTATGAAAAAATAGATGCAGTAATTGCACGAACAAAAATTAGACAAAAATCCTTTGACGATTTGGTTCTTTTGGCAAAGAAAAAATCGAATAAAATCGCGCATATTCCCTCGATACAACCCGTATCAAACAAAAACTTAAAACGTGTGGCTTCTGGTTTTGGGTATCGAATTGACCCTTACTACCGAACCCGAAAATTTCACCAGGGAATGGATTTTTCCGCCCGCCAAGGGACAAAAGTTTATGCCACTGCAGATGGTGTGGTGAAAGAAACACGCTACTCAAAAAGAGGATATGGGAATAAAATCATCATCCATCACGGCTATGGATTTACTACGTTGTACGCCCATTTGTACAAGATAAAAGTAAAAAAAGGTCAAAAAGTGAAAAGGGGTGAGTTGATTGGATTGGTGGGCAGCACAGGAAAATCCACGGGACCTCATCTTCACTACGAAGTTCGCTTAAACAACAAAGCTCAAAATCCTGCCAATTATTATTTCAACGATTTGAGTGCAGAAGAGTATGACGAAATACTAAAATTGAGTGACCATCCCAACATAACTTTCGACTGATAGTGAGTAATCAGCTGCCCGACAAATTATATTATGGAATTGGTGAAGTGTCAAAGCACTTCGGGGTAAGTCAAAGTTTGTTGCGCTTTTGGGAAGGAGAGTTTTCCTTTTTGAGACCCAAGAGAAACAAAAAAGGCACCCGGTTTTATTCTAAAAAAGAGATTCAACAGATCGATGACATTTACCGTTTGGTAAAAATCAAAGGTTTCACTTTGCAAGGGGCAAGAGAAGTATTTATAAAGAACAAAAAAAAAGGTTCTGATCATGAAGGGTTGAAAAAAGAGCTTCTTTCCATTAAAGAAGATTTACAAAAGCTGAAAAGCCAGTTGAAAAAGTAATTCTCCCAATCTATTTTTTGTTTTTCCTCCTTTATTTTCTTGCTTTGAATACATCAACCAAGCAAAAATATTTTGGAGTGCTGCAGCAACTTGTTTAATCCTATTATGGTTTCTGCGTTTTTCTGCCCTTAATTATGGCATGTATTGGGATTCCGCTTGGGTGTATGGGCCTGCAATTTTCGAAATGATAGAAAAAGGCCCATCTCTGCTTCCTGGAAGCATCAACCCTTATTGGAACACTGGACACCCCCTTTTATTTTACTTCTTAGAAAGCTTGTGGGGAAGTATTTTTGGGAGCAGTGTTTTTTCCCTTCAATTTTTTCCCTTGTTGATCACATCTGCTCTTTTTTTGGGATGTCTTTGGATAGTACAAACTTTGTTCAATCACTGGTTTTTAACCTTTTTTATGGCCATCTTGTTATTCCAACCCGTTTTTTTAGCACAAAGTACTTTTGTCCTACCTGAAATGCTCTTGGCCGCTTTTAGCTTGGCATCGGTATGGTTTTTCACTCACCAAAAGTTTGGATTGTATTTTTTGTCTGCTACCTTTCTGGTACTCACCAAGGAATCTGGTTTAGCTATTGTGGCAGGTATTTCTACAACTGCATTTATCTATTGCTCAGCCAAAAACTTGGGCTCAAGAATACTTAACGGTCTGACCTATTTTTCTGCCGTCTTACCATTTCTGGCTTTCATTTCAATTCAAAAAATTCGATTGGGGTGGTTTTTTTTTCCTCGACATTTCAATTGGATTTCCTTTAACATCAATGAAATACTGCACAAAGCCTACGACTGTTCGAATTTTGTTGTATTGGAGCAACAGAGAATTTGGATTTTCCTCGGGGTTTTGTGCGTCACCTATTTCTTAAACTACGTTCGAAAGCAAAATGTCTCGGGACCTTTATGGGTGAAAATTGTGTTGATGCTCCTCGACCTCCTTTTTGTATACGCCTGCTTTGCAACTTTTTATGTTTGGCAAGCAATATTATTGCCTCTCTTTTTCGTTCGAACTTTTATCTTTTTTCATTTTCAAAATAAAAGTTTGCATGGAAGACAAAATATTTTTGTTTTGTCTTTATTGATGTGTGCTTTCGCCTTTTGGGGGTTTTGCGTGCTCAATTTCATGTCTTTGAGATACCTCACTACCCTGATACTTTTTGTGTTGCTACTGTTGGTGGTATCTCTTTATGCAGCAAAGGATTTTTCAAAATGGTCGGTAATTTTGTTGTTGATTCTACTTACTAACCAAATCGTGGCTGGCCAGAGAAGTTATTACTCCAACAAGTTTTTTGATGTAGAATTGTCCTATGGTCGAATGGTTCAAGTGATGACGGCTATGGTAGGCCATGTGCAACAAGAGCTAGATTGTAATGTTGATGTTCTCTTAACTCATGGACAGTTCAAGGAAGCCCTCACCCGACCAGAAATTGGTTATCAAAAAGAACATATCCCTTTTGATAGAGAAAGAGTATTGATCAATTCTCGCAAACCTGCGGACTATTTAGTGATCTCTACCTACGAGCACCATCCAATTTTGGATTCTTTGGCGGCCCTTCCCAATACTAAATTGATTCACCATGTGGAAGACGGAGCTGCCTATTCGAGCCTTTACAAACTTCCTTGATTTGGAAAATTAAAAAATTGTAAGACACATTGATTTTTTGTATCATTGGGATGAAATCAATGTTACCCCATGAAAGAGTTATTCTTTATTTTTTGGTTATTCGTTGTGCTTCGAGGATTTTGCCAGTCAGACAATTTAGTAGGTCCTCAAAATTTAGCTTTGGGAAGCAGTTCGGGAGAAAAAAATCTATGGACCGCCTGGCGAAACCCTGCCCTTACAACTTCTTCCGCAAATCAATTGCTTCTAGGCACATTTGTGCAAAAGTTATACGCCCTTTCTGATTGGCACCAAACGGGTTTGGCCTTTCAAATACAATCAAAAAATTGGCAATGGGGATCCTATTTGTTCTACAATGGTTCACCCCATTGGAATCAAAAACATGGTTACATTTTTTTGTCCAGAAAACTTGCAAAAGATTTTCAATGCGGGCTAGGACTACAAATGAACCAAGAATTTGCCTCCAACCGCAACAAACAACATTATAGTTATTCAGGAACAGTTGGTTTTAATATACAATTGGACAAATATTGGCGTCTTGCCTTTTCAATAAAAAACATACAAGAGCAAAGCTCAAAAATGCAGGGCAACATCGGACTTTGCTTTGAACCCAATAAACAAATTACTTGGATATTAGGCGCATTCCAAACGCAAATACATCCCATATCTTTTCATAGCGGCCTGCGTTATAAACTTCCCAAAATATTCACTTTTCGTTGTGGTATTCGCAGTATACCCTCGGCATACTCTTATGGTGTAGAAATAGATTTGAGTTATCTATCAATACAATTTGGCTTTGAAAATCACCAAAGTATTGGTTTGAACCCAATTGTTGGTATTCAAAAATCATTATGAAAAATCTTTTTATTCTCGGAATGATTGCCCTTTTACCAAAAATTCTCTTTTCCCAGACATGGCTAGATAGCTTGGAGATTTCCCAAATTATTGAAAAAAGATTGGAAAACATCGAAGAAGAAATCAGCCCAATCCAAATCATAGATGAATTAGAAAACTATCATCAACATCCCATTTCTATCAATCAGGCAAGTGCAAAAGATTTACAATTTGGGGGCCTGATATCGTTGTCAGAGGCAAATAAAATCACAGCACACCGGAAGGCATTTGGCGCATTTGTTTCTCTTTATGAGTTGCAGAGTATCGAAAATTTAAGCAAAGAGACCATTTTGATTCTTCAAGCATTTTGCAAACTAGATTATAGCGCCAAAAGCCATTCCAAAAACTTGTTACAAATGTTGAACAAAAGTCAAATTCAAGTCATGAATTACCACAAAGTAGAACTGGAGGAAAGGAAAGGTTTTGCCATTGCCGACACTGTATCTCCCAAAAGTAAGCGCAAAGTGAACCATTATGTTGGGATTCCATTAAAAAGCAACTTTCGTTTTAGAGGTCAATATTTTGGAAAAATTAAATTTGGTTTCAATCTTGAAAATGATGCGGGTGAAGCACACTCTTCTAAGCCGATAGATTACATATCGGCGCATTTTTCGCTTGTAGATTATGGAAATGTCCAAAGATTATGTGTGGGAGACTATGGTGCCAACTTTGGTCAAGGATTGACACTAGGTACAAACTATGCTATGGGAAAAACAGCCTTAGTGATGGATACAAAAAGAGATTATAACGGTTTCCAGTCCTACCGTTCCATGGCAGAAACTGGATTTCTTCGAGGTTTGGCAGCAACCTTTCAATTAAAAAACTGGTATCCAAGTTTTTTTGTCAGCCACAAAAAAAGAGACATCAATGGGTTAAAAGAAAATAGCTTTACATCCTTTAATTCGTCTGGTTACCACCGAACCTTGGCAGAGCTCGAAGGCCAAGACGGATTAAGAACATGGCTTATGGGAGGAGGAGTTGCTTTTCGAAAAACATATTTTGATTTGGGTTTGATTGCGTTGGCAAGAAAATGGAACAAAACAATGCAAAAAGGGAGCCATCCCTATCAGAAATTTCACTTTTCGGGCAATGGTTACAAAAAAGCAGGGATGTATTTTGATTTTGGCAAAAGAAATATCAACAGTTTTGGAGAACTATCTGTGGGCAATAATGGTGGGAAATCTTGTCTAGTGGGCAATAATTTGGCATTGAGTGACTGGTTAAGTTATTCAGTTGTTTATAGATATTACAGCCCCTCATTTATCTCATATCAAAGCAATTCATTTGCTGAAAACAGCCAAAGCTTAAATGAAAAAGGGCTTTATCAAGGCATTGAAATTAATCTAAACAAACACATCCATTTTTCTTCTTTTGTAGACATCTTTAAACACCCATGGCTTAGCTACCAAAAGGATGCCCCTGGAAAGGGAAACGAGCTTTTCACTGAACTTAAATACAACTCGAGCAAACAAAATCTTATCTATATAAGGTATCGGTTAAAACAAGAAGATTTCAATATCCAAAGGAGCGACGAAAAAACCGCACTTTTAGGAGCGAAGAAAATCAATTTGTGGCGAATACACGCCCAAAGAGGCTTATACAAACAAGTTTTAATAGGCGCAAGATTTGTTCAGAAAACAGTTGATTTTGATGGAAGAAAAAATCTTGGTAGCTTACTTTTTCAAGAATTAAGGTGGCAATCGATCAATCAAAAATGGAAAATAGGCAGCCGAATGGCTATATTCCATATTTCCCATTTTGACGCCCGTATTTCGGCTTTTGAACAAGTACCCCTTTACGATTATCCCATTTATACTTATTATAATGAGGGATGGCGATTTTATTTATTGGGACAATGGAGAATCAATTCTAAACTAAATCTATGGATAAAATACGCCAAAACATTTTACAGCAATATCCAAAAGGAGAACAAAGAGAGTCCCTACCATACAAATGCCCCAACAAGCATTGGCACTGACCTTTCAAGTATTGCAGACAACCAAATTCGTCAAATATCTCTCCAAATAAAATACAAGCCATAAACCGCAGTGCTTCTACCTAGACCTGCGAGCTACATTGACAAAAAACGTCATCTAGAGTACATTGCAGAAATGGCGGAATAAAAAAGCCCACTCCTATGGAGCGGGCTTATAAAAGATTTGGCAACGACTTACTTTCCCAGGTTTTACCCAAGTATCATCAGCGCAATGTGGCTTAACTTCTCTGTTCGAAATGGAAAGAGGTGGGCCCACACGCTATTGTCACCCTAGATTCTTAATCTCTGCGAGAAGCAAAGAAATATCTTATGTATGACATGTTATTGGAAGCAAACGATTAAAAATAATAATTAAGTCTCTAGGTAATTAGTACTGCTTGGCTTTGACATTACTGCCTTTACACCTACAGCCTATCAACGTAGTCATCTTCTACGACCTTACGAAATCTCATCTTGAGGTCAGTTTCGCGCTTAGATGCTTTCAGCGCTTATCTGTTCCATACATAGCTACTCTGCGATGCAGCTGGCGCCACAACAGATGCACCAGAGGTATGTCCGACTCGGTCCTCTCGTACTAAAGTCAGATCCTCTCAAATTTCAAACGCCCACAATAGATAGAGACCGAACTGTCTCACGACGTTCTGAACCCAGCTCGCGTGCCACTTTA
>CAXDRX010000034.1:0-11518 GCA_963991985.1 uncultured bacterium | reverse complement strand
GCTTGCCATTCATTTGTTCAAATGGATGCCATTGGAACAAAGGAAATGCAAATCTTTTACAAGCTAAAGCAGGTGGATTTCAACGGGGCCGCCGAATGGTTTGGTCCGGTGATTTTGCACAATGCACTCAACCACGCCTATACGGCTTACCCCGTGCCTGCAGACCAAACACTTCATTTGCGTTTTTCGCCAGAATTTCCAGCAAGGCAGTCTTTGAAAATCTATGATGGCACGGGCAAAATGATTTGGGAGGACGCCCAGCCCGGCCACCAAACAGAAAACAGCATACCCACAGGATCCTTATCCCGTGGCATATACTACCTACACATTGGCACCCCTGTTGGTGTGAAGGTCAAGAAAATCAGCGTCATGCACTAGTGCCGCAAGGGCCTATTGCCGCTGATTGTTTTTATTATCTTTTCATAGGGAGTGTTTGTTGCAGCGGCACTCCCTTTTGAGGTGCCTGACTTTGTGTTTTTTAGCAGAGCATCATCGAAGGTAATGTTTTTTATACAGTTATGTGTAGGGAGTGTTCGCAAGGGCACTCCCTTTTGGGTGAGAAGCCACGGCTTTTCGCTTTTCTAATTCTTTTCTTGTTAAGAGAAAAGAGGTAATTTTTCATTTCGGGAGTGTTCGCAAGGGCACTCCCATTCGGGTGCCAGGAGGGGGAGGATTTTTCCACCTGCTCTTTGGTTTAGTAATACGCATCAGGCAAAACCGGATGTTTTGCCGCCCTTAGGGAGCATCTCATTGCTCCCCTTTTTTATGAAATAACTTTCAAAGGATTGTTTTTGTTCATTTTATTGTACCTTTACTCATCGGCTGGAGTGAAAAAAGCGCTTTTTTTCTTGTATCTACTGGTTTTTGGCTTGGCATTGCATGCCCAAAACAAGATGGTCATCAACCTAAGCAATCCATCTTCGATACACCAGTGCACCCCAGGTGATTTTTTGCGCATCGAGGTGCGCAACATCAGTACCTCAAGTTTGGGCAGTGGTACGGTGAAGGTGACTTTGCCCACGGATATGGAATATGCATCGGGTAGTTTGTTGGGCAGTGGCATAGCAGAAAGCAATCTCAGTGATCTTTCTGCCCCAATTTTTTCTTTTGCATCGATTGGTTTGGCTTCGGCGATCAATTTCCGAATCCGAGTGAAAGCACTTTGTGGACTTCAAAAAAGAATCAATTCAGGATCTTTTGTAAGCTATAAAGTGGAGGCGCAACAAGGAAGCAGCAAGGCGCAAAAAACTTCTACACCCCTCAATATTTTACAACCTTCTTTGCAAATCTCATCCATAGTTCCAAGCCTCAATACGCTAGATGCCAAAGACACTTTTGTTCGCAAGATTGTGCTGGCCAATAGAGGGAATGGAAAGCTTTGCAAGATTGCCTTGTTCAGAATCACAGGGAGTGGTTTGCAGTGGCAAGGATCGAGCCCCAAAATGACCAAAAGATCGGGCGATACCATTTGGCACATCTTGGATAGCCAATATTTCAAAAGCATAGGCAACAAGGACATTTATTTTGATAAAAACGAGGAGATCTTGCTTCGCGATAGTTTTCAGCAAAAGGCTTGCGATACTTTGGAAGTGAGTTATCGGGCCATTTGGTATTGTGAAGATTTGCTTTGTGGCAGTCAAAATCAAACAGCGCGCAGCCAGATGAGCACCAAAAGTCCGCGCATAAAAACCATCAATGGTTCTAGCACCACACCTTGTTTTGATCCTGGCAGAATGCATCAGCAAAGCTCTATTTTGGTGAATTATGGAAACGATACGGCAAGAAATTTGAGCTTGTTTGTTCGCCAGGCAAGTACCAACATGCTGAGCGAAATAGCAACAGATAGTTTTTACTATACCTTGGGCAAAAAGGGCAAAAGGACGAAAATAAGCAAGGTAAAGGTTCTCAATTTGGCCAATCGGAATGGTATATTTTCTTGTTTGAGCAACCAAGCGGTGGCAGCAGTGGAAATTGAATTGCCCAATCTAAACACCCAAGATAGTTTGTACATCTATTGGCATACACGGGCTTGTGTTTCCGAAGATTGCAATGCTGCCTTTTGGAGCCATCGTTGGTATACCCAAGTGAGCCATGAAGATCAATGCGCAAAAACCATTAACGAAGGAACAGTTTGGGGTTCTTATGGGTATTATCAAGCCATCCGTTTTACAAAATTGGCGCCTACGGACATAAAGCCAAGCAGAGATGCAGAATTGAATTATGAGTTCAACTCAGGTCGTCTCATTACGGCCACTTCAAGAGCAAAAAGCCATTTGGATTTGGTTTTGGATGCCGGCCTTAGTCATTCGCTGCAAGCGGGAGATTTTCAATTTATTCATCAAAATGGAACTTCATGGAGCCCAAACAAACTCATGAAAAAGGGCGATACCATTCGAGCCGTATTTTATGGCGCGCCCCAAGTGACGCTCAATCGAGGTGAGCTAAAAATAAAATTGAAAGGCAATTGCAAAAACTGGAAAAATCAATCGCTGAAATACAAAATCCAATGGCGATATCAGCCAGATAGTGCCTGTGTAAAGAAAAAATGGTTTTTGCCTTTTTGCGACGAAGACAATATCAAATTGCATTGTGCATTGTCTTGCAAGTATGGGCTTCACTTCAACGATTTTGTGGCGGAGAGAATAAGTTTTGGTCGACCCGACAACAATTCTGATGGCATTCCAGATTCAACGGGTAGCTTGGATCAGAGCAAAGTAAAAAAGAAAAGAATCATGTATGGAGATACCCTCAAAGCCACTTTTCGTGGCAAGGTGTATGCCAATTCTTTTGGCTGGACTTATGGACAGGCCATTAGTGAAATACGCTTGGGAAAATTTTTGGACGTTCAAACCGTAAGGGCCAAGATCTATCGATCCAATGTATTGTACTACAATGCTACGGGCATTAGATATAGCCAAAGTACAAATGGGCAAAATCGCACTTTTGTTTATGATTTAAGTTATGCCGGTTTGACCAATGGCGGGGGTCGATTGCCCACCCGATTCAAATATCAAAATGGCGACAGTATAGAAATTGAAGTGCTCTATATTGTCAATGGAAACTATGGAGGGAACATAGGAGAGATGGAATTCGACAACCGATTTTTTGTCTCTACGGTAAGCAATCCTCCAAACAATCAAAGATATCAATGCGATACTTTTTCGGAGCGGCTCAATTTGGTGGGCTACTATTTCACCAATTGGGGGCCCAATACTTACAACAATTCAGGATGTAAAGACCAATACATCAGCCAAAATTTTTATTTGGGTTTGGGTCCTTGTTGTTCCAATTATGCGGGCAATGACATTTTCCCTTATGAATACAGAAACTGGGCACAAATAGAAAAAGTGATTGTCCATTTGCCCCCGGGTTTTTCTTGCACAGAAGCCCGAATGTGGCATTATGGTACCAAAGGGATTGGCAGCATACGTACGCAATACAAAGCCCAACTTTTCCCGGATACAATTTTGCCCAATCACCAAGTTGTTTTTGATTTGGATTCATTGTTTTCGCACAAAGGCGGAGATTTTTTACTCAGTGATGATGGATTCCACGGCGTATTTCAGCCCAAAATAGTGACCAACTGTGTGGCCAATGCAGGGATCAATACGGTCAATTATTCTTTTGTTTTTCGACAGAAAAATCAGTTGGGTAAAGGTTTAGACACCATTTTTTCGAGCAATTCTCCCGACAGAGTAAATATTGAAAAAGCCACGGTGGCTATGCTTGCCCAAGTGCAAGAAGTAAATCCTTCTACCGATACAGCTGTATGGATTGTGAGTGTTTCCAATTCCAACAGGTTGGGACTTGCAGAGAAGTTGTTTTTTGGCCTACCCAAATCTTCTGGGGTTGAGCTTTTGCAAATCAAAGATTTGTCTACCAAGCAAGTGCTCAAGCGTCAAAACGATATTTTTATTTATGGAAGCTTGGGCGCTCAAACCCAAAAACAATTTGAAGTGAAAGTGAAATTTTCGGGTTGTTCTGCCAACAACTTTGATCTTTTGGCTGGTTGGGATTGTGCTCAATATCCGGATTCATTGTCTGATTATGATTGTCAATTTTCCAAAGTCAATTTGGCCTACAAAGTTTTGAATACCCGTTTGGAAATTGCTTTGAACGACAGCAACAAAACGGTGGATTTGTGCTCCATGCAAAGTTATGTTTTAGAACTTTCCAATGTTGGAAAGTCCAATGTTTATAGTTCTTTCATAGACATTTATTTGCAACCGGGTATGGAGCTTTCCGATTCCCTATGGCTTTTTTATAAGTCTGCCCAAGATTCTTCTTTGGTACGAAATGCAAAAAAGATAGCAACCAATGTCTATCGTTTTGCCCTAGATCCTTACGATTCGTTGCTGAAAAAGAACGGTTTGGAAAATATTGATGGACAACGTTCATCAGCCAAACTCAAATTCAAAATCAATACCAACTGTAATTTTATAAGTGGTAGTTTTTTTATGCTTAGGCCGGGTGGATATTTGAAGTGTGGCCTTCCGGTGTATGCGGGCATCACTGCAGGAAAGCCCATTGAAATTAAAGGGGTAAAACAACCGTATTATTCTTCAATAAAATTTACGATGAGTGCATTGGATGCTTGCAATTATCAAGACAATACCACCGTGAAGTTTTTGAATTTGGGACCAGACAGTACTTCGTCTACAGACAAAATTTTGTTTACCGTTCCCAAAGGGTTTTATATCAATCCTTCAAAAACAGTGAATTTGCACAATGGAGTTCAAAAAATTGTGTACGATACATCTGCAGGCAACAATCGCTATCTGATGGACATTCCTTTGGGCTTGGCCGCTGGAGATAGTAGCCATTTCCAATTGTCTACGTATTTGGTTTCGGAGGAAATGGCATGTGGGCAAGTGCCTTTGTACATGCAGGCAGTAGTCATGCAATCCGTTACCTGTGTAAAAAACAATACCCAATGCAAAATTTTTGTCAACACCAGCGATCAATTTGTGCTGGACTCGGTGAAAAAAAGTGTGTATGATTTACAATTTACAAAGGCAATTTCGCAAATGAAAAATGGAAAAGAGATGGCCCAAATTGATTATAAAATTACCAATCGGGGAGTGGTCAAAGAAAAAGGCATTCCTTTGGGTGTCCGATTGGTTTATGATCGGAACAAAAATGGTAGGGTAGATGACAAAGACAGCATTTTAATGATTGATACCATTGGTCTGGAAATTAAAAAAAATCAGACCCTTAACCGGCAAATGCTCCATCATCTCTACAAAGATCAAGCTTGCCATTTACTGTTGTATATCGATGCCAAAAGTTGCCTGTGCGAGGAGACAACAGAAAAAGTAGGAACCATAACCTTGAAAAATGTGCGTTCGGATACAACCATTTGTAGCTATGATCCCTTGGCCATTGGTCTGAGGTCACCGGAGTGGTATCGGTATACATGGAACGACACATTAAGAATTGACAAAGTGGATAGTAGCTTGGCCCGCTTTACTGCAAAAAATTTGACTACTGCCAATGTACGGTACTTGGTGAAGTTGGAAACCAATCGAGGGGATTGTAAGAGTGTTGATTCGGCATACATTACTGTGTTTCCGGCCATTGTCATTGACATGAAAGATACAGCAGACATGTGCCAGGGTTTTCCTATACGTATTGGCAATGTGGCCTCGGGGGGTGTCGGAAGGATAAAAAAATATCAATGGACTCCACAAGATAGTTTAAGCGATCCTTATTTCACACGTCCTTATGCAAATATCCATACGAGTAAGAAGTTTTTTGTTTCTGTTACAGATCCAACAGGCTGTTATTTGTATGATTCTGTTTTTGTTCGGGTCAACAAAAATCCAAAAGCCCAATTCGACCTCGATGACGCCTGTGTAGGCCAATGGATTGAGCCAAAAAATACAAGTCAATACAGCAATTCCTTGAGTGCAATTGTTTGGAAAATTGGAAAAGACAGCTTTACTAGCCTTTCTCCCAAAACGCTATTGGATAGCGCGGGAAAAACACCCATCTCTTTGTGGTTTATTGACAACAAAGGATGTCAAGACAGCATCCAAGACACCATTAAAATTTATGAAGCCCCCAAACCCCAAATGAGGCTTACCAATGATTGTCAATTTCAACCCACAAGTTATTTTGCCACCACTTCTTTTGGCGGTCCACTTGCGCATTATTGGCGAATCCAAAATGATTCTATTGCAGGGGATACGCTGCACACAAAATGGATGAGTCCTGGACAAAAGGAAATTTTATTGGCTTCGCGTATTCCATTTGGTTGTGAGGCTTATACTTTGGACACCCTTGTTGTTTACCCAAAGCCCAAGGCAAGCTATGTGTATGAAGAAAAGTGCTTTGGCGACAGTATTCACTATCTTTCGCAAAGCACCAGCATGGATTCCCTCACCAAATTTGTTTGGCGTTTGAATGGACAGATTTTTGATACCTCACAACAATTAAAAATAGTTCATCGTGATACTGGAAAATTTTTGATGAGCCTGGAAGTGCAAACGCAATATGGGTGCAAAGATACATTCACGCAAAGTTTGGACGTGTTTCCCCTTCCATTGGCCAATTTTAGCGTGGCCAATATTTGTTTGGGCGACACCTTAGAGGCCTACAATCTGACAGAATTTCCAAGAAAAAAAGGACAGAATATACAGTGGCTTTGGGGTCAGCAAACTTTCAATGACTCATTCTGTTTAAAGCTCATTCCAAAAAATGCAGGGCAACAAGAGCTCCAATTTTTTGCGGAGAACCAATATGGATGCACCGATACAGTAGCAAAGAAATTTTGGGTGAAATCTTTGGTAGAATCCGAAGTTGAATTTTTGGGCAATTGCGAAAATGAAAGCTTTGCTTGGGAGGCAAATCCCCAACCCAAGGATTCGTTTCAATCGCTTGCTTGGATTTTTCAAAAAGATACAAGCAGGCAGTTGCGTTGGCAACGGAAATTGCCTGCGGGCAATTATCAAGTAAAGTTGATTACGGAAGCGAAAAATGGTTGTTTTACAGACACCTTGTTGCCCTTTGAGCTGATTCCTAAACCTAGCGCAATGGCAAAATTGAGTTTTCCTTGTGCAGACAATTTGGTTCGATTTGTTGCCCAAAACCAAAAAGTACATTGGGATTTGGGAGATGGTCAATTTGCTGTCTTGGATAGTTTTGAATACGCTTACCTAGATACAGGTACTTACCAAATCAAACTTGCCGTAGAGGACGCTTTTGGTTGCAAAGACACTCTGATCAGGGAATTGACAATAAAAAATAAGGTGCAAGCTGAAATTGGTGTCGATAGTTTGTGTGAGGGCAATCCAATAGAAATAAAAAATCGCTCAACGGGATTGGCCGTCCCCATAACCAAGTCCATATTTGATTTGGGAGATGGCAACCAAGTCAGCAACAAAAACCAATTTTGGCATACTTATGCACAAAGCGGAAAGTTTCTTATTGAATTGAATTTTGAAACGCTTCCCAATTGTAAGTATACCACAAGCAAAACAGTTGAAATATACCCTTTGCCTGTTCCTGGTTTTGATTTTTCGCCCAAAGAAACGGATATTCTGAATGCCAATATACAATTTATCAATAAGTCCTCGGGCGCCACTCAAATTGAGTACAAAATCAGCGATGGCTCCTTCTATCCTTCGGAACAATTTTCCCATCAATTTAAGGATAGTGGGGATTATACCATCACACAAATACTTACCACCGAAAAGGGTTGTTCCGATAGTTTGTCAAAAAATATTCGAATTCACTTTTTGGCTACCTTATACATTCCCAATGCGTTTAGTCCAAATTTTGATGGAATAAATGAAGGCTTTAAACCCTATGGCATGGGCATTCAAACCTATCAAATCAGTATCTTCAATCGCTGGGGTCAAAGGATTTTTGATGGTCAAGAAAATGAACCATGGACCGGGAAGAACATACCATTGGGCACTTACCGATACCAAATAAAAATTCGAGCCTACAATGGTGACGTGAATTACCGCTATGGGACATTAAAACTATTGCGATAGCTTTTTCCAGCGTGCAAAGCCCCAAATGGAAAGAATTCCGTAAAGGCCCATTTGTCCGGCCAAGACAGGTTCCTGCACTTGCGCATACAACCAGACCGAAAAAAAATTGATGACAATCCAATAGAGCCATGAATACAAAAATCTTTGTGCTTCCAAAAAGGTAGCTACAATACTAAAAATAGTGGTAAAAGCGTCAGCAAAAGGTCTTTCGCTTACAAAGGGATGAAGGCGCTCCTTGTTCATGGCAAAGTAGTATCCTAAAAAACCAATCAAAACGAACTGCAAAACCAATAGAACCAAATGTTTTTGAAAAGAAAGCTTTTTTATCTTGCTGTTCTTTTTAATCCCTTTCTTTTGCCACATCCACCAAGCGTATATTCCTATGCCTACATAATAGAGATACAAAAGGCTTTCAAAAAATAGCTTCGGCTGAAAAACAAAGTAAGACAAGGCAGAAGCCAAGATGCCGAACAACCAGCACCAGTGGATTTGCTGAAACAACAGGACCAAGTAAATTAGGCTTAGAAGTACAATGATCCATGGGAGAACAATCATCTTTCCAGTAGCATATTTATGATGACAATACTAAGGAAATTATCCCAATGCTAGGCAATGGTGGGTGCATGAAAAATTTTAATTACTTTTGGCTAAAGACTTGTTGTGGGTGTTGTAAACTCTTTGGTTGGATGGTATATGCGAAAGCGTTTGCCACAAATTTATCAGAGCATTGAACGTCCAATGGACACGCAAATTGATGCCCTTTTTGATTTGCTAAAATTGGCGCAAAATACAGTTTATGGCAAGCAATATGATTTTGCATCAATACTTAGTTATTCCGAATTTTCAAACCGTTTGCCCAATGCAAATTATGAAAGTTTAAAGCCTTACATCAGTCGAAACCTTCAAGGGGAACAAAATATTTTATGGCCTTCTGAAAT
This sequence comes from uncultured bacterium, assembly GCA_963991985.1. GTDB lineage: Bacteria > Bacteroidota > Bacteroidia > NS11-12g > UBA9320 > MED-G17. The sequence goes on along the minus strand of CAXDRX010000034.1, from coordinate 2,580 downwards.
CAAATGGTTTGCAAAATCTAGCGGCACAACCTCTGAGAAAAGCAAATACATTCCGGTGAGTTTTGAAACGCTAGAGTCCTGTCATTTTCGGGGTGGGCGAGACATGCTTACCTTTTATTTTAGCGAATACCCGGAGTCAAAAATTTTTACAGGAAAGTCTTTATTTATAGGCGGCAGCAAATCCATCAACAAGCTGAATAACCATTCCTATACGGGTGATCTAAGTGCTGTAATGATGACCAATTTGCCTTTTTATATCAATCTTATTTCTACGCCCAGTCCCAAGGTAGCGATGATGTTGGATTGGGAAAATAAAATAGAAGCCATGGCACAAGCCGTGGTAAAACAGGATGTCACAAATATTTCAGGTGTTCCAACATGGACTTTGCTTTTGCTCAAAAGACTTTTGGAAATTTCTGGTTGCACAAGCATCGCTGAGCTATGGCCCAACTTGGAATTGTACTTTCACGGTGGGGTGAACTTTCGTCCTTACCGTGAGGAATTTGAAAACATTATTGCCCATCCAAACATGAAATTTATGGAAGCCTATAACGCCTCAGAGGGATTTTTTGGTATGCAACAAGAATTGGATAGGGACATGCTTTTGATGCTAGATTATGGTATTTTTTACGAATTTGTTCCTATGGAGCATTATGGTGACCAACATCCCAAAACATTTCTTTTGGATCAGGTAGAAATCCATAAAGAATACGCGGTGCTCATTAGTACAAACTCGGGATTGTGGCGATATGATTTGGGTGACACCATTGTTTTTACAGAGAAAAATCCATACCGATTCAAAATTACCGGTCGAACAAAACTCTTTATCAATGCTTTTGGAGAGGAACTTATGATTCACAATGCCGAAGAAGCGATTTTATACGCTTGCCAAAAAACAGGTGCTTCTTTCCACGAGTTTACCGTTGGACCCATTTACATAGAGGGAGGAAATTCAGGTGGCCATCAGTGGCTGATTGAATTTAATCAGGTGCCCCAAAACTTAGAATATTTTTCACAATGTCTTGATGAAAAATTAAAGGAGGTCAATTCTGATTATGAGGCCAAAAGAAGCGGGAATCTTGCCATGAAAGCACCGCAAGTTAAGGTATTGTCTCAAAATACGTTTTACAACTGGCTTAAAAGTATGGGAAAACTTGGTGGACAAAACAAGGTGCCACGTTTGTCAAACAATCGTCGTATCATTGAAGCAGTTTTGGCTTACAATGCATAGAAAAATTAAACTTTTCCTCTCCTGTACAGTCCTCTTTATTTCGGCTTGCCAAAAGGGGATGACTCAAAAAAAGTCCGTTACACGGCTCAGTCCAGAAAAGGCAAGGGAATTGATCAACATCAAGAAAAACTTACAAATTGTAGACGTGCGAACGAGCAGTGAATATCTATCCGGAAGTATTCAAAATGCCCAAAATGTTGATGTTTATTCATCCAGTTTTAATGATCGAATGCAAGATTTTGACAAAGAATCACCCATTTTGGTCTATTGTAAATCAGGAGGAAGAAGCCATATGGCCTCCGAAAAATTACAAGCCATGGGATTCGAAAAGATCTTTGATTTGGAAGGTGGATTAATGCTTTGGACTTCGAAGAAGTATCCCTTGAACAAAAGTAAAACCCAAGGAAGTATGAGTGTGAAAGAGTTTAATCGTCTAAGCAAAATGAAGAATGTTGTAATTTTTGATTTTAAAGCCAAGTGGTGTGGCCCGTGCAGATTGCTTTCGCCCATCTTAGATTCTTTGCAAACCAGTTTGGGAAAAGAAAATCTTGGCATAGTAGAGATTGATGTAGATGAGGAAAGCTTTATCACCCAGCATTTTAAAATAGAATCCATTCCATTTTTGATGTTTTATAAAAAAGGGCAATTGGTTTTGACCCAAAAAGGATTTCAACCTGCCCAAAAAGAAGACCTTATTGCTAAAATAAAAGGATTGTTGCCCTAAACTATTTTTCTCTTTCTACAACATAGCGTACCAATGTTTCGAGATATTGGGTACTTTTTTTATTGGGTATGGAATGAAGAATCGACAGGCCTTCTTCTAAAAATTGATTCATTTTTTTCTTGGCGTATTCAATTCCTCCTTCTTTTTCTACAATAGCTATGAGACGTTGATAGTCTTTTGCTTGTTTGCCTTTTTTAATGGTTCGAATGATCTCTCTTTTGGTAGCAGGTGCACTTACTTTTAAGGAATGCAATAGCGGAAGAGTTAGCTTTTTGTCCTTCAAATCTTTTGCCAGTGGTTTCCCTACATTTCGTGTTCCATAATCAAATAAATCATCTTTGATTTGAAAAGCCAGGCCAATTTTTTCTCCAAACTTTGCCATTTTTTCCAATGTGCTTTCATCCTGTGTCGTACTCGAAGCTCCTATGGCACAGCAAGAAGACAATAGAGAGGCTGTTTTTTTCTGTATGACTTCATAGTAGATTTCTTCCGAAGTGTCTATTTTCCTTGCTTTTTCCAACTGCAACAATTCGCCCTCGCTCATTTGCTCTACCGCAGTAGACAATATTTTAAGAAAGCCATACTCTTCATTTTTTAAGGAAAGTAGTAGTCCCTTGGAAAGCAG
>CAXDRX010000033.1:0-11570 GCA_963991985.1 uncultured bacterium | reverse complement strand
CTGGTGGCTATGGCACCTTGGATGAATTGTTTGAAGCACTAACCCTCGTCCAAACTCAGAAAACGGCTAAATTTCCGATTATTCTTGTTGGTAAATCCTTTTGGCAAGGTCTTATAGATTGGATGAAAGAAGTTTTGATTGAAAGAGAAAAAACCATCAGCCCCGAAGATATTTATTTGTTCAAAGTGGTGGAAACTGCCGATGAAGCAGTAAATGAAATATTCAATTTCTATAGTAAATATAGTTTTAGTCCAAATTTCTAAACCCAACTGCCTAGTTTATAAAGAGACTGGTAGACACCTGGAGTTTCAATCAGATCTTGGTGTTTGCCCTGTTGCACAATCATTCCCTTATCCAAAACATAAATTCTGTTGGCGTTTTGAATAGTACTCAACCTATGCGCAACAACGATGGATGTTCGATTAATCATAATTTTTTCCAATGCATCTTGTACCAACTTTTCGGATTGATTGTCCAAAGCAGATGTGGCTTCGTCTAAGATGAGAATTTCAGGATCTTTAAGGATGGCTCTGGCAATACTAATTCTTTGTTTTTGACCTCCTGAAAGGGTGCTCCCCCGATCACCAATTACAGTATCATAAGCAGAGGGTAGTTGGCAAATAAAATCATGGGCATTGGCAATTTTTGCTGCAGCAATCACTTCTTCCATGGTTGCTTCGGTTTTGCCCAGAATCAAATTATTGATCACCGAATCATGAAACAAAATTGGTTCTTGAGTAACTATTCCTATTCTTTCTCTAAGCAAAAATAGAGGCCATTTTTTTATATCCATTCCATTGATTTCAATCAGTCCCTTTTCAAGTTCGTGAAACCTAGGCAATAAGTCCAACAAAGTACTTTTCCCACTTCCCGAGGGGCCTACTAGCGCCACCATTTCTCCCGACCCTATTTCAAGATTTACGCCTTTGATCACCCAGTCCTTTTCATAGCGGAAATGTAGATTTTTAAAAGTAACTTTCTCCACTTTCTTTGGAAACTCAAAAGTTGTTTTTTGTATTTTCTCTTGATCTTTTTTGCTTAAAATAAGATCGATTCTTTCCAAACTAGCAATTCCTTTTTGCACTCTGAAGAAAGATTCACTCATGGCTTTTATGGGCGTTAACAACTGAGAAAAAACAAGAATATAGGCAATAAAAAATTTTCCGTCCAAGCCAACACTTTGTTGGAGGATGAGGCTGCCTCCAAAAACCAAAATTGATGCAATTACAAGAGACCCCATAAATTCGCTTAAAGGAGATGCAGCAAACTCTTTTCTATGCAATTTTAGCATTAGACGAAAATGCCCATCATTGAAGCGATCAAAACGACTTAAGTTTTGTTTTTCTGCGGAAAACCCTTTTATAATTTTTATTCCTCCAATCAATTCTTCAAAGGCAATCATCACTTCGCCCAACTTTGCTTGGCCCAAATTAGCAGCATTTTTAAGTTTTTTTCCCAATCTACTTATGAGCAACCCGCTCACTGGTAAAACAGCGAGAACAAAAAGGGTCAATTGCCAACTGGTATAAAATAATGTAGCAAAATAGATGACAATGTAAAGCGGATGTTTAAATGTCATCTCAATGGCGCCGAGCAAACTCCACTCCACTTCTTTGACATCATTTGAGGCCCGAGATATCAAATCTCCTTTTTTCGCTTTTCCATAAAAAAGGAGTGGCAATGACTGTAATTTTACAAACAGATTTTTGCGCAAATCCTTTACTACTGAAGTGCGCAAATAGGCTAAATTGTATAACGCTAAGTAGTTGAAAACATTTTTGAACAAAAACATCAAAACAATCGACCCAGAAAAGAAATAAAGGGCATATAGCTTGCCTTTTTGAATAATAAATTGCTTAAGATAATAATCAAAAAGAAGCAAAGCAGATTCCTTGGTCTGGCCGATTGACGGTTTGGGCAAAGCTTCTAATGATTCTTGATTAAATATCAACTCCAAAAAAGGGACAATCGCAGCAAGGGAAAAAAGGGCAAAAAAACTTGCTATAAGATTAAAACAAAAAAATGCAGCAATTCTGCCTTTGTAATTGCCAACCAAATTGATTATTCGAAAAATCTGTTTCAAAATTTTTTAAGAATTAGCTCTTTTTGGGCCCAATGATCAAAATATTTCACAATTCCCTCCTCCTCTTTGTTTGCAAATGTCAAAAAATAATCACCTTTTTCAGGCACTTTTTTGTAAAGGATAGGCATTTTTTTGGTTGAACTAAGCTGATAAATCAGTTCATACCTTATCGGTGTTGGCGTGTGAATGGTTTTGTTGTAAGACAAAAATGTTAAATCCTTGGTCATTATTTCTCCATAAAAAACGGGCTTGCCTTTTGTTTCTTCTGTTACCTGATGAGCAAAATCATAAATTTTATCCTTTTCAATCCCTTGGGCTTGTAGGGGAAGTACCGCCTCGTTGTATACAAAACGAGCCAAAATGATGAAAAGAAAAAAATATTGAAGCCATTTGGTTGAACCATTTTGAGAATAAAATAGGTAAAACAATAAAGAAATCAAAGGAAGAAAAGGGTACAAATACCTTTCTTTTAAAGTTCCAGAAACAAGGTAGAAAAATAAATTGGCAGCCAAAATCCAAAAGCAAAAGATAAAATCTTTATTGATTTTCATTGGCTTTTTTTGAACCTTCCACACAATTGGAACAACAATCCAAGGAAGACATAACTTAAGAAAGGTTAAAACATTCTTAAATATGAGCGCTAAAACGCCAACAAAACCGCCAGCAGAATGTCTCGCCTTATCTTGAGATTCACCAACGAGATTTACCAGATAAACCCAGGCATCTGCCTTTCTTCCATATAGCCAAAAGTATCCTCCGAGTATCACCAAAGAAATAAGTAAACCAAAAAACAAATGGATCCACTTTGGTCTTTGCCTTTTCAATCGAATCAAAAAAATAAGCCCTACCGAAATCCCTTGCATCAGTATGCTCGGAAATCCTTTTGTCAAAAAACCAATGGTCATGAAAACAAAACTCAACAAAAACCAAAAAGGACCTTTCTGCTTGGAATAAATCAGCAGGGAGAACAACTGAACGGCAGAAATAAATGTATAAAAAAGATCTATTTCGCCGGCATTGACCGCTCCATAAAACAACAGATCAGAAGTGCCCAAAAAAATCAAAGCAACGAGATAATTAATTTGCCCAAAATATTTTTTGTGAAACCAAACGGTCATCAAAGCAGTCAGGATCAGAAAAATTAAGCCAGGGAAGCGCGCAGCAAATGGCCCAAAACTCCTAAAAATTTTGAAGCTTAGCACCTGCATCCAATTAAACATTGGCGGTTTGTTGAGATAAGGGTAGCCGTGAATCTTTGGAACCACAAAGTCTTGATTCAACATCATTTCTATACTCACAACTGCTCTTCTGGGCTCCTCCGCCCGAAGTGGCATTTGGCCGCTTCGATAAAACAAAACCCAAGAAAACAGCAATAAGAGTCCTAAACCATGTTTGGATTGTTCAAGTTTGAGGGCTACGCCCAAAAAAAACACCAAGCAAGAAGTAGACAACAGAAGTAAGGTTCCCTGCAAATGAAAATATTTAAAGATCAGCGAGAATAGGATGCCAAGCGGACCTATCCACAAAAATTTGTTGGCACATCTCCTTAATTTTTCCAAAACTTTATGCTACAATATTATCTCAAGTAAAATACATTAGAGAATATTCCTTTTTTTTGTTTAGAAATGGCAAATACTTCCGATTTAAGTAGAGGGGCATTCATTCGCCACAATGGACAGCTCTGCATCGTCTTGGATTACCAACACACCATGCCTGGAAAAGGTGGAGCGTTTTATCAAGTAAAAATGAAAAATGCGATTACCGGAAAATCAATGGACCATCGATTTCGGTCAGGAGAAAACATTGAGTTGGTTCGCGTTGAAGAAAAAGAAATGCAATATTTATACAAAGATGGGGACAACCTTGTGTTGATGGATACACAAACTTATGAGCAAATTAGCATCCCCGAAAACATGGTTGGTGAAGCGCTGAAATTTGTAAAAGAAGAAATGAACTTGAAAGTATTTTTTGATGATGAAAACCCAATTATGGCAGAAGCTCCTGAAAAAGTAGTCCTGAAAATTACTTACTCAGAACCCGGTGTAAAAGGCGACACCGCCACCAATGCCACCAAACCTGCTACCCTAGAGACAGGGGCCATCGTTCATGTTCCACTTTTTGTAAAAGAAGGAGAATTTGTTCGCATCAATACAGGAAATGGTGACTATGTGGAACGTGTAAAACAATAGTTGAATGTCCCAAAAAACTGAAAATATTATTGAAAAATTAAGGAAAAAATTTGATGGCAAAGAAGAACAAATAAGTACCCGTTTATCTGGCCTGCTTCATGCACGGGACATCACTTACTGGGATTACATTCATACCGAGGCTCTCCTTTCCTTACAGCAACCTAGGACAAACTTCCCTGACGAAATGGTATTTGTGATCTATCACCAAATTACCGAATTGTATTTCAAATTGATTCTTTGGGAAATCAATCATTTTTTTCAAATCAAAGAAGAATTGGCCAGTGCTTTGTTAAAGTGTTTCAATAGAATTACTCGATATTTTGATGCCCTAAGTCAATCTTTTACCATTATGAAAAATGGCATGGAATTAGAACAATATTTACAATTTAGAGATACATTAACCCCCGCCAGTGGATTTCAAAGTTTTCAGTACAGATTGATTGAGTTGCAAAGCACCCATCCAAAAAATTTGGTAGAACTCAGCTTAAGAAATGTTGATCATCTGAATCCAAAAAATCTTCTTGATAAACTTTATTGGCAATCCGCAGGAAAAACATCCAATCAAAAAGAAAAATCTCCTCTGCTTACCAACTTTTTAGAAAAATATGGCAACTCCCTTCAAAAGACTTTGAATGATTCATATCAAGGGAAAAACCTATGGAATGCTTACTTGCAACTTTCTGAGAAAGACAAAAAAAACACAAACCTTATTGAAAAAATGAAACATTTTGACAAAACTGTTAACATCACTTGGGTAATCAGCCATTATCAAACAGCAAAACAATATATCGGAACAGGAGCTGCAACTGGAGGAAGTGATTGGCAAAAATATATGCATCCTGCTTACCAAAAACGGATTTTTTTCCCAGATTTATATTCCAAAAAAGAAATTGAGTCATGGGGTCAAGATCAAAAATTATAAAATATGAAACACGACGAAAGTATCATTCACAAAACCAACTCGCGATTTGGCCATTTAAGTGACTATCTTGGCGAATTTGTTTACGGTGGAATTGACGGCTGTGTAACTACATTCGCCGTAGTAGCAGGTTCTGTTGGAGCTGGTTTCAATAGCTCGGTAATCATAATTCTTGGCTTTGCCAATTTGCTCGCGGACGGGTTTGCAATGAGTATCGGAGCATATCTTTCCACTAAGTCAGAAAAAGACAATTACCAAAAACACAAAGATCTAGAGTACTGGGAAGTTGACAATCTGCCTGAAAAAGAGAAAGAGGAAATACGCGAAATATACCAAGCAAAAGGATTTGAAGGCAAGCTTCTAGATCAGATAGTAGACGTGATTACTTCAGATAAAGACAGGTGGGTAGAAGTAATGATGAAAGAAGAACTTGAAATGCAAGAAGAGACAAAATCTCCTTTCATGATGGGTTTTGTTACCTATCTCTCGTTCATTGCCATTGGGCTGATACCACTATTGGTATATGTTTGGGACTATCTTTATTCTTTTCCGAGCAATTTATTTTTATGGACAAGCATTTTTACAGGTATCGGATTTGCATTGATTGGGTGGATGAAGGCAAGAATTACCAAAACGAATTTATTTCGAGCAGTCTTTCAAACCCTATCTTTAGGCGCATTGGCCGCAATTGTATCTTATTTTGTTGGGGACATTTTGGAAGGGTTGATTGGTTAGCGAATGAAAAAAATAAACCAAAAAAATCAGGTATGCCTGATTGGATGCTGCCCAAGTTCTGGAAGCACCTTGTTGGCAGATATATTGGATGCCCAAAATATTTCAATGTGTGGCCCTGAATTGTGCCTTTTTGCCAATCCCACCATTTATGGAAAAAGTCCTGAGAACTGCTTACACAAATTTGCGCTATGTCCAACCCCCTATAAAATTAGAAATCGTCCATATTTCCATAACTTAAAACATTATAGCTTAAACAAATCCTACCTAAAAGAACGTTTGGCCAATGATGATTTGAACTCTTTTGTTCAAAAATTAGCCAATGATTATTTCTCTAAAGAATCGAAACAAGGCGGGATTTTTTTTGAGAAAACACCAGAAAACAACCATTACGCTAGAAATTATCTACAACATTTCAAAAATGGATGGTACCTCTTTGTCATTAGAAACCCAATTTATGTTTTTAACTCCATGCTTAATCGAGGTTTTTCAAAAAAAGCTAGTCTAATAAATTGGTTTGTCGAAGCCTATCTGTTCATTGCCATGAGTCAAAACCAAAATGTAATGAGCATTCGATATGAAGATTTGATTAAAAATCCTTGGAGAACGGTCAAAAATATCTTGGTGACAATCAACCCAAAGCTTTCTTTGGAAGAAGATGAAATTGAAAAGAATTTTCGAAACAACAACCATCGAAAAAAAACCATCAAAAGACCCAAAAGCTGGAGTATCTCCTCAAATGACGGAATCGTGGATGCCAACAATAAAGAATTGAATGACAACATTAAGCAACTTTTTTCCGCCGCAAAAGGTCTTAAAATTCACGATAGATATGCAGATAAATTTAATTACCCATCCATGACATTTATGGAGATCATTGAACACTTTGGTTACCAAGATTCACTGAAACCTATATTCAAAAATTACCATTCTAAGGGAGGACGATATACCTCAAGAGATTGGAGAAAAGTGTTAAAAGGAGCACCTTATAGCTCTCTTAATCTTCAACAATTGATTTCCATTACGCAACCCGTTCAAAGTATCTAAAGCAGATGTGTGGATTTAATGTTCTTCTCTCCAACAATCAAAAATTTAATGGTATTGACATACAAAGAATGAATGATGCCATAAAACATCGCGGCCCCGACGATGAAGGCTATGTTGGTCTGGACAATAAATTAGTCCCAAAAAATTATTCTGGAAAAGACTCCAAAAACCAAAATCATGAAAAAATTGAACAAGCAATTTCATCCCACTTCTTTCTGGCCCATAGAAGATTATCCATCATGGATGTTGAAGATACCGGATATCAACCCATGCTCAAAGACAATCGATTTTTGTTGGTTTTCAATGGAGAAATTTATAATTATCTGGAAATCGCTCAAAACCTAAACTTCCAAGCAAATAACGACTCTGAGGTAATCGTTGAAGCTTACAAAAAGTGGGGAGAAAAATGCGTCGAACACTTTAATGGCATGTGGGCTTTTTGTCTTATTGATTTAGAAAAACAAAACGTTTTTTTATCGCGCGATCGTTTTGGGATTAAGCCTCTTTATTACTGCTTTCAAAATGGCAAATTGGCCATTGCTTCAGAAATTAAGAGTATTCTAAAATCAAAGTTGTTTGACATTGGTATCGACAATAAAGAATGTATTGCTTATTTGAAATATGGTTCATCTGAATACAAAAAGGAAACATTATTTACAGACATCTATCGATTTCCAAAGGCCTCCATTCAAACATTTTCTCTATCGGACCTCTCTTTGTTTCATCCTAAAACCGCTCAAGTTTTTTGGGACATAAATAAGCTGCCAAAAATAAAATCTGATCATGCCACAAAAGATTACCTGAATTTATTTAAAAGATCTGTATCGCTTCGGCTTCGGTCAAAAGTGAAAGTTGGGTCGGCTCTGTCCGGAGGTTTGGACAGCAGCGCAATTGTGGCGATGGTTCGTGAGCTACGGAAAAACACACAACTAGAGCAACATACATTCTCGACTGTCTACAACAAAGAAGAATCAAAATTTGCCGATGAATCCGAATTTATTGACCAGTTGGTCAATTTGTTGGGTTTAACTTCTCATAAAATAGAACCCAAATTGGATGAGCTAATAAAAGATCATCAAAACCTCATTTATATCCACGACACACCACCCAACGGAATTATGATCGCAGCCTACAATACCTTCAAACTCGTTGGAAAATCAGATGTTAAAGTTACTCTAGATGGACAAGGGGCCGATGAGATTCTGGCTGGTTATTTAAAGTATTTGCCCAATTATTTTATTCATGCAAAAAAAATTGACAGCGCTGAGATCGAGCAATTGTTGACCATTCCAAGAGCAAAACCTTTGATAAAAAAAGGTTTGCGTTTGAAACCCTTTAGGGCGTTTTTTTCCAACCCAATCTTTAAAACCATTTATCTTCTTGTTGCCAAAAAGCCCTTTTTAACTGGACTTAATTTGCAAGAGAGATTGATCTACGACATCAACCACAATTTATCCAACTTGATTCATTATTTAGACAGAAATTCCATGGCCTATTCAGTTGAATCAAGGACCCCCTACTTGGACTATAAATTGGTTGAGTTTTTGTTGGGTATTGAAAAAAATGTGCTGATCGCCGACGGCTGGACCAAAGCCATTTCAAGAAAAGCAATGATTGAAAAATTGCCCCAAGAAATTGTTTGGAGAAAAGATAAAATGGGATGGGAAAATCCAACTGAATTTTATTTCAAAGGGCCGCTAAAAACATACGTTTTAAAGACGATAAGAGATTCAACTATTTTGCCAAAACTTGGAAAAAAATATTCGATTACCGAATCAAATTTGAATAATTTTAAAAATGAAGAAATTGCAAAAATGCTCAATCTGAGCATTTGGTTCGACACCTTTCAACCTTTTCTTAGAGATGAATAAAACCATAGGCATTTTTGTAGACAACAATCTCAATCACGATGTACGCGTAAAAAAACAAATATCTCAATACCAAAGGCTTGGTTTCGAGATAAAAGTATTGTGTTTTGAATACCATCCCTCTGATAAAAAAAATGACTCTATTCTTCCCTATCCAATCAAAAGAATCAAACTGTCCAAAAGATTACGAAACGGGCTCAAGATAGTAGACGGAAGAACAAATATCTACGGGCTTTTGCTCACCCATTGGGCCTGCAAATTTCTAAAATCATATGAAGTAGCTATTTTTCATGTTCACGATTTGTATCTCAGCAAACCATGTGCAAATGCCATTAAAAAATGTGGGAGTAAAGCTCATTTAATCTTGGATTTGCATGAAAATTACCCCGAAGCTGTCACGCACTATGGTGCCAATAAAAGCAACCTAACAAAATGGCTTTTCAATGCAAAAAAATGGAAGACAAAAGAAAAAAGCTTTATGGCTTGTGCTCAAGCCATCGTTACCTTAAGCAAAAGCTTTCAAGATGATTTACAAAAAAAGTACAAAGAACTACAAAATCAGCGTTTCGTTGTATTGCCAAACACTTTGGATATTGGTGATTTTGAAGCATCACAAAAAAAGGAAAAGATAAAAATTTCTTGGAAAGGAATAAATGATCCAACTTTTGTATATTTTGGCGTTATAGCCAAAAGAAGAGGAATTCAGTTAACCTTAAAAGTTTTCAGGGAACTTCATGAGGAAGGTATTAAGGTAAATTTATTGCTGATTGGTCCTATAGATAAATCTGAAAAACATGAAATTCAACAACAAATGAATTTTCTGTCCAAAAAAGGATGTCTTTGTCATGTACCATGGATAAACTTAAATGATTTGGAAAGCTATCTAACACTTTCAGATGTTGCCTTGTCGCCATTGGAAAAAAACAAGCAGCATGAAAGCGGTATAGCAAATAAAATCTTTCAATATATGTATGGCTCCTTGCCGATCATCAGTTCCGATTGTCGTCCACAAAAAGACCTTATTCAAGGCAATGACATCGGCAGTATTTTTTACGACTTAGAAAGTTATAAAAAGGCCATTCTGTTATACCTGAAAAAAGAGACGAGCGCAACGATGGGTAAAAAAGCCCGCAAATTGCTTGAAGAAAAGTTTGATTACCGCTCTACCGATTTTCTCCTGAAATCTTGTTTAGAATCTTTACTTTCCCAAACGCCGCAAACTTAGATACATCCAAAAACAACTGATCAAAGTTGCTAGGGATTCACCAATAGGAAAAGAAAACCAAATTCCGTTAATGCCAAAAAATATTGGCAAAACAATTACAAGCGGAATCATAAACAAACCTTGCCTAAATAAGGTAAGCCATAAAGCTTCTTTCGGTTTTCCAATGGCCTGGAAATAAGCCCCAGCATTAAATCCAATTCCCAATATGGGCATCGCCAAAAAAACCATACGAAGGGCAAATGGCGTTTGCTCTATTAACACTGTATCTTGGGTAAAAAATTTAGTGATTGCCTCAGCAAAAACAAAAACAATCAAATACAAAAAGGAAGCCGTTACAATACTCCAAATATTTGCCAATTGAGTGACCCTCACTACTCGCGCAAACTTTTTTGCGCCGTAATTAAATCCAACGATGGGTATAAATCCCTGCATGATGCCAATCATCGGGAAAGAGATAAACAAGGTTAAGCTTCGGATAATCCCATATACAGAAATGGCGGTAGCTCCTCCGTAGTACTTCAAACTGTTGTTGAGAAAAATGGCTAGAATACTAAAAGCAGCTTGCCTCACCAAAGTAATAAAACCAATGGAAGAAATTTCTTTGACCAAATCATTGTCAAAATTCAAATGGGCTTCTTTAAATCTTAACTCCAGATTTTTCGTTCCGAAATAATATACTGTAAAAATTCCACTGCTCACATAGCCAAAGGCCGTTGCCCAAGCAGCCCCGGCAATTCCCATATTGTAGTACCCAATCAACAGCGGATCCAAAACAATATTGCTTACAGCAGGAATAATCAAACTCATCATCGCCACCTTTGGCTTGTTCAAAGACCGCAATACATTATTGCTCATCATTGCCCATCCCAAAAACAAGATACTTGGAGACACAATGGTAAAATATTCAAGAGCAAGAGGCATAATTTCTTGGTTGCAACCAAAAACATACAAAACATTTTTCCTTGCAAAACTTGCGATACCTGCGAACAAAACCAGCAGAAATAAAGTAAGTGAAATTTGTGTTCCAAATGCTCTTTTTGCTTTGGATAAATCCCCCGCACCCAAGGCCCGGGAAATAACCGATGCGCCGCCTACCCCTATAGCCATTCCAAAGGCCGCGATTAAAAAAACAATGGGCATGGAGATACTGATCGATGCAATGGCCAACTTACCAATGTAGTGACTTACAAAAAAAGTATCTACTATAGCATAAACACTCATTACCATAAACCCAATAGAGGCAGGTATGGCTTGACCCAACAATAGTTTTTTTAAGGGTTGCTCTCCAAGATGTTCTTTTGAATCATACAAACCTTCTATTAGTATGCTCTTGCAAAAAGTACTCTCTGCTGAGCGGGTTTGCCCGAAAAGATATCTATTCCTTCTTCTATTTTTTGATTTAAAGGAATGCAACGGATTGTTGCTTTGGTTTGTTCTTTTATTTTTTCTTCTGTTTCTTTACTTCCATCCCAAAAAGCACTTAAAAAACCGCCCAATTCTATTTGTT
>CAXDRX010000032.1:0-11972 GCA_963991985.1 uncultured bacterium | reverse complement strand
CGCACGAAAAATTCCCTCCAAAAAGATCTTAGAAAAGTATCTTAGAAATGATTAAAGGCTTGTCCCATTTGGCCTTTCAAATTTTCACACTCTTTTCTATTGTCACGATTGTATTTTTTCTATTCTCTAATTCATTTCCCGATCCAAGCTCAACATTAATTGGGCAAAATACAGACAAAAAAACACAACAAGCCATCATTGAAGAGCTTGGTCTAAACAAACCCTTAAGACATCAATACATCGATTACCTAATTGATTTAAGCCCAATCTCTTTTCAAAAAGAAATTCCAAAAAAAGCTTATGTACTGAGGAATTTTGGTCACAAATCCCTTTTGCTTAAATACCCCAACCTGAGACGCTCATTTCAAAGCCGAGAGTGGGTGATTGATCTCCTTTGGGACGGCTTTAAGAATACGGGTATTTTGGCCCTTAGTGCGATTTTGTTGGCCAGCATCTTAGGCATATTTTTTGGCGTTTTGTCAGGCTTATATCCTCATTTAACCTTTTCCAAAGTTGTGGTGGTTTTGTCTATGTTCGGGATTTCTGCCCCCAGCTTTTTCGTTGCCATCATTTTTAGTTGGCTTTTTGGATACGTCTTAGAAGAGCAAACCCATTTGTCGATGGTAGGCAGTTTATACGAGACCGATTTGAGCGGTGAGAAGATTTTACAAATAAAAAATCTATTGTTACCGACACTTGTTTTGGGCATTCGTCCATTATCTATCATCACTCAGCTAATGAGAAATTCAATTATCGATGAAAAAGACCAACAATATATTGTATTCGCAAGATCAAAAGGACTTAGTCAAAAATCCATCATAAAGAAGCATCTGCTCCCCAATGCCATCAATCCTGTACTTACTTCCATTTCAGGATGGTTCGCCTCTCTTTTGGCGGGGGCATTTTTTGTTGAATATGTATTCAATTGGCGAGGTTTGGGGTTGATTACCATAGATGCTTTAGAAAAATCTGACTTGCCCGTACTAATGGGCAGTATCCTAGTCACGGCAACCATCTTTATTTTCATCAATGCATTTTTACAGGTGATCTACAGGAAAATAGACCCCAGAATCTCCCAATAAAGCGAAATGTTTGGTGAAATTCTCATTTTTACAAGCATTTATTCACAATGCAATAACAAATCTTGTTTAAATCATCAAAAAAAGACTAAAATTGTTGCATAGCAAGGGATAAAGCCCTTTGAACAAATTAAATATTATGAATAAAACAGAATTAGTAAACGAAATGGCGCAAAGAGCAGGAATTTCAAAGAACCAAGCTCAAGAGGCCTTGAATTGTTTCATCGATTGCACGCAAAGCACACTCAAAAGTGGGGATAAACTTACCTTGGTAGGTTTTGGAACTTTCTCCGTTAGCCACAGAGCTGCCAGACAAGGACGCAACCCTCAAACCGGTGCAACCATCCAAATTGCTGCAAAAAATGTAGTAAAATTCAAGCCAGGATCAGAGCTGTCCAACTCAGTTGCCTAAATCAAAAATTACCGAAAAATAACCCTAGTTTTTTGAGCTAGGGTTTTTTTATGCCCAATGCTAAGCCAAAAACAAATTTTTCATGCAAACCTTGCTCCAACAAGCAATTCTCCCATTCTCTTAGAAATAATTCGGGCCAAAGGATGTTACCTACAAGGGATCGATAAAAAATGGTACCTTGACCTAATTGGTGGAATCTCTGTAAACAATATTGGTCATCAGCATAAAGCGATAAAAAGAGCCATTAGACAACAGAGCAATAAGTTTCTTCACCTTATGGTCTATGGAGAATTTGTGCAGCACAGCCAAACAAAATTAGCTGAATATTTATCCAAAAAATTACCATCCAATTTACAAAGCAACTATTTTGTAAACTCGGGTAGCGAAGCTATTGAGGGGGCCATGAAAATGGCTAAAAAACATACAGGAAGAACGCATATTGTTGCCATGAAAAATGCGTATCACGGCAGTACACATGGTGCACTAAGTCTGATGTCGAACGAATACTACAGCAACAAATTTTATCCTTTATTGCCCAATATCGATTTCATTGATTTTAATCAAAATAAAGATTTGGAAAAAATTACCAGTAAAACAGCAGCTGTAATCATCGAGCCCATCCAAGGGGAAGCAGGATATTTACCGGCAAACCCTTTATTTCTTTATGAATTGAGGAAAGTTTGTACAGAAAAAGGAGCCCTCCTAATTTTTGATGAAATTCAAAGTGGAATGGGCAGAACAGGAAAATTGTTTGCATTTGAAAATTATGGTGTTGTACCAGACATTCTTTGTTTGGCCAAGGCATTTGGGGGTGGTTTGCCGCTGGGTGCTTTTATCAGTAGCAAGGAAATTATGAATAGCTTGGCCCAAAATCCTATTCTCGGCCACATTACAACCTTCGGAGGAAATGCCCTTGCCTGCGCAACCTCCCTGGCAATGTTCAAAACACTAGAAAAAGAAAAGTTGGTTGAAAAAGTAAATGAAAAAGAAATGATTTTTAGAGACCTGTTGAAACACACGCTTATAAAAAATATAAATGGCAAAGGTTTGATGCTAAAAATTCAATTGTCAAGCGAGGAAGTAGCACAAAAACTGATTTCTTTTTGCCTGAAAAAGGGTGTTTTTACCGACTGGTTTTTGTATGACCTTACTGCCTGTCGTATTTCCCCACCGCTGACGATAAGTTCAAAACAAATCCGAAAGGCATGCCAAATTATTCTAGAAAGTTTAGACGAAATAATGGAAAAGTGAATTTAGGCATAATGCTTGACATAGGAAGTGTACTAAGTTTTGAAAATTAAATTCTTAATTTTTTTTCTTTTCATAAGTCAAATTTTGAAGGGCCAAAGGGCCACTTTGAAAATTTCAGACACTGAAGGCAATCCTTTCGAAAATGCCGCGATTTATTTAGGAAATAAAATCCTTGGCTATTCAAATTCATTGGGACTATTCCAAACCGCCATCTCTAATGAATACTATTTCATTAGACATCCAAATTATTGGACGAAAAAACTAAAAATTCACTCTATCGATACTCAAGAAATATTTCTTAAGCCCAAAACCAATGAGTTTCAAACTTTTGTAATCAACCCCAAAAGAAAACCTGAATTAAACGCCTCCAATGCTAAACCAATATTTACAGTAAATTCAAGGCAATTACAATCCTCATTACCAACCAATTCAGCAGATGCCATAGGTGCAAATGGAGATGCCTATATTCAGAAAAGTCAGTTGGGTGGAGGCAGTCCTATGATGAGAGGATTTGCGGCAAACAGAATTTTGCTTATGGTCGATGGTGTAAGACTCAATCATGCACTTTTTAGGAGTGGTAATCTTCACAACATTTTAATGATCGACCCCTATTCTATTGAAAATGTGGAAATTTCTAGTGGGGCAAACTCTGTCCTTTATGGGTCTGATGCTTTGGGAGGAGTAATTCATACACAACTGATTTCCCCAAACTTTGATCAAAGAAAAAAAGTGGGCGGTAAAATTTCGAGTTATTATTTTTCTCCATCCAATGGCCAAATCATACATGGAGATTTGCATCTTATGAAGAAAAGATTCTTTTCCCTAAGTTCCATAACAAGGCAAAAATTCAATTCGCTAAAAATGGGCGCCAACGGGCCAAGAGAGTATCAAAGAGATGCTTACATCAGAAATGTGAATAACCGAGACTCAATATTTGAAAACAAAAATCCAAACGAGCAAATTGGCACAGCATATCAACAAATAAATTTCCTTCAAAAATTTGCCTATAAGTGGTCCAATCAATTGTCTTTTCACTATGGTTTTTATGGTGCACAAACAAGTGAAATTCCTCGCTATGATCGATTGATTTTAAAAAATCAGGATGAATCTTTAGTGAATGCCTTATGGAATTATACTCCTCAAAAATGGTTTATGAATCGATTGGAAATACGCTCATCCAATAAAAATTTTTTGTCGGATCGAATAAATTTAATTTACGCCCATCAATTCAATAAGGAAGGCAGAATGATTCGGAAGTACAAGAGCAATGACCAAAATGTTCTTTCGGATGGTGTTCATGCGCATTCCGTCAATTTCGACGTGATGAAAAAAATCCATCACTTCCGTTTTTACTATGGTGCAGAGTGGGTGTTCAATCGGGTTCAATCAGAAGGAGTTGGAAAGGATATCTACACGGGCAAAGAGCGTTCCATACAAAGTAGGTATCCAAATAATTCCACTTGGACATCTTCTGGATTGTATACCAAATTGAAAAAACACTGGATTGAAAAAAATATGTTTATGGACTACGGAGCAAGGGTTTCTCTTGTTGCAAGCCAAGCCAGTTTGGGGGATTTTTTTAAGCAAGAAGAATTAAACAACATAAGTCAGAAAAACTGGAACATAAGTCAAAGTTTGGGCTGGGTAAAATGGTATGGCAAAAAATACAAATTTGCATTCAACCTATCCTCAGGTTTTAGGGCACCCAATCTGGACGATTTGTCCAAAGTTTTTGATAGTGAACCTGGAAAAGTAATTGTTCCGAATACCTCTTTAAAACCTGAAAAAACTTACAATGCAGACATTTCATGGCAAGCCAATTTTGTGAAAAAAAACCAAGTTTTTATAGGTTTTTTTTATACCTACTTAAAAGATGCAATGGCCCGAGCCAACGGGCAATTGAATGGTTCAGACAGTTTCCTCTATTTAAATGTATTGAGTCAAATTCAAAGATTAGAAAATATAGAATCAGCGGCAATCTACGGGGCAAGGACGAAGTTCAGATGTATTTTGAAACGAGAATTTGTTTTGCATGGTCAACTGAGCTTGATTGCTGGCCAACAAAGCAATGGACAAGCCGTAAGACACATAACACCCAAC
This sequence comes from uncultured bacterium, assembly GCA_963991985.1. Taxonomy (GTDB): domain Bacteria; phylum Bacteroidota; class Bacteroidia; order NS11-12g; family UBA9320; genus MED-G17. Next base: position 7,130 of record CAXDRX010000032.1, on the reverse strand, counting down.
TTTGGTCAAATTGCCCTTCGAAAATATTTTGGCAAAAACCGTGTAGAACTCATCTGCCTTTGGAATGGGCAGTTGTCCAACAATCAATTGGCAATTTCTGAGCAGTCCAAACCACATATTTATGCCCTCAACTCCCAAGGAAAACCTTTTTTCCCTTCATGGACAGTTTTCCACTTTCGATCACAATATGTTGTGTTCAGAAAGCACTTTTTTCAGCTGAATTTTGAAAATATTTTAAATCAGAGGTATCGGACATATTCCAGTGGTTTGGTATCCCCCGGAAGAGGTGTAAATATTGGCTTCACCTTTCGGCTTTAGTTTTTACATATTTCTTCGGTATTGACCTCCGACACTAAACAAGGCTTTGGTAATTTGTCCCAAAGTGCAAACCTTGCTTACCTCCATAAGACTTTCAAAAATATTTTTATTGCTCAAGGCTACTTTCTGAAGTTCTTTAAGAGCCTTTTTAGATTTTTCTTTGTGCAGAATTTCCATGTGGTTTACCTTTTCAATTTGGCGTTCTTTTTCGTCTTTTTTGGCTCTAATTACTTCATTGGGCAAAATGGTAGGACTCCCTTTGCTATTCAAAAATGTATTTACCCCAACAATTGGATAATCACCTGTGTGTTTGAGTGTTTCATAATAAAGACTTTCTTCTTGAATCTGACTTCTTTGATACATGGTTTCCATTGCTCCCAGCACACCACCTCTTTCGGTAATTTTATCGAATTCTAGCAATACTGCCTCTTCAACCAAATCAGTTAGTTCTTCAATGATGAATGAGCCTTGCAGTGGGTTTTCATTTTTTGTCAAACCAAGCTCCTTGTTGATAATTAGCTGTATGGCTACTGCTCTACGAACACTTTCTTCGGTTGGAGTAGTAATGGCTTCGTCATATGCATTGGTGTGAAGTGAATTGCAATTGTCATAGATAGCATACAAAGCTTGCAAGGTTGTTCGGATATCGTTGAAATCAATTTCTTGGGCGTGTAAACTCCTTCCACTGGTTTGAATATGGTATTTCAACATTTGACTTCTTTTGTTTGCACCATATTTTAGTTTCATCGCCTTGGACCAAATTCTTCGAGCTACTCTACCAATGACTGCATATTCGGGGTCAATTCCATTGCTGAAGAAAAAGCTAAGATTGGGTCCAAATTTATTGATATCCATTCCTCGACTCAAATAATACTCTACATAAGTAAACCCATTGGCGAGTGTGAAAGCAAGTTGGGTGATTGGGTTGGCTCCCGCTTCTGCAATATGATAACCCGATATCGAAACTGAGTAAAAATTCCTAACCTTTTTGGCTATGAAATATTCTTGAACATCCCCCATCATTTTCAGTGCAAATTCTGTAGAAAAAATACACGTATTTTGAGCTTGGTCTTCTTTTAAAATATCAGCTTGAACAGTTCCACGCACTGATTGAAGCGTTTTTAATTTTATCTTTTGGTAAACCTCTGGAGGCAAAACATCTTCTCCGGTCAAACCCAAAAGCATAAGTCCTAATCCATCATTTCCTTTTGGAAGTTCTCCATGATATTTTGGCTGAGTGGTTCCTTTGGACTTAAAAAATGATTTGATTTTTTCATTGATTTCTTTCACCAAGCCATTGTTTTTAATGTACCGCTCACATTGTTGATCTATCGCAGCATTCATAAAAAAAGCCAGCAACATAGGAGCAGGCCCATTGATGGTCATAGAGACAGAGCAGAACGCTTCGGATAAGTCAAAGCCTGAGTATAGCTTTTTGGCATCATCTAAACAACAAATACTTACCCCAGCATTACCAATTTTACCGTAAATATCTGGCCTGTAGTCGGGGTCGTTGCCATATAGCGTTACAGAATCAAAGGCCGTGCTCAATCGTTTGGCAGGCATGCCGGTACTTAAATAGTGAAATCTTCGATTGGTTCTTTCGGGACCCCCTTCTCCAGCAAACATTCTCGTAGGATCTTCTCCTTGTCGCTTGAAAGGATAAATTCCTGCCGTAAAAGGAAATTTTCCAGGAACATTTTCATTCAACTGCCAATAGAGCAAATCTCCCCAAGCCTTGTATTTCGGCAAGCTTACTTTTGGAATCTTTTGGTGAGAAAGTGAGTTTGTATGGGTTTTTACCTGAATATCTTTGTCTCGTACAGGGTAGGAATAGACATCGGATTTGTAACGCTTGAACTCATTATTCCATTGTTCAATACTTTCCCAGCATTCGGCATCAAGCCCCTGTTTGTTGGTTTCAAATGTCTTTTTTAGGGTCTCGAGAACCTCCTTGTTTTTATTTTCGGGTGTTTCTTCTATAGTTTCTATGCTCTTTTGTAAAGCATATAATTTTTGCGCAATTTCACTTTGCTCTTTTGACCATTTTTTGTAAGACCGGTTGGTGTCAGATATTTCACTCAGGTAACGTGATCGTTTGGGGGGAATAATGAATTGTTTTTCGTTGAGAGATTCCTCAAATAAAGGATTGGTCTCAAAAGATTGGTTGCACTTTGTATTGATTAGCTGAAAGATTTTATCAAATAGTTGGTTGACACCTGGATCATTGAACTGACTAGCAACTGTTCCAAAGACCGGCATTTGGTTGAAGTCCTGATCAAAGCGCTTTTTGTTTCTCTGATATTGTTTCTTAACATCTTTTAATGCATCTTGGGCACCTCTCTTATCAAACTTATTGATTGCAACAATGTCTGCGTAATCGAGCATATCGATTTTTTCCAGTTGTGAAGCTGCCCCGTATTCTGGTGTCATAACATACAAACTCGCATCGCTATGGTCTGTTATCTCCGTATCACTTTGTCCAATGCCCGAGGTTTCCAAAATAATAAAATCATATTGGGCTACTTTAAGAATGTCGAGTGCTGTGTCAATGTGTTTTGAGAGCGCTAGATTGGCCTGCCGAGTGGCCAAAGAACGCATATAAACACGATCATTTTTGATCCCATTCATTCGAATTCTGTCGCCCAGCAGGGCTCCACCTGTTTTTCTTTTGGAAGGGTCTACCGATACAATTGCAAGGGTTTTTTTTGGGAAATTTTCTAAAAACCTTATGACCAATTCATCAATCAGGCTACTTTTACCTGCGCCGCCAGTGCCGGTAATTCCCAAAATTGGAATATTGGTTTTTTTTGCTTCCTTCTTTATTTCATCCAGTTGATTTTGGTAATCTTCGGGGAAATTTTCAACTGCCGAAATCAGCCTCCCCAAGGAACGATGGTTTTTAAGTTTGAATGTTTCCAATTCACCGTTCAGATTTTGTCCCAAAGGAAAGTCAGATTTCCTTACCAAATCATTGATCATCCCTTGTAGTCCCATCTTTCGTCCATCGTCTGGATGATAGATACGTTCGATGCCGTAGGCTTGTAATTCTGCAATTTCTTGTGGTAGAATGGTCCCTCCTCCTCCGCCAAAAATTTTAATATTATCAGCCCCTTTTTCTAAGAGAAGGTCTTTCATGTATTTAAAATATTCCATATGACCGCCTTGATAGCTTGTCATGGCAATGGCATTTGCATCCTCCTGAATGGCAGTATTCACAACTTCTTCTGCACTTCTATCATGTCCAAGATGTATGACTTCGCAACCCGTTGATTGAATGATCCTTCTCATTACGTTGATGGCCGCGTCATGACCGTCAAATAATGAGGCAGCCGTAACAATCCTCATTTTATTCTTGGGTTGATAAACATCGTTTGTCGCCATCACAAAAAGATTTTCAAAGATAATTTAATGACTTTGCTCATAAACAAAGAAGGGTAAATTAGAATGATTACAATAGGTTTTACCATGGATTGAATTAAAGTCTTTGGCTTTCCTTTATTTTGCATTGTGCTCTTTTCGATTTTTTCTATTGCCCGAGGGCTTTTGGGTATATTCATATTATTGGGCATTTGCTTCCTATTAAGTAAGAATAGAAAGAAGGTAAATTGGCGTTTGGTACTTTCTGGGGTAATTCTCCAAATTGTTTTTGCTCTCTTGATTTTTAAAGTTTCACTCGTTAAAGATGTTTTTGAAGCCGTTGCCAAGGGGTTTACAATCCTATTGTCATTTACTTTTGAGGGGGCGGATTTTGTATTTGGAGCATGGCCAGATTTGGTTAATGTAGGAAATAGTGCAACAGGAGAAATAGCACAGGTAGGCTATATCTTTGCATTTAAAGTGCTTCCAACCATTGTTTTCTTCTCAGCATTAACCTCTTTGTTGTATTATTTGGGTATTTTACAGAAGGTAGTTAAGGGAATTGCTTGGGTGATGATGAAAGTAATGCGACTGAGTGGTTCTGAAAGTTTGGCAGCCGCAGGTAATATTTTTTTGGGTCAGACTGAAGCTCCGCTTCTGGTAAAACCCTACATTCCACGGATGACAAAATCTGAGATCAATGCTTTGATGACAGGTGGAATGGCCACCATTGCCGGAGGGGTATTGGCGGCCTACATTCAATTTTTGGGTGGAGCAAGCCAAACCGAACAATTGTTGTTTGCCACCCACCTATTATCAGCTAGTATCATGAGTGCTCCAGCAGCCTTGCTTATCGCCAAAATTTTGATTCCCGAGACAGACAAAATCAACACCGATTTAACAATTTCAAAAAATAAAATTGGTAAAAACATTTTAGAAGCCATCACCAATGGAACTACCGAAGGGGTGAAATTAGCAGTAAATGTAGGAGCAATGCTTTTGGTTTTTACTGCCTTTGTAGCCATGTTGAACTATTTCTTTGCTTTGCTTGGAAATTTTGGAGACATCAATTCCATGGTTGCCAAAAACAACAATTTTGGTCAAGAAAAACTGTCCTTACAATATTTTCTCGGAATTTTATTTGCTCCCTTTGCCTTGGTGATTGGGGTTCCGATGGAAGATATTTTTTTGGCTGGGCAGCTGATTGGAGAAAAAACAGTTTTCAACGAGTTTTTCGCCTACATGCATTTGAGTGAATTTAAAAACCAGAGATTATTTTCAAGTGAAAAGAGCATTATTATTTTGACTTACGCTTTGAGCGGTTTTAGTAATATTGCATCCATTGGCATCCAAATTGGAGGCATCAGCTCCATTGCACCAAACAAAAAAACCATTTTGTCTCAAATGGCAATTTACGCACTTATCGGAGGTACATTTGCTTGTCTAATGACAGCAGCAGTTGCAGGCATGTTTTTTTAATTTTCTTTTTTGGCTTGTTCCCAATAATTATTCATTTCTGATAGCGTCAAATCGCTTAGAATTTTCTCTTCTTTTTTTGCCATTTTCTCTAAATGTTCAAAGCGTTTTCTGAACTTTTTATTGGCTTTTTCTAAGGCGTCGTCTGGATTGACCCCCTCCCATCGGGCCACATTTATCAAGCTAAACAGCAAATCTCCAAACTCCTCCTCCTTCTCTTTATCGGTTTGACTTTGGGTAAATTCGAGAAGTTCTTCTTCATATTTTCCCCAAACCTCTTGCTTACTGGTCCAATCAAAACCTACTTGGGCTGCCTTGTCCTGCATTCTGAGTGCTTTGACCAAATTGGGCAATACTTTTGGTACTCCACCCAAAACACTTTTGTTTCCTTCTCTCAACTTTATCTGTTCCCAATTTTGTTTTACTTCTTCTGCATTTTCTACCTTTGTATTTCCATAAATGTGCGGGTGCCGTCGAATTAGTTTTTCACATACTTGGTTGAGTACCTCTTCCACATCAAATTTGTCCTTTTCCGAAGCAATTTTGCTGTAAAAAACCAAATGTAGAAACAAATCCCCAAGCTCTTTTTTTATTTCTTCAAAGTCCTCATTTACGATTGCCTCTGACAACTCATAAGTTTCTTCAATCGTTAAATGCCTCAAGGATTGGATACTTTGTTTTTGATCCCAAGGACATTTCTCTCGCAAATCATCCATAATATCAAGTAGTCGTTGAAAAGCAGTTTGTTTTGGATTCGTCATTTGGGCAGAAATTTATTTTGTTGTACGGCTTTTTGAAATGCGTCTTTGTAGTTTTTTCCAATCGATATTTTTTGTTCCCCTATTTGAACCGATGAAAGGGTAAAAGATTGTATATGATTTAATCCAACAATAAAAGACCTATGAACTCTCACAAACATTTGTTGGGGCAGAGTTTTCTCCATATTTTTCATGGTTTGAAGCGTAACAAAACGCCGGTCAATGGTAAATATTTTCACATAGTCCGCATAGGCTTCGACATACTTTATATCTTTATAATAAACTTTGTTCTGCTGATGATTTGCCTTGATGAAAATAAAATCATTGGAAACCAATCCAACTTTTTCTTTTTGGGGTATTTTTTTAGCATTTATTGCTTTGATTACCGCCTTTTCAAAACGTTCCACGGAAAAGGGTTTCAGCAAATAATCCATAGCATCTACCTCAAAGCCTTCAACTGCGTAATCACTAAATGCCGTAGTAAAGATAATGAGCGGTGGGTTTTCTAATTTTCGCACAAAGTCCAAACCCGAAATTTGTGGCATTTGGATATCAAGAAATATTAAATCAATTTGGTGTTTTCTTAGCATTTCTGATGCTGAAATGGCATTCGATGCAGTCCATAACTTTTCGATATGTAGATTGTTTTTGGCAAAAGATTGGACAACATCCAAAGCCAACGGTTCATCATCTACGGCTAGGCAATTGATTTTCATTGAGGTTAACACTAAATTCTACGATAAATTTATTTTTTTTATTTTCAATTTCTAAAATAGAGCTTTTGGGATACAGTAATCTCAAACGTTTTTGAATATTTTCTAAGCCAATTCCTCCGCTTAGATTTGTATCTGGCTTGTAAATGTCAAAAGCATTGTTCTCAAGCTTAAAATTTAGCTTATCATTCGCCACTTCTATTTTCCCTTTTACCGAACTTGTCTCGGTTTGCTTGTTTACGCCGTGCTTAAAAGCATTTTCGAAAAAAGGTAAAAAAAGCATTGGTGCAATTTTCTTATTTTGGATATCCCCGATTGCCGAAAAAATCACTTCTAGTCGATCTCCAAAACGTAGTTTTTCAAAAGCCAAATAGTTTTGTATGTAGTCAATTTCGTCTTCAAGCTTCACCCTTTCTTCATTTCCGCTGTACAAAAGATAACGAAGCATTTCTGATAGTTTTAAAATCATTTCGGATGTTTTGTTGTCTTTTTGGAGGGCGAGCGC
>CAXDRX010000031.1:0-14756 GCA_963991985.1 uncultured bacterium | reverse complement strand
GGAATCGAACCAGGGACACAAGGATTTTCAGTCCTTTGCTCTACCAACTGAGCTATGGCACCTTTTAACGGTGGGCAAAAATAAGTTATTCTTCCTATGGTTTTTAAACTTCCGCCTTTTTTTATGTGTTTTAAAACACAATCTCGAACAAACAAATTGCGTATTCACCAATTGTTTAATTACATTTGATTGGCATGAATTATTGGTCGCAGATTGTTTTTGTTATGAGCTTGGTTACCGCCATTTTCTTTTTTGCAAAAAATGTCTCCAAGATTCGAAAAAACATTTCTCTCGGAAAATCCATCCATCGCAGTGACCACAAAAAAGCCCGTTGGAAACAAATGATCCGAGTAGCCCTGGGCCAGAGTAAAATGACCACCCGACCCATTGCTGGGCTTTTGCATATCGTTATTTATTTGGGTTTTGTGTTGATCAACATTGAGGTTTTGGAAATCATTTTGGATGGGCTCTTGGGAACCCACAGACTTTTTATGCCGCATTTGGGATCTCTGTATGGTTTTATGATCGGTTTTTTTGAAATTTTGGCCGTTCTTGTTCTATTGGCCTGCTGCTTTTTTCTTTCAAGAAGATTTGTTCTAAAAATTCCTAGATTTCACAAGCCCGAAATGAAAGGGTGGCCAAGCCAAGATGCCACTTATATATTGCTTATTGAAATCATACTGATGGCAGCCCTTATCACCATGAATGCAAGCGACACCATTTTGCTGCATCACTTTAATCTCCCCGTAAGTAGCCCAATTGCAACACTATTTGAAGGGCTTTCTATAAACGACTTGCATCGAATAGAACGATTCTCTTGGTGGTTTCATATTTTAGGGATTTTGGCATTTTTAAATTACCTGCCCTTTTCAAAACATTTCCACATCATTCTGGCCTTTCCCAATACGTGGTATGCAGACTTAAACAAGCCGGGAAAAATGGGCCATATGGAAAGTGTAAGCAATGAAGTGAAAATGATGTTGGCGCCCGAAGATGCAGACGCCAATCAACCCCCGCCAGATAGTTTTGGAGCCAAAGACGTTGATGGCCTTCCTTGGACAAGCATCATGGGTGCTTATGCCTGCACAGAATGTGGTCGATGCACCGATAGCTGTCCACAAAATCAAACCGGAAAAAAACTCTCACCAAGAAAAATAATGATGGATGTAAGAGACCGAGCAGAAGAATTGGGAAAATTTAGAAGACAAAACAAAGACCAACTACACGACGAGAAATCGCTACATGATTACATAAGCCAAGAAGAACTAATGGCCTGCAACACCTGCAATGCTTGTGTAGAAGCTTGCCCCGTTCTAATCAACCCTATGGAAATTATCTTGGAAATGCGACGATACAAAATAATGGAAGCTTCTGAAGCTCCCCATGAGTGGAATGGAATGTTCAACAACATGGAAAACAATGGAGCTCCTTGGCAATTTAGCCCATCCGATAGAGATGCCTGGACCAAAGATTGAAAAAATGAAAGAAAAACTACAGATACCTATAATGAGCGAACTGGCGGCCAAAAATGAAAGCGTTGAGGTCCTTTTTTGGGTTGGTTGTGCAGGAAGTTTTGATGATCGTGCACAGAAAATTACCAAAGCCATGGTCAAAATTTTACAGCAAGCCAAGATTTCTTTTGCCATTCTAGGTCAAGAAGAAACATGCACTGGAGATCCTGCGAAACGCGCAGGTAACGAATTTTTGTTCCAAATGCAAGCTTTCACCAATGTTCAAACATTGAATACCTATGGAATCAAAAAAATTGTTACCGCATGTCCCCATTGTTTCAACACCATAAAAAACGAATACCCTGCTTTGGGTGGAAATTATGATGTTGTGCACCATACTGTTTTTATCAATCAACTTTTGGAAGCTGGCCTTTTTACCATTCAAGGAGGTGCGTTCAAAGGCAAAAAAATTACCTATCACGATTCTTGCTACCTAGGAAGGGCCAATGGGATATACGAAGCACCAAGAAACTTGATTGAAAAATTGGATGCAGAATTTGTAGAAATGAAACGATGCAAAAGCAAAGGTTTTTGTTGTGGTGCGGGTGGTGCTCAAATTTTTAAAGATGCAGAAAATGGAACAGATGAAGTAAATCAAAATAGAGCAAAAGAAGCAATGGAAACTGGTGCTTCTATTGTGGCAGCAAATTGCCCTTTCTGCACGACCATGATGAGAGACGGACTAAAGGAAAATGAAAGTGAAGCAAAAGTCAAAGACATTGCTGAACTAATCGCAGAAGCCAATGATCTTTGAGACGGATATCCAAATGGATGACAGGTGTTGGGTTTTTCAATCCAAGAAAATGCTTAGCCAAAAATTTCAACAAGAGCTCCTCTCCCAACTTCATGTTTTTCAAAAAGAATGGAAAACCCATGGAAAACTGCTCAAAAGTGGTGTCAAAATTCTTTACAATCACTTTGTTGTGGTTTGGGTAGAAAGCGCCTTCCAGAATGCTTCAGGATGTTCCATTGATCAAATGATTGGATTTTTTCAAAAAATTGACCGCCAATATCACTTGGAATTTTTCAATCGCTTAAACCTGGCTTTTGAAGAAAACCACCAAATCATCTTTTTGACCATTCCCCAAGCAAAAGAGCGAATAAAAAAGAATCAATTCTCAGAAAATTCCTATTTGTTCAATAACTCAATTTCGAATGGAAAACAATTCATTCAAAACTGGAAAATTAATCCCTACCAAAGCTGGCTAAACAGATAACATGCTCGGACTAAACAAACTAAAAGAAGCAAAAGAAAAAGCTCAAGCGCTTAAAAAAAAGCTAGAAATCACCCTATTTACTGAAGAAAGAGAAAATGGAATGATCAAAGTAGAAGTCAATGGAAATCGGAAAATCACGCAGCTCAAAATAAATGAAAGCTTTTTGAGAGTGCGAGACGGACAAGAAATTGAAGAAAAACTTGAAGAAGCCCTAAATACTGCCCTTGGGAAAGCAGAATTTTATGCAGAAGAAGAATTAAAAAAACTAATGCCCAATATTCCTGGGTTAAATCTCTAAGGCTGATTGTGGGTCCCAAAAATATTTATCAAAATCTTGTACCTGATCGTTCTTAATGGACAAACCCTCTGATTCAAGGCGTTTTTGCATCAAACCCTCTTCTCCAAAGTGATGTTTACCTGTTAACAAACCCACACGATTGACCACTCTATGGGCAGGGACAGGTGGATGAATACCATGCGCATTGTTCATGGCATAACCCACCAAACGAGCAGAACGGGCTGCACCTAGGTAACGGGCAATCGCCCCATAAGAAGTAACTTTTCCTCTGGGAATCAAACGAACCACTTGATACACCATTTCGAAAAAATCTCCCCTATGAATATTTTCAGTTCTCGGCACAATTTTTGTTTAACTTGACAACAAATTTCGCATACCATACGTAATCTAAATAATCTATTTTTGAAGAGCATGTTAAAAAAAATCACGGCAATCCTAATTTTCTCCGTCCTTGCAGTTCCTGTAATCGGACAATCTGCTTATGAAATCAGCATAAAAACCAAACTAAAGGAAGGTGATACTTTGATTTTGGCCAATTATTTTGGCGACAAGCAGTATGCCAAAGATACCGCCTATGCAATAAACAATAAAGCTGTTTTTTCTGGAAAAAAACCTTTGGCCAATGGGGTATATCTGGTGGTAATGCCTCAAAAAAACTATTTCGAGATATTGGTGCCCAACGAAGATCAACGATTTGAATTGGAAGTTCCTGAGGACCTAAATCCAAAAAACATAATGGTGAAAGGGAGCAAAGACAATGCTTTGTTTTTGGCCTTTGGTGCCTTTGCCCAAGAACAAGGTTTGCTTGCAAGAGAGATTCGTGAGGCATTCAACTCTGCCAAAAGCGAAAAAGAAAAAAAAGAGCTCAGAGAAAAAAACACACAGCTTGCCAAAGCAGTAAGTCAAAAAAGAATTGAATTGGCACGCGCCAACCCAAATACCTTCGCAGCCAAATTGTTCATGTCTATGACAGACATAGATATCCCCGATGCTCCTGAAAATTTAGGAAAAGAGGAGAAAAAAGAATGGACCTTCAATTACTACAAAAAACACTATTGGGACAACATAGATCTAAGCGAAGACGGCTTGGTACGAGCCCCCGTATTTTACAACAAACTAAAATACTACATCCAAAAGGTATATCCCCAAATACCGGACTCTGTTATCGCAGGTGCAGATAGATTGATCGGTAAAATTGACGAACAAAAAGCACCTGAACTTTTTCATTTTGCTGTTTGGTGGCTAACCAACACTTACGAAGAAAACAAAACAGTTTGCATGGACAAAATGCTCCATTACATGGCTTCTACCTACTACTGCGCCGGAAGAGCATGGTGGGCAGATTCTAGCACCGTGGCTAAATTTTGCGAGCATGCCAAGAATATAGGTCCTACGCTATGCGACAAACAAGCACCTGAAATGCTTATGCCTGACACCAATAAAAATTTGCAAAGTTTACATGCCGTCATGGCCGACTATACCGTCGTGGCCTTTTGGGACCATGAGTGCGGACACTGCAAGAAAGAAATTCCCAAACTGTCGCGTATTTATAAAGATTCATTACAAAATTTGGGTGTAAAAGTCTATGCCGTTTACACGCAGGGAGACTGGGATGGTTGGAAAAAGTTTGTAAAAGAAAAAGAAATTTCATTCATCAACGTAGCCAATATGTATGGGATGGATAACTTTCGAGAAAATTACAATATCATATCAACACCGAAGTTTTTGATTTTAGACAAAAATAAAATCATCAAACTCAAGGATGTTCCCATTGACAAAATTTACGAAGCCATTCAGTTTTTAATCAAGGACGAGAAAAACCAAAATTAACGAGCAACTCCTTGGGTTTCACGATCAATCCAAATGCATAATAAGGACCACTATAGGTTCCAAAATCGTTCATAAAATTTAGACGAATCCCCAAACCGATCTTTCCACCCAACCAAGGGGAAAACATGGTTCGCGCTTCCATTCCTAGCTCCAAAGGAAAAATAAATGACTTTTGTTTTTTTCCGCTGTCATCCAATCGATTCGAACTTCCAAGACCTAAAGTAATAGGGACAAAAACGTACAAATTTTTGAAATTTCGCCAATTTTGATAATTGGTTAGACCCAAAAACCAAAAATTTTGATTGCGCAAATTGCTTTCTGAATTGGCCAAGTTTCCGGTAAAACCATAATAACCAAGTTGCCAAAGTCTCCGATCGTTGATTTTTTTTCCGAGCACAAATCCCCACAAACGATAGCTTCTTGCATTGGCATATGTTTTTTTGTTGTTGAGTGCAACAAAAATGCTTTCTTCTTCCTTGGGCAACTCTAAATTCTGAGCCATCGAGCCCTTCCCAAAAAGCACCCAAAAAAGTAAAGCCGATATTTTAAACCGAAATACCAAGAAAATTCAGCGTGTTTTTGTAAAGTATTTTTTCTTTTTCCTCAGCATTCAATTCGCTATGATCTTCTATAAATTTTCCATGTGCCAAATCTCCAAGAGGAAAAGGATAATCGGTGCCATAGGCAACTCTGTCAACGCCTATCACGTCTATCAAATACTTTAAGGCATCTGCATCGTGCGTAATTCCATCTACCCAAAATTTTCCGCGATAATCGTAGGGATCCTGAACATCATTCAAATTGACCAAATCTGGCCGACAATTCCAACCATGCGAAATTCTACCCAAAGTGAAAGCAAAAGAACCACCACCATGGGCAAACATCACTCTAAGTTTTGAAAACTTATCAAAAACACCGCCAAAGAGCATCGAGCAAATTGCCCTGGTTGTCTCGGCAGGCATCCCAACCAACCAAGGAAGCCAGTATTTTTTCATAGCGTCCATTCCCATCATTTCCCACGGATGTACAAATATGGGCATACCTAAATCTTCCGCAGCTTCCCAAAATGGAAAAAAACTTGGGTGGTCTAGGTTTTTGTCCAACACATGACTGCCAATCTCCACCCCATGCAAACCAATGGATTTGCAGCGTTCTAACTCTTTGATGGCCAAAGAAATATCTTGCATTGGCAAGGTGCCCATTCCTATAAATCTTTGGTCGTAAGACTGTTGAACCGAAATCATGTGGTCATTCAAAAAAATAGACCAATCATAGGTGTCCTGTGGCTTTGCCCAATAATTAAACAAAACAGGAATGGTGCACAAGACCATTTTGTCTACCTTATGTTTGTCCAAATCCTTTATGATCGCTAAAGGATCGTAACAATTTTTTTGAACCCTTCTGAAAAACATACCGTCATCGCACATCATTTTTTTGGCCCCCGTTTCCTTTTCATCTTCTAGATAAATAAATCCTTTGTAACCATATTTTTCGTGAAGCATTGGCCAAGAAGGGGGCATAATGTGCGCATGAATATCTATTTTTTGCATGTTCAACAAATTAAGCAGTTATTTTAATCTTGTTGATGATATTGCTCGTGGAAGGTAGTCCGCTTCCATTCCAGAAAATAGGTTTGGACCTTACTTAGAATTTTTTCACATAAAGATTTGGACAGCGTCGCTTTAAAAGAACTAGACAAAACGCTTGTCTGCGGCCATAATTGTACCACAATTTCTACAAGTTCTCAAATTCTCATTCTTGTAAAACTTTTTAAACCTTGGCAAAAAATCGGTTTCTATGTTATTTAAGGGAAAAATCTCTTCATGTAATTTTTCATTGCAATTTTCACAGAACCACAAAAGACCATCTTTGTCTTGTGGCTTTCTTTTGGTTTCAATCACCAAACCAATAGAACCTTCTGACCGCACAGGTGAATGAGGCACTTTGGCTGGCAACAGAAACATATCCCCCGCTTGAAGAGGTATCTCCACCACTTTTCCATTTTGCTGTGTTTTTACAACAATTTCTCCTTCTATTTGATAAAAAAGCTCCTCTGTTTCGTTGTAATGAAAATCTTTTCGTGCATTGGGACCAGCAACAATCATAACGATATAATCCCCCGATTCGTGATAAAGGTTTCTATTGCCTACGGGTGGCTTGAGCTCATCCCTATGTTGGTCTATCCATTTCTGCAGGTTGAAAGGTGCTTTCATGGCAACTAAGGTAGGAAAATTGTAGAGAAAAGCATCCAAACAAAAAAAGCATGCTTTCATATCTACTTTCTCTATTAGCTTTGTAGTCTAAGATGGTTGATATGATATTTTTAATTGGATTGGGAATAAACGAGTTGCTCATTGTAGCAATGATTGTCCTTTTGTTGTTTGGAGGAAGAAAACTTCCAGAACTTATGAAAGGTCTTGGCAAAGGCATCCGAGAATTTAACAATGCTAAGTCAGACATTAAAAATAAGCTTGACGAGTCCATAAAAGACGACGAAAACAAAGCCTAAGCTTCATGCAAAGACGTTTCCATTCACTAGAAGACATAAGGTCTTCGGGAATTTCTTGTGTTGCATTGGTTGAATTTTATCTCCAAAAGATCAAAGAAAAAAACCAAAAGCTAAACGCCTTCATTGAAACTTGGGAGGACCAAGCGATGGAAAAAGCAAAAAAGGTTGATCAAAATATTTCAAATGGCAAGGCAGGAAAGCTGGCCGGAATGGTGTTGGGAATAAAAGACAATTTGCTGGTAAGAGGACACATGTCTAGCAATTCTTCAAAGATTTTGACGGGCTTTACTAGCCCGTATACCGCCACAGCCATTCAAAAACTATTGGACGAAGATGCCATACTGATTGGCAGGTTGAACAATGACGAGTTTGCCATGGGTTCCTCCAATGAAACCTCTTTTTATGGTCCCGTAAAAAATGCACTAGACCCAGAAAGAGTGCCTGGAGGTTCTTCCGGAGGATCCGCTGTAGCAGTTCAAGCAGAAATGTGTACTGCTTCCCTTGGTACCGATACGGGAGGTTCTGTGAGACAACCTGCCGCTTTTACAGGTACTTTTGGTCTAAAACCCTCCTACGGCAGAATCTCGCGCTATGGAATTATGTCTTATGCATCTTCTTTTGATCAAATAGGCCCCATCACCGCTTCGGTGTCTGATGCTGCGCTTCTTTTGGAAGTGATGGCCGGAAAAGATGAAAAAGACGCAACAAGCGCTTCAAAAAGCGTAGAGGAATATCATCGTTTGGATGAATGCGCTCATTTAAAAATTGCCTACATCCATGACAAGGGTTTGGACCAAGAAGTAAAAAAAAGCTATGAGAACAAATTAAATGATTTGTCCAAAGGCAAACACGCCTTGTCCGAAATAAAAATTGATTTTGCAGATGCCTTGGTACCCACCTATTATGTGCTTACGACTGCTGAAGCTTCTTCCAATTTGTCTCGTTATGCTGGCATGCTTTTTGGACATCAATCTGAAAAACAAAACAGTTTGGATGAGCTCATAACCCATTCTAGAACAGAAGGTTTTGGACAAGAAGTAAAGCGAAGAATTATGACCGGAACCTTTGTGCTTTCCGAAGAACATTTCGAAGCCTACTATACCAAAGCTCTTTTGGTTCGGCGAAAAATAAAAAATAGACTCAACGAAATTTTTGATCAGTTTGATGCCATCTTATCCCCCACTACACCTACGGTAGCTTTTAAAATAAATGAAAAAAAACAAGATCCCATTGCCATGTATTTGGCAGATCAGTTTACGGTAATGGCTTCCTTGGGTGGAATCTGTGCACTCTCTATGCCCATAAAAAATGTGCAAGGTGAGCTTCCGGTTGGACTTCAAATAATGTGTGACGAATTTCAAGAAAAAAAATTATTGAACTTGGCCCATGAATTGGTTTAGACTGTTGAATGTTCTTGTTTGTTGCTTTTTCTTTCTCTTTGGGAAGGCCCAGGTAAATATTCAGTCAGAAATTGATCGCTTGGTAGAGGTATTTCCTTACATCAATACCAAAAAAGTAAATGAAGAGATCACATCGATTTTGAGTGACGAGAATAAAGTCAAACACATTTTTGGCAAAGAATCTTTGTTTTTAGATTCAATAAGGGCCTATCTAAGAGCCCACAATATCCCCCCAGAACTAGCTTACCTCCCGGGAGCTGCCAGTGGATTTAATCCTTTTGAAAAATCACCCTATGGAGGAACAGGTATCTGGCTTTTTAAATACGGTGCTGCCAAAAAATATGGCCTAACCATAAGCTCCTATGTAGACGAACGAAGAGACCCAATCAAGTCTTCACGGGCTGCAGCTCAATATTTGTCTGATTTATATGCCTATTATGGGGATTGGAATTTATGTATTTTGGCTTTCTACCTAGAACCCGTAGAGCTGAACAAGGCCTCTATTTTGGCCAATGAAAAATGTTCGGTAGAAAAAATCAAAAAGCATCTTCCTTCTAGAGCTGAAAATATTCTTTCAAAATTTATTGCCTATTACATCGTAGCACACAACAAAATATATTTCAATTTGGAAAGTCAATCCTACAAGATTTACGATGGAAAAATGGTAAAAATATCTGGTCCCTGCCATCTAAATATCGCTGCAAAACTCTTGGACATTTCTAAAGAAAAACTCTTGTTTGCCAATCCCGTTTACAAAAGACAATTTGTTCCTCAATCCAGTAGAAATTATTTTCTGTATTTGCCAAAATCAAAAATCCAAAGCTTTTATCGTTTGGAAGATAGTCTTTATGCTTTAAGCAAAATAGAGAAAAAACCCCTTGTCAAAACACCCACACCACCACCTGCACCCCGTGTTGTTCAAAAACCTCAAAAATCACTCTTGTATTATACCATTCGTCCGGGAGATTATCTTGGAAAAATTGCCGATTTGTACGATGTAGGCATCAGCCAACTTAAATCCTGGAACGGTATACGGGGAAGCAAAATACGTTCGGGACAAAAGCTTAAAGTTTACGTTTCTCGAGGTAAATATTCCTATTATAAAAAAATCAATGGCATGAGTAACGCTCAAAAAGCGCAGATAATGAAAAGAGACTGATCATTGAATGAAGCCCAAACAAATTTTTGCTTACTTACTCCTTCTGAATGTATTGCTCTTGGGCTTGGTCATGCTTATGCCCTCCGAAAAAGTGTCACTTTCTGAGCATTTGGAGTTCTCCTTTGTTGACCTCAAAAAACTTTTGAACAAACAAAAACAAGTCTCCAAAAAAAAGGAAATTGATGAACTCATTGACCAAATAGAAAATCAAGAACGGAATCTTGATGAAAACGAAGATACTGTTTTGTACAACCTAGGAATTGAACACCCCGACTCCTCCAAAAATAGTTTGAATTTTTTTCATCAATCCCTCAGAAAATTGAGCAAAAAAGCGTCCATTCACTTTAGGATTTTACATATCGGAGATTCCCAACTAGAAGGAGACCGAATCACCAGTTGTTTGAGAGAAAAAATGCAAAATCGTTTTGGCGGCATGGGTCCGGGAATCATTAGTCCTTTAGAACCTACAGCAAATTACCGAAGATCCGTTTTGGTGCGGCAAAGTAAAAATTGGCACAAAGAAGCCATTTATGGGCATTATTCAAAAAACAAAAACGGAGCTTATGGGCTTGGAGGAGCCAGTTTTATTTATTCAAACTATCCAAAAATTGTAGGCTATGATACACTCATCCAGATGAGAGATTCTTCTCAAATTTCTGATTCTTCTCTTCTGGACAGCATGAAAACAGAAAACTTTATGGTCGACACTACTTTAGTCCCAGTTTATCACAAACAAACCTTTCAAAGCGCATGGCTAAAAGCATCGAATGCCAAAGAAAAATATTTCCAACGAATACAGCTTTTTTATTCGTCAAAAGACAGTGTTCAAATTCATTTGCAGACAGCAGAGCCACAAAGCTTTTGGCTAGCCCCGAGCCAAGAACCCAAAAAATTTCAATTTGTTCTTCATCAAGCATCCCAAGAAATTCAAATACAATTCGAGGGACCTAGCTTTCGATTGTTTAATTTGTCTTTGGACGGAACCAAAGGGATTGCCGTAGACAACTTTCCCATGCGCGGAAGTTCGGGTTTGGGCTTTGAATCCGTAAAAAATAGATGGTTGGCCAATCAATTGAATGGCATGAATGTAAAACTGCTCATACTCCAGTTTGGCATCAATGTTGTCCCCAATCCTCAAAAAAGCTACGGATTCTACCAACGTATGTTTTCTGCCCAGTTGAAAGCCATTAAAAAAGCCCAACCCCAACTAAGTATCTTGGTGATTGGTCCCTCAGATATGAGCAGAAAAGTTTTGGGGGTTTATGAATCTTATCCAAATATTCCTTTAATTCGTGATGCTATGAAGAACGCCGCCTTTGAAAATGGCTGCGCTTTTTGGGATTTGTATGAAAACATGGGTGGCAAAAATGCGATGAAGTCATGGGTAGAAAGAACACCTCCATTGGCCGCCAAAGACTATACCCATTTCAACCCCAAAGGAGCAGAATACATTGGTGAATTGTTGTTCAACGCGCTCTTAAACGACTACAAGAACTATGAAAAAATCAACAAAAATTAAATTGTTCCAAACATTTGGCTCATTCGCCTTGGTACTTTCTCTTTCCCTATTCTCTTGCGACAGTTTGTTCGAAGTTTTGGACCAAGTAGACAAAATGTCTACCCAAAATATTACGCAAAACGAAGCGGTAACTGGTCTCAAGCAAGCCCTCAATCTTGGCATCCAGAACAGTACCCAGTTGCTGGGGAAAACGGATGGGTTCATGAAAAACATAAACTACAAAATTCCTTTCCCCGCAGATGCCCAAAAAGTTGAAAACACCTTGCGCAACATTGGCCAAGGGGCTTTGGTAGACAAAATGATTGCAAGCATCAACCAAGGAGCAGAAAATGCCGTAAGACAATCCGCGCCTATTTTCAAAAATGCCATCCAACAAATGACCATCTCCGATGCCATCAACATCGTAACGAGTGGAAATGGTGCGGCAACCAACTATCTTAAAAAGACAACTTCTAGTGCTTTGGCCCAAAAGTTCTCCCCAGAAATACAAAAAGCATTGGACCAAGTGCAAGCCACCAAATATTGGAGCAATGTATTCAGTGTTTACAACAAACTACCTACAACGCGGCAAAAAATAAATCCTGATCTCAACCAATTTGTTACCCAAAAAGCCATGACAGCCATCTTTGAGGTGGTGGAGAAAGAAGAAAACAAAATCCGCAGCAGTCCCGCAGAAAGAAGCACTGAAATGCTCAAAAAAGTTTTTGCTTACGCTGATTCAAATAGATAAATCGACTAGTCTTCTTATTCCAAAATCGCCTGGATCCCCGGCAAGCCCTTTCCTTCGAAATAGCTCAGCAAGGCACCGCCACCAGTAGAAACATAACTGACTTTCTCTTCATAACCCAGTTGTTTGATGGCCGCAGCCGAGTCGCCACCACCAATCAAAGAGTAAGCACCTTGTTCGGTTTGTTTGGCAATGGAAGCAGCCAATTCCAATGTTCCTTTTTCGTAGGATTCCATCTCGAAAACGCCCATGGGCCCATTCCATAAAATGGTTTGTGCAGATTGAATGACCTTTACATAGCTTTCGATGGCCTTTGCCCCGATGTCTAAGCCCATATAAGCTTCTGGAATCTGCATGCTGTTCACTGTTTTCTTGTCTGCGTCTTCAGAAAATGCATTGGCCACCAAAGAATCGTGGGGCAAATGAATTTGGACCTGCATTTCTTTTGCCTTGGATAGAATTGTTTGGCAAAGTTCCAAGCGGTCTTCCTCCAACAAAGAATTTCCAATTTCACCACCGAGTGCTTTCAAAAAGGTATAAGCCATGCCGCCGCCTATGATCAAATGATCAACCAAAGGCAACAAATTTTCGATGATGGCAATTTTATCGGAAACTTTGGCGCCCCCCATGATGGCAACAAATGGTTTTTGGGGAGTCTGTAGAATTTTTTCTGCATTTTCTATTTCCTTGGCCATCAAGTAACCAAAAGCTTTTTTGCCTTCAAAAAATTGAGCCACCACGGAAGTGCTTGCGTGCGCCCGGTGAGCCGTTCCAAAGGCATCGTTCACATATTCATCGGCCAAGTAGGCAAGCGATTGAGCAAATGCCTTATCGCCCTTTTTTTCTTGTGGGTAAAAACGCAAATTTTCCAACAACAAAATTTCCCCGAAAGCGGTTTGTTGCACTTTTTGTTCTACCTCCGGACCAATACAATCATCCACAAAATGGACAGGAACGCCCATCAAAACGTTCAACTCCTCCGCAAGAGGTTTCAAAGAAAATTCGCTTTTCTTCTCCCCTTTCGGACGTCCCAAATGCGACATCAAAATGGCTTTCCCTCCGTCTTGGATTACTTTTTTTATGCTGGGAAGTGCGGCCACCATTCGCGCATTGTCGGTGATTTTTCCTGCCTTCATGGGCACATTGAAATCAACACGGATCAATGTGGTTTTTCCGTGGTAGTTTTTTTCTTGAATATGCATTATTTCAAATCGTTGAAAGTTTGAAGCGCATCAAATTTTTGGGCTGCTTCGCCTACCCTTTCTATGCGCACCTCTTTCATTTGATCGCCCTGCACGGTGTTATAAACCACGGAAAAACCTTGGACTACTTTTCCAAAAACAGCATGTTTGGAAGTAATCGGGTCTTTGTTGTAATCCAAACGGACATTGTCTACCAAATTGATGAAAAACTGACTGCCATTTGTATTGATTCCTGCATTCGCCATGCTGATGGTTCCTTTGACATTGCTTAGGTTGGGGGAGAACTCGTCTTTGAACGAATAGCCGGGGCCGCCAGAGCCCGTGCCCAAGGGATCGCCTCCTTGAATCATAAAGTCATTGCCATCTCCGTTCACCACTGAAATAACGCGGTGAAAAATAAGCCCATCAAAATAGGGCACTCCTTTTTCTTTGGCTGTATTGGGCATATCGCCTTCTGCCAGCGCAATAAAGTTGGCGGCCGTTAGGGGTACTTCTTCGTAAAATAGTTCCACAGAAAAATTTCCTCGGTTGGTGGCAAAATGCGCATAAATGCCATCTTCCAATGATGCCGTGCTGTCTGCACGACTGATTGGGTTTTGATCCACGGTTTCTTCCTGTTTGTTGCCGCAAGCAAACAAAAGACCGAACAACAGGGCTGTCCATAAAATTCGCATGGTGCAAATAAAGGACAGAATTTGTTTATCCTTTTCTTCGTTTTTGAAAAAAATCTTGCATCAGCGCTTGGCTTTTTTCTTGCTGAATACCCAAAGTATAGTCTAGCTTAGGTGCCGCAAGATGTTGTGTAAAACCTGTTTTGGGCTCATGAAGTGCAAAATAAGCTTTGGATATACGAGCATGTAGAATGGCTCCGTAGCACATCACACATGGTTCTACGGTAATGTAAATTTCACATTCGTTCAAATATTTCGAACCCAAAAAATGACTCGCCGCAGTGATGGCAAGCATTTCTGCATGGGCCGTTGGGTCTTTTAATTTCTCTACTTGGTTGTATCCTTTGCCAATGATTTGTTTGTTGAGAACCACCAAGGCTCCTATGGGAACTTCGGCTTCGTCAAAAGCTCTTTCTGCCAATTTCATGGCTTGTGTCATAAAATATTCTTCGTTTAGCATTCTTTTGGTCTAATGAAAAGATATGGACGTTTGAGACTTGCAAATTAAGCCACAAGGTGAGATTTCGGAATTAATATTCATCTTTGAAAAAGAAGAGATGGTGCACAACATTCTTTTTGTCTTGGGTTTTGCTTTCCTTGTCAAAGGCGCCGATTGGCTGGTGGAGGGCTCAAAAGCTGTTGCCCGGCGTTTTGGTGTGTCTGACTTTGTGATTGGCCTCACCGTGGTTTCTCTGGGCACCTCTTTGCCCGAG
>CAXDRX010000030.1:0-15073 GCA_963991985.1 uncultured bacterium | reverse complement strand
CTGGAATGGTGAATTGATTTTTGAGACAAACAACCCAAATGAATCTTGGGACGGAAAAAATAAGCATCACCAACTTGTTCCCCAGGGAAATTATATTTACCAATTGGCCTTTTTGAGAAAGGGGGAATCCGAAGAAGAAATCAAACAAGGCAAACTAAACGTAAGATAAATCATGACAAAACCGCAAAAAACCACTACCTTAGCCAACCTTTTAAAAGGCAAATTCATTTTCACCAAAGAATTCCATATGAAAACGATTCAAATCACTGCGCTTTTCGTTCTACTTTTTGTAGGCAACATATTTTCTGCAAAAGCACAATCATGCGACCCTCAGGCAGATACATCGACAGCACCGTGCCAAAATTCTACCATTAGTTTTTCGGCAAACTCAGCAGGTCGAAACGCCTTTTTTTGGGATTTTGGGGATGGCAAAACATCTACCGATAAAGATCCTGCACATGCCTATGCAAATGCAGGTAAATATACGGTGAAATATCGTTTCACCGGCCCCACAGGAGCTTGTGAAGATAGTTTTGAACTTGTGATAAAACCGTCTCCAAGACTGCACAATCTTTTAACCACCTCTTCCACCCAATGCTTTGAGGGCAACCAATTTTGTTTTATCGACACCTCTTCGGCTGCGCCGGGAAGCTCTATAATAAAGCATTCTTTTATCTTCGATGATGGGGGGAATTATGTATACAACAATCCAACCTATCCACTTCAGTTCTGCCATACAGTAATTGACCAAGTTGGTGGGAAATATGGCTTAAATATCAAAGCGGAAGATGCAAATGGATGTATTTCTTCCATCAAACTCTCCGACTACATTGAAGTATATCCAAAGCTTGGGGTAAACATTCGTTCCAATGCCCCCATTGGTTGTGATACAACAACAGCTTGCATTACCAACTTATCTCAACTGCCTTTTGACAGTGTGAAGTCGTTTATTTGGGATTATGGAGATGGAACCATAGATACATTTTATCCTCCAGCAGATTCCAATGCTTGGAAACGTAGGGTTTGCCATTTGTACAAAACAGATGGTACCTTCAACGCCACCTTGACCGTGGAAGCCAAATTCGGATGTATTGATTCTTTTACATACAAAGCGGCGGCAACCAACTTTGTGCTTAAGCCAAAAATCGTTGCCAGCATGGACACTTCTTGCACAGGTTCTGACGAAGTAACTTTTAGCATCAAAGGCGGCATGCCTCCTGGGTCACAATTTCTGTGGAATTTTGGAAATCCTGATTGGCCACCCCCTGTAAATTTTGACAATCAAAACGCCACTCCAACACGTTCGCACCCAAATGGCCCTTGGATGGTTTCTTGCAACATTATTCAGGGTCCTTGTGATGTTATGGCCTACGATACAATTCTACGTTTAGGTCCCGCCTCAACAATAGAGATCCCAATGGTTTCGTTTATACCAGAGTCTGAAAAATATCAGTGTATTATCAGAGACTCCATTCATTTTACCAATGGTTCAACCTTTTTCGGCAATGACAACAATATTTTTGATGAAGTAGTAACTGTAAGTATTAGAAAACCAGGTATACCTATTCTAGAACTGTACGAATTCGATACGACCATGAGCTGTAATCGATTGGATACATTCTTGGTAAGAAAATTAACAAAATATCACCTAAGCTCCATCAGTAAAGATACCATGACCATTGTGGGACAAGACACCAGCTTTACCATCAATGGGGTAAACATCCCTATGTTTGGAATATACCAAAAGGATACCTTTGGTTTGGTGGGTGGCGTTCCCACAAAGTACACCGTCCCAGCAGACACTATTTTCCTTTCAGATACCACGATAAGGTATTTTGGTGGAAACGATAGTGTTTACTTTCAAGGTCAAATCATCTATGACTCTTTGGTCATTAGGTTAGACTCTACTTATGAATTTGAGTATGCATTCAACTACGATACCACAACAAGAACAGGTGATCAAACAGCCATTCCATACCCTGATCCTCCCGGAACAGGCCCTTTTAAAACCCACGTTTATAGACTTTGGTCATTTGGAGATCAATACGCACCCCAATGTACAACAGACACTCGGGCTGGAAAAAATATTGGCAAAAACTGTAATTTTTCTTTGGACAGTTTACCCGTTCATTGGTACACACCCTGGGAAACGACATACAACGAAGGAAACAACTTTCAATTTATAAGCCAGCCTGTGAGAAGAACATTGTTGAGCAAAAATGCACGACAATGCTTTGATGTCAATGTCTGGCCAGATAGCTTCGTCCAAATCCCGGATGTCCTTGATGTTTTTGTACCAACAAAATACGCCAATGTTGAAGAAGAAATAAGCAAAGCAGCAGTGGCAAACGCAAACCAAATTTTTGAAAAAAATGTTTCTGCCTCCGATACCTTTAAGATGCCGATTGATGGATATATATTGTTGCCAGCGCAATCGGTTATTTATGCAGACACAAATTTGGAATATTACGATAGCAATACTTTGGTTGTTAATGATACTGTTACCGCAGGCCAAACATTTAGTGCTGTGGTGAAAGTTCCTGCAGGGGCGGTGCTTAGATGGATATCAGGCAACTCTTATTCTGTGGACGAAACAGGTTTATTGCTAAGGGTAAACATCATGAATGATTCCTTAATTGTAGGACCAACCATCTCTACGGTTGTGGATGGGAACGTTGAAAAATATAAGTACATTAACACGGGTATAGTTGAAGTAATCAACTTAGCAAATAATCCCCAAAACATTACAACATATAATGGGCCAACAACCTTTACCCTAGAATCAGACGATCAATTCACCCTAGAAACAGTTTGTGATACTTTGATTCCTGAGGCAGCTTACGATTTTGAAGCGGGACGACTAATCACTGCAACGGCAAGTACCGTAATTAAAGACACGGTGATGTCCATCAATGGAAAACTCATCGATACATTTGTTACCAGACAACAGATAGTCGTTGATCCTGCTTTCCATAGAAGTGACTTTTACCAAAATACTGTGCAGTGTTTCAATGTGAGTCTATACCACAAAGACACAGTAACCCCTCCTTTTTGTGAGGCAACCAATACCGTCAGTTTAGCACTTATGCCCCCTAACGCAGAGGTGTTGGTTTGGGAAAGTGGAGAGCCTTGCCCATTTGACCCCGCAAGAGCTGAAGATTATACCCTCCAATTTAATTTGACGGAGACCAAACCGGGTTGCTCACAACAGTGGTTTGAGGTAAATTTTGACTCCTTGGCAGGCAAAAACAACTGGGTGAATTACAAAAGTGGAGGCATTTTGGCACCGCCAAAAACAAACCCCAGTCCTCTTCCATTTATTATGCCTTATCCAATGATTTTACAATGGGGGACAACCTTTGTACAGCGCTATACAGCCAACAATTTGTCTGGAAGAAATTCCAAAAACGGTTCGTTTACCTTAGGACTAATTATCGGGAATGGACCTCCAAATTTCTTAGTCACTTATGATACCCTTTTTGACAATACCACCAACCCTCCAAGCATCTTAAGGATAGATACTACTGTGACTACAACGCCAATTGCGCCAGAATGCACGGATACAGCTTGGTATAGTGATATTTTTAGAATCAATCTTCTTTCTGCCAATTTTGAAATGATCTCGCCAAACAATACACCAAGGTATATTTGTTTTGGAGATACAGCCTACCTCAAACTTCATTATGAATTACAAGATGGAATCCAAAAATTAGAGGTAAATCATGGATATCAGATCGTAAAACAATTCAAAGGAGAAGGCACCACGGTGGATTATGCGCCATTGGACCAATATTATGAGTTGTTTGAATATTTTGTGCCATACAAAGGGCCAAGTCCTACGCGCAATGACAGCAATATTGTTTACAATGGGGAAGACTGGTACTACAATTTCGTGGTACGTTATCGAGCTAGAAATCTTCTCAATCTCAAAGGGAAAGAGAGGTTCTACCTAGAAACGCTCGACACCATTGTAACGGCAATACTGAGAGATTTTGTTGTAAAAGTTGACGACAAAGCGGCAAGTGACGCCATTATTGAAGCTTTTGAAAGCGAAGGATTGGATTATCGAAAAATTCCAAGAACCGATGTAGCATACTATTTAGGGGATGGAACCTTTGGTTGTGTTGACACTTCAGGGTTTAGCGATGATTTTCAATTCAGAAATGAAAGAATCAAATCATTGACCAAACGACATGGTGAGTTTGTATATCAATATACCGATTCTAGCATGACCGACAGTACAATAATTGAGCAAATTTTGCACTTCAGAGACAGTTCACTGCAAGGCTATGACACGATGATTGCTCCAAGGAATTTGAACATGCCAATCGACACCTTTGCTCAAGGAGATACGGTTCCTGGAATATATAAATTGATTTATCGTATGCCCATACCTTATTTCGATTCCTGTGCTAGTCTAGCAGACCGAAGGTTGTACGAAAACTATTATCCAGATGTGCCGGTGGTTGACACCTTTATTGTTCCGTCAAAATTTGACAACAAAGGGAACCCTACAGAATACGATACAATTCCTTCGGTAACAATTGATTGGGAGGGTCCGATGGTCCCCAATGTAAGAATGTTGAATGTAGACAATTGTGAAACAAGGGCGAGTATGTTGCTCAATGTTGGATACTTTAGAGAGTTCAAAACAGTTGAATCTCTTTGCGAAGGACAAACACTTCGCGTGGAAGACAGCATAAGATATTATGCAGCGGACAACGGAGATGCCTTCCCGCAATTTTTTCCAATTGACCCTCGAGGTTTTTGGGAGGCCCCTTCAAGATTTGCCATCAAAGAGAAAAAATACATTGACTATGATACCAGTGATGCAGATGACTGGCGAACTTCACTTGAGTTTAGAGAATGGACCTATTCTACGCCTGGACCTAAAATTATTCGAATTGCAACAGAAGATAGTTTGGGTTGTAGAGATACATCAAAAATCAAGGTATATGTCACCGATGTAATCCCCAATTTCTACTTGAATGACACGGTAAATAGTTGTGATGACGACTTCTTCTTTTTCGATTCCTCCTATGTTCTTGATCCTTGTCGATCTGAAGTCTGTGCCGATTCAAATTCTATCCGTTGCGATAGTGTGATTTACTGGGAATGGGATTTTGGAGATGGTACGCAAAGAAGTTTACTAAAAAATCCTGCCCACGTATATACTTCGAGGGGATATTTCTCAGTGAAATTAAAAGTACGTTCGGCATTGGGTTGTGAAGACAGCATCATAAAACAAGTCTATATTATTGGACCAGAGCCTGAATTTGAATTCTTGTACAACTTTGGACAGGGAGACTCAATCACCATCTGTCTAGGAGATAGTGTTTTTGCGAACAACATCAGTCCAGATCCAACTTACCCGATAGATGACAGTACCATATGGTATTTTGATTGGGGAGACAGTACCAATGAAAATGCTAGAAAATTTCAGGATACCGCCATCCACGTATACAAGGACACAGGTGTGTATTATGTGTACTTAAGACAGTCAGATAAAATTAGTGGTTTTACGGAAAGATGTGATGTTGTCTTCCCAGACATAAGCCCGGACATACTAGAACCAAGAAAGTTCAAAGTAACCGTATTGCCAAGACTCAAAACGAGAGCCCATGCAGACAAAGATACGGTTTGTGTAGACGAATTAGTGACCTTAACCGATAGTTCAAATCAACCCATTTATACTGAGTGGAATTGGATTATTGAAGAGGATTCGGCGACAACCGTTTTGAAATCTGGATTCCAAGTAACCCACAAATGGCAGTCTAGTGGTTTGAAGCGTGTCATATTGATTCCAGATTGGGATGATGGAGATCCATTTACACCAGAATGTCCTTCCAATGACACCATCTTTATTTATGTTGACTATGTCAAAGCAGAGTTTAAAATAGACAGTAGCTACGAACAACCCAAATTTAAATTCCTTAATCGTTCCAAAAATGCAGTCGGTTATGAGTGGGATTTTGATTATGATGCTCCATTTCAAATCATGAGCTCAGAATACGAACCAGAGCATGATTATGGTGAGGTAATCAATAGAAATGGTGGTGATGAATACACCGTATGGTTGATTGCCACTAGTGCTTTTGGTTGTAAAGACACCTTTAAAGACGTCGTGAAAAACGAGTTCTTATCAGAGATTATTCCTTACAACGTTTTTACCCCCAATGGCGATGGAGACAATGATGTCTTTAGTCCGAGCATAGAAGGACACGAGCAATACAGCATCAAAATCTACAATCGATGGGGAGAGCTTGTTTTTGAAAGCAAAGACTCAGAAGTAGATTGGAACGGAACGGTCATGAACAAAGGCAAAAAAGAATGCCCACAAGGCGTTTACTTCTATATTTTGGAATACAAACTAAGATCTGAACCTGAGAATGATGGATTGGGTCCTATCAGTGGTCAGGTAACCCTACTCAGAGATAAATAAACCAAAATGTAATCTAGAATAAAACCTCATCCATATCTGGATGAGGTTTTTTGTTTTATAGAATCTTTCCTTATAGCGGTGAAAAATCGTATCTATCTTGATAAATCCCAGCCGATAACAATATCTTTGAAATGTTTTTATGAGTATTTTAGTCAATAAAAATTCCAAAGTTTTGGTACAAGGCTTTACCGGTAAGGAAGGAACTTTTCATGCTAGCCAAATGATAGAATATGGGACACAAGTGGTCGGCGGCGTAACGCCTGGAAAGGGTGGACAAATACATCTAGGCTTGCCAATTTTTAATACCGTTCAGGAGGCTGTAGAAAATACAAGGGCCAATGTTTCGATTATTTTTGTTCCGCCTGCATTTGCGGCGGATGCAATCATGGAAGCAGCAGATGCTGGCATTGGCGTTATTGTGGCCATTACAGAAGGAATTCCTGTGAAAGATATGATTGATGCCAAAAAATATGTCGACAACAAAGATGCCCTACTGATTGGCCCAAACTGCCCAGGAATTATCACCCCAGGAGAGGCTAAAATTGGAATTATGCCAGGATTTATTTTCCAAAAAGGGAGAATCGGTTTGATTTCAAAATCGGGTACATTGACTTACGAGGCCGTTGATCAAATTACAAAAGAGAACCTAGGACAGTCTACAGCGATTGGAATCGGTGGCGACCCCATCATTGGGACCAGTATGTTGGATGCCATAAAACTTTTTATGAACGATGACGAAACAGATGCGGTAGTGATGATTGGAGAAATTGGCGGGGATATGGAGGCCACGGCGGCAAGATGGATAAAGGCACATGGCACAAAACCTGTAGTCGGGTTTATTGCCGGAGAAACAGCACCCAAAGGAAGGCGAATGGGACATGCTGGGGCCATTGTCGGTGGGGCAGAGGATACAGCTCAAGCCAAAAAAGCCATCATGAGGGCATGTGGCATTCAGGTGGTAGATTCACCAGCAGAAATTGGCGCAAAAGTTACTGAGGTTTTGGCATCGAGTTAGAAAGAAAACATCCTTAAGACTTCTTATCTATTTCTTTTTTAGCCTCTGTGGCCGATGTTGTTGGTCCGTCGTAGGGAGCAACGTAAGATTTACATGATGAAAATGCAATGGCAGCCAACAATGCGATTGCAACCAGTAGATTTTTGTTTTTGTTCATAATCAATTTAATAACGTAACACTTATGCTTATTGTCTTTTGCAAACTTAAGGAATCATCAAATAATTTTACAATTCCAAAATAAACTCCCTCGGGATATCTTTTTTTCCTTCTCTTGTCGTATCCGTCCCAGCAAGCATCAATTGAAGTTGACTCAAAAACTTTCTCCCCCCACCGATTGTAAATAGACCATTCGATATTTTTGCAACCACCCAATTTGCCTCCGAGTCCAAAGCAATCATTTGTACCATCTTCATTGGGGGTGAAAACGTTGTAAAGATCTATTTCTGAACTGTATAGGGGTTGCAAATTCACCAAAAGTGCCATGGTATCTGAGCACAATGAGTCAGGGTTGGCAATGAGTTTTATCCAATACTTTTGCGTATCTTTAAGTGTAAAATTGAACTCTGTTTCGCTGCGGGTAGAATCTTCGGGCAGCAACCATAAATAGTGACTTGCATTTTGAGAATAATTGCTTAAAGAAATGTTGAAACTGCAATTTTTGGCTTCGTAAGTAAATTCTGCTTTCGGTTTTTGTACCACTTCTATTTGAGCCCTTGCCGTGTCCCTTGTTGTGCAAGTATTCGGATTGCTTACAATCAATACGATGGTGTATTTTCCAACCTGATTGTACAGGATGCTTGGCTGAAAGCTCGAACTGGTTTGGCCATTGCCCAAATCCCAATATTGACTCGAAGCATTCAAGGATTTGTTGTCTATTTGTACCGCAACAGGCTGGCAATCTCGTTTGGGATTGACATCAAAATTGGCCTTTAGACTATCTTTATAAAGCACTTGCACTGTTTTGACAATCGTATCTGAACAGGTTGTGCCTTGGTTGATAATCAATTCAATCGACTTGGTTCCATCTTGCGAAAAAAGATGAGTGAAATTGGCACTATCTTTTTTGCTGCCATCGCTCAAGGCATAGGAAAAAGTGTTGGCATTTTTTGATTGATCGATTACCTGAACCATTCGTGTGCAAGGCACAGGAATAAGATCAAAGTTTGCAATGGCTTCGTCAAACGCATTCAAAAATTGTATGGCTGTATCTACCTCATTGCATCGGTTTGTATCAGAGACAATCAAAACCACCCTTTTGGGAAGGGTATCGATTACTCTTAGAAAAGCCTTTGTAGAGTCAGATATTACTTGATTGTCTACCCACCACACAAAATTCATTCCTCCATTTGAATTATCGGTCAATGTGTAATTTACAGGTAAGCAGGAAACGGGGGGTTCAACATTAAAGTCTGCATCAAGGGTGTCCTTAAACAAAACGCGAACCGAAGATTCAAACGTATCAACACAGTTGGTTTGGCTTCCAACAATAAGCCTTACAGGATACTTGCCACTGTATTGATAGCGATGTCTTGGGTTTGGAAGTGTGCTGGATTTTCCATCCCCAAAATCCCACAGGTAGCTTGCTGCATTTTCAGAGCTATCAAAAAACTCGACAACCAATTCACATCTTTTTGGTTGGGCAACAAATTTTGCTTTGGCATAATCAAAAAGGGTAATTTCTCTAATAAAAGTATCTGTTTTATTGCAGGCAATAGGATTTTTGGCAACCAGTATTACTTTGTATTTGCCAGGTTTTTGAAAGGTAAATTTTGGATTTTTTTCTTGGCTGCTGTCCTGCAATGAAAACAACCATTTGTAAGAAAAAGCATTTTCGGAATAATTGGTGAAGGCTACTTCTAGCGGCGCACAACCTTCCAAAGGACTTGCCTTAAAGTCTGCAACAACGGACTTGGAAAGTTTAAAATCAATTTTAAAAGAAGCGTTGCTACACCTAGGACTAGGATTTTTTTGGTACACTGCACCGTTGCTGGTAGGAAAGTCGGAAACTTGACTTTTACCACTTTTTGGAGGATTGGGGCATGAGGCACAAACGCTTTGATAGATTACTCCTTGTGGATCAAATCGTGAAGTCCCTCCATCCACATGATCTTCGGTAGAATCCCCTCCAAAAAAGGAGGCAAAGCCAATATTGCTTGCATTGGGTTCAAGGGCAATCAAATAAAAATCGTTACTATCGGTAGTTTTTTGTATCGCATCTTGGGTGGTAGGCAATCCATAAGTGCTTCCGGGGTTGGACCTTGGGTCGGTATTTGAACCCCAGCCTGATAAATAAATATTGAAACATCGGTCAACCAAAAAAGCAGAAGGTGAGATGTCTGGTTTTCGGTCTCGGTAACCAAAAACGCTAAGAAATTGCTGTGTCCTCAAATCGTTGCTCATTCGGCCAATGATTTGACCCTTGTTTTTGTTGCCATAAGCTCCAAAAGTGGGTTGATGGGCACTTTCTGTTTGGCCTGCAAAATAGATTCTATTCCTAGAGTCTATTGATATAAAATATAGTTGATCATAATCATTTCCACCCCAATAGGTACTTGCTATGAGTTTATGATTTTTATCAAATTTTACCAAAATTCCATCGATGCCGCCGCCCCTTTTCTTTTGATAAGTAGTATCGGTATTTAGACTATCGGATTTTGTGCCTCCAGAAACAAAAACATTTTGATTTTTGTCCAGCTCAATGGAATAGAGCGCATCATTGAATTTTCCCCCAAAATAAGTTCCCCATTTCATCTGCGATAGATTGGTATCCAACTGAAATATGCAACCATCCAAAAATCCTCCCAAATCTTTCTGCGTGGGATTTTTGGTTGGGAAATTGGTTGAACTTGTAGAGGAAGCTACCCAAGGATTTTCGTTTTTGTCTAGAGTAATTTCTCCTCGAAAATCATCGGCATAATTGTAGCGTAAGTCGGCTGTACTGTTCAATCCATCGTCATCATTCCCCCCAACAAAGGTAGAAGCCAATAGGGCAGAGCCCGCACCATTTAATTTGCTTAGCACAATGTCTGTCCCTTGACCTTTTGCTTTTTGAAAGGCTTTGGAAGTAATTGGGTAATCATTGCTATAACAAGTACCAAAAATATAAAGCTCATCCTTGTTATTGGCGACCAAGCTATGTGGGAACTCACTGTCTGCGCCGCCCAAATAAGTGGCATAAACCAAACTCGATCCATTGGGTTGATATTTGCTAATGGTAATGTCGCAGGGCAAATTTGCCGGACTTCTTGTAGAACCACCTACCGCCGCCCTCTGGTAAGCACCGAGTGTTGTTGGATAGCCACTTGTGGAAGCGTCGGTAATGCCTCCCGCGTACAAATTGCCTTGAGAATTGTAGGTGGCAGTAAAGCCAAAATTATCCGCTTTGCTTCCCGAGTAGGTAGAAAAAATTAGGGTTGGATCGATTACAATCGGTAAGTGCTGTAAGTAGTTGTCCAAAAATTGGAATGACAATCGTTGACCATCCAAAACAAATTTTGTGGGGACAAGCCTTGTGTTTTGATTGCTTTGTTGAAAAGAAATGGGCCTGCTGTCTGTCAAGGTCCCGGCCTTTGTATGGAAAATCAAATCTCCCGTGGGATGCAGATTTATTTTTTCCAATCCTACCACTTCAAAAAAAAGAGAAGATACCAATGAAGGGTCTTCCAATTGAATATCATATTTCAGTTGTCCATTTTCGGAATAGAGCAGCAAGTTGGTCCCCGCAAAAATATTTTCCAACAATACCGAGCGATAGGCAGGTACCTTTGAGGCCCATTTATCGGGATTGTTGCCCAAAAAGAAATTGTAATATTCCTCACATATCCCTTCGCCTCGATGAAGAACAGCCTTAGGATTTTGTGAAAAAATAAGACCAAAAGTATGCAAGTTCAGGACAACAGTTTCTTGAGAACGGTGATGCCAATTTTCCACAAGATCATGAAAATCCTCGGGGTTTTTTAAGTGAAAAGTTAAGCGGTCTTTTTCAACAAACAAATGACCATTTTCAATTTCAGCTCGGTACAATACATTAGGATGAAACTGACCATGATTGGGAATAAATCTTAAATCATTCTTATCAGGCGCATCGAAAGCACTTTGACCCACCACCACGGCCGAGAAAAAAAACAACCAAAGAAAGAGGCCAAAACGCATGGTATCAAATTTAACAAAGAAGCTCGGAATATGCTTCTTTTCAAGTAAATAAAGCTTTGGATTCAAGTATATTCGCATTTTCAACGGCAATCCTATGTCTTTATCCGAGCAAGAAATAATTAGACGAAACTCTTTGGAAAAGCTCCGAGAATTGGGCATCGATCCCTATCCAGCGGAGCGTTTTGAAGTCAGCCATTATTCCGAAAACATCATTGAAAACTTTGAGGCACTCGAAGGCCAAGAGGTCCATGTTGCAGGAAGAATGATGTCTAGAAGAATTATGGGCAAAGCTTCTTTTGCCAAAATACACGATGCCCAAGGAAGCATACAGTTTTATATCAACAGAGACGAAATATGCCCTGGTGAAGACAAAACCCTATACAATACCGTTTTCAAAAAGCTCTTAGACATTGGCGATATTTTGGGATTGGAAGGAAAGATTTTTAAAACACAAACCGGTGAAATATCTGTGCACGTTTCTAAACTCCACCTGTTGAGTAAGTCCATTCGTCCTTTGCCATTGCCCAAAGAAAAAGAGGGTAAGATTTACGATGCTTTTACCGACCCAGAAAAAAGATACAGAATGCGTTATGTAGATCTTATCGTCAATCCACACCACAAAAAGATATTTCTCAAAAGAACCAAGATGTACAACACCATTCGCGAATTTTTGAATGAAAAAGGCTACCTTGAAGTGGAAACACCCATCCTTCAGGCCATTCCTGGCGGAGCGGCAGCACGCCCATTTGTCACCCACCACAATGCCCTAGATATCCCTTTGTATCTTAGAATAGCCAATGAATTGTATCTAAAAAGACTTATTGTTGGCGGGTTTGATGGGGTCTATGAATTTGCCAAAGATTTTAGAAACGAAGGGATGGATAGAACCCATAACCCCGAGTTTAGCCAAATTGAACTTTATGTAGCCTACCAAGATTACCATTGGATGATGGATATGACAGAAGAACTCCTTGAAAGGGTAGTGCGCTCCGTTTGCGGCAGCGACCAGTTGACTGTAGGCAATTCAAAAATCAATTTTCAGCGACCGTGGAAAAGACTTTCTCTCTATGATGCAATAAAAGAATATACTGGCGAGGATGTATCCAACAAAACAGAGGAAGATCTCCGAAAATTGGCCAAGTCTTTCGGAATAGAAATAGACCAAAGCATGGGCAGAGCCAAGCTGATCGACGAAATTTTCGGTGCCAAAGTGGAACACCAATTGATCGACCCAACTTTCATTACCGATTATCCTGAAGAAATGTCCCCACTTACCAAAAAACATCGCAGCAAACCAGGCCTTACCGAACGTTTTGAATTGATCATCAACAAAAAAGAAATTGCCAATTGCTACTCAGAGCTCAACGATCCAATCGATCAGAGAAATCGATTTGAACATCAAGCCAAACTTATGGAAAGGGGTGATGACGAGGCCATGTATCTCGACGAAGATTTTCTTCGGGCATTGGAATTTGGCATGCCACCCACTGCAGGAATCGGAATAGGTCTAGACAGGTTGGCAATGCTCCTCACCAATCAAGAATCCATACAAGAAGTCTTATTTTTTCCTCAAATGAAACCGGAAAGCAAACCCAAAGGAAGCACCCAATGAAACTAATCACCACACACGTTGCCATGAAAAAAGACATGGGGACCCACGGAAATTTATTCGGTGGAATCATGATGGCTTGGATTGATGAGGCCGCAGCCACTTATGCAATGGAAGTTTGCCATACGCCCAACATGGTCACCGTAAGGGTCAACGAGCTCATCTTCAAAAAGAAAGTAAAAGAAGGTTTTTTGATCAAAATATACGCCAAAGTCGCGGGCATCGGAAAAACAAGCATTACCTTCCAAATGGAGGCCAGAAAAATGAGTGTTTACAGTCATGAAGAAGAGGTTGTCGTCAGTACAGACATTACCTTCGTTCGACTAGATGAAGGCGGTGATCCCGTACATTTGCCTTCCCCAGTTTTAGACAAATACAAAGATTTTAGCAAGTACCAATGACGCAACTCAAAAAAACAGCACTCCACAAAAATCATATTCAATTGGGGGCAAAAATGACTGAATTTGCTGGTTTTGAAATGCCATTACAGTACGAAGGTTTGGTGGCCGAACACATGGCCGTCCGGACACAAGTTGGCATTTTTGATGTATCTCATATGGGCGAATTTGTTGTGCGCGGCCCTCAAGCCAAAGATTTGATACAATGGATTGGAAGCAACGATGTTTTTGCCTTGGAAAACAAGCAAGCCCAATATAGTTGTTTGCCCAATTGGCAAGGAGGAATTGTAGACGATTTGATCGTTTACAAATGGGACGAAACAGAATACTATTTGGTGGTGAATGCAGGAAACATCCAAAAAGACTGGGATTGGATCAAGCTGCAGAAAGAAGAAAAAAAATTCGATTGTACCCTAGAAAATATTTCTGACCAATTGGGTCTTATTGCTGTTCAGGGGCCCAAAGCCAAGCAATTGGTGCAAGAACTAAGCTCCATCGACGTAGATGACATCCCCTTTTATCATTTTGAGGCAGGGAAAATTGGGGAAGTCGAAGATGTAATCATTTCCAATACAGGATACACCGGGGCAGGTGGTTTTGAACTATATGTTTGGAACAAGGACTTAGAAAAAGTGTGGGATTTGCTTTTGTGGGCGGGTAAGAAATACAAGATTCAACCTTGCGGACTGGGTGCCCGCGATTCCCTTAGGCTAGAAATGGGATTTTGTTTGTACGGCAATGACATTCACGACCATAGCTCACCTATTGAAGCCAAACTGGCTTGGATTACCAAATTCAATCATCCTTTTGTCAACTGGGCCTATCACAAAAAATTAAAAGAAGACAAGCCCGCCAAAAGACTTACCGCCTTTGTGATGAGCGAAAGAGGAATTCCACGCAAAGGATACGCCATTTTAGACGAACAGGGCAATCCTATAGGGGAGGTAAGTTCTGGGATACAATCGCCGGTGCTGAAAAAGGGAATTGGCTTAGGCTATGTCAAAACAGAATCTTCCCAAGTGGGCAAAAAGCTGCACATCGCCATCCGAAACAAAATGATCCCTGCGGAAGTAGTCAAATTGCCTTTTATATAGAAAAAGACAAAAGCAGACGGTCCATCGACGTCTCCTTAAGCCGATGCTGGTCATAAAAAAACAGGCAAAATCACTGAATAATTTTACAAAAAGAGCAGTAAAAACCGCTTAAGATGGCAAATTGGTCAATAAATTTGATTTCTTTGATTTCTTCGTAATTTATGTCTTGGGAAAAGAAAAAGCTTTCGCTCAAGCGCCCATCTGGTCAGAGAATCACGACACCAGTTTTCACGACGGATTTTTGAATCAAAAACAATACAACAAGCGGCTCTACGATCGCCCTGACCCCCGGGCGGAGCCCCCAGCACCTATCGACGCATCGCTGGCCCCGCGGGCTGTGCTAAGTCCAGCTGCTGTGCCCTG
>CAXDRX010000029.1:0-15977 GCA_963991985.1 uncultured bacterium | reverse complement strand
CGACCACCGAGATCTACACCTCTCTATTCGTCGGCAGCGTCAGATTTGTATAAGATACATATGGACCCCGATTCACCGGCTTGCCCAAGTTGTGGCAATGCCACCATCCGAAACGGTACTTGCTACAAATGCCTTACCTGTGGCACCACCACCGGTTGTAGCTAAAATGTTGTAAATAAAAACCAAAAAAAACGCCTACTGAAAAGTGGGCGTTTTTTTTGGTCGATAACTGAATCAAAAAGTATAGATTGTTTTATTGCTTGGCCAAACCTTTCTATCTAAGACCAAATGACCCTATACTTTTGGAAGAAGAAGGAGGGCTTTTTGGAACCAAGCTTTGCCAAAACGCCTTTCCAAGGCTTTCTGAGCAAAAGCAAGCAAAGAAATTTTTTCTTTTTCGCCTTGGCTGCAAGCAGCCGAACAAATGTCCCATCGGTGATAATTCAAAGCGGTAAAATCGCCATAGCGTTTTTCTTTGAGTGGATACAAATGACAACTAATGGGTTTTTGAAAATCAATGCGCCCTTTTTGATAGGCTTTTTCAATACCACATTGCAAAGCACCCTCGGAGGATCGTGTAGCAAACACGCACATCCCATTGTCGTGACATTGTGTGCTTTTTTGGCCAAGAGAATTGTCCACAAAACCTTTTTGGTCAATAAGTTCTTTGCTTTTTTTGTTCAGTTCTTTTCGTACAATTGGCAGAATTTTTTGCAGGGTAGCCACTTCTTGACCCTTCAAGGGTGCCCCCAAATCACCCTCAATACAGCAGGCACCTTTACAAGCTTGAATATTGCATGCAAATTGGGCTTCAAAAACAGCGTCTGAAACCAGTACGTCGTCTATAAATTTCATAACTTCAAATAAGCTTCACCTCCCAGTTCGTTAAGTTTTTTGGCTTTTTCCAAAACTTCGGTTTCCATATGGTTCATAAAATTTTGCAAGGCACTGAGCAGCTCAGGCTTACCGGTGGCCAAAATTTTGATGGCCAGCAATGCAGCATTGGCAGCACCATTGATGGCCACAGAAGCTACAGGAACTCCCTTGGGCATCTGCACAATACTGAGCAGAGAATCGAGTCCGCTTAAGGATTTGGATTGTATGGGCACGCCAATCACGGGCAAAGTGGTCAAAGAAGCAACCATACCGGGCAAATGGGCAGCGCCTCCCGCACCAGCAATGATGGCTTTGAAACCGCTAGATTGTGCATTTTCAGCAAATTCATACAGTCTTTTAGGGGTTCGATGGGCACTAACAACCGTAATCTCATAGTTGATGCCAAATTGCTTTAAAATGTTTTCTGCTGCTGCCATAATTGGCAAATCAGAATCGGAACCCATAATGATGGCTATTTCTTTCATACGTTATTTGAGTGCTATTTCTGTACTATCTCCTAAGTTGAGTGACAAAGATAAACCACTTAATGCAGCATCGTTGCCTACAACCGATTGAGCCAAGATGGCAGATTGAATGTGAGAGTTGGGACCAATGATCGAATCGCTGATGATGGAATTTTCCAAAATGGCATTTTCACCAATGGAAACATGGGGACCAATGATGCAATTTTCAATTTGGGCATTGTTGCCCACGTGGTAAGGCTCAATGAAAATACAATTCTCACAGGCTCCCTTAGGAATCTCTTGTTTTACTGATTTGAGCAGCTTACGGTTGGTTTCCAACAAAACCTCTTTTTTGCCACAATCAAACCAAGATTGAACTCCAAAAGTCTTGATTCGGATGCCCTTTTGTACCATCATGTCCAAGGCTTGGGTGAGGTGGTATTCTTTTTTTTCTTTTTGATCAGGATGAAGCATTTCCTCGAGACAATCAAAAAGAACGTGGCTTTCCTTGATGTAATAAACTCCTACCATGGCCATATTGGACGTAGGAATTTTGGGTTTTTCAATCAACTTGGTCACCCATCCTTCTGGGCTTATTTCGGCAACTCCAAAAAGTTCGGGATTCTGTACTTTTTGTAAACCAATTTGTGAAGTTTCTTGGGCTAAAATTTTTTGGTAATCACACTTGGCAATGGTATCTCCAAATACAATAAGCAAGTCTTCATTTTGGTTTACACAATTTTTGGCAAGAGACAAAGCATGTCCATTTCCC
This sequence comes from uncultured bacterium, assembly GCA_963991985.1. Classification (GTDB taxonomy): domain Bacteria; phylum Bacteroidota; class Bacteroidia; order NS11-12g; family UBA9320; genus MED-G17. The sequence goes on along the minus strand of CAXDRX010000029.1, from coordinate 13,865 downwards.
TTGCTGCTGCTTTGCAGCACAAAGTGGGTATTGATGTTGGCATAGTTTTCTGCGATAAAGGCCTCAATTTTATTGCCTAGATGACCAATAATAAAAACAAAATCTTCAATGCCATGGTCAATCAAATCTTCTACAATATGACCCAAAATTGCCTTGCCTGCCACAGGTATGAGCGCTTTGGGTTGAGTATGCGTATGGGGTCTAAGTCGAGACCCCACACCCGCTACCGGGATGAGAGCTTTCATTGCGTATTGCGAAGATAAGACACTCTTTCGAATCCATTTTTAACCTATAGAAACAAATGATCATTGACAAATATTTTTTGGAACAACAGAAGTAAAAAAATATGCCTTAATTTCACGCCCTATAATTTTTTACCAAAAATAAATATGTAAATATGATGGACTCAATTTTTGACTTGATAGAAAAAGAGAAAAAAAGACAGTTGGAAGGCATTGAACTCATTGCTTCAGAAAATTTTGCTTCAAAAGAAGTAATGGCTGCCATGGGCAGTGTTTTGACCAATAAGTATGCTGAGGGCTTGCCTTCGAAGCGATATTATGGGGGTTGTGAAATAGTAGACCAAGTAGAAAACTTGGCCATAGAGCGTTTGAAAGAACTTTACGGAGCAGTGTGGGCCAATGTTCAGCCACACTCCGGAGCACAAGCAAATGCAGCAGTAATGCTTGCTTGTTTGAATCCAGGAGATAAAATTTTAGGTTTTGATTTGAGCCATGGGGGGCATCTTACCCATGGCTCCCCGGTAAATTACTCTGGAAAATTATACGAAGCCCACTTTTATGGCATCGATGAAAAGACGGGTTTGGTAGATTATGAAGCTCTGGAGCAGAAAGCCGAAGAAGAAAAACCCAAAATGATAATATGTGGAGCCAGTGCCTATTCCCGAGATTGGGACTATGCAAGGATAAGGCAGATGGCCGATAAGATTGGTGCCATTGTATTGGCAGATATTTCCCATACCTCTGGGCTTATCGCCAGCAAACTGCTGAACAATCCTCTACCACATTGCCATATCATTACTTCTACTACACACAAAACACTGCGGGGTCCAAGGGGTGGAATCATCATGATGGGTCAAGACATGGAAAATCCATGGGGCAAAAAAACAGCCAAAGGCAAAATTAGGAAACTAAGTTCTCTATTGGATTCGGGTGTTTTTCCGGGCACCCAAGGTGGTCCTTTGGAACATGTAATTGCAGCCAAAGCCGTTGCTTTTGGTGAAGCACTTCAGCCCAATTTTGTAAGCTACAGTGAGCAAACCATCAAAAACGCATCGCTTCTTAGTCAGTCATTGATGGAAGCAGGGTTCAGCATAATTTCAGGCGGAACAGATAATCATTTGATGTTGATAGACTTGCGAACATTTAATGAAGAACTTACAGGTAAGTTGGCCGAGGAAGCGCTTGGCAAAGCTGGAATAACAGTAAATAAAAATACTGTGCCATTTGAGACGCGTAGTCCTTTTGTTACTTCTGGAATTCGAATTGGGACACCGGCAGTTACCACAAGAGGAATGAAGGAGGTAGAATGCAAAAAAATTGCCGATTTCATTGTTCAATCTTTGACAAATCCTGAAGATGAGGTATCTTTAACCGCCATAAAGGAGAAAGTAAAAGTATTTACCAAAGACTTTCCTTTGTTTAAGACAGCATGATTCAAGACATTAAGAGATATTGGAAAGAAGATTTGATTGCAGGGTTGAGTGTGGCTTTGGTGGCTTTGCCATTGGCCTTAAGCATTGCCATTGCAGCAGGTGCACCACCTATATCTGGCATTATTTCTTCGGTGGTTGGTGGAATTTTGACCACTTTTTTGCGTCAAAATAACCTGGGCATCAATGGTCCGGGGAATGGCTTAATTGTAGTAGTTCTTTCTGGTTTGGCCATTTTGGGAGATTTTCAAACATTTTTGGCGGCCTCTTTTGTTGCGGGTTTGGTGCAAATACTACTCGGCTTGCTTCGTTTGGGAAGATTTAGTGATTTTTTTCCTGCAACCGTTGTCCAGGGATTGTTGGCGGCCATCGGGGTAATTATTTTGGCCAAACAAGTCCATGTGGCTTTAGGTGTTCAAACATCTGCAAAAAGCATTATGGGCATTATTTTGGACATTCCCAACTCTGTTGCCCTTCTCAACCCCTTTGTTGTTTTGATTTCATTGTTGTCCATCGGCATCATGTATGCCCATCATTTTATAAAAATTTCGTGGATAAAGTTCATTCCGAGTGTTGTTTGGGTAATATTGTTCTCCATCCCTTTTTATTTTATTTACCATTTGAATACCCCAAGTACTTTGAATTTTTTGGGGATGCCTTTTGAAATGGGAAAAAAAATGCTCATCCAAGGCTTACCGGAAAGTTTTTCTATCGATTTTGCCATTCCTGACTTTAGCCGAATCAACGAGCCAGGCTTTTGGCAAGTAGTTTTTCTCATTGTTTTTATTGGTTCCATTGAAACCCTAATTAGCTCAAAAGCAGTAGAAAAATTGGACCCAGAGAAACGTCAAACAAACAAAAATTTAGATTTGATATCGGTAGGGGCAAGCACGGCTTTTTCTTCCTTGATAGGGGGCTTGCCAGTGATCACAGTGATTGTTAGAAGTTCGGTAAACATCAATCATGGAGCAAAATCTCGGTTTTCTAACTTTTTTCATGGTTCTGTTTTGTTGTTATTGGTGGTCTTTGCCCTTCCGTTGATCAAGCTTGTTCCAACAGCAGCTTTGGCAGCTATACTCATATATACTGGGTTTAAACTTACTTCTCCAAGAAAATTCAAAGATGTATACAGAAAGGGCTGGGAGCAGTTGACCATTATGTTGGTTTCTTTTGTTGCCACGCTTTCACTGGGGCTTATTTATGGTGTAATGGTGGGCATGGTTTTTGCCCTTTACTTGCATTATACACGCTCATTTCTTAGTGTAAAAACCTTTTTGCATTATCTTAGAAAACCGCATACGCACTTATATGAAATAAAGGGAGAGAAGTATTTCTTTAAGATCAAAGGAGTTTGTAACTTCTTCAACAATAATGTTTTGATTACCGAATTGGAGAAAATACCAGAAGGTCAAAAAATTGTGTTGGATTTTAGTCATGCTCGTTTGGTTGATCATACCGTGATGGAATACTTGCACGACTTTAAAGACCATTACGATGAAAAAGGAAGTGCAGACTTATTGGGCTTAAGCTTATTAGAGGCTTCCTCGAGCCACCCCGATGCTTTACATTATATGTTGCCAAAAAGTGAAGTAAAAAGGCTTAGTCCCCGACAAATTGCATTGGCAAATTTTTCCAAGGAATCGGGATTTGAATACAACCCTTCTATCAACTGGAATGCTCAAAAATTCAAAAGGTTTGACATTTTCAAAAACAAAATTGTTTCATTCAAAAAGAATGAAATCAGTGGACATTTTGAAGATTTAGAGATCCCTTTTGATGTGGTAGATATTACTTATGACGAAGGGGCATTGATGGCTTCTGAGGTGCATCACTTTACTTTGTTGCATATTCCTTTGCCTTTGGCGATACCGGAATTTAAATTGGAAAAAGAAGAATTTTTTGACCGTTTGCTAGAATTGGCGATAAAAAAAGACATTACCATAGAAGAAGATGAATCCTTCACCAAAAACTTTGCGCTTACCGGTTCTGATGAGCAGGATGTAAAGTCTTTTTTCAAAGGAGAAATATTGGAATTTCTCAACCAATCAGACAAATACCACATAGAAAGTTGTGGAAGCGAGCTGATCGTTTACAAATACTTACGTTTGGCGAGCAAGGGGGAGGTTGAGGAGTTGATCGCTTACGCTAAAAAATTGGTCAAGCAAATCATAGTAAGGGGAGGACAATGGACAAATGAAAAGAGCTAGGGTAAGCATTGGAAAAAAAGGTCATTTGAAAGAATTAAAAAGTTGAATTTTACCTTCCATTTCGTCCATAAAATAGAAAAATGTCTTCCAACCATTTAGTAAAAGATGATCAAGAACCTGCTCTTTTGATTGCAAATGGTGAGCGATGTTCACAAAAATTAGTAGACGAACTGCTGGCATGGGGTCCTTTTGTGCTGATGTTGGATGGGGCAATCCAATTTGCAGAGGAGTACAAAATTATGCCAGATGTTTTGCTAGGTGATTTTGATGACAACTTTCGCCCAGAAAATTTTGTAAGCTTGGATAGAACAAAAATTGTCCACGCTCCAAATCAAAACAAAACAGACTTAGAAAAAGGACTGGATTACTTGCTTTCCAAAAATATTCAATCGGTCAATATCCTATGGGCCAATGGTCAAAGGACAGATCATTTCTTCAACAATTATTCGACCATTGTGAAATATAATGATAGCATAAATATTTCCATTGTTGATGATTATTGCAAAAGCTATTTGCTGCCCAAAAAGTTCAAAAAATTTTTTTGCAAAGGGAGTAAGCTATCCTTAATCCCAGCGTGGAGAGCTAAAGGAGTTTTCACCCAAGGACTGAAATACAATATGACAAATGTGGACTTAGAGCTGGGGATAAAAACCAGTTCTAGCAACGAAAGCATAGCAGATGGTTTTGTTGAAATTAGTTTTGATGAAGGAAATTTATGGTTGATGGAATGCCAAGATTGAGTCCAGCTCAAAATAGTTTTGTTCAAGCAGTTCAGCGCTTGCCCTATAGGAATTTTGGGGGTGGTACTTACAGTCAAATGTATTTTGAAAAATATCTTCGAAAACCCCATTATGATGCTTATATCCTAGAGTCTTTGGTAGACAAAATTGTGGTAGACAAAAAAGAAATCATCATCGATTTTGGTGGAGGGGTTGGAATGTTGAGTTTGATGCTTCACAGCAAAGGATTCCAAAAAATTGTATTGGTTGACCACAACAAAGAAGCCTGTGAATTCGCCAAAAGCATGTTCAAACACCTAGAAATCCCTATTCAAGTAATTTGTGGTTCCCAGAATGATCTACCCAAATTAGCAGGTGCATTGGTTTCGAGAGACGTTGTTGAGCATATTTATGATTTTCCTCAGTTTTTGGTCCAGCAAATCGAAACAAAAAAAATGAAACAATTTGTATTTGGAACCAGCGCAAACCCTCACAATTTGCTCAGAAGAAGATACTTCAAAAAAGTTCATCAAAAGGCAGAAAAGGAATATTTCGAGCTTCGAAAAAGACATTTCAAAAAACAAGGATTGACGGTACAACAATCAAAAGAAATGGCAATGAAAACCAAAGGCGTTTGGCTAAAAGAAGGCGACATTGAACAAAAACAAAAAACGCAATATTCTAGCAATACATGTCACCCAAAAACAGGCAATTGGGCTGAACGCTTAGAGCGAATTTCTTGGTATCGTGATATTGTAAGAGACAATAAAAAATGGTGCTTTTCGGTGACCTTTTTAAGATGGAATGATTGGCAAAATCACTGGTGGAAAAAAATTATTTTCGCTTGTATTAACAAAACAAATGACTTGTTCGGATCCAAATTTTTGGCACCTTATTTAATTTACACCTATAAAAATGAACAATACAATTAGCCATTCGAAGATAGTTGCTCTGATTTTGTGTTTGGTTATCACTGCCTGTTCTGTGTATACAAAACCATGGCAAAGAAAGAGGGCAATTATATACGATGTTGCAAGTTATTATGCCTATTTACCTGCGGCATTTATTTACAAAGACTTTTCTTTAAATTTTATCCATTTTTTGCCTAGCAATGAACCTTATGATGGTGTTTGGGTGAACAATTACGAAGACAAGCAGGTCATCAAGTATACCATGGGTTTGGCTTACTTCTATTATCCGGGGTTTGTTGTCGCAGACTTATATACCATGATGCAGAAAAGATACAATCGCAATGGATATAGCTTGCCTTATCAGTTGGCTTTGTCTGTAACTGCACTCCTTCTGGGCTTGTGTTCGATATTTTTGTTGCGTTATTTTTTAAGCTTTTTTTTTGGCGATAAAGTAATTGCGCTACTTCTCCCTGCGATGGTTTTAGGAACCAATTATCTCCATTACGTGATAGCAGAGCCAGGAATGAGCCACGCGTATTCTTTCTTTTTGGTTTTAGTATTGAGCATATCTTCAGAAAAATTTAAACAAACAAGCAAGGTTAAATGGCTTCTTACGATGGCCTTTGTTTTGGGGTTCTTGGTTTTAATTCGCCCTACCAATCTTCTTTTTGGGTTTTTTCCCTTATGGCTCAATGGCAGACAAATCGTGCGCTTTTTGAAGCGGGATCATAAAAATTATGTTTTCTTAATGGGTGCTCTTATCTTGGGTGTTTTACCCTTTATTCCACAGATGGTTTATTGGAAGGAAATAACCGGTCATTGGATCTTTTATAGTTATGGTGATGAGCATTTCTTTTTCAAAAATCCTCATATATGGAAAGGCTTGTTTGGATTTAGAAAGGGACTTTTTCTTTACACACCCATCTTACTTTTTTCTATCCCGGGTCTTTATTTTTTAGGTAAAAACAATGGACAAAAAAGATGGTTATTTCCCATTTCAATTGTTTTGTTTTTGGCTTTTTGGGTGCTTTTTTCTTGGTGGTGTTGGTGGTATGGTGGAGGATTTGGTATGCGTGCTTTGATAGAATTTTATCCATTGTTTGCCCTTTTGATGGGTGCTACTTTTAAAAAACTTTTCAGATACCAATTTCAAAAACCATTGACAATTATCGTGGCGCTGCTGGTAGGACTCAATTTATTTCAAACGTGGCAATACGACAAAACAATAATTCATTGGGAGGCCATGAGTAAAGAAGCCTACTTTAAGGTATTTTTAAAAACAAAATTTCCCGAAAATTATCAGCGCTTATTGCGCAAACCCAATGTTGTGTGTGCCCTAAAGTATGGTCACGAAAATTGTGAAGACTAGGGGCTATAATTCGGTGCCTCTTTGGTGATTTTTATGTCATGTGGATGACTTTCAAGAATGCCTGCATTGGAAATCTGAATGATTTCGGCTTCTTTCAGTGCGGCAATATCTTTGGCACCACAATAGCCCATGCCCGCCCTTAAACCTCCGATGTATTGATACAAAACTTCTGCGATTGGACCTTTGAAAGGAACAGAACCTTCAATGCCCTCGGGCACCAATTTGCTAATTTCATCTTCAGCATCTTGAAAATAGCGGTCTTTGGACCCTTTCCTCATAGATGCCAAACTTCCCATACCTCGATAGGTTTTCATTCTTCTTCCATTGATGATAGAAGTTTCGCCAGGAGATTCTGCAGTCCCTGCTAAAATAGATCCAGCCATAACACAATCGGCACCCGCAGCAATGGCTTTCACAATATCTCCGCTGTATCGAATTCCACCGTCTGCAATAAGTGTTACCTCTTCATTGGCCAAAACTTTGGCGCAGTCTAAAATGGCAGTAAGTTGAGGAACGCCAATCCCTGCAATGATTCGAGTGGTGCATATAGAGCCTGGTCCAACGCCTACTTTGATGCCGTCGCAACCCGTATTTACCAAGTCTTTTGCAGCTTTTTCTGTGGCTACATTGCCGACCACCAAATCGATATGCTCAAATTCTTTTTTTATCTGTTTGGCCATTTCAATTACCCCTTGGCTGTGTCCATGTGCTGTATCCAAAGTAATAACATCTACACCTTCTTTGCTAAGGGCAGAAACACGTTCCAAACTATCTTCTGTCACACCAATGGCAGCGCCAACCAGCAACCTTCCATATTGATCTTTGCAGGCCTTGGGATAGTTTTTCACTTTCTGTATATCCTTAAATGTTATCAAGCCCTTCAATACATTTTGCTTATCAACAACAGGCAATTTTTCAATTTTGTGGGCTTGAAGAATACTTTCTGCATCAGAGAGATTGGTACCTTCTGAGGCGGTAACAAGCCTTTCTTTGGTCATGACATCTTCGATTCTTCTTTTCAAATTTTTCTCAAAGCGAAGGTCTCTATTCGTAATGATGCCAACAAGTTTGTGGTGGTCATCTACAATAGGTATGCCTCCAATTCGGTTTTCTTTCATGATTCGCAAAGCATCTTCGAGCAAGGCTGTTCCCTGAAGTGTGATGGGATCTATAATCATTCCGCTTTCACTTCGCTTAACTTTTTTTACCTGCTTGGCTTGCGCCTCGATACTCATGTTTTTGTGAATTATCCCAATTCCGCCAGATCTTGCCATGGCGACTGCCATTTTCCATTCAGTTACCGTATCCATCGCTGAAGAAACCATAGGAACATTTAACCGTATATTTCTACTCAGTTGGGTGGCGGTTTGTACTTCCCTTGGGAGAACTTGAGAATAGGCAGGAACGACCAAAACGTCGTCAAAAGTGAGTGTGTGTCGAATGGTATGTTTTGGGTTTGACATGGCAAATAAAAGAACAGCTGTTATTTGCCAAACAAAAATACGTTTAAAATGATGGCTTTGTAAAGAATATCGTAATTTGCTTTTCGTTTCTGTTGAAAAAAGCAATTCTATATTTTCTCTGTATTTTTCTATGTTTCTGGTTCAAAATAGCTAAAAGTCAGACGGTAGATGAAAAGCTGACCATCCAATTGTACAAAAATGGTGATTATGGAAAAGCCTTTTCCAATTTGCAAAAAATGGTTGTTCAAAACCCCAATAATCAGTCCTATTATGGATACTTTTTTAAGGCTTCAATAGAATTGAAAGCATGGTCAGAAGCCATGGACGTAGTAAAAAGAAGTATGCGTCGTGCACCAAACAATTTCAATTTTAAAATAGATTATCTATGGTTGAGAAAGCAAAAAGAAAAAAATTTCAAAGAAGAAAAAAGCCTAGAAAACTTGATTGAAGAATTGAAAAAAAATGATCTCATTTTTCAAAAGGCATATAAGGCATTTGCCTACAGAAAATGGTGGTTGGGTGCAAAAAAAACCTTAGATCAAGGTCTTAAGTTTTTCCCAACAAGTCCTCTGATGATTGCCTCCAAAATTCAATTTTTACGAATCACAGAAAATTCAAAAGAACTTTATGAATTTCTCATAGAAAATTTGATTCAAAATCGATTGTCTTTGTATCAAGTACAAGGTGAATTGGCTGAGCAGCTTGACGCAATCAAGTTTGTGGAAGAGATTTCAAAGGTTTTGGTTGGAAGAATACAAAAGCATCCAAACAATTTAATGTTGAACGAATTGCTCATTTGGGTTTTTATTCAAAAGAAAAAATATGATCAAGCCTTTATGCAAAACGTGGCTTTAGAAAAAAGGGAGGGCAGGCCAGGTGAAAGAACCTTTTTCTTTGGAGCGCAGATGATGAGAATTGAGGAATGGAAACATGCCGAACGCGCTTTTGCCTATGTTATCGGACTTCAAAAAGAATCTTATCGATACCGGGAGGCCAAAATGGCGCTCATTCGTTTAAAAATGCGTTTCTTAGATAGTTATGGATTTCAGAAGAGTCGGGTAGACGAGCTTGCCGATGACTTTGTTTCCTTTTTTGAGGATTATCCTCAAAATGAGAACAATGTAAACTTACAAATAGATTATGCTAAGTTTCAATTGCTTTATGCAAATGCACCAGAAAAGGCCATCGAAATTCTGTTGAGGGTCATGGACTATTCTTCGCTATTCAAAAAGCAAATGGGAAGATGCAAAATACTGTTGGGAGATGCTTATTTGGTTACCAATCAAACTTGGGATGCTCAACTCCTTTATGGTCAGGTAGATAAGGCATTTAAAGAGGATTTGCTCGGTCAGAAAGCTCGTTTAAAAAACGCTAAATTGAGCTATTACAAAGGAGACTTTCTTTGGGCAAAAACGCAGCTTAATATTTTAAAGCGCGCCACTTCTCGTCTTATTGCCAACGATGCTTTGGAGCTTAGTGTTTTGATTTCAGACAATACAGGACTTGATAGCACCGATAAAGCTCTTAAAATATACGCCAAAGCTGAATTGCTCTTGTTTCAAAACAAATTTAGTGAAAGTATCAACCTTTTAAATACACTGCCTTTTGTTTCAGACAATAAAACATTACCGGATGAAATTCTTTATTTGAAAGCAAAAATTATGTATCAACAAAGGAAATGGACTGATGCACTTTATTTTTATAAAATGGTGGTCAAAGATTATCCTTTGGATATTTTGGCAGATAATTCATTATGGCAAATAGCCAATTTATACCAAAATCAGTTGGAAGACACATCAAAGGCAATTCAGACCTATAAAAAAATAGTTTTTGATTATACCAACAGCATTTTTGCTGTAAAGGCAAGAAATAAAATAACAACCTTGACCAATGAAATCAATCAAAATTTGGAACAATAGGTTTGAATGTCTTTTCTTCTGGTATTTCCTGAGTCTTCAATGTCTCTTTTTTGTTTTAGGATTTTTTACCGAAAATTTTAGCAAGGATTCTCACGAATATTTGTTGGCAGGCCAAAACTTTTGGTCCAATGGCCATTTCTATATCTACTCTTTTCAAGAACCATTTGATTTTAGAGGATTCACCAAAAGACCTTTTTTGTATCCTTTGATTGTCTCATTTTTTGATGCTTGGAATGGTTTGGATATTCTCCGTTTTATACAAAACGGACTTTCATTTTTCTCGGTATTTTTCTTCTATAAAAGCATTTCTAATTCGAACAAAAGGTTTCAAATTTTTTCTAGAAAGCATGTATGGGTTGTCCTAATTACTATTTTGTTAAGTACATCTCAATTTATTTACAGCAATTTATTCATGACAGAAATTTGGCTGCAGGTATTTTTGATGTTGACCTTAAGTTTAAGTCTAAGAAAATCTCATACTTGGCTTTCTTTCCTTTTCCTTATTTTCCTACTTTGCGCAATGGTTTTACTCAAACCAATTGCTCTGTTATTGCCTTTTTTATTTGTTCTATTTGTAAGAACCAATATGGGCTATCGTTCTATTTTTTTGTTCATGGTTCCGCTCATTTTGGTTGGCAAAATTTCCATAGACAATCAAAAAAAATATGGAGTTTTGGAATACAGTTCCATTGCAAAAATTAATAAGGTCTATTACAATACACAACTGTTTATAAACGATACTACAGATAAAGCGTGGAAAATTTTAGACAGACACCCAGCAAACAAAGAAGATTATGCAATTTGGGCCAGACAGGTGAATAAATTTACTTCCGATTTGATTGAGGAAAATTTCTTTGCTTATGTATGGTTTCATCTCAAGGGGTTTTTGCCTTTTTTTTTAGATCCGGGTCGTTATGATTTTTCAACTTGGTTAAAGTTAAAAAACCAAACAAGTTTGCTAAAAGTATTGCACACCAGTGGTCTGAAGGGAACCCTGGAGACATTGTTTGATTCTTCTTCTTGGTGGTTACTCCTTTTGTTTGGCGTATTGTTTGGCAATATTTTCAAGTTGTTCGCTTGGATTTACTTTCTTTTTTCAAGAAATATTGCGTTGAAAATTAAAATACTTTTTCTTTCCACTGTTTTGTATTTTTTGGTGCTAACAGGGCCCTTAGGGGCTTCTCGGTTTGCTTTGCCTTTGTTGCCCATTTTCATTTTTATGCCATTGTATTACCTCAATGATCGACAAGGAACACAAAATATTAGGTAAATATTTGCCCTTGGAATTGGTAGACTTTGCACTTCAGCAATTGAAGATGTACAAGATAGATTTTACCATTAGCAAATCGCGACAAAGTAAATTAGGGGATTATCGGCCAAAACTTGGTAAAAAACCCCATCGCTTGAGTGTGAATGGAGATTTAAGTACAAAAAGATTTGCGCTTACTTTTTTGCATGAATTGGCCCACTTGAAAGCTACAGAAAAATATGGATGGAAAAAGATTGAAGCCCATGGAAAAGAATGGAAAGACGAGTTTCGCCAATTAATTTTTCATTGGATTGGAATGAATACTTTAGACATGAATGATCACAAAGCCTTATTAAGCTTTGCAAAAAATCCGTCTGCGACAGCTCGTAAAGATCCTTTTCTTATACAAGAAATAAGGAAAAATGGGAAAAATATTTTAGCAGATATTTCTATAGGAGGAATTTTTACTTTCAAAAATGAAGAGTTTAAAAAAGTAAAAAAAAATCGGACGCGATCTCTATGTCAGAGAACCCAAGACAAAAAACTTTTTTTGATTTCTGAAAATGCAGAGGTCAATTCTTTAGCACTTTAAAGATTTGATGGTTGAGTTCTAAAAAATATAGTCCTGGGGATAGATCATCAGTCTCAATTTGATTCTCCCGTTCGTCAATATTTCCCCTTGTTATTTCCTCTCCACCAATGGATAGTATTCTAAAGGGCAATTTTTTTCTCAAACCAAAGATTTTCAAATAATGATTGCAAGGGTTGGGAACTATTTGAATTTCAATTGATGATATCTTGGATGGATTGCTATTTGTTGAACAGTCTATGAGCCCATTGATGTCAAATTTGGATAAAAAATCCCAAATTTCTTCTGAGCCGTTAATGTCTTGATTTCCCCAAACACTTCCTGGCCAGGTGTGCCCTCCTCCATTTATTTTTAGGTGTTTTACTTGTGTACAATTGTCTCCATTTTTCCATAAAAGTGCACTTACGGAACTCCCATCTGTTGGGTTTAAATTGGGTAGTTCATAAACTTCGGCCTCAGGATTTGTATGATTGATACCATTCCAATAGTCTGCAGATTCCATCGCCGAGTAATACCATTGTGTACCGCCGAATTCGATACCGTTGTACAAATCATCATTGGTTCCCATAACAATCAATACGGCCGTAGGGTGTACCGGATTGCAATTCTCAAAAGAAACCTTGGTCATAGGTCTTGCCACAGGCGCAATGGCTGCAATTTTATGATTTAGCTTGCAAGCCAGCTCGAAGGAAAACTCACCTCCGAGAGAATATCCACAAGCATAAACTCTTTCTATATCTATGGAATAATTGGATGATACTTCATCTATGAGTGCAGAAACAAAAGGAACATCATCAAAACTTGTCGGCTGTTTCCTCATCCAGTTGGTTGAATTTCCATCACTGGGATCTTCCAAAGCTTGAGGGTATACAACAATGAAGTTGGCTGTATCTGCAATTTGATTCATGTTGGATAAATCTACTTGTGCTTGAATATTTTGATTGCCACCATGAAAATTAAGCATCAAAGGAACTTTCTCACGACCATCGTAAAGCCTTGGCAAAAAAATCTTATAGCTCCGGCTAACTCCCTTGAATTGCATAGTTTTGGTAATAAAACTTTGACCAAATACAATTTGCATAGAATGACAGCAGAAAAACAAAACAAATAGACTGTTTCTTTTCACATGCTCAAGGTAATACTTTTTCCACTATATTCAATAAATCTATTCTTTTTGTATCTTAAAGATTTGATGATCAATTCTAAGAAAATATAAACCCGCTGGCAGAAATGAAATATCTATGCTTGACGAAACAGCTTTGATAGATCCTGTGGTTATTCTTTTTCCCGAATTGGAGAAAAGGACAAATTTTGATTTTTTGGCTGATCCTCTTTCTACATAGATTTTGTTGTAACTAGGATTTGGATAGACGCATATCTTTTGGTCAATGAAGTCTTTAATTGCAAGCTTTTTGAAGTTAACTAAATGAGAAAAGGTGTCGTTTTGCTCACATGATTTCACAATCAATTGGACTTTAAAGAAGGTATCTGTATTTGCCTGATAAGTGTGTATGGGATTCAAAGTAGAACTATCGTGGTTATTGTCTCCAAAATTCCATTGCCAGGAATGAAGCAGGGTGTCCAAGTTCGGCGAATTGTTGCTAAAAATTATTTTGCTTCCCTGTTGGATGTAGGTAAATTGTGCTTTGGGTCGAAACCTTTTGGCATTCCATTTTTCCAGACTGTCATACACCAATAAACGCACCGTTTTTTGAATTTTTTTGGCCTTTTGTAAATCCAAAGAGAATAGGAAACTGATATTTTCAG
>CAXDRX010000028.1:0-16583 GCA_963991985.1 uncultured bacterium | reverse complement strand
CTGATAGTTTTAAAATCATTTCGGATGTTTTGTTGTCTTTTTGGAGGGCGAGCGCATAAATACCGTTCAAACTGTTGAATAAAAAATGTGGGTTTATTTGACTTTTCAAAAATTTTAGTTCTGCTTCGATATTTAGCTTCTCTAGATTTTTGGCTTGTTGTTCTCTGTCGTACCAATTTTTGACCAACTTAAGTGACAAAGTAACCGCTATGGTATAAGATATGCTAATGGCATTGAAGGCAAAAAACCTCTGACTCCAGAGTGAGGCTTTGGTTTGTTCTGGAATAAAATCAACAAAATAATAAGTAATAATGACCAGAAAAGAGGTTAAAGAAATCAGCATTAGTAGGGAGAGAAAATAGCTAAAATAAAGCTTCCTTCTCAAAAATTGAGGCATTAAAACATAGATATTAAAATAGCTTGCAGCACCATGGTAAATAACCAGTTTAAGGGCATTAAGAACTGCAAAAGACTGACCATTGGAACTTCTATTTAGGTAATACCAAAACAAAAAATAGAGCATCCAAAAAAGGACATGGTGTAACTTAAGCGCAGAAATTCGGTCATAAAGATCAAACTGTGAAGATTTCCTTTCCATTTACTGCTTGCCTTTTGGGGCAATATAACGCAGAAATGAATAAGACCAACTCAAAATCTCCCAAGATTTTATTGAGCTGTGGTCTGAAACAGGAAGATCGTCTGGAATGTTTTGGAACTTTCTATTGGCAAAGAAAAAAGCTAGAATATTCATAAAACCAAGTATCACAAGAACATAAGACCATGATTTTATTTTTTTTTTCTTTGCCAAGTACCTAGATACCACAATTTTCGTACCAATATTGTTTGAGCCAAGCAAAAAAATCCACTACTTTTGATATTTCAAATGACAACACTCCTTCTCTCTATTGTTTTGGTCGGTCTTGTGACCGCAGGTTTTGCGGTAAGACTTTTTTTTGTTAAAGATGGAGAAGTACGAGGAGGTTGTGCCAGCAAAAATCCACTATTGGCAAATGAAATTGGTGAATGCGGCCTATGTGGAAGTAAAGTAGGAGAAGCTTGTAAAGAAGACCGGAACAAGCCAAATGAATGGCCAAAAATAGGCTGAGCTTTTCTTTCTAGCAGTCATAATGAACTTTATATTTATATGTGGAATGTAAAAATTGGCTAGTGATAAAAAGCTTATAAGTTAGAACCTAATCAAAAAATGCGAACGACCCCAAAATGGTATCCTGCCATTCGTTTCCTCTTTTAAATACTAAATATGCCGATAGATTTTTTTGCTCAAGAAAATTCAAACATTTTGGGACCCCCATGGCCATTGCAGCAGTAGCATATGCATCTGCTTCTAGGCAACTTTTGCTCAGAATACTTGCACTTATCATATTTGTTTCCTCCGCCAATCCCGTTTTAGGATTAATGGTGTGGACTATTTTCTTACCTTTCTGTAAGTAGTAATTCCTGTAATTCCCTGACGTTGCTACTGATCTATTTTTTAATGATACTTGTTTTATTTGGGAAGAAGAAGATGCACCAGGATACGGTTTGTTGATACCAACTTTCCACCATTGCCCACGGCTATTTTTCCCACATGCTCGTAATTCACCTCCAATTTCTACCAAATAGTTTGTTACACCTCTCCGAACCAAAAAGTCTGCCAAAACATCCACTCCGTAGCCCTTTGCTATGGCATTTGCATTGATTTGAGTAAAATAGTTTTTCTTGCGCAAAACATTTTGAGTGATCAGAAGTTTATCCATCCCCACCAACTGGAGCAATGAATCTCGAAGCAAACTATCTATTTCTTGTTTTTGAGCTTCTCCAAAACCATAAGCATTGAATAGCGGGGCGGCGCTGATATCAAAATAGCCTTCGGTAATCTGCCAAATATTTTTACTTTCTGCTGCAATATTTAGCAGCCAAGGATGGCAAACGCCCTGTAAAAAAGAATCGTATTTGTGGTTGAATTGATTGATATGAGAGTTTGGAATATAAGTGGAAAGAACCTGGTTGAAGGAATCCAACAAATGATCGACTCTTTCTTTTTCAATGATTTTTTCTCCTAGGTACTTAATGCTATAAGTCGTACCCATTGTATTTCCAGAAATTACGTTCTCCCTTCGGCCCTCACAGGCACTAAATAAAATACTTAGCAGTCCTAAGAAAAATAAAACAAAGAGATATCTTCTATCCACCAAAATCGTCAAAGGAGACGTTTTCTTCTGGGATTCCCCAATCGTCACACATTTTTAGCACCGCTTGATTCATCAGAGGAGGACCACAGAAGTAAAATTCAATATCCTCGGGAGCTTCATGCTTGCTAAGATATTGATCAATAACTGCTTGGTGAACAAAACCTGTGAACCCATCCCCTTTTTTGTCATCAACATTTTCTTTGACTTTCCAATTGTCTTCCTCTTTAGGCTCTGATAATACAATATGAAATTGAAAATTGGGAAATTGCTTTTCTATTTCTTTAAAATGGTCCAAATAAAACAACTCTCTCTTGGAACGTCCCCCATACCAATAACTTACTTTTCTACCTGTTTTGAGGGTATGGAACAGATGGAATAAATGGCTTCGCATAGGTGCCATACCTGCTCCCCCTCCAATGTAAAGCATTTCTGATTCAGATTCTTTGATAAAAAATTCCCCATAAGGGCCCGAAATAGTTACCTTATCTCCCGGTTTACAGTCAAAGACAAAAGATGAACAAATACCCGGGTTAACATCCATCCAACGGTTGTTTGCCCGATCCCAAGGAGGTGTCGCAATACGAATGTTGAGCATTATTATATTTCCTTCTGCCGGGTGATTGGCCATAGAATAAGCTCTGAAAATAGGTTCTGGGTTTTTCATTTTCAAATCCCAAAGACCGTATTTATCCCACTCTGATTTAAAATCTTGAGGGTCTCTTCCCTCTGCTACAAGCTCAGGATGCGCTGTGATGTCCATATTTTTAAAGTTTACTTCACATTTCGGCACATCTACCTGAATGTATCCCCCCGCTTCAAAATCTAAGGTTTCGCCTTCTGGCAGTTTTACAACAAATTCCTTAATAAACGAAGCAACATTATAATTGGAAACAACTTCACACTCCCATTTCTTAATCCCAAAAACTTCATCGGGGATCTGCACTTTCATATTTTCTCTAACCTTCACTTGGCAAGCCAACCGAAAGTTGTCTTTTTGGTCTTTTCGCTTTATTTGTCCTTTTTCTGTAGCCAAAATTTCACCCCCTCCTTCATGCACCTGACAAACGCACATTGCGCAGGTTCCTCCACCACCACAAGCCGATGGTAAAAAAAGATCGCTGCTTTGTAAAGCACCCAATAGGGTGCCACCTACCTCAGTCTGTACTGTTTTCTCACCATTGATTTCAATCTGTACATTGCCTTGTGTGATCAATCGTTTGGCGGCAACTTGGAGCATCAATACCAGCAACAATATGATGATGGTAAAAACGGTGGCTCCAACAAGAATTACAGCTGTATTTATTTCTAAAAAAAACATCTTAAAATGGAAGTTTAAAACCCATGAAACTTAAAAAACCAAAGGCCATAAGCCCGACTGTTATGAATGTAATACCCAAACCACGCAAAGGTTTTGGGACATTACTGTATTGAATTTTTTCTCTGATGGCCGCCAAAGCAACGACCGCCATGAGCCAACCGATTCCACTTCCAAAACCAAAAGCTAAAGATTCAGGGAAAGTATACTCTCGACCCGGAAGAAACAAAGCACCTCCCAAAATCGAGCAGTTGACCGCAATTAGTGGCAAAAAGATACCCAATGCGTTGTACAGAGATGGTGAAATTTTTTCTATGACCATTTCCGTAAGTTGCACAAAAGATGCAATAACAGCTATAAATACAATATATTTAAGAACCTCTAAATCTACTTTGGAAAAGTCCGCCATTTGTTTTGAAATTCCTATGTTGTTCAACCATGCCAATGAGCCTTCTTTTAATACATAATTGTAAACGACCCAGTTCAAAGGAATGGTAATACCAAGAACGAAAATAACTGCAAATCCAAGCCCCACTGCGGTATCTATTTTCTTTGAAACTGCCAAGTAAGAACACATGCCTAAGAAATAAGCAAAAATCATGTTCTCAACAAAAATAGATTTGATGAATATGTTTAATAAATTTTCCATTTTTCTAGTCTTCTACGTATCCGTTTCTTGCCCTTTGTGCCCAAATCAAAAGTCCCAAAATGATGGCCGCCCCAGCAGTATTGGTCATCACACCGTTTGGCGTGTACCAATCTCCCAAAATTTTGATGTCAAAAAGAGAGCCTGACCCAAGCAATTCTCTAAAAAAAGCAACAATCAAAAGGATGGCAGCATAGCCCAAAGCATTGCCTGCAGCATCTAAAACACTAGGCCATGGTTTGTTGCCTAGAGCAAACGCTTCTATTCTTCCCATGATGATACAATTGGTAATGATTAGCCCAACAAAAACAGAAAGCTGCTTGGAAATGTCATAGGCATAGGCCTGAAGGATTTGGTCTACAATAGCAACCAAAGTGGCCACTACCCCCAACTGAACAATGATTCGAATTCTTGATGGTATTGAATTTCTAATCAATGATATCACCAAACTGCTCAAAACCATTACAAAAAACACAGCAATTCCCATGATGAAAGATGGTTTTAATTTGATGGTTACTGCAAGTGCCGAACAAATCCCCAAAACCTGAACCGTTATAGGATTGTCAGAATCCAGAGGATTGGTGACAAGTTTTCGATTTTTCTTTGAAAAAAGAGGTTCGCTCTCTTGCTTTTCTTTTTTTGCTATGGCTTCACTCATTTTATTTTGAAATCGTACTAATGTATTTTTTGTATAGTGAAAAATATTCCTTTAACATATTGTTGAGACCCACACCAGTGATGGTGGCACCACTCATGCCATCCACTTCATTTTTTTTGTCAGAGTAATCATTACCTTCCCCTTTTTGCATGGAAACGGAAACCAAATTTTTGGTTTCATCAAAAATGGATTTTCCCGAAAAGCGTTTTTGAATTTCTTCACTTGAAATTCTCGCTCCCAACCCAGGCGTTTCTCCCTTATGATCAAAAACAACCGCCTTAATGGTTTCTCCATCTTTTTCCAAGGCAACATAACCCCAAATTTCATCCCACAAGCCATAGCCATGCATCGGAAATACAAAGGATTTTTCATTTTCCGAGGTAATAATATAAATGGGCAGCGCTCGCAACTCCTTATCCAATTTGTACTCTTTAGCTACAATCACTGATGCGACATTTTTGTTTACTCGATCACCTTGGGCATTGATTACTTGACTCTCAACACTATTGTCAAATAAGTTGTTGATTTGGTCATCTGTCATTTTGGCTACCTCATCATGACCCAATCCCGCGGTAAGAATAAATTTCTTTTTTTCAAAAGCCTTATTGCTTACAATTTTTGACTTTAAAGCGCCCGCCACGGTTGGGAGCAAGGTTCCCAAGACGATGGTAAGCAATATGGCATAACCAAGAATATAAAAGTTGCTGTTTTTGTTAAGCTTTGACACGTGACAATCTTTTTTTAATGTTACTTTTTACTACATAATAGTCAAACAATGGCGCAAATACATTCATTAGCAAAATGGCCATCATGATTCCTTCAGGATATGCCGGGTTGAATACTCGAATCAGTACGGTTAACACCCCAATAAAAAATCCATACAATATTTTTCCTCTGTTGGTTTGAGCAGCACTCACGGGGTCTGTGGCCATGAAAATAGCACCAAAAGCAAAACCACCAATAATGAGGTGATAATAGAATGGCATTTCATAATAGGCATTGCCTCCAACCCAATTCAGAAGAAGCCCCATGACAGCGCCTCCTAAAAAGGTAGATAGAATGATTCGCCATGAACCAATCCCTACAAATATTAGAAAGGCGGCACCCAAAAGACACATGAGAGTCGAAGTTTCACCTATCGATCCAGGTATCCATCCCATGAAACTATCCCACGCACTGGCTTGTAGTGTTTGGGCGTTGAAATGTTCTCCTGCATTGCTTGCATTGTAAACCTCTGCAAGGTTGGTTGCGCCTGTATATCCATCGGCAGCATTGGCAATCCAAACATCATACCCTCCACTCATGGCCCCAGGATAAGCAAAATAGAGAAAAACCCGAGCAGTGAGCGCTGGATTTAATATGTTCATTCCTGTTCCGCCAAATACTTCTTTCCCAACCACAACGGCAAAGATGGTGGCAATGGCGACCATCCAAAGTGGAATATCTGGAGGCAAACAAAGAGGAATCAGCAGAGCACTAACCAAAAAACCCTCTGAGACAGGATGTTTTTTTACTTGGGCAAATGCAAATTCAACGCCCAAACCCGCAGCATAACTCACCACAATGATAGGAAGGGTTTGAAGTGTTCCATACCACATCGAGTCAAAAAAATTAGGACTTTCTCCCATCGATAAAAAATGTTGATACCCTACATTCCACATACCAAAAAGAGTCGCTGGTATGAGGGCCACTATGACCATAAACATGGTACGCTTTATGTCAATTCCATCCCGAACATGCACGCCGTTTTTTGTTACGTGGTTGGGCACAAATAAAAACGTCTCGAAAGCATCAAAAGTGGAATGTAAAAAGTGTAACTTTCCTCCCTCTTGAAAATTGGGTTTGATTTTGTCTACGTAATTTCTAAGAAATTTCATTTTTATCCTTCTTGTAACATAAGTTCTATTCCTTGATTTACAATCTTCTGCACTTCAATTTTAGAGCTACACACAAATTCACATAGCGCAAGGTCTTCGGGAAGAATCTCTAGGATTCCTAAGTTCTCCATGCTTTCGATATCTTGTGCCAAGATACTCTTGAGCAATTGAATGGGCATAATGTCCATAGGCAAAACTTTTTCGTATTCCCCAGAGACAACAAATGCTCTTTCTTCTCCATGGGTGTTGGTATTTACCTGATAGGTTTTTCTTTCCAACCAATAATTGGGCATTGATTTTGAAAGACTAGGGCGGGCATAGCTTGGGAAAAGCCATCCCAAAAACTCGTATTCTTTTCCTTCAGGAATGACCGATATCTCATTCGTTTTTGCTCCCAAAAAAGATCCCACTTGTATTTGTCTTCCCGTTAAAACGTTACCTTCTATAATTCGAGACTCGCCTTCTTTAAGATTGCTCTCCAGTATTTCTTTTAAAGAAACCCCTTCCAGGGCATGACAATAAATAGGGTTTTTTATTTGTGAACCTGCCAGCGCAAATGTTTTTTCCGCACGGTAGTTTCCTGTGAGAAAAAACCGACCAATTTTGGCAACATCTGTGGCTTGAATGGTCCAAACAACTTCTCCCTTATTGATGGGATCTATGTGATTGATTTGTATGCCCAAAAGTCCAGAGGGGTGCATCCCGCTAAATACGTTTTTTTGCACTCCTTCCAATTGGAATACATCTTCAGATGCTTGGCTTTGATGTATATTTAGGTGTAACTTGCCTTCGGTAAGCTTGCTTAGCGCTTGGATTCCCGCCTGAAGGTCCTGTTTTTGTTCTTTCAACACGAATGTATAGTCTGCTGCCAACGGAGCCGAATCAAAACCAGCGATGAATATGGCTTTGGGGCTTTCATCGTAATTGGCCAAAGTTCCAAAAGGTCTTTGAACAAGGGTAGGCCATAAGCCCCCAGCCAAGAGCGCTTCTTGAATTTGTTCCTTGTCAAAACTTTCAAAAGATTTCACCTCAAAATTTTCGTATTGGATTTTGGAATCCGCGAGAATAACAATTTCTTGAACAACCCTTCGTTCTCCACGGTTGATTTCCACAACCTCCCCACTAACGGGGGCACAAAACTGAACCTTATTTAGTGTTTTGTCGTAAAAAAGGGAAGTTCCCGCTTTCACTTCGTCCCCCACTTTTACATTTAGTTTGGGCCACACATATGGATATTCTTGAGGTTTAACGGCATAGGTCTTGGATTGTATCTTCTGGGTTTCCTGAGAGGCTTTTCCCGCCAACTTTAGGTCTTTCCCTCGCTTAATTTTGATTACCTGAGACATGTAGTCAAATCTTACGAGCAAAAATAAATATTGTACCACAATCTAACCTCAATCTTTTCGCTTTTTAGAATTTCTTTTGATAGTATTTTTCAACAATTGGGTGTGTATGAAATGAAAGCTCTCATGAAGCGTTTTTAACCAATACTTTTTCGAACCCTCTGACTGAAGTTTCGAATTGCTTCATTGAGCTGAGCTCCCTGTGCCATGTCTTCTTTTATCTCTATGGCTGCCAGCACATGGGTGAGTTTTTCTCCTTCGTCCTCTCCTTCAATTTCAATGTTGAGGGTCTTCGTTTCTTCATAAAAACACTCCTCTGCCTCTTGAAGTTCAGGCAAAGTGTATTGATTTACTAAATTTTTGATGGAAGCAATCTTCATCCTTTCAACTGGTTTAAAAATTCCAATACTTTTTCTTCTTTATTGGTTGAAAGAGCATTTAGGACTTTGGCATCGTCCACCGTTGCAAAAAAAGGCAAATTGTCTACCCCAGCCCATTGCCGAACTTTGGGATTGTCTTCGGCGTTGACTTTAACAAAATGTATGTCCTGAAATCTCTCTTCTTCGGATAGCCGACGAAATTTGGGGGCAAAGAGCTTACAACTTCCGCACCAGTTGGCATAAAATTTAACTAAAATCTTTTCCCCTCTTTTTGCCAATTCGGCGAAGCTATCATCATTCAATTCTTGTACAGCCATATGAAAAAAAACAAGTCGGAGAAAGAAGGGTTTATAAAATAAATTTATTGGGCATTGTTTTCTTCTTCCATAGGAGGTATGGAAGCTCCCTCGGCTGCATTGGGAACAAACTCTGCGTTGTCTATATTTTCTTGAAATTTGGATTGTTTTTCTTCCAAATTACCCGAATTGATGAAAAACATCGTGCCCAAGGATATCACCAAAAGGGCCACAGAGAGAATCCATGTGAATCGCTCTACTTCTTCATTGGTTCTTCGAGCTCCCAACATTTGGTTGGCACCAGAAAAGTTGGAGGCCAATCCTCCGCCTTTTGGATTTTGTATGGCCACAATAAGAATAAGTAAGATAGATGCTAGGATGGCCAATATGATGAGGATATTAAACATTTTGTTTTTTTAATTTTAAAATAAGTTCCGCGAAATACGCTGATTTGGAAGGATTTTGCAAACCCAAAATTTCGTACATGTCAATGGCTTTAGCAATTAACCCTTGACGAACATACACTTCGGCTAGTGTTTCGGTGACCCATGGGTTGGCCTCCTGTTTTTTCCCTTTGGGCAGTTGATAAACTTTGTTTTTGCTTGGTTTTTGCACTTTGGGCTGCGTGGCAATGAATCTGTCGATGATGGCATCTTCTTCTTTTGGGCTAGAACTTTCTACCTTGGTAATTTGGTTTTCCAAGGCATTGAGCCAAAACAGAAAATCTTTGGCCTCGCTGTCTTCTGTGGCTTCTGGAATTTTTTTGGACAAGGATTCAATCGGGTCGTAAGTAAAAGACTCCTGTTGATTTTGCGCTTTGCTTGGCTGCACTTGCTTCTCTTTTTGCTTGGATGTTTTGTTGGAACCCAAGACAATTTCCTGTGGCTTGTTTTTGGAAGCTACTTCATCCATCTTCGGAAAGTCAATGATTTCAGGTTTTGCTTCTAATTTTATAGTGCTGGTGGACGTCTTTGAGAGAATTTGTTTTTGAGCTTTTCCTTGGTGAGTTTGTTGTTCTTTGACAAGGCTACTTGATTTTGCTTTTCCTTTTGCCTGCTTTGCCTCTTCGGGGTGCACGATATCGTACAAGATACGTCGATCTCCTGCATGTAAGGAAGCAGTAAACAGGTAACTTTCTGCATTGGGCCATTTTTCTTGCATGGCCTTTTTGGCTAGAAAAATATGCGCGGCATCAAACCAAGGCATTTCCTCAATTTTTTGCGACAAATCGCCCAGCTCATTTTGCATTTTTTCTATATTTTCTTTCGTCAATATCATTTGGTCTACCAATTGATGGCTGCCTTGTTGAAAATCTCATTGATTAGGTTTTCCAATATCGCATCTACCAATCTTTCTTCCTCTGCGGAAAAATTGGTACTAGCTTCAAAATTTTGGAAGTTACTGAATTTTTTGTCGAAACTCAATTCTTCGTGTTTTTCGCAAGTCATTTTTAGCTGCACGGCGATGGTTAGACTATTGAGGGTTGTTTGTGCGTCTTGCTCAGCAGTTACCGGCGCAACCGTGTATTCGGTAATCACTCCACTAAAGGCAAAATCGCCCTTTTCACTTACCAAATTCAAATTGGTTTCTTGAATGAATTTGTCTTTGAGTCTTTCGGTGGTAATTTGGCTGAGTATCGGATTGACCAAATCTGCATTATTTTCAATGTACTGCACCGAGACGCTTTGCACGTCTGGCGGAATTGAAATTCCCTGGAAACTGTATATTCCACAGGAACACCAAAAGAGACAGATCGCCCCAACCTGGGCACTAGATATCAATTTCATATTGATTGATTTTTCGGTAGAGGGTTCTTTCTGATATGCCCAAATCGTCGGCCGCTTTTTTTCTTCGACCATTATTTTTCAACAGTGCCTTTTTGATGAGTTCTATTTCCTTGTCTTCGATCAATAAGTTTTCATTTTCCGAAACGACATGTTCTGCCTCAATCACAATGGGTTTGTCTTCTTCTTCATCTGCCGCCGTTGGCGGCTCTTTGTGGGGGTGATGAAATTGGGCTTCCGACACTGTTTCTTTTTGGGACTTATGAATGACCAATCCTTCTTCTTCTAAACCTGCTTCTTCGTCAGACAAGACACGGCGCAACAACGATTCATTTTTCTGAATGATGGCCTCTTTGTCTTGGCTATTCTGAAGCAATTCCAGCACTATTTGTTTCAAATCGGAAATATCGTTTTTCAACCCAAAAAGTACTTTATAAAAAATATCTCTCTCACTGAAACTTTCCTTTTCCCTTTTATTTTTGTTGCTCAAAGCCGGCAAACTGGTTTTGCTGTTGGGCAGATAATGCTGAATTACCTCTTGAGTAATGTAGGGAGATTTTTCAAGAATACAGATTTGTTCAGTGATATTTCGGAGTTGCCTGATATTGCCCGGCCAAGCAAAATTTGTCAATATTTCTTCTGCTTCAGGCGAAAGTTCAAAATCTTGGTTGCGATACTTTTCTTGGCAGTCGAAGGTAAATTTTCGAAAAAGCAACAAAATGTCTTCTTTGCGCTGGCGCAAGGGTGGTACAAAGAGGGGCAAAGTGCTCAGTCGGTAATACAGGTCTTCCCGAAATTTGCCATTTTCGGCTTCTTTCAAAAGATCCTTGTTGGTAGCTGCAATGATGCGTACATCGGTTTTTTGCACCTGGGAAGAGCCAACTTTGATAAACTCCCCATACTCAAGAAGACGTAAAAGACGCGCTTGGGTTTCCATTGGCAGTTCTCCTATTTCGTCGAGGAAGAGGGTACCGCCATTGGCCGTTTCAAAATAGCCTTTGCGGGTATCAACAGCTCCAGTAAAAGCGCCTTTTTCGTGTCCAAAAAGTTCCGAGTTGATGGTTCCCTCAGGAATGGCGCCACTGTTGATGGCAATAAAGGGTTTGTGTTTGCGGGTACTTTGGTCGTGAATGATTTTGGAAAAAGACTCTTTCCCAACCCCACTTTCTCCTTGGATATACACGGTGAGTTCGGTGGGGGCTACTTTGGTAGCTGTTTCCAATGCATAGTTGAGTCGAGGACTATTGCCGATGATTCCATATCGTTGTTTGATTTGTTGTAAATTCACTACTTAGCTTACTACTTTTCCAATTAAACTTGTGGTGGTACTTTTCTCAATCAATACTTTTACTCGATCCCCGACCTTATAATCTTCTTTTGGGAAGATAGTACTGATGTTTTCGTCGGTGCGTCCCATAAAATCGTCTTGGGATTTTTTAGAATTGCGCTCGATCAAAACGTCAAAAGTTTGCCCTACGCGAGCGGCATTTTTCTTTTGTGAAATTCTATTTTGCAAGTCAATCACTTCGCTCAAGCGTCTTCTTTTGGTAGCCTCGGGCACATCGTCTTCGTATTTGCGCGCCGCAAGTGTACCTGGACGTTCGGAGTAGAAGTACATGTATGAAAAATCAAAATCAGCCCATTCCATCAAGGAAAGGGTTTCTTGGTGTTCTTCCTCTGTTTCGCTACAAAACCCAGTAATGATATCGCAGCTAATGCCACATTGAGGCAATATTTCACGAATGCGTTTCACCTTATCCATGTACCATTGGCGGTCGTAGGTTCGATTCATTTTTTCCAAAATTCTCGAACTTCCGGATTGAGCTGGAAAATGAATATAGTTGCAGAGATTGTCATATTTTTTTAACGTATAGAGCACCTCGTCGGTGATGTCTTTGGGGTGCGACGTCGAAAAGCGTATCCGCATTTCGGGTGCCTGCAAAGCAATTTTTTCCAACAATTTGGCAAAGTTTACCGACTCCGCTTGTTCTTCGGGGCTCAATTTGGCATATTCTTTTTTGGGACCGCCACCAAACCAAAGGTAGCTATCTACATTTTGGCCCAAAAGGGTAACTTCTTTGTAATTGTGTTTTTGTAGGTCGGCCACTTCTCGGGAGATACTTTCGGGGTCCCGGCTGCGCTCTCTGCCCCGTGTAAAGGGCACCACACAAAAAGTACACATATTGTCGCAGCCCCGCATGATGGAGATAAAGGCTGTTACCCCATTGCTTTGCAGGCGAGTGGGTTGGATGTCTCCATACGTTTCCTCCAAACTCAGCAATACATTGATCGCTTTCTGCTGGTCTTCCAATGCAGAAACCAAATGCGGCAAATCCCGGTAGGCGTCAGGGCCCGCCACAATATCGACCAATTTTTCTTCTTCCAAAAGTTGTGTTTTTAGCCGTTCCGCCATACAACCCAGTATACCCACTTTGAGCGCCCTATTTTTCTTTTTGTTGTTTTTTAGCGCACTGAGTCGGTGGCGAATACGTTGTTCAGCATTGTCCCGGATAGAACATGTGTTGAGAAATACCAAATCTGCATCAAACTCATTGTCCGTAAGGTCATAGCCGTGTTTTCCCATGATGCTTGCCACCACTTCACTATCGGCAAAGTTCATAGCACAGCCATAACTTTCAATGTACAATTTTTTTGTGTTGGTGTTTTTTGATTTAACTGATTGATTATCAATTACTTCACCATTGTATTCGTTTGGATTTTTTGGGGTTAACTTTGGGGTTAACTTTCTTTTTTCCAATACCTCAGCACTATTTAATCCTTTGTTTTTCAATCTTTTATATTTTTCTTCAAATTGGGATGGGGTTAACTTTCACATTTTCAATTTTTGTGAAATTGAGTTATCCCCAACTTTGGGGTTAACTACCAAATCCATACCAAATAAGCCACAAAGATAATAAAGTAATTTGTGATTTACGACATTTTGTCAGTTGAGGTTAAACCTCTGCAACCCTTATAGTTACTGAAATATATGTAGTAGAGGGGAGTTTTTATATGACAAAATTTTTGACTCCGATATAAAAAGGTAAAAGATGAGAGGGTTGGAAAAAAGTTTCGTTGGGTTTACGTTAAAATGCCCCCACCCCTCTCATCATATCCACAGATTGGAACTATGTTGAGGTGATATTTTAGTTCCAAATATCTCTCCATTCACTATTTACTCTATCGCTTTGGAGTTGATATTTAATACATTCTATTATTGATTGGGTTGTGAAATAACTTCTATTCTTATACTTAGAAGTTTTAATCCAACCTTTCTTTTTAAACTTATTTAATGTTTGGTTCGTAACTCCCAATAGTTTTTCAGTTTCTATCCTATTATGGATTGGTTTGGAGTTGAGTTTCTTTACATCAACACCAATGATTCTAAATGTTTCTAATTCATTCATATTAATATTGGTTTTTTGGATATTCGGATATACAGATATTCTTTGATTATTATTTACATACACAATCGAAGTCGATGTTCTTTAAAAAATCCACTACATCTTCTTCTTCGTTCATTTCTTCTTCTTCTTTATCATCAATATAATCTTCTAATTCTTTGATGATTTCTTCTAACTCATATTCAAACTCATCATCTTTTACATCTGAAAATGTTTTTTCTAAAGCATCATCTTTGAGTTTGGTTTTATCTAATTCTTCCTCTGCATCGTTCTTTTTGTTTGGTGGAACTTTTAATCCAGCTCTTTCCATTAATATCATTCTCTTTACGTTAGATGATACATCCTTATCTTTAAGTATTGTACTATAGTATCCAATCATTTTTATCCCTCATATTTTATATTATTCGTTTCTATCCAATCTATTTGATTCTCTGTTAAATCAAAGTTTCTCCAACTAATCATCCCTTCAGAATCAATCTTAGCGATAATGGTGTGATTACCTTTTGTGATATCAATTACATTATTGGTTTTAGTTTCTTCTTCTTTGATTATACCCAATGTTTTATTTCCAACAGATTGAAAATTAACTAATGGATTTAAGAACTGATTCGCTTTATTTAATCTCCTATGTTGTGATTCACTAAGGTCTGGCAGTAAGTTTCTGAACTTAAAATATCTTCTTACTGTACTATCAGTTTGTGTTTTATTATCGAATACATTATTGATATTTAAGTAGTTCTTAATATCAGTTATGTTTTCCTTAACCATATTTCTCTGTACACAATACCATAGGTAAAATACATCAGAATATTCCAACATAAATTTTCTACCATATTGTTCCTCTAATACACCCAATAATCCCTCAACATTGAATGATTCAAACGCTTGATTAACTTTCTCTTTTAACATATTTCTTTTTTGATTTTAGTAGTTGATTTAATTCTTTCTTTAATTGAATAACAAACTCATCTCTGAAATCTTTATCTGTTTTGATTTTCTTTTGAAATTCTGATTTATCCATCTGTATATAAGTATTGTTTTCTAATTAATTATCTGATGGTTTATCCATCTGTATATAAGTATTGGAATTTTATTAATAACACTAAAAAACATCTGAAAACATCAAAAAATATTACAAAGTGATATGAATCATCATTTATCATCTCAGGAAGGGTTTTAAATACCTTTTAATCAATCTTCTTGCATATCCTATACCATTTTATTAGATTGCGAACCAATCAACCTTATATGAGATTTAAAGTATCAGATATTAAACCACATCCAAAAAACTCAGAGATATATAATTTGAGTAATATCAATGATTTGGTTAAGTCAATTGATGAGGTTGGATTATTACAACCATTAATTCTTAATAAAAACAATCAAATTTTAAGTGGACACAGAAGGTTTGAAGCTATTAAGATTCTAAAATGGGAAGAAGTTGATGTTGAGGTTAGAGATATTAGTGAAAATGAAACTGAGTTGTATTTGGTTCATTTCAATAAGCAGAGAGTAAAGTCAACCAAAGAGATACTTTCTGAATATGATATTTTAGAAAACCATTTTCAAAATAAACAAGGAATGAGAACAGATTTAACTTCTGTTCCGCAGAACAAAGGTTATAGTAAGAGAGATGAAATATCTTCTCAGATTGGTGTTTCATCATCATCTTTAGGTAAACTACTTTTTATTAGAAAAAATAATCCTAATCATATTGAAATGATTGATAAGGGTGTATTAACTATAAGACAATCATATACTCAAACACAAAGAGAAGTAAATGAAAATAAGAGTAGAGAAAAAAGAAATAGAGTAGGAGTTGAAATTCATAAATGGAGATTTTATCAAAAATCTTCAAATGATATGAGTGAACTGAAAGAT
Organism: uncultured bacterium; assembly: GCA_963991985.1. GTDB lineage: Bacteria > Bacteroidota > Bacteroidia > NS11-12g > UBA9320 > MED-G17. The sequence goes on along the minus strand of CAXDRX010000028.1, from coordinate 807 downwards.
GGTGAAGTTCAAACTATTTTCACATCTCCACCTTATTGGAACAAACGTTTATATTCTGATGAAGGTGGGTTAGGTAATGAAAAAACATCTGAAGAATTTGTAGTTAATCTTTCTAATCATTTCAAAGATTGCAAGAGAGTTCTAAGTGATAAGGGTTCTTTCTTTTTAAATTTAGGTGATACATTTCTAAATGGTGATTTACAGAACGTACCTCATCGAGTTGTTGATAGATTAAAATCTGATGGATGGATTCTCAGAAATACAATTATTTGGAGTAAAACAAATCCTAAACCCTCATCATCAAAATCAAACCTTACTCCATCATATGAATTCATTTTTCATTTAGTTAAATCAAAAAATTATTTATACAACCGAACACCAACCAAATTAAACTCAGATTCTAAAATATCACTACCACCTCGCCATAGAAAATCTGATGGAACTTATTCTTCAACAATATCTCCATACTTACCAAAATCAGAGGGAAAAAATATGGGTGATTTTTGGAATGAAGAAATAGTTAGAACTGCGGTTGCTAATCAGAATTTAGATATTGATGGAGAACACATCGCACCATTCCCAAAACAGATTATTACACTACCAATTCTTCAAACTTCTGAAATAGGTGATTTGGTATTAGACCCATTCTGTGGTAGTGGAAATGTTGGAAGGGTTTGTGATGTATTAGAACGAAACTTTGTTGGTTACGATTTGAATAACTATATAAGTTGAAAAAATTACTTTAATTATTCATAACGGTTTAGCTAAGCTGCGTTTTAATGCAGTTTAGGTTTTGTTGGTTGTTGT
>CAXDRX010000027.1:0-17224 GCA_963991985.1 uncultured bacterium | reverse complement strand
ACAATACACCCAGTAGAAGTAGTTCACATAGCAGAACTCACAATACACCCAGTAGAAACTACCCCTCAGCAAGAAGATAAGATAGAAATGAAGCATACGTCGATATTTCTTGGACTTACTTTTTGGATCATCGGAAATGCATTTTCACAAAATGAGATGATCGGCTATCAACTTAGCCAATCCTCATGGAGTGGTTCTCCGAGAGCCATGGGAGTAGGCGATGCTTTTGGTGCACTTGGTGCAGATATTGCTTCATCACAAATCAACCCAGCAGGTTTGGCCCAATTCAGAAAAAGTGAATTTTCTTTTTCCCTCAATTATTTAGGTCAAAAAAATACATCAAAATATTTGAACACATCTAAGAATGACAATTCATCTAATTTGAGTTTGTCCAATGGGTCGATCGTTTTTTCTTCACAAAAAAGAAGAAATTCTTCTTGGAATAACTTTAACCTTGGGCTAAGCTATAACCAAAACAACAGACTAAACAGACGCATACGTTATGAAGGCACCAACAATCGCTCCTCTTACACCGAAGCTGTTGCCCTTTTGGCCAACCAAATTGGGATTGCGACTGGTGATTCAATTTATGGTCCCAAAGAGGGCTTTGATGAATTTGCCGATATGTTTTGGTTTGGATATCTCATTGATCCTCATCCCAATGGAGGTTATTTGGGAACAACGGATAGCAACTTCAGAAATATTGAACAGCGAAATTCCATCAACCAGAGAGGAAAAAACAGTCAATTCAATGCTAGTTTTTCTGGGAACTACAATAATCAAATACTCTTTGGTGCTGGTATCAATTTTTTCTTTTCCGATTTCAATGAATCCAATTTATTCACGGAATTAAACGATTTTGAGCTTAGGAGTCAAAATACATGGGATTTATACGATTTTTCAAGATCATATGCCTATTCCGCCACAGGGATCGGCCTTAATTTAGGTCTTATTGCCTTGCCATCCGATCATATTCGAATCGGTCTTGCTTTTCAAACCCCAAAATATTTAACAATAAATGAAACCTTCTCTGATGACTTGAGTGTACAATTTTTTTCATCTTCACGCAATGCTTTGCGTTTTTTTACAAAAGAATTCACCAACAGCTATCGGTTGGTGACGCCGTCCAAAACCACATTCAGTTTTGCTTATCTTTTTGGGAAAATGGGTTTTTTATCTGCTGATGTTGAAACCATTGACTATCCTTCAATGCAATTTTCAAATGATGAACTGAACCTAGACCCAGTTAATGATTTCTTACAGGGCAATTTTAGATCGGTAGTAAACTTTAGGGTAGGTGGGGAATATGTTTTGGGCAAACTTCAACTGAGGGGCGGGTACGGTCGGTTGCAAAGCCCAAATAAAGAAGCCAAATCTTTTTCAGAAGGAACCGAAAACTATACCGTTGGGATTGGATTAAAAGATAAGAAAATGAGTATTGAGCTTGCCTACCTTTATCAAATTGTCACAGATGCTTATAGCCCTTACAGCACCGACACTCATACGCCCGTTGCACGCAACAGAACTTTCAATAGAAATCTGATTTTGGGGGCGAAATTTAGATTTTAATTTTTTCGAAAAACCTTTGTAAAGGATTGGTGATTTTCGGTCTCAAGTTTTATCAAATACATGCCAGAATTTAAATCCCGGACTTCGATACCTTTTTCATCAAAGTTGGGTCCTTCCAAAACCAAATTGCCCAACAAATCATAAACTGAAAATTTGGTTTTTGCAGTATGCATGCCTTTTACATAAATGTAGTTTTTCGCCGGATTTGGGTAAATGGAAACATTTTGAATGCCCGTCTCATGCAAAGAAACACCCCAGCAAGCACCACTAACTTCCAATGTATCTCTATTTTCGGGATTGTCTTGCGAATGAATGACAATTTCAGCACTTCCCACACCCTTTGTTTTTGATGGATAATAATAAAACCTGAACGTGAAGGAATCGTTTGGGTTCAACTCAAATACGCCACTGCTTGTTCCTGAACCATAACAAGTTTTGTTGTCGCAAACTGCACTCTCCCAACCTTCGGACCGATCGTTTTTTGTTCTTTCCCAGACAAAAACAGAATCTTTCGAATTGTTTGTCAGTGTCACATAGGCCACAAGCTCAAAATCGCTGCAAAATCCTTGAACATCTGCCAAGTTTTTGGAAAATTTTACCTGGGCCACGGCTGCTGACGAAACAAAAAGTATGAGGAGTACAAATGTTTTTCTCATTTTACAAAGTAAAGAATTTGACAAGAAAATTCAAATTAAAAGTTAAACAGCCTCCGATTCAACGGCCTCCACTTCAGGAACCATCCTTTTCAATAGATTTTCTATTCCTGCCTTTAAGGTCATGGTAGAGGAGGGACATCCGCTACAAGCTCCTTTCATCAATACAGTAACAATCCCATTTTCAAAACTTTTGAAATCTATGGCACCTCCATCCATTTCCACAGCTGGCCTTACATGGTCATGCAAGAGCTTTTTGATTTTTGAAACGACCTCAGTTTCCTCCTCTTCTGTAAGGTTTTGATTGTTCACTTTTATCGGCTTTTCCGCCTCAACATATTCCTTGATAAATTTTTTGAGTTGGGGAATGATATCAAACCATTGGTAATCTCTTTTCTTGGTGATGGTAATAAAATTATTCATCACAAAAACACCATCCACAAAATCATAATCAAAAAGTGCTTCGGCAAGAGGCGAATCTTTGACCAATTCTTTTTTCCTAAAATCAATCGAATCGTTGGGCAACACCATTCGGTTTACAACAAACTTCATACTTTCCGGATTGGGTGTAGATTCTGTGTAAACCATTGTAATTTCTCCTATACTCATCTTATTTACAAAGTTACGCATCAAACTCCATTTTGTTCATGCTTTGTTTTTTTTGAAAATGGCACCAAAAACATTTTTCGTTTGCGCATGTTTTCCCAAAATCTCCAGACATTATTTTTCGATAACTCTGCTCTATTTGTTCTAAAACAATTCTTTCTTCTTCTCGATTAGGTTCTAGGGTAATTTCATTAAATTGACCGTCCTCTTCTTGAATATAAGAGATAATTCCTCTCCGAAAGGAATGATTGATCTCGGGATTATGGTTCACCAATATTTTGTAAAAAACAACTTGTCTCCAATAATCTCCTCCAAAATACTTTTCTATATTGGAAGCGGATGCTCCTGATTTTGGCGGGTAGATGCTGTTTTTTTTGCTTGAAAATTTTCCAGTTTTATAGTCCACAACATCCACAAAGTTTTCTTGATAAATCAATTTGTCAACTCGCCCTTTAATGGGTATTCCGTTGGGAAGTACTGTTTCTATTTGTCTTTCTGTACCAATGTTTTTATTTGCTTCCCAGTCTTGCCTTTTGCGCTCAAATAGTTGGGTGAGTTGTTTTTTTCCGTTCAAGAGTAAGCTCTCCATAATTTGTTGATTCAAGCTATCCCCTTGGTTTCTGATTTCTGATTTGAACTGTTGAATGGCATAAGTTACATCTGGAATTTCTAAGTTGGGATCGAATAGCATCTTTTGAAAGCTTTTTTCCAAAGCAAAATGCATGGCGGTACCAAATGCCATATATTGATTTTTGGCCCGTGGTATTTGTAAAATGTTTTGGTAATAAAAAGTTACCGGACACTTCAAAAACGTGTTCAAATGAGTTACACTTAGCTTATAGTCCACAAGAGATTTTTCAATCATTTCTTGATTCAAAAGATCCTGAATCTTGGGTTTGTCTTTTTGAAAAACAAAATTTATTATGCTTTCATCAGAAAATTCTGTTCCACTATTGTCGATCAATTCTACTTTATCTGAGGTTTCCAATTCTGCAATAAATTGACTTGGCTCCATTTCTCGGCCATTCAATGTTTTTGGGTAGCTTATGAATAAGTTTTGTTTTGCCCTGGTCATCGCCACAAAAAACAATCGTCTTTTTTCTTCCAAATTTGAACCATCTGTATCCATGTTGGGTAGAATTTTCAACATATTGTAGGGCAAACCATCCTTGGGTGATTTTTTTTCCCACTGTGAGGTAGCATGAATGATGAAGACATGCTCAAACTCTAGTCCCTTAGAGCCGTGTGCGCTGAGCAAATGCACCCCTTTTGAATTGCCTTGTAGTACTTCTACATCCAGAGAGATATCATTTTTGTGCATCAACTCAATGTTTTGAAGCATGGCAGCCAAAGACAAAATGACTTTTTTTTGAGCTTCGGTTTGTAAAAATTTAAAAAACGAATGGATACAGACCAAATTTTCGCTTTGTTTACTTCCGGATAAGGCAAGATTCAAAAATTTTAATTTTTTGAGAACCATCTCTGCCAACTCCAATACACTTAGCTCAAAACTTTTACCGATCAAATATTCCAAGTCCGACATGAGTAATTTCATTTTTCGCCAATCCTCCGAGGGTATTTTACTCCGAGACAAAAATTCTTTTTCATTTTTTACGGTTTGGATGGTTTCTCGCCAGGAATTCTTTGATTCTCCATTTTTCATGGATAGGCTAAAAAGGGCTATACTCAAAGGGCGGATGCCAAACTGAGGGTAATGCATAACTTCAAAGAGCAAATGGTCTGCTGAAAAGGGTTTATCGATTTCTTTGGAGAGGTATTGTAGCACCTGAATCCATTTGATCACCCAATTGTTTTTTAGCGCATCAGATTTTTTTGACTTTTGGATCGCGATATCCTCATTTTGCAAAGCAATTTCTACTGGTTGGCCAAATTTGTGCTTTGCATAGACAATGGCAATTTCTTGAGGTTTTGCGCCTTTTGCCATAAGTTCCTTGATTTTCTTAACGGTTTGCAAGGCTTCATCGTAAGGGTTGTGATAGGCGGTAATGGAAACGTGATTTTCTTTTCCATCTCTATTGCTTCTTAATTTTTTTTCAAGTCCCAAAAGCTTATTGAGTCTTTCTTTATTGTTGTTGATCAACTGACTTGATACATCAAGAATATTTTGGGTGCTTCTGTAGTTTTCTTTCAGAAAAATTTGGGTAAGGTTGGCTTTGTATCGCAATCCAAATTTTTGAATGTTTTCTAGGTTCGCTCCCTGAAATTTGTATATCGATTGGTCGTCGTCTCCCACCACAAATAAATTTGGATTTTCTTGCCAGTAGGCAGCAATCAAATAGAGGAGTTCACATTGGGCGCCACTTGTGTCTTGAAATTCATCTACCAATAAGTATTGATATTGCTCTTGATAATTTGCCAAAATATCGGGATGTTTCTGAAGCAATGCAATGCTTTTCAAGAGCATGTCCGAAAAATCAAAAAGCTTTTGGGATTTGAGTTTTTCTTGGAATGGTTGAAACAAATGGACAGCGGACTTTAATTTTTCCATATTTTGGATGAATGGATTCCATTGAGATGGTTTGAGGTCTCCTACAACATTTTTCTTGGTGTTTTTCTTGTAGTGAAATTCATTGTCCTTGTCTTCATACAAAAGCTTAATTTTTTCCTCAATGGTGGATTGTAATTTGTCAGCGTCCCACTTTTCTGTTTTCATAAAATTGATGACTCGAAAAATAAGTTCTCTGTCGTAATAAAGATCCCCTGTTAGTCTTCTTAAAATATTATTGGCCGGCAATTCGTCAATGAGCTTGTTGCCCATCTGAATTTTTTCTAATTCGGAAATGGGCTGTAAGTTTCGCTCTCTAAATAAGTACTCGTTTTCTTGTAGTATCTTGGCACCCAAACTATGAAAAGTATAAATGGAAATTTGATACGCTTCTTTTCCAATGAACTTTCTCAACCTTTGACGCATGGCAATGGCCGCAGCATTGGTGTAGGTTAAGGCCAAAATGTTTTGCGCTTGCGCATCGGTATCTGACAAGATTTTGGCAATTCTTGTTGCAAGAATTTGTGTTTTCCCTGTACCTGGTCCTGCGATTACCATCACTGGACCATCAATGGCATCTACCGCCATTTTTTGTTCTTTATTTAGCTTTTCATAGGCTTCTTGGTAGTGGGTCGTGCGCATTTTATTGCTTTTATTCAAAATATTTCAAACAAAAAATAGGAATTGATTTTTTTTTTAATTTTATTCGAATTTCACAAATTGTTAATAAAATCTTAGTCTTATGAGAAAAACATTTACAAAAACATTTTTTGGTCGGGTCATTTTGGCCTTCGGTATGCTTGCACCGCTTGCCGCAATTGGCCAAACCTATTCAACCACCACGCACTACTATGGGTGTAGATACAATAGCGGCGCCCGTTATTCGGCGATCGCTCGTGTTGAAATTGTTGACGGATCAGGAAATTCAATCTACTCCAAAGTAGATGGTTGCAACAAAAATCAAACTGGTTTTGCTACTGCGGGTGCATCACAAACATTTATGAACCCCAATAGCGCCATAAGCCTTGCCGGAGGATCAAGCTACACCATTAGAGTAAATGCAACAGAAACTGGTAATGCTGGTTATGGCTCTGCAAGAGGTGGGGTTTGGGTTGATTTCAATGGAGATGGTGATTTTACAGATGCTGGGGAATTCATTACCCCCAACAACTGGACCCTGCCCGCGGGTCGAAATCAACAAGAGCCCGGGACCTATTCCCAAAGATCGTTTACTGTTCCTTGTGGTTATTCAGGCAATGCCAGAATTCGTGTAAGAACAACTTATCCTTACTGGAACATCAACTCGAACTATCACACCAACGCAATGTATTATGGAGAAACTGAAGATTTTTTGGTGAACTTCACAACACCCAGCTCAGTGTCAGCAGACTTTTCCTTGCCCGATACAGCATTTGTAAAGTCCCGCGTAAATTTCATCAATGCCAACCAAAATGGGTACATTGCTCACGCTTGGGATACCGCAAACGATGGAACTGTAAATGCGACCACCACAAATTATAGTGCAGTTTATACAACTTCAGGAGACAAAGATGTTAAACTAAAATCTACCAACTGCGCAGGTGTAGATTCAATTGTAAAAACAGTTTACATAAAAGCACCTACTGCTGTTCCCAATGCGGATTTCATCATTTCTAGCAATAAGGAAGAGTTGTTCCGTCAAGTACAATTGACCGACTTGTCAGACAATGGTGCTTACTATTGGGAATGGTCTTTCTTAAATGAAGCAACCAATGATACGTTTAGTGCCACTCAATGGGGTCAGTTTTCTTCTGTTGTAGGAAATGCCGTTCTGGCGGGCGGAAATGATATGGTCAATAAAAACCCAAAAATTTTCACAGGAAATTACATCACAGCGCTGCCTGTGGGTGTTTACACCGTTTGTTTGACTTCTGCGAATGATATCGGTTCTTCCGTTCAAAAATGTAAAAAAGCATATTTTGAAGTAACCGAATCTTGTGACTTCGCCATTGGTGCACAAACCAACAACCAAGTGATTGAGTGCTTGGAGGGTACACTCACCGATGATGGAGGAATTAGTGGTGATTATTCCAATGGATTGCCCAACACTACAGAAGCGTTAATTGTGCCTTGTGGCGCTACGGAAATTACCATGGTAATGGACTCAATAAGACTAAGCGATGCCGGCGATATCTTGGTGCTCTACGATGGAGAGAGCAATCAAGGGACGATATTGGCAACATACGCAGGTCCTCTGACCTTAGGAAAAGACACCCTTGTCGCCAAGTCAGGTACCATTTATGTGACCTTTGAAACAAGCGCCTCAGGAAATGCTTGGGGATTCAATTCTCACTGGTATTCTAAAATTGGACCCAAAACGCCTCCTACGGTAGACTTCGTCGTAGAAGAGTCTTGTGGCAACCTTTACACCGCGGTTCCTTATGTGTTCAAAAATACTTCACTCAATGTGAAAGGAGCAGTTGAGTATGAATGGACAATCGATGGAAATGTAGAAGGAATCACTGCCGATTTACCTTATTCCTTCTTAACCAATGCAACGTACAACGTGTGTTTAGAAGCAACTTCATGCCAAGGATCGGACAAAGCGTGTAAGACTTACACGGTTATTGCTCCCAATGCGCAAGCACCTAATGAAACTTTGGATTTTGTGGCAGACAACAGACGCCCAAAACTGGGAGGAACTTCCATCTTGAAAGCTTCCTATTGTAAAGGAACTAACTTTAGTTGGGGTATTTTCCCAACTGCAGGGGTAAAGTCCATCACAGATATTTCTTCTAAAGGAAACAATTCTGAAGTAGAAGTCGAATTCTCAAAGCCCGGAAAGTATACGGTTTCTTTAACATCATTCAATTACACCGATACTGCCAATTCTGAGAAAACAGCAGTCAAAGACAAATACATTATTGTGGTGGATTATTGCACACCATTGGTTTCTGTTGGTGCCAATAGTGATGTAGCCATCTCAAAAGTCTCGCTCACAGACAAAAACAGCAATGTTTTAATTGAAAATGAAACAAGTGTTGTAAAAACCTACGAAAACTTTGATGGGAAAGTAGATGCGCCCACCTTAAATTATGGGGTAGACTACACGGTTGCTTTGGAAAGAAAAACAACCAACAACCCGATCAACAGAAAAGTGTGGATTGACTTCAATATTGATGGTGATTTTGAAGATGCAGGAGAGCAAGTAGCCTACGAAAGCAGCGCTTCAACTACATCCTTCAGTGAAACTTTTACTGTTCCTGATTTGAAAAATGCTTTTGAAGGAAAAACCATCATGAGGGTTGCCAATTCATACAACATGGATCCAAATGAACCATGTGGAGCGAATAGTGGCGTAAACAATGCCAACAGAATTGGTGAATTTGAAGATTATGCCATTGTACTAGCCAATGACAATGCATTCCCTACACTCACGCTAAACAATGCTGACACATTGTACATTGAACAAGGTTCTTCTTACACAGAATATGGAGCAGTAGCAAATGATCCTGTTGAAGGAAACATTTCAAACAGAATTGTCATCAATAGCGATGTAGACACCGCACTCACTGGAATCTATTTTGTGAATTACAATGTAGAAGATGCGTCTGGTAACCCAGCTCAGCCTTTGACTCGAGTTGTATACGTGGTAAAAGATCAAACACCACCTGTGCTCACATTAAACGGAAATACGACCATTGATGTTGAGATCTGCACCGACTACACAGAACCAGGATTCTCGGCAGTAGATGCCAAAGAAGGGAACTTGACAACAGCAGTTATCGTTAGTGGACAAGTTAACACTTCCAAATTGGGAGCTTACGTTTTGGACTATTATGTTCAAGATGCACAAGGAAACGCGGACCAAGCTTCGAGAACCATCAATGTAGTAGATACCAAAGTTCCAGTAATCGACAACGACGAAGCCGACAAATCTGATCCCAATCAGTGGATTGTAAATGTTCAACTACAATCTGTTTTTGTTGACCGTACCACGTCTTCTGATCCAGGAACAGAGTGCTTCATCGACAGAACATGGACCCAAGTTGCCAAACCAGGCATCGGTCCAGAGGCCATCGTAGATACACGATTGCCAGGATTTGCGATCGTTAATTATACGGTTACTGATCAAAGTGGTAATGAGACAAAACAACAAATCAAATATGTTATAGAAGATTTTGTAGCACCTGTCATTAGCTTAAATTCTCTAGATACGATTTTACATCCTGTATTTAGTGACTACACGCCAATCCAAGCTTCTGCAACGGATAACCTTTACAATACATCAGAAATTTCTGTAACGCTTACTTCCAATGTTAATCCTTACAAATTGGGAACTTATCAAGATACATACACTGCCATCGATGGTTCAGGAAACACCTCTACCAAAGTAAGAACGGTTAAGGTGGTAGATGTTCAAAGTCCAAGAATTAGAGGAAGATTCGGAAGCTTAATCAAAGTTGCGATGTACTCTAAGTTTGATGTCATTGAAAGAGTCATCTTCGAAGACAACTATGATGCACCTGCTGATCTGAAAACCAACGCTGAAGTGTTGTCTCATGATCTAAATACAGATGTGCCAGGCTTGTATCACACTACTTTTGTTACTAGAGATAACTCAGGCAACAGATCGAATGAGTTCACATTGTTTGTTCAAGTTTGTGAAGAGTTTACAAACTGTCAATTCATCGGTGTGGAGGAAGTTGCACTTGACAAACTAATCAAAGTGTATCCTAACCCAAGCAACGGTTTTGTAAATGTTTCAACAGGTTTGGACAACCAAGAAGTAATGATTGAAGTGCTTGACATCAATGGAGCGAGCATCAAATCAGAAAAGATTCTTGGAAATAGTCAACTTGATTTGAGAAACCTATCTTCTGGTGTATACATGATCAAAGCTTCTTTTGAAGGTAAGATTGCCACAAGAAGAATTATGCTAAACAATTAATCCAAACGGATATCTCATAAAAAAAGGGCGACTCATCTGGGTCGCCCTTTTTTTATTGCGCTTTGGCAATTACTGCCAAAGAAATAGAGTTTGGATTTCCCTTGAAAATCTCTCTATAACAAGCCTCGCTTGTTGCACCCGTTGTATAAATATCATCTACCAGTAAGATATTTTGTTTTGCAAATACTTTTGAATTTGCCAGCTCAAACGTGTTTCGCATATTTTGAAAACGCTGCTCCTTACTCATTTTGGTTTGTGTAGTTGCGTTTCTTTTTCTAAGCAAATTATTTGTACTCAGAGGGATATTGTCTATCATAGAAATTCCTCTAGCAATGACCTCGGATTGATTGAACCCCCTCTTTCTTTCCTTTTTCCTGTGTAATGGTACAGGAACCAAAAGGTCTACTTTTTTCAGTTGTTCCCTAAAGAAATATCCAAATTTTTGACCCAAATAGATTCCTAAGTTCACATTGCCATTGTATTTAAGTTCATGAATCAGCTTCTGGGAAATAGAGCCTTTGTTAAAAGGAAACAAAGCATATTTGTTTGTAAAACAAAGAGACTTATTTTCATACCAATACATGGAACCCAAGGCCTCGTTGATGGATTGATCGCAAGGTAAGCAAATGGTTTTCTCTTTTTCGAGTAAATAATCTTGACAAAGAATACAAAATTGCGGGTAAACAATGTCCAAAAGTGGCTTTAATAGCTTCATAGAAAAAAGGGATAGATTTGCAATGTAGGCATGTTTGAAAACAAGAACAAAGCAGAAATAAAAGATTTAAAAGAGTTTGGCTTGATTCAACATATCAAATCAAAGATTGAGAACAAAGACAAACGTGTACTCCAAGGAATTGGTGATGATGCTTCCATTATCGAACTGAAAAACAACCTTGTACTGGTACAATCTACGGATACCCTTGTTGAAAACACTCATTTTGATCTCACCTACTCGCCCATTCAACATGTTGGATACAAATCAATTGTTGCCAACGTAAGCGATATAATTGCAATGAATATAAGGCCTGACTTTGTCCACATTTCAATATCTTTTTCAAGTAAATTTACCTTAGATGCTATCGATGCGCTGTACAACGGAATGCTCAAGGCATGCAATAAATATAAAGTAGAAATTGTGGGGGGAGATACAACGACCATTGCAAAAGGTCTCGTAATTGGTATAGGCATTACAGGAATTGGCAATAAAAAAAGTGTGGTATACCGTTATGGCGTTAAGGAGAATGACCTACTCTGTGTATCTGGCGATTTGGGCGGCGCCTATATGGGTTTACAAATATTGGAAAGAGAAAAAAGAATTTGGGCTGAGAACCCATCCATACAACCAGATTTTGAGGGTAAAGATTATATTTTGCAAAGACAATTACAACCCGAAGCCAGGTTAGACATGATTGACCTTTTTGAAGAAATAAACCTAAAACCTAGCGCAATGATTGATATTTCCGACGGTTTGTCGAGTGAAATTATTCATCTAAGCAAGGCCAGTCGCATTGGTTTTACAATCTATGAAGAGAAACTACCGATCGACCAAGTCACCTATCAACAAGCGCTTGATTTCAACATCGGTCCAGCAACTGCTGCGCTAAATGGTGGAGAAGATTATGAACTTTTGTTTACTATAGACCCCAAAGAGTATGAAAAAATTAAAAACCTAATGGACTTTAGCATCATTGGTCATGCCACAGGCCGGGATGAGCGCTGTCAGATGATTTCCAAAGGTGGGCAATCTTTTGAACTTGAAGCCCAAGGTTGGAACCATATGGATTAATCCTTTAAAAGACTTCTTGAAATTACAATTTTTTGGACTTCCGAGGTTCCTTCATAAATCTGAGTAATTTTTGCATCACGCATCAATCGCTCCACGTGGTATTCTCTCACGTAGCCATAACCTCCATGAATTTGAACTGCCTCAGAGCTTACCGATTGAGCTATTTCCGACGCATACAGTTTCGCCATACTGCTTGCTATATCATAATTTTCTCCTGCATCTTTTAATGCCGCGGCCTTGAGGGTAAGCAATCTTGCAGACTCTACTTGCGTAGCCATCTCAGCCAGTTTAAATTGAATGGCTTGATGATTTTTTATTTCTGTACCAAAGGCCTTTCTTTCTTTGGCATATTTGGTTGCCAATTCTAGTGCACCACTTGCAATACCCAATGCCTGAGCTGCTATACCAATACGTCCACCACTCAATGTCTTCATAGCAAACTTAAATCCAAAACCATCTTCACCAATCCTATTTTCTTTGGGAACCTTTACATCGGTGAACATAATGGAATGTGTGTCGGAGCCACGTATGCCCATTTTGTCTTCTTTCTTTCCTACTTGAAAGCCCTCCATATCTTTTGTTACAATTAAACAGTTGATTCCCTTGTGCCCCTTTTCCGCATCGGTCTGTGCCATCACCAAAAAAGTATCGGCTGAATTTCCATTGGTAATCCAATTTTTGGTTCCATTTAGCAAATAATGATCGCCCATATCAATCGCCGTAGTCCTTTGTGAGGTTGCATCCGAGCCGGCCTCTGGCTCGGACAAACAAAATGCACCGTGAATGACTCCAGCCGCAAGTGGCTTTAGAAAATTCTCTTTTTGATATTCCGATCCAAATGCATTCAAGCCATAACAAACCAGTGAATTATTTACAGATACCACAACCGAAGTGGAGGCATCTATTTTAGACAATTCTTCCATTGCCAACACATACGAAATTGTATCCATTCCGCCACCGTTGTAATTGGGATCTACCATCATCCCCATGAAACCAAGCGCACCTAATTTTCTTACTTGTTCCATTGGAAATTTTTCATGAATATCTCGCTCAATGACTCCAGGGAGAAGCTCCATTTGAGCAAAATCTCGTGCCGCTTGTTGTACCGCAATGTGCTCTTCTGAAAGTTGAAAATTCATACCACTACGAAAATAGAAGTCAATTGACCTCATTTTGTGGAATTTTCCTATAAAATTTAGTTTATTTCGTTTCTAAATGTACCAAATGCCCAAGCTTGGACCTGGAGACGAAGTATTGCTCGTTGCACCCTCTAGATTTGTTGAAAGCAGATGGGTAAATTCTTTTGTTCAACTCATGGGGAGCAAGAAAATCAAAGTGACGCTAGCACCCAATTTATTTGCACGGAAAAATCAATTCGCGGGAACCGACCAGCAACGTTTAATGGATATGCAATGGGCCATTGATCATCCGAATGCAAAGGCAATTTGGTCGGTACGTGGTGGATATGGTGCTGCAAGAATTTTACCTCATTTGGATTTTTCTAATTTATTAAAACATCCAAAATGGATGATAGGTTATAGCGATTTCACGGTTTTTCATTGTTACCTAAATGGTTTGGGATTTCCTTCTTTGCATGCCACTATGCCTGTCCATATCTCCGATGATGCAAATTTTATGTCAGATTTTGAGCGTGCTCTTTGCCTAATGGCCCATCAGGAAAGCAAGATCTCCCTAAACCAAAGCACTCATATCAATAAAGTAGCAAAGCAAGGTGTATTGATTGGTGGAAATCTATCGATTCTCTATAGCGTCTTGTTTCAGTTTCCTAAAGATTTCTTTGAAAATAAAATCTTGTTTTTGGAAGACGTAGGAGAATATTTGTATCACATCGATCGCATGGTGCAAGCACTTGAAAGTTTTGGTGTTTTTGAAAACATATCCGGCCTTCTTGTTGGCAGTATGACCGAGATGAACGACAATCCCACTCCTTTTGGAGAAGATATCCAGTCAATTTTTGAGTCGAGGCTAAAAACATATACTTATCCAAGAGTATACGGACTGCCTTGTGGCCATAATGGGCCCAACCATCCGCTTATTTTAGGACAACAAGCACATTTAACAGACAAAGAATTACTTTTGGGCGTGTAAAATGTATCAGGCAACAAAAGAAATATCCAAATTTTTTGTTTCGGGCATAACCGCCGTTTTGGTCGATTTATTGGTTTACTATTCTTGCAGCCAATTTATTGAACAAAACATTGCCAAGGCTTTGGGCTTTGTCATGGGAACGATTGTCACCTATAATCTCAACAAATTCTGGACTTGGAGACAGCCCGAAAAGGACAACAGAAGACTTTTGCCCTTTATATTGTTGTATGGGTTTTCCATGTTGCTCAATGTTTTGGGCAATGCTTGGGCGCTTCAAAAAATACCGAGCCATGTCATTGCTTCCAACATACAAAAAATTGGAGGCGAGCATTTGGAACTTTTTGCGTTCAAAATTGATAAGATTTGTGCTTTTCTTTTTGCCACATTTGTCTCCAGTATTCTGAACTTTTTGGGCCAAAAGTATTGGGTCTTCAAGAAAATCGCTCAATAGGGTCTATTCAAAATCGCCTCGTTGATGACGGCCTGCTTTAAATCAAATGGCTGACTCAAATCGATGGTTTTTTCTATCTCCGGCCTTTTCTCCTCTGTATCCGAAGGTTTTTCTTTTTTTGGTTTTTCGGTGTTTTTTAGTTGCTCTATTTTTTCTGAAACACTTAGTTCTTTTTCCTCAGGAATTGTCATTTTTTCATCGATACTTTTTTCGCTTTCCTTGGGTTTCAAGAAATCGTCCAACATTTTTTTGAATGGGTCTTCCCCTGCACTTGTCTCTTCCATGGGTTCTGGTGCTCTTTTTGAATCTGGGCGTCCGGGAAGTACTTTTCTTTTTTTATTTTTACGGCCACGGAAAAGGTAGGCTATGATGGCGAAGATAAATGGCCAGTATTCAAAAATTCCTTCCATACTTCACGAATATATAGCATGAAAACGGAAGATTTAATGTTTATCTCTTTGGGATCAAATGTAGGAGACCGTTTGGTTTACCTTCTTAAGGCGAGGCATTTTTTGAGTGAACTTTTTGGGAACCCTGTTTTGGCCTCATCGGTTTATCAAAGTGATGCTTGGGGAGGTGTAACCCACGAAGACTTTTTGAACCAAGTTTTGGCTTTTGTAAAAACAGAGAATCCGGAAAAAGTACTTCAACTTTGTTTCGCTATAGAACATCGATTGGGAAGGAAAAGAAGTGAGAAAAATGCAGCTCGTACAATTGATTTAGACATTCTTCTTTTCGGAAATCTCTCGATTGATTTGGATCAGTTGTGTATTCCACACAAGCGAATGCATACGAGAAATTTTGTTTTGAAACCGATGATGGAGATTGCGCCTGATTTGATCTTCCCCGGCACCAAATATTCTATACAAGACCTCTATCAAAAAATAGACGATGATCTTCAAGTAGCCCTATGGAAAGGTTGATGCCTCTTTTGCTCTTGCCCCCGCCTTATTATTTTTTTCTGTTCAAAAATCAGGATTGTCTGTTTGAGCTGCACGAAACCTACCCCAAACAAACTTTACGTAATCGTTTTTTCATTGTTTCTTCCCAAGGGGTCATGAGGGTTAGTATTCCGGTAAAAAGGCAGGGAAACAAAAAAAGCATACATGTTGAAATTGACTATGCCCAAAACTGGATTGGTCCATTAAAACAAAGCTTAGACACTTGTTATAATGCCTCGCCTTACTTCCTTTATTATAAAGATGCTCTATGGCAAATTTTTGATTCCAAACCAAGGTTCCTATTCCAACTAAACTTGTCTTTGTTTCATTGGTGTATAGGTATTTTAGGATTTGAAAAGGATATTCATTTTACCAAAAAGTTCGAAGGTCCTTGTAAAGAAATCGAGTGGCCTCTTCCGAAGCAAGCGTATGCTCAGGTTTTCAACAAAAAACCTCAGCCAGAAATTAGCGTTATCGATTTACTTTTTAATTTGGGACCCGAATCTGAAGCATTTCTAAAAAACGCTTATACTTCTTCGTAAACCCCCATTTGTCCAAATTTTTCTACTCGATTTTTCACCAATTCCTCTGGGGATACTTCTTTGAAGTCTCGAATAAACCTTTTGATTTCAGATTTCACATTTTTACAAGCCAATTCCGGATTTCTATGGGCTCCTCCAAAAGGTTCTTTGATGACTTTGTCTATCAATTCATTTTTGAGCATATCTCCGGCGGTAAGCTGAAGAGCTTCGGCGGCTTCTTCTTTGTGTTCCCAATTTCGCCAAAGGATAGAGCTACAAGATTCTGGCGAAATAACGCTGTACCAAGTATGCTCTAGCATGGCAACCCTATCACCAACGCCAATACCCAAAGCACCACCCGATGCCCCTTCACCGATAACGATGCAAAGAATCGGAACTTTTAGTACGGCCATTTCCATGAGATTTTTGGCAATGGCTTCTCCCTGTCCTCTTTCTTCCGCTTCTATGCCAGGATATGCCCCCGGCGTATCAATAAGTGTGATGACAGGTACCTCAAATTTTTCTGCCAATTTCATGACTCTCAGGGCTTTTCTATACCCCTCGGGATTGGCCATCCCAAAATTTCTTTCTTGTCTTTGTTTTGTATTGCGTCCTTTTTGGTGACCTATCACGCAAACCGTTTGGTTGTCTACCTTGCCAAAACCCGCAATCATCGCTTTGTCGTCTTTCACCTGTCGATCTCCGTGAAGTTCTATAAATCCTGAGACGATATTTCGAATGTAATCTAAGGTGTATGGCCGATCGGGATGTCGAGAGAGTTGTACTTTTTGCCATCTCGACAAGTTTTTGTACAGGCTTTTTGTTTCTTTTTCTATGGTAGCATTCAATTGTCCAATGGTTTCGGACATATCTACTTTCCCTTCGTCTTGCGTATTTTGGGCTTTGGTAAGCTGATCGTGAAGGTCTTCTAAAGTTTTTTCAAATTCTAAAAAAACCATAATGTTTGCGAATATACAGCGATTAGTTTTCTGACATGAAGAGAAGCCTTTTTATTCTTTTTTAAATTTTTTTTATTTACGAATACATATATTTGCCGCCCAAGTTTATTGGCTTCGGTCTGGTAGTTCAGTTGGTTAGAATACCTGCCTGTCACGCAGGGGGTCGCGGGTTCGAGTCCCGTCCAGACCGCAA
>CAXDRX010000026.1:0-17760 GCA_963991985.1 uncultured bacterium | reverse complement strand
ATCCAAAGCGCTTTTAGATATTTCTATTTGTTTATTGGCTAATTCAAACATTAGTTTTGAACTTTCAAATTCAGATTTATAAGCTTGAATACTACTTATCATCTTATTTGTTAAACTCTCTTTTTGAAGCTCAAATGCTTGTTGTTTTAATTCTATTTCTTGTTTTTTTGCGGAGTACTTTTTGCGATATATTGGAACAGACACCATTACTTTTGGTATAAGAATATCTCTACCATTGTTAACTGGATTAGCGTCTGTTCTGCCATTTATCAAGCTGTAGTTTAAGCCGACACCCAAAGAGGGTTTACCAAAAAAATTATTAAGTTCAAGTGATTTATAAGACGCTTCAATGTTCCAATCCAGTTGTTTTATCAACGGATGATGAGCCTGAATTTCATGCCTGTATTGATCTAAGCTGTATTTAATTTCGGCCAAAGATATTTCGGTTGTATCTGTTTTAATAGACGAATTTGGCGGATTGTTTATTGCTTCATTTATAGTAGCTGTAAAGCTCTGTTTTTGTACTTCGATTATTTGTAGTTTCTTGTTAAGGGCTTCTATTTTTAATCGGACCGTCAGTATATCAGAAGCAATGGCTTTCCCACTTTCCACTTGTGCTAATGCCACTTTTTCGATGGATTTGAAAATACGAATATTCTTGCTAATAATACGTTGTTTAGCTTCCAGTAAATAAAGGTTGTAATAGGCTGTTTTGATTTGATAATTTATATTTAGTTTTTTAGCCGCTACACGTTCGTATTTTGATTTTGCCATTGAAAGTACAACATCTTCTTTAGCCTTAAGTGTGCCAAACCAAGGAAACATCTGGCTTGCTGATAGGTTAAACACTTGTCCGCCTAATCGAGTTTCAGGTCGTAGAACAGGAGCGCCAATGCCTAAGGTTGGATCTGGTAGTTGACTGACCTGTGGGCCTTTTTTCAAGGCGGCCTCATAGTCGAATTGTAATGCCTTTAGCTCAGGATTGTTATCGTAAGCTTTTTTTAACAAGCTATCGAGAGTTTGAGCTCTACAGTTTACAACGAGCAAAAGGCAATGAGCAATTATTAGTAAATACTTCATTTTACTTTGAGTTTTGAATGGTTCTGTATAGAATTTTTGACAATTCTTCGACCTTTGAATAAAGATTTTTAAACATTTCTTTACAAGAAATGATCATTTTGTCCCGAAAGTCATTCTTGGATTTTCCGCCTAAGATGTCTTCTTTATTTACACCGAATGATGAAACCGATTGTATTATTTGTTTTGAAGGTGGGAACATCGTTTTATTATCTTTCTTCATATTTCTTTTTTGTTTTTCATTGACTCACTTCTACCAATTAATCCTTGTTGATTGTTTATTGATAACTGAAACTCTTTCCAAAAAGAATACAGTACGGGTACCGTGAACATTGTAATCACTTGTAAGGACATTCCGCCAAAAGAGGGAATTGCCATTGGAAGCATTATATCAGCTCCACGCCCTGTTGAAGTAAGAACAGGCAATAGAGCTAAAATGGTTGTAGCAGTCGTCATCATTGCGGGTTTTACCCTGCGTAAACCACCCTCTACAACCGCATCTCTAATCTGAGGAACGGTGTGGGGTGTATCTTTTTTGAAACTATCTTTTAGGAATGTAGCTACTAAAACACCATCGTCTGTTGCAATTCCAAATAGTGCTAAAAAACCAACCCATACCGCCACGCTTAGATTTATAGACTTCATTTGAAAAAGTTCTCGCATATTTGTACCCAGGACATCAAAATCCATAAACCAAGACTGACCATATAGCCATATCATTATAAAGCCACCAGAGAAGGCGACAAAAACACCAGAGAAAACCATTAGAGAAGTAGCGACTGAGTTAAATTGGAAATATAAGATTAGAAAAATTAGTGTCAACGCAATGGGGATGACAATAGCTAGCCGTTTGTTTGCACGAACTTGCTGTTCATAGTTTCCTGCGAACTTGTAACTGATACCGTCTGGCAAAGTTAATTCCCCTTTTTTTATTTTATTCAGCAAATAGTTTTGTGCATTGTTAACCACTTCCACTTCTGCAAACCCTGTTTCTTTATCAAACAGAACATACCCTACAAGAAACCCATCTTCACTTTTTATTGCCTGAGGCCCTTGTTCGTATTTTATTTCTACTAGATCACCTAATGGAATTTGCAATTTATTTGGGGTAGATACCAAGATGTTATTAAGACTCTGAGGATCCTCTCTTAATTCTCTGGGATATCGTAACCGAATACCGTATCTCTCCCTCCCTTCCACAGTAGAGGTCATTACCATACCACCTATGGTAGCCTGCAATTGTTTTTGTACGTCTACTATTGATAGCCCATATCGACTTATTTTTTCTCGGTCAATATCGAATAGCATATAGGGTTTTCCTACTATTCGTTCTGCAAATACTGCTGGAGCTTTTACACCTTCCACATTTTTTAAATGCTTTTCTAATTCTAGACCGAATGCTTCTATGGTTTCTAAATCTGAACCCTTTACTTTTATGCCCATTGGTGCACGCATCCCTGTCTGAAGCATTACTAACCGAGTTTCAATGGGTTGTAACTTGGGTGCTGAGGTAACACCTGGAAGATTTGTGACTTTTACAATTTCGTCCCAAATATCATCGGGAGAATGTATGTGTTCTCGCCATTGACGGAAGTATTTACCATTATCATCTTGGACTAAATCACTGACCCGAACACCACCAGATAGTGCTTTTTCGTATTCTATAGCCCCACCTTTTGTCAATAAATATTTTCCATTACGATCTTGCTTAAACCGCATACGATGACCGTCTTCATCTGTTATATATTCTGATTTATAGAGTATTATATTTTCATACATTGACATTGGTGCAGGGTCTAAGGCGCTTTCAACCCGACCAGCTTTACCAACCACAGTTTCCACTTCTGGTATAGCTGTAACAGCCATATCCAAAGCCCGAAGATTTGCTACATTCATTTGCATTCCAGAGTGTGGCATCGAAGTAGGCATTAGTAAAAATGACCCCTCATCTAAAGCAGGCATAAACTCCTGACCTGAGTTTTTTGCGATTTGAATACCGAAGAAGATAAGGCTACCAGCGAATAGTAGAAATAACAACTTAACTCTAAGCAAAAAGCGTAATATTCTTTCATAGAAGTATATAATAATATAAAAACTCCCAATCAATATTCCTGATATAAAAGAAACAAAAAGAAAGTTGGCTAGCACGCTTTTGGTTACACCCAATGGCATCCATATTTTAGCCAGAAGCCAGGCAATTAAAAGTGCATAAATGATGTTCCTTGCTATTTCAAAATAGGGGTGAAACTTTCCATTCTGAAATGACTTTAGCCAGTAGCTGATCATTCCAGTTATACCGACCACAAGTCCAATTAATCCTAAATAATAAAATGAACCAAATAATAGAAAAATGCTAAGTATCATCAATCCAAAACTATAACCAACAGACATCCATTTTGATTTTACCTTCATACCAAACATCTGTGTTGCCAATGCGGGGACAATAGTAATGGCCACGACAATAGAAGCCACAAGAGCAAATGTTTTAGTAAATGCCAATGGTCTGAATAATTTACCTTCAGCCGCTACCATAGTAAACACAGGCAAGAAACTTATAACGGTAGTAGCTACCGCAGTTATAACTGCTGAGGCAACTTCTGTGGTGGCTTTGTAAATTGTAATTGATATGGATTGGCTTTTAGGGGCTTTCCTAATATGTGTGACCATACTTTCCGTAAGGACAATACCCATATCTACCATCGTACCAATAGCGATAGCAATACCTGACAAAGCCACAATATTGGCGTCAACACCAAAATAACGCATAGCTATGAAGCACATCAATACAGCAACAGGTAGTGAGCCAGCAACCAACAACGAAGATCTTAAATGGAGTAGCATTAAAATCACTACTATTATTGTAATGAGTATCTCTAATCCTAATGCTTCTTGTAAGGTGCCTAAAGTCTCATTGATTAAATCCGTTCTGTCATAGAATGGAACAATTGTTACTTGTGAGACAACGCCATTGGCTAACGTTTTGGAGGGTAAGCCCGGGGCTATTTCATTGATTTTGGCCTTTACGTTATTTATTACCTCTAGAGGATTAGCACCATATCTTGTCACCACAACACCGCCCACAGCTTCTGCCCCTGATTTGTCTAATACCCCTCTGCGGTTTGCTGGACCAATATTGACCTTTGCTATATCCTTAATACGGATGGGTACATTATCAGTGGATAAAACAACGGCATTTTCTATATCTTCTATAGATTTTACATAGCCTAAACCCCTTACAAAATATTCTGCAAGATTAATTTCCAGTGTTTGAGCGCCTATATCTAAATTACTTTCTTTGATGGCTTTCATAACCTGATTAAGGGTAATTCCATATACTCTCATTTTGTCAGGAATAACATCTACTTGGTACTCCTGAACAAATCCACCGATAGAAGCTACTTCTGAAACACCAGAAGCGGAAGACAATCCAAAACGAACATAGAAATCTTGAATAGATCGTAGCTCGTGCAAGTCCCAGCCTCCGGTAGGGTTGCCTTGTTCATCTCTTCCTTCCAAAGTATACCAATAGATTTGTCCTAATGCCGTTGCATCAGGACCTAAGGTAGGTTGAACTTCATTGGGTAACAGGTTAGCAGGCAGTGAGTTTAATTTTTCAAATATTCTACTTCTACTCCAATAAAACTCTACATTTTCATCAAATATGATGTAGATGCTTGAAAAACCAAACATTGAGTTGCTACGAATACTTTTCACACCTGGAATCCCAAGAAGCGATGTCGTAAGGGGGTAGGTAATTTGGTCCTCCACATCTTGCGGTGACCGACCTGCCCATTTAGTAAAAACAATTTGTTGGTTTTCTCCAATATCCGGGATTGCATCAACAGCAACAGGATTACGAGGTAGGGCGTCGACACCAAGATCAAAGGGCGCGGTAACAATACCCCATCCAATAAATAGGAGTAATAGTAACCATGCGACAAGTTTATTATCTATAAAAAATTTGATTATATGATTTAACATTTTTCATTCTTTAAATTTTTAAAATTGAAATTAGTTCATCCTATTGTGTCAGGATGAAACATCAATGTAAGGGAATTAAATAAGGAAAGTCTGATAAAGTACCTGAAGGTCTCTTTCAGGTAAAGGAGGCTTGTACTGTTTATAAGTCTGAAAATCAGGCTGTAAATTGTAGTTGAAGACGTGTGATTCTACAAAAGCAGCTGAAAATTCTAATTTAATATCATGTGCAGTTTCAAGTTGAGTAAGAGTAGCATCTAGATTTGATTTTTCAACGACAATTGTTTCGTTATGACAGCACTTATCTTTATCTGCTCTATTGATGGTGTTTGCCTTGCAACAAACAGAATTTGATTGTTTTTCGTGACAGGATTTTGCTTTTCTAAATAGGCAGATATCCTTTATCTGATCTTGACAATAGTGAACATTCATCGAGAACCCCGTTGACGATAGCATCATCAACAAAGCCATTGAACTAGCGACAATTCTATTTGAAAGACTTTTTTTCATTATTCATAAGGATACAATCATAAAACGTTCTTTTTGATATTTTATTGTTTTCATTTATCCTTGTGAGTTGGGCCAGCTTGATGAGAACGGTTTGGCTATGCGCAGTGTCCCGAAGGGCATTGCGTATAGGTGTTGTTGTGCCCCGTTTTTTTATTTCTTTTTCGTCTGTGCGTTGGCTTAGCCACACTCTTTGACAAGCTTTGGCTTGTGCGGCTGCTTTGAGCGGCTTGGTAATGTGTTTGGCTGTTGAGTGCTGGCATTATTTCAATAATTTGTTCTTTTTAAAATTCTCCGCTTGTTCAAAAATCTCCACGTAAACTTCGTCTCGTTCAACTGGCGGATAACCGTGTTCGTCCAAGAGAATTATAAGTCCGACTTTTAGAGCGGATTTAATGTCTTCACGTTTACTCCAATCAGGATATTTGGCTTGTGAATCCACCAAATCTTTGACCGCCTTAGCCAAGTTTATCAGCTTATCCTCAGGATACTTGAAGTCGTATTTGATACATAAATCTTTGAGAATGTCGTAAAACGCTTTTTCTTCAAAGTCAATCCCGAGTTCGTCACCTGCTGAGAACTCTTTTTGTACTTCCCAAATCAAGTTGGTCAAGTGTTCTGCCATTTCTTCGTACACTTCACTTCGCAGTACATCATCTTCCTTACGTTCGTTGTACTTCTCAACCAAGGATTGCATCTTCTTGCTAAAATCAATGCCTTTTACCTTGTTCACTTTCTTCATCTCTCCAATAGCTTTGGCTAAGAGTTGTTGAAGAAGTTTGATTTTGGTGTTAGGCAGTTTGATTTTGTCAATCTTAGCTAAGTAGTCTTCATCAAAAATGTCTTGCTCTGTTTCTTGTTCATCTCCAATTTTGAAGATTTCCTCAACACCATCACTTTGCAGAGCATCTTTTATCATTTCTCGAACCTTGGCGTTCATTTGAGCCGTATCAGGGGCATTGCCCTTGGTGAGTTTAAAAACTATTGACCGAACTGCCAAATAGAAATGCGTGTAATCTCTTTCAGTTTGGGTTAGATGTTCGCTTCCTGCACAGATGTCATAAGCAGCTTTTAAACGTTTTACCAAGCCCATAAATCGGGTTTCCAAATCTTTGGTCAACTGAACGTATTCAGCAGCCATATTCAGCGTGTTTAATTGCTGAAGGGCTGTGCCGTCAAAATATCCCGAACTATCAAACTTGTTGAAAATCTTTGCTAAAAGGTCTAAGTGATTGCGAACTACAATCAGTGATTCCTGGATGTCTTCAAAGTTTTCGCTTTCACCTTTGTTGTATTTGGCAAGGGCAAGGTTCATTTGCTTTTTAATGCCGATGTAATCCACAACCAAGCCTTTGTTCTTACCTTTATATTTTCTGTTGACCCTTGAAATGGTTTGAATTAAATTATGTTGGCGTATTGGTTTGTCGATGTAGATGGAATCTAAGAACGGCACGTCAAAACCTGTAAGCCACATATCGACTACAATGGCGATTTTGAAGTTGGATTTTTCGTTTTTGAATTGGCGGTCTAGTTCTTTTCGATACTCTTTTGTGCCAAGTAAATCGAACATCGCTTTAGGGTCGTCTTTACCTCTAGTCATTATCATTTTGATACGTTCCATTGGTTTGATTTCCCTCTTCTCCATATCTGTAAGAATGGTGCCTTCTTCAGCAACTTTTACTTCTGTCCATTCTGGGCGTAGGGCAATGACATTTTTATAAAATTCATATCCAATTTCACGATTACTGCATACAAACATTGCTTTGCCTTTCACAGTAGCACCTTCGCTAACGCGATTTTCATAGTGATTAACAAAATCTTCTGCAACGGCTTTCAATCGGTCAGGGTCGCCCAAAATGGCATTCATTGTGGCCGTTGCCTTTTTACTTTCTTCTATTTGGTATTCATTGGCTCCTTCTTCGGCTGCTTCTTCATAATATTTTTCGATTTTCTCTAATTCACTATTGTGTAAGGCTACTTTAGACGCTCTTCCTTCATAAACTATTCGAACCGTAATTTCATCTCGTACCGATTCCGTCATTGTGTAGGCATCAATCACTTTTCCAAACACATCTAAAGTGGCATCAATCGGTGTGCCTGTAAAGCCAACAAATGTGGCGTTGGGTAAAGAATCGTGCAGGTATTTGGCAAAGCCAAAGGTCTTTTTCACCCCATCCTTGGTCACTTTTACTTTCTGGTCAAGATTGGTTTGGCTTCTGTGTGCTTCGTCTGAAATACAAATCACATTGCTTCGCTCCGTTAGTAGTTCGGTGTCTTCTGTGAACTTGTGAATGGTGGTCAAAAACACGCCACCACTTTGTCTGCCTTGTAATTTGTCTCTTAAATCTTCTCGGCTTTCTACACTTTCAATAATGTTGTCGCCAACGAACTGTTTGGCATTAGTGAATTGCCCTGAAAGTTGATCGTCCAAATCTGTTCGGTCGGTGATGAGTACTATGGTTGGACTTTCAAAATAAGTACTCTTCATCAATAGGCGAGTGAGATACAGCATGGTAAAGCTTTTTCCACTTCCTGTGGCTCCAAAGTAAGTTCCGCCTTTTCCGTCTCCTTCGGGTTTCTCTGCCTTTTTGATGTTTTCATACAAGCTACGAGCAGCATAATACTGTGGATAGCGGCAAACTATTTTCTCATCTTTCTTGGAAGAATCCGGAATGTAGATGAAGTTCTGAACAATATCTCGCAAGCGGTTTTTGTGCAACATTCCTTGAACCAATGTGAACATACTGTCAATGCCGTCAACACCTGTCTGCCGTGACCACTTTGCTAATTGTTTCTTCTCAAATTGTTTTTTTAGCCACTTTCTGCCAAACCCAGATTTTAATTCTTTTTCTCTTTTAACAGACTCTTCTCTTGTTAAAAAAAATTCCCAATGTATTAGTTCAATGGGATGTTTATTTGCAGTCCAACTAACTTCCCCCACTATATGTTCTTCTAATCTTCTATATAAATCATTCGTTTGTCCCTTATAAAATGATCCGTCAGCACATTTTAATACATATGCACAAAAATTATCTACTAATGGTCTGGGCACAGGCAGGTCTTTTGCCAAGCCTGCAATTCTTCGCCAAGCATAGTAAAACTCGTAAGGGGCGAAGAATGAACCTGCCTTGTTGTTCACACCATCACTGATGATGCAAAAAGCATTGTATTTGAAAAGTTCAGGAATGTCTCGTCTGTAACGAGTGGTCAATTGTACATAGGCGTTGTGAATCGTGGTGTTTTCCTGAATGGCTGTTTTGAATTCAAAAACCACCACAGGCAATCCATTGATGTACAAAATACCGTCTGGGATTCGTCTTTCTGTACCAACAATTTCTAACTGATTTACAAACTTATAGATATTGGTGTCTGGTGGATATTGCTTGTTGGGTTCAGCAGCAATGGCATCAAGGTTTTCGCTTTGGCGTTGGCGGTCTAAGCCCACATAATCAATGAGCGAAATATGTATGTCTTTTTGGGTGCGGTCTTCTCGTTTCAGAATAAAACCATCTGAGAGCCAACGCATGATCTTTTTGTTGGTTTCGTAAAGGTCAGCCGATGAAAGCGATTTGAGTTGCAGAATAATGGATTGAGCTTCTGTTTCGGTAAGTTGGGCATTTTGATAGCGAGTGAGCAGATAGGTCTTTAAGTCATCTTCAATTAGCACTTCATCTTCACTTTGGCGCGAAATGGTATTGCCCACAAAATGTGGGTAGCCTTCATTTCCTAAAAGCTCTACAAATACTTGCTCTAATTTCGCTTCTGTGAATTTCATTCGCTATTCTTCTATAGTTTCTTCCATCATTAATTCATAATGTTCTTTTCCGATTGAAATAAATATTTCTTTAAAAACATCAAATAATAATTGAGGCTGTTCATTTATAATTTTTTGATAATAAATACTATCCAATGCAGTTACTTTATGGCTCTCATCATTAATAGTAGAAATAAAGGAACATTTAATATAGTAACTCGGTTCTTGTGAATTTTCGTTTAAAATAGCACCCCAAGAATCTTTTCCTAAACCAATGAAATTCACAAAACTTTGAATAACTCGTCTCATTGTGTTAGCGATTACAATATTTAATGAACTATCTGCTGGCAAATTGTCATTAATGTCTTTTAATGTTTGCCATAATAAAGAATAGTCGTCAAACACTGTTCGATTATTACATCCTGATATTTCAGAAACATTGTTTGTTTTACTTATTCGGTAGTGCCAAAAGTCAATGCAAATTGAGTGTTTTTCAAAAGATACTTCTTTGTAGAAATACAGGTTATGTGTTAGAACAAAAACTTGCGAAACATTTGTATTCTTAAACAGTTTTTTTTCTGCTCTTGGATTATTCCCTTTTCTCAAAATTAGTTGGCGTATAAGCGTTGAAACAACAAATAATGATTGACTATCTAAGCTCGAAACAGGGTCGTCAATAACTATTATTTTCTTTTTAGTGCTATTATTCTCAATGTCATCAGTACCAACACAAAACTGAAAGAAATAGAGAAATGAAATGAAATTCTTTTCTCCCTCACTCAAACTTCTAAAGACAGGATTTTCATCCGAGTTACCATTTCTTTTCAGATAGTATTGAGAGATATTGTTTACGGTATCTTTTTCATCAACTTCAAATCCTTCAAATCCAGCACTCTTCAAGATAAGGTTTATATTATCAACAGCATCTTTGGTATTTACCGTCTGACCTCTAAGGGATTCAATTGTCTGCTTGGCTGCAAGTTCTTGTGTATTGTAGGTTCCGATTAATTGATTTGCAAGAGGAATAATACGTTGATATTTGATTTCTTTTTCTGCAAAAGTTTCAATATCAGTCTGACACTGCTGTGCCATAAATAACCAAATGTCTGATATTAGGTTATTTCTACTATCGCCTAATTCTGAAAATGTAGTGTTGTTTTGTTTAATGGAATTAATAATGCCTGATAATTCAGATTTAATTGTTTTCAGTGACGTTAAACTCTTTTTTTCATTTGAATGTTTGATTTTATAGGCAATAATTCCAGAATTATTATCAAATAACTCTTTAAGTTTTATATAAGTTTTTGAAACTAAATTGTTAGGATTGTAAACATTCTGAATTTCTAAAATATTAGAAAGTAAAGCATTTGACTTTTGCTTGTGTAAATTAAAAAGTCTTTCTATTTCCTCAATTTTTTCTTTATACGTTTCATCAAATAATTCATTGAATTGTTGCTTTAGATTATCAGAAATAGTTTGCTGTTGGCAAAAAGGACAAATATCATCAGTCTGTTCTAAATATTTCACGCCTGTTTCAACCCAGCTTCTTGAATCAAGTTTTTTTATTAATGCAGCAATATCTACATCCTCATTACCAACAATAACTTCAGAAAGCAAACTTTCAAATTCTCTTTCAATAATTCTGATTTCTTTATAAAGTTTTGAATCTACCGTTATTGTGATTTCAGAAATCTCATTTTCATAAAGAGAATTATAGCGCTCGGTTAATTGTTCGATTGTTGGAACATTTGCAAGAGGATTTCGCAAAATGTCTTTTAACTTTTGTAAATGATTAGGTTTGCTTCCTGAATGAACAAGGTTTATTTTCGTAAATGTTGAAAATGTATCCCGTTGAGACCAGCAAGTATTAAGTAATGCTGTATGTTTTTGGTTTTTATCCTGCTCAATTTTTAATATTAGTTGTTCTTTCTTTTCTTTTAAGTTTTTGAAAGAAATAATAATAGATTTTTGTGTTGCTATCTGCCCATCAATAATATCGTTTTTCTCATTTAAAGAAAATACTCCTTTTAATAATGGGTTTTGTTTAAAATTTACTTCTGTAAAGTTTTCATCAAAAGTTAAAATTTGGTGACTTGAGTCGTTGTAACCGGTTTGAGTACAATCTTTAAAGTCTAAACTCCTTTGACTTTCCTCCAATGATAAGCTATGAAGGTATTTTGCAATTGTTGATTTTCCAGAACCATTAAAACCAAAGAAAAAATTGACTTTTTTCAAATCAGTTATTTGAACGCCATTTGTTGGTTCGAAAGTGGCAACATTCTTTATGTTAATAGTTTCAATCATACAGCATTTACAATTTCAACTTTCATTTCTTCCACAACACCACGCATCAACACAGGGCAAAGCGGTTTTATACGTTCTTTTAATTGCTCGTTGATGCGTTTACGGGTTTCCAAAGTGTGGTAAATGGTTACAATAGCTTCTTGTTTTTCTATGCTGGGAATGGGCATCTGTATATTACACATATCATCCCAATTAAATGTCTCTCTAGCACTTCCCCATGAGTGGAACCTTGCATATCTATCAATGTCTTTACGTTTGAAATAGAGATACAAATATTCTGGAAGTAACTTCTTTTCATCTTTTACCCTAAAGACAATATGAATGGAAGAAATGATGATTGGCTTATCAAATTTTGAAAGACAAACTATCAATACTTTTTCATTATTAGTAGTTTGGACATAGCCAAACTCGTTGTAGTGAACAACTCTATAGTTGCTCAGACTTTTCATATTGACTCTTTTACTTGGTGACCTAAACTCTTTAAGGACACTCATTCCTTTCACTGAATCATATTTGTTTTCCGTATTCCGCTCATCAGATTGCTCAATATAATTCCCCAATCTTTTCAGCGGCTCTTTTTTAATCAAACCTTCGATGTAGGTATCGCAAATCAACTGCAAATCTTCTAAGCTGTTTTCGTAGGTTTTTTGGTTGGCAAGCAAGCCTTTGTACAGGGCTACATATTTGCGTTGTTCCGTGATGTCAATATCAGGTATCTCCATGTCACACAGTCGGTCCCATTCCAAACCACCCCTTACACTTGAATCACAATAAGTCCAAGCCTTTCTGTCAAACTCAGGTCTGAGAAATTCCATCATCAGAAATTCGGGAAGCAGTTCGTCCTCGTCAATGATTTCAAATGTGATGTAAGCTGGTGAAACAAGCGCTGGTTCATCTTCAGTGTAAAGAGCCACTGGTAGCACTTCGTCTCGATTAACATGCATCAGGTTTGTTGCAAACTGTCCTTTTTGAATGACTTTATACTTTGATAAATCTAAACCCGATTGATTGGCTACAGAAGGCATAAAGTTTTTGAAAATATTTACACCCAAAAGATTGGTTATCGCCAATTCCTTATTACGGTTATTCACCTTTTGAATACAATCTCCCAATCGCTTATAACTCATCGCCATCATTTTTAGGATTTAACAATCGGGTATTGGTTTGCAGCAAGATTTTCATTTGGCTAATGGCAATTTGGTTGAGCTTTAGTAGGCGTTGGCTTTGTGCCAAACCATCATTGATAAATAATGCATTGAGGTTTTCTAAATTGGCCAGGCAAATCAGTTGCGATGCATTGGCATAATCCCTGATATTTCCTTTTTTATCTGGGTTTTCATCACGCCATTGTTTGGCTGTTTTTCCAAAGAGTGCCATGTTCAATACATCGGCTTCACCGGCATAGACATAAGAAATTTGCTTTTTGCTGAGATGCTTCGGTATCAGGTTTTCTTTTATCGCATCGGTATGTATGCGATAATTGATTTTAGTCAATTCTCGTTTTGCAGACCAGCCTAATTGTTTTTGTTCGGTTTCTTTAAGACGTTGGAATTCTTTAATTAAAAAGAGCTTGAATGTAGCGTTAATTGCTGAACAAAACTCAAAAGCAATATCTTTATGTGCATAGGTGCCACCGTATTTCCCTTTTTTAACTATAATACCAATGGCATTTGTTTTTTCTATCCAACTACCAGGACTTAAAACAAAGCTTGGCAAACCTGCATTCATTTTAAAGTGGTCAAATTCGACCACTTTAAAATCAGGGTTGTATATCTGTTCCCAAGTACCAATAAATTCTAAAGTACTTCTTGTTCTAATCCAATTTTTTATCACATCGGCAGCTCTAGAGTCATTCTCTTTTGTTTTAGCTATGTCTGTCAAAGAGATGTAATCATTTTCATTGAATTGGTAGATGGTTATCCCCACACCTTTCACGTCAATAATATTTTTCTTCTTTGTACTCATTTTAAAGTGGTGTATAGGTATTTATTTCCAAACCCTTCGAATTCGAGGGGTTTAAAATTGGGGTTATACAAGGTTTCCCAAATACCCAAAAACTCAATGGTATTACGGTTTCGCATCCAATTTCCAATAACTGCACTTGTATCTTCAGTTTTGTGTTTGGCGATGTCTGTTAATGAAATATAGTCTTGTTCATTACTGGAAATGACTGTGATTTCATTGCCTTGGACTTCTATTTTCTTCTTATTGCTCATAAGTCGTAGCCTAAGGTTTTAAAGGCATTTTTTAGTTGGTCTTGTGAGTTTTGTTCTTCTTGCAGCAAGGTTTTAAAATCTTGCTGTATGCGTTTCATTTCAGAGTCAAAGTCAATACCGCTATCTCTGTCCACAAACTCAATGTATTTGCTGGGTACAAGGGAAAAATCGTTGGTTTCAATATCTTTCAAATTGGCTGATTTGCAGTATTCTGGAACATCCTTGTAAGTCGTTTCAAAGTCAGTCTGTTGCCAATTGTGGTAGTTTTCGGCTACTTTGTTAATGTCTCTTTGGGTGAGTTGTACATACTTTTTCTCAAATTCACTTCCCCAACGCCTTAAATCCATAAACAGGATTTCTCCTGTTCGGTCTCGGTAGCTTTTGGACTTTTCTTTGGTGTTGTCGGTGCGTTGCTTTTTGTTTTTGTTTAAAACCCAAAGTGTAACACTTATGTCGGTGGTGTAAAAGGTGTTTCGGGGAATAATGATAATGGCTTCTACTAAATCATTTTCAATAAGCTTTCTACGGATTTTGTATTCCTCGCCACTACCTGAAAGAGCACCATTGGCAAGAATGAAACCTGCTACTCCGTTTTCAGAAAGTTTGCTCACCATATTCAATATCCAACCATAATTGGCATTGCTCTTTGGTGGCACATCATAGCCCATCCAACGTGGGTCGTCCAAGAGTTCATTTTCACCTCGCCAATCTTTTAGATTAAATGGCGGATTCGCCATAATGTAATCTGCTTTCAGGTCTTTGTGTTGGTCGTTGGCAAAAGTGTCAGCGTGTTTCTCGCCAAGGTTGGCTGAAATACCACGAATCGCCAAGTTCATCTTTGCCAATTTGTATGTGGTTGGTGTGTTTTCCTGTCCGTAAATAGAGACTTCCTTTTTGCTTCCCTGATGGCTTTCAATGAATTTGATGGATTGCACAAACATTCCACCTGTTCCACAGCACGGGTCATAAATAATGCCCTTGTAAGGTTCAATGAGTTCGGCAATCAGGTTCACAATGGTTTTGGGCGTATAGAATTCGCCTTTACCTTTTCCGCTACTTTCTTTTAGAGCAAATTTGCCTAAGAAGTATTCATACACTCTTCCGATTAGGTCGGTTTCTTCGTCCTTGGTTGTGTCAATCTCGTTGATGGTGTCGAGTAGGGAAGCGAGCTTGGTTTTATCCAAAGCCAATCGTGAGAAGTAATTATCAGGCAAAGCACCTTTCAGTGCAGGGTTATTTTTCTCAATGGTATTTAGAGCCGTGTCAATTTTTAAGGAAATGTCATTCTGTTTGGCATTTTTGATGATGTAGCTCCAACGAGAAATATCTTCTAAGTAAAAGACATTTTTCATTGAGTAGAAATCCTTCATTTCTACGTACTTCTCTTTGCCTTCTGCAATCAGCTCCTTTCTACGTATCTCAAACTTGTCGCTAGCAAATTTTAGGAAAATCAGTCCGAGTACCACGTGTTTGTACTCGGCAGGTTCTACCGAACCTCTTAACTTGTCGCACGATTGCCACAGTGTTTCTTCAATCGCTTTTTCCTTCGTTAGTTTTTTCGCCATTTATTTTAAGTTCTTTTTATCAGTTTCAAATTTAATCTTTTCTGTCAGCGTTGGCAAAAAAGCAATGTGTGCGGAGCACTCTTTTCTTTGTGCGTTGGCTTTTTCTTTTAATGGGGCACAACTAGTAAATATATGCAATATTACTAAAAAAGTAAATATAACACATTGTATAATATGGTTATGTTTGCATTTCGATACGCTAAACCTAAACAACACTAAAAATGTCAGTTATCGATTTCATTAAAACATTTTAAGGTCTATTAAAAAAAGCGAAACACAATTATGATAGTGTTCCGCTTTGGTGGACCTAAGCGTCCTTATTTCGAACTTTTGGTACATTAAACCTATTCTAAAATACTCACTAATAAATCAAAATATCGTCCTGCTATAAATTTAGCTCCAAATAGTATCGAAACTAAAACTGCTAATAATACTTCAGCTGATTATTTGTCATCTTTTGATTTATTGAACTTAGGTTTATATTTTTTAGGTCTTTCTTTCAATTTTCTTCTTAATTTCTGTAACAATATCTGGATTTAAAAGTGTGGATGTGTCCCCTATGTCTTCATAGTCACCAGAGGATAGTTTACCTAAAATTCTTCGCATTATTTTACCACTGCGTGTTTTTGGAAGCCCACTGACAACGTGTAACCTATCAGGCTTAGCAATTGGGCCTATGGTTTTTGATATCAAATCTTTAAGTTCATTTGTGAGCCTTACTTCATCGGAAATGGCCGAATTGGTTATCACAAAAGCATGTAAAGCACTTCCTTTTATATCGTGTGGAAAACCCACAACCGCACTTTCTACAACTTTATCATGTTCATTAATTGCATTCTCAATAGGTGCTGTTCCTAAGTTATGGCCTGAGACAATTACGATATCATCTACTCTTCCTGTAATTCGGAAATTTCCTTTTTCATCTCTAAGCGCTCCATCTCCTGGAAAATAATACCCAGGATATTTAGAAAAATAAACACTCTTATATCGGTCATGATTTCCCCAAATCGATCTTGCTATTGAGGGCCATGGTTTTTTAATTGCCAAAACACCTTTAGCCTCACCGGTTATTTCGTTACGATTTTCATCAAGTAATACTGCCTCAATACCCGGCATTGGCAATGTAGCATAAGTAGGCTTTTGGTCTGTTATGCCAGCCAAAGATGAAATTAAAATGCCGCCAGTTTCTGTTTGCCACCATGTATCAACAATAGGGCAATTATGCTTTCCAACATATTTATCATACCAACGCCAAGCTTCTTCGTTTATAGGCTCACCAACCGAGCCCAATACTTTGAGGGAAGATAAATCATGTTTATTTACATACTCTAAGGGTTGTTTTTGTAATGCACGTATCACTGTTGGAGCTGTATAAAACTGGTTTACCTTGTGCTTATCGCATACTTCCCAAAATCTACCGTAATCTGGATAACTAGGAATACCTTCAAACAGAACTGTGGTTGCACCAACTAATAATGGACCATATACAATGTACGAATGACCAGTTATCCAACCAATATCTGCTGTACACCAATATACATCGTCTTTCTGATATTGAAAGACATTTTGAAAGCTGTATGCGGTATATACCATATAGCCACCACAGGTATGTACCATGCCTTTTGGCTTACCAGTTGAACCTGATGTATATAAAATAAATAATGAATCTTCACTGTCCATTATTTCTGGTTCACAAATTTCATTTACTTTTTCTAGTTCTTCATGCCACCAAACATCAATATCATTCCAATTAATCTTTTGGTTGGTACGTTTACAAACGATACTTCGTTTAACGGAAGGGCAGTGTTTCAGCGCCTCGTCTGCAATTTGCTTTAGTGGAGTAATTTTATCTCCTCGAAAACCACCATCTGCAGTCACTAAAATCGTACACTCTGCATCATTGATACGTGTAGCCAGTGCGCTTGCTGAAAACCCACCAAATACCACAGAATGAATAGCGCCAATTCTTGCACATGCTAAAACAACAACCGCTAACTCAGGTATCATGGGCAAATACAAACATATTCTATCGCCTTTTTTCGCTCCATTTGCTTTAAGCATATTTGCCGCTTTGCAAACTCTGCTATGTAATTCTTCATATGAAATATGAATTGAAGGCTCTTCAATATTGTTGGGTTCAAAAATAAGGGCAGTTTTTTTCGGATGAGATTTAAGGTGACGGTCTAAGCAGTTTTCGGTAATATTTAATTCTCCACCTAAAAACCATTTGATATCAGCTGAATTGAAGTCATATTCTAATACTTTATTCCAAGGTTTACGCCATTTGAAAGTTTTAGCTAAGCCATCCCAAAAATCATTGGGATTATCAATAGCTTTTAATTTGGCTTCTTCATACAAG
>CAXDRX010000025.1:0-17838 GCA_963991985.1 uncultured bacterium | reverse complement strand
AAATACATGCAGAAATAGTAGCGGTGGATACATGTCTTACTCCCCAAATTCGAGTCTACCGGTCAGCTTGATAAATTTTTCGGCCAAAAAATTATCCAATGGTGCCGTGCACCTCATATGGTCTACCGCCCAGGAGGTCAACAATTCTCACTTTACGGTTCAAAAATCTATGGATGCCGTACACTGGGAATTTGTCGAAGACATAAGAGGTGCGGGAAATGCAAGTTCAATCAACCATTATGAAACCATAGACAACAACCCTTGGCCAGGAATCTCCTACTACCGATTGAAGCAAAACGATTTTGATGGTGGCTTTGCCTATTTCCCAATTCAGTCTGTTGGCGAAGAAAGCCTAGCATTTCATGTAGAAATTAGTCCCAACCCTGCCGAAAACAACCTAAGAATCGATGGCGCCCTAAAAGCAAATCAAAGCATAACCATTTGGGACAATCAAGGCTTAGATCTAAGCCATTTGATAGAGGTCATTGAACAAGGAGAGCAACATTCCTTATTGGATGTCTCCAAGCTGAAAAGCGGTATGTATTTTTTAAATACGGGGCATCAAATACTGAAGTTTTCGAAAAAATAGTTTCTTCCTTGCCTCCAAGGACTCACCAAGATTAACAAAAAAAGTATATATTGGCCCCTATGAAAAAATTCATATGGACCAGCACACTTTTTTTCATTGCATTTTCTTCTCTCCAAGCACAAGACAAATCGTCTGATTTGCAAACTCTATTGGGATTGATGCAACAAGAAAAAATGATTGATCAAATGATGAGCAACATGTCTAGCGTCATGAAACAACAGGCACAAAGCCAAATTACTGGTGAAGAGGCGGAACAAAAATTGGAGAATTACATCCAATTCATGACCGAAGAACTGAAGGCTTTGACCCTTCAATTGGTTGCTGAAGATCTTCCGAGCATTTATGACAAATATTTTACCCATCAAGAAATAAAAGACCTGATTGCTTTTTACCAATCTTCTACTGGCCAGAAAATGATCGAAAAAACACCTGAAATATCGAAAGACTTATTGGGAATTATGATGAACAAGTACCTCCCTGACTTTCAGCAAAAGCTCATGCAAAAAATGCAAGAGCTGAAGTAAACAATAAGTCCGTCTTTTTGACGTTTTTGAGCTACATTCGCTGAGTTGATGTTGAGATCCTTCAGTTTTGTGGCTGTTCTCTTTTTTTTGTGTTTCACCGCTTGCAGAGACGACGAAGCATTTCACAATGACCCCAGTAGCCCGCTCAACATTAAAGCGGATACGCTTTATTTTGACACTGTTTTTACCCAAGTAAGTATCGGCAATCCCAAATCCGTGAACAAACAGTTTGTTGTCATCAACCCCTACAACAAAAGAATCAAAACTCAAATTGAACTTGCAGGGGGAGAGCAATCCAATTATCGAATAAATGTAGATGGACAAGCAGGTGTTTCTTTTGGTGACATAGAAATTTTGCCCAAAGACAGTGTCTTTGTTTTTGTGGAAATGTACGCCCCAAAAATTGGGCAAAACCTACCGCTTATTTATCGGGACTCTTTGCTTTTTACCACCAATGGATCTCAACAGAAAGTGCAGCTTGCTGCTTGGGGCCAGGACGCCAACTATTTTTTGAGTGATACTCTAAAGGTCAATACCATTTGGACTGCAGAAAAGCCCTATGTTATTGCAAGATATTTGTTTGTCCCCCAAGGGAAAACCTTACAAATTAAAGAAGGTGTCCAATTGCATTTGGCACCTTATTCATGGCTTTTTGTTGAAGGGAAATTGGAAATTTTGGGCAATTCCAACAACCGAGTTGTCGTACAGGGAGACCGACTGCAGCCTAGCTATGAAGAAACGCCTGGCCAATTTGGTGGCATTTGGTTGAGCTACCCCAGCACAGAAAATAGAATTGAATACGCCACCATCAAAAATGGAACTGTGGGTGTTTTTATAGACTCCATTTCAAGCAACAATAAAGAGAGCTTAAGGATAAAAAATTGTTTTATCCGCAACATGAGTTTTGATGGCATCACCTCCAAAGGGGGCCGTGTTGCGATGCAAAATTGCCTGATTTCCAATTTTGGACGATTTGGTTTTTTGGGGCAATTGGGAGGTGCCTACGATTTAAAGCACAATACATTGGCCAACTACACGAGCAGCCAAGGAAACGCTTTGGTATTCAACAATATTGAGCGAGACGATTATGGATTTCCTACAGGCAATACTTACGATATTGATTTCTCCATTCAAAATTGTATTCTATCGGGCTATGCCAAAGATGAGCTCATTTTGGATATTGACCCCCAAAAGCAAGGGACTGCAGTGGTGAACCATTCGCTTATCAAGGCAGATGAGTTGTATGACCTATTTGACCAAAAGGACCTTAACAATCATGTAAGTAGACTTTCTTTTTTTCCAAAGTTTCAGGACATTTCCAATCGAGATTATCGATTGGATACCTTAAGCCCGGCAATTGATGCAGGAAGAAATTTGAGTCCGGCGATAGAAAAAGACTACAATGATGAGCCAAGAAACGGCATGCCCGATGCCGGCGCCCTAGAAAAACTGTAATTTAATTTTTAACTACTTTTTTACTAAAGGTTTTGTCCTCGCTGAATAGTTTCAAAACATAAATGCCTTTGGATACGCTTTGTAAGTCAATTTTCTGAGCATCTGTTGTAGATCTGAGCTTTTGATTTCTCACCTCTTTGCCCTCCATCGTAAAGAGTTTGGCCTCAAAAAAACTTGTATCGTTCAAACGAATGAAAATCCCATTTTCTGATGGATTGGGGTAAAGGTAGAAAGGAGGTGTCAAACCATTTAGCCTTTCAACAATTGCTTTTCCCAATATATTGACATCAGGATCAAATTGTATGTTGGTGGGAACAAAAGAAATTGGGATGGCATGTTCCTCTATCAAGGGGTTGACAATTATCGTGGTATCTATATTTTCATTGTATATTCTCAGCTCAATGGCCAAGCCATAAGCAATGTTTGAAGGGTGACTTGGTGTTTGATTCACCATCAATTTAAAAAGACCCCTTTGAAAAGACCACTGCATATGATACACAGCATATCCTTCATTGATATACCATTCTTGGAAAAAGTTGGTTAAATCCTTTCCAGATATTCGTTCAAATACCTCTTTGAGCTGTTTTGTATTCCCAAATCCACCTGCGTCCGCCCTTTCTTGGAGAAATGTTCGACAAGCGAGAAAAAACAAGGAATCCCCCAATTGATAGCGAAGCATATGCACCAACCAAGCTCCTTTGCGATAAGTCAACCGAGACGAAAACAAACGAGCCACATTGGAGGTATCGCTCACAAAAACACTTCCATCCGTTTCCAACATCACCGAAGCACGTAAATCTCTCATTCGATGTTTGAAAGACGAGGTGTCAAAAATATTTTCCAAGACAAGGGCATTTAAGTAAGTCGCAAAACCTTCATTGATCCACAAATCTTCCCAACTCTGACAGGTAACAAGATTACCAAACCATTGGTGTGCCAACTCATGTGCCATTAAATCAAAATCCAAGTTGGCCATAAAACTCATGGTTTGGTGCTCCATACCTCCACCTCGGCCAAATTGTGCATGGCCATATTTTTCTTCGGCAAAGGGATACGGACCAAAAAGTTTTTCAAAAACTTCCATTTGTTCAACAATCCAACCATCGCTTTTCCTTGCAGTTTCCAAAAATTCGGGATATACATAATTTAGGATTTCAACCTTTTTTCCCTCCAGCGAAGTGTAATATTCGGAATATTCTACATAATCGGTTATGGCCAAAGCTACCAAGTAATTGGTGATTGGATATCTGTGTTTCCAATGAAAAATCTCATTGCCTTTTCCATCTTTTTTGATGTTTTGTAAAAGGCCATTCGAGGCTACCTTCCACCCTTTATTGCTTGGTACAGCAACCAATAAATCCAAAGAGTCTATTTTATCTCCCAAAGACATTTTACAGGGCCACCAATCTGCAGCTCCATAAGGCTCAGAAAGTGTCCAGTGGACGAAAGTCGGTTTGCTTTTGTTGTGCTTGTCTATGGAATATCCATTATTGCTGCCTTTGGTAGGATCTCCTGAATAAAATACAGTGATGCTGTCAAGTATGTTTCGATTGAGGATTTTGGAAAATCCAATCGTAACTTGATTGTCTTGGTGTAAGTAAGCCATTGATTTGTTGTGGTAAACCACAGAATCTACTTGCATATGGTCGCCCAAGTCAAAAACAATTTCCTGAAAATCGTTGGTGTTTGGCACAAAATAACTTTCAACATTTCCTTGGATAAAATACACCTCGGGATTGATTTCAAGTGCTATCCGGTGGTAAACGATATCGTAGGAAGCTTTTGTTTCATTTTTCCTTAGGCGTATTTTTTTCTGATGGGATTTGGCTTCTGCTTCGGCCCAACTGCTCAAATTCGTTTGGCCAAATGCCAAAGAAGACAAGTATAAAAAGAAAATAAAGTAAAAAGTTCGCATAGCGGGCAGTAAGATAACCAAACCGCTTGGATTCAACAATTAATTGTTTTGGCTTTTGAGATGTTCTACGTAACGCGCTTTGATGATTTGCTTTCTACGCCTTACCGAGGGTTTAATAAATTGCTTTCTCTCCCTTAGTTCTTCCAAAGTTTTTGTGCGCTTAAATTTCTTCTTAAGCTGCTTCAAAGCTTTCTCTAAATTATCGTTGGGTGCAATGTTGATTTGTAGCATAAATCGCCTAAAGGGATGCGAATTTATATTATTTTTTCAATAATAAAGGTAACCTAGCCCATTTTTTGCCTTGGTTTTTTTTCTTAATCTTTTTTCTTGCCGGATAGCTGCTCGCCTGCGAAAGGTAAGATTTAGACCTCCCCGTATATTGAAATAGTTGGCTCTATCTAGTCCAAGAAATGGAATATTGTCCAAAACAGTGTAAAATTGGAATGGGCCTGCATTAATGGCGCCACCGGCGCCCAAACCTACCAGCATTCCTCTTCTAAATGAACCACTTACAGAAAAAGAAATGACTTTTGTTAGTCTTGCATTGTAGCTTAAAGTCAAAGCAGGATAGATTTTTTTTTCAAAAAAATCACCGCAAATCAATGCCCCCAGTCGATGATTATTTGTTAAAACTAAAGTTCCCCCCAGGTAAAAATACGTTGGCAATGAAGTGGTATATTCTCTCCCATGAGAGGTATCAATATTGAATAATGTTAGAAATGAATCTTTGTATCTTTCTAAATCTGCTCGCACATTTTGCGTATCCTTCAAAATATT
This sequence comes from uncultured bacterium, assembly GCA_963991985.1. Taxonomy (GTDB): domain Bacteria; phylum Bacteroidota; class Bacteroidia; order NS11-12g; family UBA9320; genus MED-G17. The sequence goes on along the minus strand of CAXDRX010000025.1, from coordinate 12,578 downwards.
GTCAATACGGACTCCATCGAAGGTAAAAAGCTGATTGGGAGTGTAATAACTTTTGGTATTGCTTTTCCAACGAATGGCACCCAAATCGTTGATGGCTCCACTTACATTGAGCCTTTTGTTTAATTGTGCATGAAAACCCAAATCAATGGCCATGCCATTGTTGGACAATTGGCCAATGGATTCCCATGGTTTTTCTGTTTCCAGCCCCGAGGTATTTATTCTCAGTGTATTTCCTATGGTGTATTTGTAATCCGTTGGGTTGGTCTGAAAAGTTATGTCTGATTCTTGTGTGCTCGCATCAGCCAATCCTCTCAAAAATTTCAAGCGCGTTCCCACTTTAAAACGGTCTTTTTTGCCTAGGGACCGCGTGTAACCCAAACCCACTTCTGCGTAAGATTGAGCCAATATGTTTGGTGACAATCGAAAAGTTCTGCCCAAATTATCGCCTCCATTGCCGTCCACCAATAAGTCAACAAAATCCTTATTGTATTGAAGCCTAAATTTATTTTTTATGCCAATATTGGCATGGAGAAAACTTTTTCCCAAGGTAATGCCCACTTGGCCTAAGTCGATATGATTGTTGAGATAAATAAAATTATCTCTGCTAAATACGTCGCTCAAAGCGCTAAGATCAAATTCCAAATGGGATCCTTCGTCTCGGATAAGGTCATTGATATTCTTCAGTTCCAAAAATTGTAGTCCTGCGTCTACATTCAAATTTCCGATTCCGGGCAATGAAATAAAAAACTTACAGTCTGGTAAGGAAGATGGATTGGTATAAAGTCGCTGTGGAACCGATGACAAATGATAGAGGGTAAGATCATTTTGAGCCCACACAGGCATAGACAAAAGCTGGAATAAGGCAAAACATAAAACAAATATTTTCTTCATACTACTCCTTGACATTCAGATTTAATTTTGCTTCTATACCAAAACTGATTTCAATATTTTGGTGACTATACATTTTTACTGGAATTGGAACGCCATTTTCTTCAATGGTGTTGAAGGAAACTACAAACTCTACTTTTTCTGCTGCCACAACTTTTTGTGCTTGATTTTTCTCCAAATAAATGTCTGCAATGCTTTCTTTTGAAGCGGTTGTAAAGCCATTTTTGTCAACAATTGCACCTTCAATCAAAAATTCATTGTCCAATCCAAGCGAGTCGATAGCTATCCCTTGATCATCGTAAAAGACCATGGCCAAATTAAAATCGGTGGGAAATGAGTTGTCGGCCAAAATGTGCAACTTCAATGATTCTATTTCTTCAGGGTTTTCAACGGCATCCAATGAAAAAGACGCCATTTTCCTTATTTGAAAATCAGAAGCTGTTCCGTAAAGCGGCAGAAAAGCTTCAACATTTCCAAAAATTGTCGCTGAATCATTGACAAAACCTCTTGTGAATTTGTCCTGTGGTTTTATTTCTCCCTGCGCCAGATAGGTCAAATATTTGGGATTTTTATTGATCAGTTCTTTGATGTTGCTGTTGGTGGTATTGAGTTCAAAACTGTCTGTTGCGATTTCCCCTGGTTGCTTGGGGATGCCTACGGGCAGCGGTTGTGGTATGCCTTGAATTGCAATGGAATTGCCCTCACTGAGACCAATAAAATTTTTTAAATCCAAAACAATGGGCAAACCATATTGGTTGTTGGTTTGCACCTTTATTCTTGGCTCTTCAAAAGTGATTTTTCCTTTTTGCTTGTTCTGAAATAAATCGACAGAGATACTATCTTTCTTCTGATTGAATAATTCAATAGGACCTGTATAACCGTAAAATGTGCCAAAATTAATTTCTGTAAAACCCAAATCAAATTGAATGCTTTGGCTTGCATCAAAATTGTCTCCGACTGCTGTGGTAAAGGATATTTTAATTTCGATGGGCAGCTGAGAATGTCCTAAGGTACCTTTGGTTAAATCAATATTTGCATCCACCCAATTTATCTTTTCCGATTGTGGAATATTCTTGGAAATTCTAAAGCTCTTTTTCCATGGCTTTGTGGTTCCTATCCGAACAGTTGGAAAGATAATTTCTACATCCAATTCTTTATTGAAGTCTGACTGGACAAAAAGATTTAGTTGCAAATCTGTATCCATTAGGCTGTCTATTTCTAAATTTTGCTGGGTAGTAATTTCTATTTCTTCCTTCAAAACTTCTTCTATTTTAAGGTCTAAATTCGAGTTAAAGTAATTTGCACTTGCTTGTGGAAATGAAAATTTCTTTTGATGGTTTTGATTGTCAATCTCTACCAAATCTCTTGCAGGGTCACTTTTGTATTGATCTTTAAAGACCAGGGTTAGAAATTGATTTTGATCTTCAAGCAAATTGGTCCTTGAGTTTTGAGCAATTAATTCATTCAATGATAAGTTTGTTTTGATCAAAGGTGCCGCCCAAGTAGGCTTCCATTTTGCTTGAATTGGTTTGCTAAAGTCTGGAAAAACGTCTTCCTTGCAAGCCATTAAGAGGCTTGCGATGATGAAAAAAACAAAAAAATATTGTGGGACGAGTTTGTTATCTTTCATGGACGGTAAACCTAACGAAATTTAATTTTATTTATGACAGATCTTTCAAAAATTATCATCGCTTGTTTTGTCCTGTGCGTTGCTTTGGGTGCATTTTCAAGCCATTTTGCCGAATTTATTCTCACAAAAAAACAACTCAAAACGTTTCAGATAGGAACAAACTATTTGTTGTACAATGTTTTGATTCTTCTTCCTCTGTCTCTTTCAGAGAAAGTCAATTTAAAGAAATACAAATCATTCTTGTTTTCGCTTATGGTCTCCATTTTTTTGTTTTCCGGTAGTCTCTGGCTGTTGGCCTTTCAAACTTACCTGCCCATACTTTCTGGAGTTCCTCTTGGCATTTTTACCCCCATTGGTGGTTTGCTTATGATGTTTTCCTATTTGTTCTTAATCTTACAAAAAGATCCAGAAAAGTAGAATTGATGTACAATTGATTTATTTTGCTGTTGTGCGCGTTGTATTCACAGGAACTGGTACCTCTACGGGTGTGCCACAAATAGCTTGTGATTGTGGTGTTTGCCAAAGTTTGCATCCTAAGGATAAAAGACAGCGCTGTTCCGTACTCGTCAATATTGACGGGAAAAACTTGGTCATCGACAGTGGTCCAGATTTTAGAAACCAAATGCTTGGTTTAGGTTTAAAGAAGTTGGACGCTTTGCTGCTAACCCATGAACACAAAGATCATATTGGAGGCTTTGACGACATCCGAGGGTTCAACTTCGCCCAAAACAACGAATCCCTTGATGTTTATTTAAATCAAAGAACCTATCGATGTATCCAAAGGGATTTTGCTTACATGTTTGAAGAACCGCAGTATCCTGGAATACCCAAGGCAAATTTTCATTTGATTGATGAAACACCATTTAAGGCGGCAGGTATAAGGGTCGTACCCTTAGAGGTCATGCACTACAAACTCCCTGTTTTTGGATACCGAATAGAAAATTTTTGCTATATCACCGACGTAAACTTTATTCCCGAAAAAACGGCCACAAAACTTTACGGTGCAGACGTTTTGGTGCTAAGTGCCGTACGCTGGTCTCCCCACATTTCTCATTTTACCGTAGAACAAGCTATTGAACAATTGCAAAAATTTTCTCCAAAAATTGGGGTGATTACTCATTTGAGTCATCAAATTGGCATTCATGAGGAAATACAAAAACGCCTACCTGAAAATATATTTTTGGCCTATGATGGCATGAGCTTTGAACTTTAAAACTTTCTTGAAGTTTATTTGTCCTGCTAAAGATACTTTTTATTTTTGCACCCCCATAAATGAGTTGGTAGCTCAGTTGGTAGAGCAACGCCCTTTTAAGGCGTGGGTCCTGGGTTCGAGCCCCAGCCAACTCACATTTCTCAAAAAAAGCCCCACGAGGGCTTTTTTTTATGGCTCCAAAGAAATTTCTTCATCCCCTTTTTGGTAGGGCATCCATGTAATGATAAATTGAAGCATTTCGTCTGTCGTTCGCATGCTGGCTCCCCCTTTTTCTATTCGCTCTCCTATCCACTGTGGAGGATCATTAGGATTCCATGGATTGTCAGCTGTGTTATCAAAAACTGCTTCCAATTTTATGATGGCCCCTTTAGGTACTTTTTGAATTTTTTTGAATGTGTAAAAATACTGCCAACGAAAATCCCAACGAGGGATGTTTATCAAAGGCAATGTATCGCGATTCGGCAGTAGGCAATATGCTTTGAAACTCTTCCCGAGCAAATGCATGTGCGGATTTACTGTTAAAATGCTTATGTCCTCAGGGACGATGGCTTCACTAACGAACTTCATGATGGTATCGGGAGGGATTTGTAAAGGTGGGCTGATTGGTGTTACTCCATTTGTTCCCATCATTATTTCTCGTGTGGGTCTTTGGGGGGGCTGACTGGTAAAATACAAATTTACTTTGGACTGCTCCCAGCGATCTTTGGGAATCGGACCAAAATGGATATCATTAAAGACAAGTGTATTTTTCTTCTTTAAAAAGGCTCCCCCTATCCCTATTGGATAAAAGTGGTGTTCTACCCCTGGCAGATAATTCACTGCTGAGTGAAGCCGATCGGGTTTGCTCCCATCATCATTCAGCAAGTCCATTGCCAAAAAGTCTTTGTAAAAAGCTTCTGTTTGAGTTGTAATCTTTCTTTTGCCACCAAATACTGTTGTTTTTTTTTCATCATCATAACTAAGCAAATGACCATTCATGTGATGAACCAAATTGTGTTCTCCAGCAATAAATTCTATCGACCTTAAAAAGGTGTCTTGAGACAACTCAAATGGCAATTTGATTATAAAAAAGGTATCCCGATTGTTGCCCAAAATTTGAATAGAATCTGTTGTGAGCACCAAGTCGGGCAAAATTTCTTTTTCATTTTTCCCCCATTTTAAGGGTTGATCAATACTTTTTAATGGCCCGGGTGGTGCGCCCAAGTCTACCCATTTTTGAATGGTCAATATTTGGCTTTGGGTAAGATACTTTTCACCAACAAAATGACTATAGTTTCTATCTGCAGGCCAAGGAGGCATATACCTAGATTGGGTAACGCGAGCGATGGTCTTTTTTTTGCGATATGCCTGTTTGTAGGTGAGCAGCTCAAAGGGTGCAGCACCTCCACTTCGATGACAAGAAATACAATTTTGCTGCACAATGGGTGCTATATGTTGCGCATAGTTGACCGAATTATGCATCTTTTTCTTACACGACAGTAGAAAAAAAACAAACAGGTAAAGACTATATGTTTTTATAACTCTAAATAACATCCTTCAGCTTTGTTGTAGGTGGGATTAATGGCTTCTTGGTTTAGATATTGACCAATGGCAGAAGACAAATACTTTTTCTTTCTCTTCCCTATTTTTTTTGTTCCTAAGGTTTCTACCCAATCATCAAAAGCGCCCTGGTATCTGGTTTGGCCTAGAGAATCCATTAAGAAAAACTCCGGTGATATACGGGCATTGATGCTCTTTACATATTGATTTTTGGTGTCAACAAATAAGTTGTTCTTGGAAATTTCAAATTCGCTAGCAAATTTTTCAATTTCTTTATGATTGTAGAATTTTGCTGGTACAACAATCCAAAAATTAAAGTCTTTTTCAAATTGGCTTTTAAGCTTTAAGAAAGGTGTACTATAATTTTGTGAGAGAGGACAATCTGGAACCATAACCATCAAAACCATTCCCTTTTTACCTTTTTCTATCTCTGGCTTTTTCAATCCTATAACTTGATCACAAGCCACGAAAAAAAACAACCAAACGGCAAACATATATCTCACTTGTATTTTGGTATTTTGATCAAAAAACATGTGCCTATACCAAATTGCGATTCAAAGGAAATTTGCCCTTTTGCTTGCTCAACCAGATTTTTTGTAATTGCCAATCCCATACCCATTCCAGTGGTTTTTGTGCTAAAATTTGGTTCGAAGATTTTATTCGTTTGATTTTTTGGAATTCCACTTCCATTGTCCTTGACCGTAATCACAAAATGATTTTTGTTCTCTTTAAGCTCTATTTCAATTCTGCCCTTTTTCTCTTCAGGAATGGCTTGAAAAGAATTGGTTAAAAGGTTGTTGAAAATCCTAGACATGTTTTTTTCATCGCACAGAACAATGGCTTCTTTGCAATCGGTATGAAAAATCAATTTATCTTTCTGATGGTGCTGAAATAGTTCTACATTTTTAACCATCAATTTTACCATATCTACTTTTTCATTTTTTGGCTCGGGCAACCTAGCAAAGTTTGAAAAATCTGAGGCCATACGGCTCATATTATCAATTTGAAAAATGATGGAATCCGCTGTCTTTTTGAATTTTTCCGTCAAATTTGGGTCTTTATCTTTTATTGCTTTTTGCAGATATTGTAGGTTTAGCTTCATGGGCGTTAATGGATTTTTTATTTCATGGGCAACCTGTTTTGCCATTTCTCTCCAAGCCATTTCCCGTTCTGATTTGGCCAACAATTTGAGGTTTTTTTCAAGCGCTTCGACCATATGATTGTATTGACCGATGAGCTGGCCAATTTCATCATTTCTTTTCCAATGAATTATTTCATTTTTACTGGACAATGATGTTTGAGCCATTTTTTGCTGAATCATAACCAATGGTTTCAGTAATCTTTTGGTGAGGAAATAAATGGCAACTGCGCCTGCCAAAATAAGCAGAAAATAAATGTTTAAGAAGGAAACAAATAGTTTACTCAATTCCTTGCGAACGATATTGCTTTCTTCAAAATAGGGCAAGTTTAGGTACACCAATTTTCTTCCAAATGCATCGTAGACTGGCGCATAGGCAGAATATACTTTTTTCCCATTCACCTGCTCTTCTTGGAGATACTCAGAATAATGATCTACTTCCATTTTCCGATATACTACAGCGGGCATCAAATGGGCAATCCCACTACTATTGGGCAAAACTTTTCCTGATGAAGCCACCAATTGGCCATTCAAATCAAATAAGCGAATGTTTGTTTTTTGTTCGGATGACAATTTATTTACCAAGGATAAAGCCTGATTTGTTTCTTGGGTATTTTTTTCGAGATCATGGGCCGTTAAAAGTTGATTGCCAACATCTTTTAATTTTTCTCCAATATCTGTTTTGATTCTATTGCTATGGCTAAGGGCTACATATCGAGTCATGATGTACATAGCCCCCATCATACCCGCAAACAGTAAGGCCGTACTGGTCAATTGCGTTTTTGTGACAATTGAGTTCTTTGGGAAAAAGTAGAAAATGTCTTTCCTTAAAAAAAGCCAAACGCTTATCAAAAAAAGTATAATGCTTGCTGAAAGAATTGCCAGCAAAAGTAAAGATAGGGTGAGCGTTGTTTTCAAAAACCTAAAAGGTTTAATGATTTGAAAACTCAATCCATTTTCAAAATCGAATTGCCAGCTTCGATATCTTTTTTTATCAACTAAGGATTCAATGTGTTTTTGAAAGTCAGGAAATGAGTAATTCCCTGATTGGTAAACAAGACGTGAATTCTTGTATATCCCAAAAGGATAGACCTCCGAGTTGAAAGCAGAATAGGACGTTTTTTGCAACTTCTTTGGAAAGGTAACGATATTGCTGCCTCTTTGTATTCGCTTTGGGCGCAATAGGATGAAGAGGAACCCATAATTTCCATTTTGATCACAATTTTCGTATTTCGCGATATAAGAATTGAGCCATTGCGGGTCATTTATTTTAAAAAAATAATTGCTTAAAGTAGGGCTACTTTTGTTGTTGTACAAATCTTCGAGTATCGCCAAGGGATAGTTTTTTGTTTCTACAGGCTGCTTATCCTTATTAAAATTTTGGATGCTTATTTCATATTTGTTTAGCTGATCAAAAAAGAAAAGATTTCTTACCTCTTCGGTAAGCGATGCTGTATTTTCTTGTTTTAAATCAAAAGGTTGAAGAAAAATATCCGTCAGCTTGTTTTCAATATTTTTGAAGGCATATTCTGTTTCAATGTCTTTTGCAAAAAGCTTTTTATTGGCAAAGAAATGAACGTAAGTGTCCTCTTTTTCCTGATTTGCTTGGGTTATCCGAAAAGCCAACAAAACAACTGACAAGAGAATATAAAAAGACCATTTCGCAAATTTCTTTTGTTTAAAATGAGAGAGGAAAAAAAGAAAAAAGACCCAAAGGCACGCCATAGACAACTCAAATACACTTTTGCCCGAGTCTGCCCATTGGAAGCAAAAAAATACAACAAAACTCAAGAGGACAATCCACCATTTGCTATTTCTCAAAAAACACTCATTGGCTAAGATTGGAACTCCAAGAAAGAAGATGGAAAGGAGAAATAAGGCAAGAAAAGATATTACGCCCATTCCATCAAGACAATTAATGTCGAATATCAAACTAGCGTTTTTTACTACTGCCAAGGGCATACTTAAACACATGTCTGCATAAAAAAACAAACCCATCGTAAAGAAGAAACCGATTGTCTTTATTTGTTTTGAGGTTCGCCAAAATGAAAGCAAAGCCACCAAAACAAAGATTCCCAAGACCATATGAAATAACAAGTCCCCAAGAGAAGGAATATTTTTTGATAAGGCAAAGTAGTGAGGATCAAATATGGGATGGGAAAAAAGGGCAATATGACCCTTTAAATGCAACCACCTTACCAATCCCAAAAGCAATAGAAGTACCATTTGATCATTTTGTTTTTTTTGACGAAGAACATGGAAAAAGGAAAACGAAAAGCATAGAAAAAAAATACCATAAGCTATCTTGTAAAGCAATACCCATGTTGGTGAAATATCACTATGAACGGTATAAAAAATTTGGTTTTTATTCAATGCAATTTGATTTTCACCCCGACCCAAAAAATAGGAATTGAAAACAGGATTTTTTAGGCTTGACAGAAGAATACTGGTCGTATCGCTTTGAAGAATGATACCTATTTTCACTTCTCGATCTTGGACTACAATAAATTTTTCTTTTTTCAGCATCTCTGAAGACAAGCCATGCATTTCGCCTTGCCAATAGATGGCTTTTCCATTTTTGACCAAACAAAAGCTTTGATTCGGTTTTATCGGAAGTGGTTTTGAAAGAAAACTTTTTGGTTGTTTTTGCAGTCCTAGGATTTGATTTTCCAGCTTCAAAAACTCAGTTTCGATAAAATTACTTAGCTTCTGATTGTGATTTTGTTTTTTGAATTGCTGATGTCCAAATTCCTGAAAAAAAATACCAAGCCCCAAAAAGAAAAAAGAAAGCAGTGCCCATATTCTTCCATTTTTCATAGATAGTTCTTAGGTTTTAAGTAGTTTTTAACATAGTCTTCTATGCCATTCTCTAGGTCTTGAAATTTTTCTATCCAACCTTGACCCAATAGTTTTGAAGTGGTTGCTTGGGTAAAATATTGATATCTATTTCTTATGTCTTTAGGGGTATCGATGTATTCAATTTGAGGATTTATTTGAAGAGCACTAAATACGGCCAAAGCCAAATCTTTGAAAGTTCTAGCTTGACCCGTTCCCAGATTATAAATTGCTGATTCTCCCGATTTATCAGCACATGTAAAAAGTGTTTGGCACAAGTCTTTGACATAAATAAAATCCCTCTTTTGTTCACCATCCGAAAAACCCTCCCGGTGACTTTTGAACAACTTCACCATTTTGGATTGAATGATCTGATGAAATGCATGAAAAACAACCGAAGCCATTCGTTCTTTATGATATTCATTGGGACCATACACATTAAAAAATTTAAACCCTGCCCAAAAAATTGGTTGCTCTTTTTGACTTAGCACCCAACGATCAAAATCGTGTTTGCTTTGACCATATAAGTTAAGCGGTTGGTATCGGTCAATCGGCTGTTCATCATCAAAACCCAAAGTACCGTCTCCGTAGGTAGCTGCTGAAGAAGCATAGATGAATGGTATTTTATTTTTACTTGCGTATGCCCACAGACCTTTTGAGTATTCAAGATTCAGTTCATTAAAAGTCTTTTTGTCTTGAAGCGTGGTATCTGTTCTTGCCCCAAGGTGAAAAATAATTTTTGCTTTAGGATATCGATGTAAATTTTGAAGGTATTCTTTGCGATCTACCAGCTCTTTGAATTTTTTATTTTCAAGGTTTTTTTGTTTCTCTTTTTTGGTAAAATCATCCACCAGAAGCAATTCGTCTACACCAGCTCTATTCAAATGGCTTACCAAGCAACTTCCGATGAATCCTGCTGCGCCTGTTACTACAAATTGCATATTTCAAAATTAGGAAAGATGTACCATTATATTTGTTGTTATGCAAAAGGGTGTGGTTTATATTACCAGAAAAGTTCGATTTAACGCTGCACACAAACTTTGGAATCCCAAGTGGAATGAAAAGAAAAATTTTGAAGTTTTTGGCAAATGTGCCAACCCAAATTTTCATGGTCACAATTTCGATTTGTATGTCACATTGGGAGGGATTCCAGACCCAGAAACAGGATTTGTCTATAATTTATCTACTTTAAAAAAACTCTTGGAAAGAGAAATTTTGATCCACTTAGATCACAAAAACCTAAATTTAGATGTGCCTTTTATGAAAGGGAAGATGAGCTCGATTGAAAATTTGATAGCTGAAATATGGAAAATTTTATCAAAAAAATTGCCCGAAGAAATAGAGCTATATAAGTTGAAACTTTACGAAACCGAAAACAATTATGTTGAATTCTTTGGTCCATGAATCCCAATTTTAACTTAATTCTTCTACTGTCATATTTTCTCGTTCTTATTGTCGTATCATTGATTACCTCTAGAAAAGTAAATGCGTCCTCATTTTATTTGGGTGATCGAAAATCTCCTTGGCCATTGGTTGCCATTGGCATGATTGGTGCTTCTCTTTCCGGGGTTACTTATTTGTCTGTCCCCGGATGGGTCAGTAGCATTCAATTTAAATATATTCAAATGGTGCTGGGCTACCTCGTGGGGTATGCGATCATTGCTTTCTTGCTTTTGCCATTGTACTACAGGCAAAATCTCACTTCTATCTATACCTATTTAGACCAAAGATTTGGCAAAAATGCATACAAAATGGGCAGTACCTATTTTATCATTTCTAGAACCATTGGCGCATCATTTCGCCTTTTTTTGGTGGCGAATGTTTTGCATTTGGCAATATTTTCATTGTACGATTTGCCCTTCCCTTTCACTGTGGCTTGCACCCTGTTTTTGATTTTTACCTACAGTTTTATTGGTGGAATAAAAACCATTGTTTATACCGACGTTTTGCAAACTGTCTTTATGATTTTGGCAGTTGTGGTGAGTATATATTTTTTGTCCAATGAACTCAATATTGCCATTTACGAAATTCCACAAACCATTCTCCAATCCCCACACAGCCAGGTTTTTGATTGGCAATGGAAATCCAGTCAATTTTTTCCAAAATCTTTTTTGGGAGGGGTATTTATTGCCGTTGTAATGACTGGATTAGACCAAGATATGATGCAAAAAAACTTGAGCATCAAAACCTTAAAAAAGGCACAAAAAAACATGTACATGCAAATTCCTCTGTTTCTGACGGCCAACCTTATATTTTTGGTTCTCGGTTTTTTGTTGCTTGTTTTTAAGGAAAAAATCGGATTTGATACGAAGTCTCTCCAAACATCAGACGATCTGTTTTCATTATTTGCACTACAAAATAAAAATTGGCTTATCTCCTCTAGCTTTTTCATTGGCCTTATTGCTGCTGCCTACTCAAGTGCAGATAGTGCAATTACTGCTTTGACGACAAGTTTTTGTGTTGATTTTTTGGGGTTCGAAAGGACCAAAAAAACGCATAAACCAACCAGGAGATGGGTTCATTTTGGATTCTCTTTGTGCATCTTTTTTGTTATTATTTTTTTTAAAAAACTCAACAACGATGCTGTTATAAAACAGTTGTTTACAGCTGTTGGCTTTACTTATGGGCCGCTGCTTGGAACTTTTGCCTTTGGTATTTTTACAAATAGAAAAATCGTTGATCACTACATTTGGCATGTAAGTGTCATTTCAATACTACTTACTGCCCTTTATTATGTCTACATTCCTCAACTCATTGATGGTTATCAAGCAGGATTTGAAATTTTAATTTTAAACGGTTTGTATACTTTCATCGGTTTAATATTGTTAAATATTTATGAACGAAGAAGAAAGAATAAAGAGATCTTTTGAGATAAAAAATTGGCCTGAAATAAAGAGTTCTGATAGCTGGAATATTTTTAGAGTGATGTCTGAGTTTGTTGAAGGTTATGACACTTTGGCAAGAATTGGACCTTGTGTTTCCATCTTTGGTTCTGCCCGAACAGAGCCCGGTACACCCTACTACAAATTGGCCACAGAGATCGGTCAAAAGCTTGCTTCAGCAGGTTACGGGGTGATAACCGGAGGTGGCCCCGGAATAATGGAGGCAGGAAATTTAGGAGCCAAAGATGAACCCGGAGCAAGTGTTGGATTAAACATTGATTTGCCCTTTGAACAAAAACATAATCCTTATATTGATGAAGATAAGCTACTGAATTTCAAGTTTTTCTTTGTTCGGAAAGTTATGTTTATGAAATATGCGCAAGGATTTATTGTGCTTCCTGGTGGCTATGGCACCTTGGATGAATTGTTTGAAGCACTAACCCTCGTCCAAAC
>CAXDRX010000024.1:0-19594 GCA_963991985.1 uncultured bacterium | reverse complement strand
TGCAACTAAACTCTTACGTTCCAAATTCCATCAATATCATTTTTGGAGCAAGAAGTTTGCTACAAAATAGGACTTCGGGCTTGATTGCCGAAGATACTTCAACGACGTCCAACAATGTGTCACTTAAACAAATCATTTGGTACAATCCCCAAAAATGGGGCGTTGGAATGGAGGATGTGGAACAAGAGGGTTTGTTCAATATTTATCCAACACCGGCACATAGTTATCTCATGATACAACCATTGATCCAAAACACCAAGGAAAACTTGGAAGTGATTTTGTTTGATATGAGCGGCAGAAAAGTACTGAACAAAACTTTTGAACACAAAATAGATGCTTACCGTTTGAACATAGAGAACATGGAAGAAGGCATTTACATTTTAAGTGTTAAGCAAGGAGATAAGTCAACTTCCAAGAAAATTACCATTCAATAATTTTTTTTTAAGAAGCTTAAAAGTCGTCAAAATATTTGGCGACTTTTTTTGTTAAAAGCTTAACTATTTTTGAAAATCTACTTTAATTATGGCAGGACACAGCAAATGGGCCAACATAAAGCATAGAAAAGCAGCTCAAGATGCCAAACGTGCAAAAGTTTGGACCCGAATCATTAAAGAACTAACCATTGCATCCCGAGATGGAGGACCCGACCCTGACACCAACCCAGCGCTTCGTTTGGCCGTCCAAAACGCCAAAGGGGCCAACATGCCAAAAGATACCATTGAAAGAGCCATCAAAAAAGGAGCTGGTGGAGAAGGACAAAACCTTCAAGAGGTAACTTACGAAGGTTACGCCCCCAATGGAATTGCTGTTTTTATCGAAGCCACCACGGACAATCTAAATAGAACAGTAGCCAATGTCAGGTCAATATTCAACAAATACAACGGAAGCTTAGGCACCAATGGTTCATTGAGTTTTATTTTTGACCAAAAGGGTGTGTTTCATATTGAAAAGAGCCAAATCCAAACCCTAGATTTGGAATCGTTTGAAATGGAATTAATTGATGGTGGAGCAGAAGAAATGGAGACCTTTGATGATCGGATAGAAATCAGAACAAGTTTTGAAGATTTTGGCTCAATGCAACAAAAACTTGAAGACCTAAAAATAAATCCAAAAAGTGCTGAACTTCAAAGAATTCCGAACACCTACTCCGCTCTGGATATTGAAAATGCTCGAAAAGTACTCACCATTATTGACAAATTTGAAGAAGATGACGACATAAACAACGTTTATCACAATTTAGAGCTTACTGAAGAACTTTTGAATGAACTAAACAAATAGGCATGAATACATCAAAATCAAACTTTGAAAAACTAAAAGAAAAACGTCATGAATCTTTACAGGGTGGCGGCAAAAAAAGAGTAGAAGCACAGCACAGCAAAGGAAAATTGACTGCTCGGGAAAGAATTGATTTTTTTTTAGATGCCGATTCATTTGAAGAAATTGGAGCATTTGTGAAACATCGAAGCACAGATTTTGGCATGGACAAAAAACAATTTCTAGGGGACGGGGTAATAACAGGCTATGGAACGGTGGGGGGTCGTTTGGTTTATATTTATTCTCAAGATTTTACTGTTTTTGGAGGATCACTATCTGAAACCCACGCAGAAAAAATTGTGAAAATTATGGACTTGGCATTAAAAAATGGAGCACCAATCATTGGATTCAATGACTCGGGTGGTGCCAGAATCCAAGAAGGAGTCGTCTCTTTGGGTGGTTATGCAGACATTTTTTATAAAAATACACTTGCCTCGGGTGTTGTCCCTCAGATATCTGCTATCTTAGGTCCATGCGCCGGTGGAGCAGTTTACTCTCCAGCAATTACCGATTTTATTTTTATGACTGAAGACAGCTCTTACATGTTTGTTACAGGACCGAATGTAGTAAAAACAGTAACCAACGAAATTGTTAGTTCAGAAAAGCTTGGCGGGGCTTCTGTTCATGCCAGTAAATCTGGAGTAGCGCATTTTACAGCACAAAATGAGCTAGCATGTTTAGAAAAAATCAAACAACTGCTTTCCTACATCCCACAAAATTGTGAAAATAAAACACCGGAGAAACTCCACAAAGACAATACCCAAGCCCAGATAGAAGAGTTAAACAAACTTATACCTGATTCTTCCTCAACACCCTACGATATGAAAGAAGTGATTGCCGGAATCGTAGACCAAGATAGCTTCTTTGAAGTACATGAAGAATTTGCTCAAAATATAGTGATAGGCTTTGCTAGATTGGCCGGGAAAAGTATCGGTATTGTGGCCAATCAACCGGCCTACCTTGCAGGGGTTCTTGATGTAAATGCCAGTAAAAAGGCGGCTCGTTTTGTTCGTTTCTGTGATTGTTTTAATATCCCATTACTTGTTTTGGAAGATGTCCCAGGTTTTTTACCAGGAACTGAGCAAGAATGGAATGCCATCATTACCAATGGTGCGAAATTACTTTATGCCTTTAGCGAAGCCACCGTACCAAGAATTACAGTCATCACTCGAAAAGCCTATGGAGGGGCTTACGATGTAATGAATTCCAAACACATCGGGGCCGACATGAACTTTGCATGGCCGAGCGCTGAAATTGCTGTGATGGGCGCCAAAGGAGCCGCTGAAATTATCTTCAAAAATGAAATTAAAGAATCTTCAAATCCCCAAGAAGCTTGGAGAGAAAAGGAACTTGAATACTCCGAAATTTTTGCCAACCCTTACCGCGCAGCCGAAAGAGGCTATATAGATGAAGTAATCATGCCCTCCGAAACTAGAATGAAGTTAATCAAAGCTTTTGAAATGCTAAAAAATAAAGTGGACAATTCACTTCCTTCAAAAAAACATGGCAATATTCCCTTATAAAATCCAAACAATTACATCTTTTTTACCTTAACCAAAAGATGAGCAATCTAAAAATACTGATATTTATTGTCATTTTGTTTTTTGTAGCATGCACAAAACTTAACGATGAAGTACTTTTTGGAGACACCAATCCATGTGATACCAGTGCTGTATCATACAAAACAGATCTTTTTCCTATCCTGCAAAACAATTGTCTATTTTGTCACAACCAACAAAATCATCTAAATGCTGGTGCAGGAATCAATTTAGAAGGTTACAGCAATGTAAAATCAATTGCGAGCAGTGAGCGCTTGATCGGCTCCATAGCTCATAGTCCAGGCTTTTCACCAATGCCCAAAAATAGCCCCCAATTGCAAAGTTGTCAAATCGCCAAAATAAAAGCGTGGGTCAATCAAGGAATGAAAAACAATTAGAAAATGAAATATAAATTTCTTTTCCTATTGCCCGTATTCCTTTGTCAATCAGTTTTGGCACAGCTAAAATTCAAAACAACAGAGGGGATCATTACTTTTTTTTCGAGTACTCCCATTGAAAATATTGAGGCAAAAAACCAAAAAGTAGCCAGTATTTTGAGAGACGACAACAAGGTTGTTTTCGTTGTTCCAATGACACAATTCCGTTTTCCCAATGCCCTCATGCAAGCACACTTCAACGAAAACTATGTTGACTCTGAAAAATTTCCACATGCCTTTTTCAACGGGAAGATTGTTGGAATGAAAAAAGAAAACTATCAGCTAAATGGAAGTTATGCTGTTGAAATTGTTGGAGAACTGAGCATCAAAGGGAATACCAAGAAAATCTCCGAGACGGGCAAATTGATTATTAAAAACAATACCATTCAAGCTTTAAGTAATTTTGATATCCAATTAAAAGATTACCAGATTAAGATACCAAAAATCATGTTTCAGAAAATTGCACAAACCATCCAAATCAAAGTCAATATCCATTATGAAAAAATTGAGTAATCTGCTGCTGCTTTTACTTTTTTCGCATTCTTTGCATGCTCAAAATGACTTGATGGATGAATTATTGGCAGAACAAAAACCAAATCCCAAGGTAATCAATACATTCAAATCTACGCGAATCATCAATGGCCATTCGGTAGAAAATGTTGGTTGCGGCATATTGGATTTTAGAATTTCGCATCGGTTTGGGTTGCTCTCGGGAGGTGGTTATGAATTATTTGGACTAGACCAAGCACTCATAAGGCTGGCACTTGAATACGGCATCCACGAGAATCTCATGATCGGTTTGGGAAGAAATAGCTTTCGAAAAGAATACGATGGCTTTTTGAAATGGAAAATACTCCAACAAGAAAATAACAAACAAAGACCATTGTCCATCTCTTTGTTTGTCTCTAATAGTTTTAGCACCATTCGAAACAATCGTGCTTATGACTCATTGTTTCAAACAAGACTCTCTTATGTTAGCCAAATTCTATTGGCAAGAAAAATCAGTCAAAAATTGTCTGTTCAACTTAGTCCCACTTTTGTCCACAGAAATTGGGTGCCCAACCCTCAAGACAATAACCAAACAATCTCCCTTGGCGCTGGTGGAAGATATAAAATAAGCAAAAGGATTTCCATCAATGCTGAATACTTTTGGCTTCCCAAACAAATGAAAGATGCAAATACAAGCAATTCATTAAGTTTGGGTGTTGACATCGAAACCGGAGGACATGTTTTCCAACTTCATTTCACCAATTCAACTTCTATGATTGAAAGAGGTTTTATTGCCGAAACCAATAATTCGTGGGCCAATGGGGACATCCATTTTGGGTTTAATGTTTCTAGGGTGTTCAAATTAAAAGCAGAACCCTCTTTGTAAACACTTTTTTTTTTAACTTGCCCATGTGTTTGGTAAAAAATATGTGATTTGTCCTGTTCTCGTATCTCTCCTTTTTTTGAGTGCGTGCATAAAAAAACCAAGTAATCTTAAAAATTTTGACGTTCACGGACATCGGGGGGCCCGCGGAATTTATCCCGAAAATACAATCCAATCTATGTTGGCAGCCATCGACAATGGAGCCACAACCTTAGAAATGGATGTTGTGATTACACTCGATCATAAAGTAATTCTTTCTCACGAACCATTTATGAATCATAATATTTGCTTGGACAGTAATCTCAATAACATAAGTAAAAATAGAGAAAAGTCTTTCAATTTGTATGAAATGACCTATGAGGAAATCTCTTGTTTTGATTGTGGTACCAAAGGGAATCCCGAATTCGAAAATCAGAAAAAAGTTAAGGCACATAAACCTCTTTTTCAGGAAGTTGTCTCAACTGTTGAGCAATATTGCAAAGAGGAAAACAAAAAAAATGTACGCTACAATATAGAAATCAAAAGAAAACCCCAATGGGACGAAATTTATCACCCGAACGTAAAAGAATTTATTTCCTTGGTCATTCAAGAAATTTATGCGCTGGGAATCGAAAAAAGATGCATCTTACAGTCTTTTGATGTGGAAAGTCTAAACCTTGTGCACACCCTAAAGCCAAAACTGAAAACATCTCTTTTGGTAGAAAAAGGCCTATTGAGTATTGATGAAAACCTAGATCGACTTAACTTCACACCCACCATATACAGTCCACAATTTCAATCGCTTTCAAAGGACCAAATCGATTACTTACATCTAAAAAACATGCAAGTTATCCCGTGGACAGTGAATAGTCGAAAAGACATGATTTCACTTATTCAAATGGGTGTAGACGGTATCATAACGGATTATCCGGGCGACTTGGTTTCCTTAATTCATTGAGATGAAGTGGGGCATCTTACTTGTGGTACCCTTTGTATTGGCAAATTGCAAGCGCCATTCATCCAACTCTGCATTTGTTCTGACCTCAGACACTATTACACAGTTGAGTGCTACGTTTAGGCCAAACTATTTTCTTTTAGGCGATTTTAATGGAGACAAGATTCAAGATACACTTAAAGAGATTTACGTGAGTCAAAACACTAATAAAAAGACCGAAAACAAATTTTTTGCCCAAAACCTGACGGAAATACAAAAGCACTTGAATAAAACAAAACCTAGTACAAGAATCGTCTCTAGCCATGCACCCAAAGACACTTTTGTCCTATCGGATGAAAACAATCAGATTGGATTATGGATGCTAGACAATCTAGGAGATTTAAACAATGACGGCACGGACGAAATGGGGTACGCCATAAATTATGTAGATGCGAGCCCCTTGAATGCCTATGTTGTTTTGAGCTACAACAATGAATGGTTTGAAATGATCTATTTCACCTTCCACGAAGAATTGAACAATGAACTAAATAGCCCGTTTAAGAATAAGAAACTTATTCAAAAAATGGATGGAAAAAAAATAGAAGCATTTGTCTATGACCAATTACAGAAAAAGACAAACACTTCAATATTTTTATTGCAACAACACCCATGAATAAAATTAGAGCATTTTTCAAAATAGAACTGGTAAAACTTGGTGAAGAATACATCAACATAGGGGATTTACTCTCCTCTTTTTTGATTTTACTTTTTGCCTATATTGTATATCGGTGGATAAAAAGTATTTTAAATATTGCTAGCCGAAAAGGGAGGCTGGTACCCGGGCAATCTTACGCTTTAATGCAATTGAGCAGATATCTCATCATCGTAATCGCAGGAATGATGATTTTGAATTCATTGCACATTAAAATCACCACGCTTCTTGCGGGGGGTGCCGTG
This sequence comes from uncultured bacterium, assembly GCA_963991985.1. Taxonomy (GTDB): domain Bacteria; phylum Bacteroidota; class Bacteroidia; order NS11-12g; family UBA9320; genus MED-G17. Next base: position 13,063 of record CAXDRX010000024.1, on the reverse strand, counting down.
TTCTTGGTAGGAATTGGTTTGGGACTTCAGCAACTTGCCAAGGATTTAATAAGTGGTTTGATTCTAATGGTAGAAAAAACCATTCGTGTTGGGGACATCATTGAGCTCAATGGTTTTTTGGCAAGGGTAGAAGAAATTGGTTTGCGTACCTCGATTGTTGAAAATAGAGACAATGTTCACCTGATTATTCCCAACTCTAAAATTGTCCAAGACAATATCGTCAATTGGAGCACCATCAATCCTGAGAGTCGATTCTCAGTGGAGGTAGGTGTCGCCTATGGAAGTGACGTCAATTTGGTGAAAGAAATTTTATTGAATTGTGTGAAGAGTCATCCCAAAGTAATTAAATCCCATCCTCCTCTTGTACGTTTTACCAATTTTGGTGATTCGTCTCTCCAATTTCAGGTATTATTTTGGAGCCTCGAAATTTTATTCATTGAAGACGTGAAAAGCGATTTGCGTTTTCAAATCAATCAACAATTTAAAGAACAGAAAATTGTGATCCCCTTCCCTCAAAGGGATGTTCATATTTTCAAAGAACCCAATTCCTAACGGTTTTTATTTTTTCTGCTTTTGGACTTGGAATGCTTTTTGGTGGAGAAATTTTTGTTGCTCTTTTTTCTTGCGTTTCCTTTTTCATTTCTTGAGTAAAATTTTCCTCTCTTTCCATCTGGTTTAGCGCTATGATTTTTACCCTTATGAGAAGGTTTCTCATTCAAATCTTTGGCATCACCAAAATGTAAATTTTTCAGCTGTAAACTAAGTACCTTTGCCAGTAGTTCGTCTTTGGAAAGATTACCAAATAAAATTGTTGCTTTGCTCAACAAAACAGGATCAACTTTTTTGGCTTGGGCATGTAAAATATCATAACACCACCGTTCCAAATATTTTTCCGCAATTTGCTCTGTCTTGGGTATGTCGATGGGTTCAAACTTAATTTTTAGATCTTTCTCCATTTTTTTTAGCTTGTGGTTTTCTCTACCGTTGATAAACAAAATGGAAACGCCTTGTTTGCCTGCTCGTGCCGTTCTGCCACTCCTATGGGTATAATAGGCAGACAAATCTGGAATGTTGAAATGAAAAACATGACTGATGTCGCTTACATCAATTCCTCTTGCCGCCACATCGGTGGCTACCAAAGAATGAATTTCATTCTTTCGAAATTTCTCCATGACCATGTCGCGTTGTTTTTGACTCAAATCGCCATGGAGAGCATCTGCTTTGTAATTTTTATAAATGAGCTCATCGGCCAAGGATTGAGTTTCTGCCCTTGTTCTGCAAAAAATCACTGCCCGAGTGTTATCATAAAAATCCAAAAATCTGCGAAGCGCATCATTTTTGTTGGCCCGCGTAACAACACTGTATCTATGAGCAATGTTCTGATTTACTTCATTTTTTTTACTCACCTGAATGCGCACAGGTTGGTCCATATAATTAGAAACTATCCGCTCAATCTCGGGGGGCATGGTGGCAGAGAACAACCAAGTATTTTTGCTCGCCGGCGTATGGCTTAAAATGGTATCAAGATCCTCTTTAAATCCCATATTTAGCATTTCATCTGCTTCATCCAAAATAACATAATCTACATTTTCCAATTGAAGCGCTTTTCTGCGTATTAAATCATTTAGTCTGCCTGGTGTTGCAACAACAATCTGTTGCGTTTTCTTCAAATCCTTCATTTGGTTGGCAATAGATGCACCCCCATAGACAGCCATGATTCCTACATTTTTCATGTTTTTTCCGAACAATTGCATCTGTTCGGTAATTTGCTGACCCAGTTCTCTTGTTGGAGAAAGAATAAGTGCTTGGATGTATTTTTTCTTTGGATCTATATTGGTCAACAATGGAAGACCAAATGCTGCTGTTTTTCCTGTTCCTGTTTGAGCCAGTCCGATCAAATCGATAGGGTTGTTTATCAAATTAGGGATGGCCTTTTGTTGAATTTCTGTAGGTTGATTGAAACCCAATTCTTGGATGGCCTGTACGATGGACTCAGAAAGGCCTAATGCTGCAAATTGTGACATCGTTGAAATACGAAGGTGCACAGTTTTTTACAACTTATGTGCAATTGGGGAAGAATCTCCTAGAATACATGATAACTTTTGGAATGTGTAGGGAATTATATACAGCTTAGCATATCACAAATGTTCTAGTTGTTCTAGATATATTCTAGCCTGACTCAGAATACTTTCTTGATTTTCCAATGAAAATTTATTCCAAACTCTGTACATCATTCCCATCCTTGGATTTCCTTGAAGTTTGTTCTGGTTTTCATGCAAAAAATGCCAATACAAACTGTTAAAAGGGCATGCGCGTTCACCTGTCTTTCGATTTTTTTCATAAAAACAATTGGAACAATAATCACCCATCTTGTGCAAATAAGAAGCACTAGACACATAAGGTTTTGTGGCCACTATACCCCCATCTGCATATTGACTCATTCCTCGTGTATTGGTTATTTCAACCCATTCAAAAGCATCGATGTAGATCCCTAAGTACCATACATCTACTTCATCGGGGTTGATGCCCGCCATCAACAAAAAATTTCCGGTGACCATCAATCGCTGAATATGGTGGGCATATGCGTGATCCAACGATTGTTTTACCGTTGTAGAGATACAATTCATTTTGGTATCTCCTGTCCAAAAGTAGTTGGGCAATGGCCGCGTGTGGTAAAAGTAATTTTTATTGGCATAGCTTGGCATTTGTGCCCAATAAACGCCCCGCATGTACTCTCGCCAACCCAAAATTTGCCGAATAAAACCCTCTACCTGAGCAATGCTTATCTTTTCTTCGTTTTGTTTCCAATGCTCTTCTGCTTTCCGAACCACATGAATGGGTTGAAGCATTTTGGTGTTAAGGGCAAAAGAAATTCTGCTGTGAAATAGTGTCCAATTTTCTTGCACCATGGTATCCTGATACGTCCCAAAAAGTGGCAATTGTGTTTCCAAAAATGCATCATATATTTCTTCCGCTTGCTCGGTATTGATTGGCCAGATAAATTGTCTTGGATTTATTTTTCCTATAAAAGGTAAGTCCGCCTCTATCACTTCTTGATAGACCTTGGTCAAGTCATTTTGGGGAAACTTGGGTTTGGGGATAAGCTCCATATTGGTCAACTTTTTCCTATTTTCCAAATCATAATTCCACTTGCCCGAAATGGGCTGCTTACCATCCATTAATACTTGGTATTTTTTTCTTTGAGCGCGATAAAATGATTCCATCAAATAGGTTTTTTTGCCCTCAAAAAATGTCTTCAGTTCATCCCTTTTCGTCAAAAAGTGCTCTGTGTCGTAAACTTTGGTTGGAATATCTAGAGTGCTTGCAATCGACTTAAACAAGATATCCAATCGATATTCGTCGGGCAGTTGATATGCAAAAGTTTCTACCGAATATTTTTGGCAAAGAAGTTGCAAATTTTCTAAGAAATTGTGCCGATTGGTAGGGTCTGAAATTTTTATGTAGGCCACACGATGCCCCTTGCTTTTGAGCACTTGGGAAAAACTGCGCATGGCAGCAAACAAACCGCTTATCTTTTGAATGTGATGTTTGACATATTCGCTTTCCGCTCGTATTTCCATCAGGCAATAAAGTACTGAACTATCGCACCTTTGGTACCAACTATGATCGGGATTCAATTGATCCCCAAGAATGAGCCGTAAGGATTTTACATTAGACACATTAGGTAAATCGACGAGCAACAAAAATGTTTGCTAACTTTTGTTTTGTTTGCATGCTTGGCTGCAATACTTCACCTCGCTCCAATTGTTTTTCCACTTTTTTCGCCACGAAAAAGGACGGTCGCAACGCGAGCAAATTTTGGTTGGAAGGTCTTTTTTAAAACCTTTCAATTAGACAGAAAAACTTTCACCGCACCCGCATGTCCGGGATGCGTTGGGATTGTTGAATTGAAAGCCATTGCCATTCAGGCCATCGGTAAAATCCAACTCGGTACCACACAAATACAAAAAGCTTTTCATGTCGCACACAACTTTTACCCCATTGGATTCAAAAACTTGATCTCCTTCTTGGCTTTCGCTATCAAAATCTAGTTTATAAGAAAGTCCCGAGCAACCACCACCTACCACAGACACCCGAAGAAAATAATCTTGCTGAATATTTCCTTCTTCTTTCAGTTTGGTGAGTTGTTGATGTGCTTTTTCTGATACGGTAATCATTTTTTAATGGTTATTGTTCAAAGCTATGGGTTCGAGACCTTGTTTTTTTCGGTAATCGTTGATGGCAGATTTTATGGCGTCTTCAGCCAAAACAGAGCAATGAATTTTGACAGGAGGCAAAGAAAGCTCCTCTACAATTTCCATATTGTCTATTTTTAAAGCGTCGTCCACTGTTTTTCCTTTAATCCATTCGGTCGCGAGACTGCTTGAGGCGATGGCAGAGCCACATCCAAATGTTTTGAATTTGGCCTCTGTTATTTCACCTGATTTTTCATCTACTTCAATTTGTAAACGCATCACGTCTCCGCACTCGGGTGCACCCACCAATCCGGTCCCGACGTTTTTTGAGTTTTTGTCCAAAACACCCACATTTCTTGGGTTGTTGTAATGATCTAATACTTTATCTGAATATGCCATGTTGATATCAATGTTCTTGCCAATCTACTTTTTGCAAATCTATCCCTTCTTTGTGCATTTCCCACAAAGGACTCATCTCTCTTAATTTATTTACCGCCTGCGTTACATGCTCAATGGCGTAATCAATTTCTTCTTCTGTGGTGAATCTACCCAAACCAAATCGTATAGAGCTATGGGCCAATTCATCGTCCAAACCCAAGTTTTTCAGCACGTAACTCGGCTCAAGACTTGCCGAAGTACACGCAGATCCGGAAGAAACTGCCAAATGGTGCATGGCCATCATCAAACCTTCGCCTTCAACAAACTTGAAGGAAATGTTGGTACAATGCGGCAACCTATTTTCCTTACTTCCATTCACATAACTTTCTTCTAAACCAAGCAAAGCATTTTCAAGTTTGTCTCTCAATCGACGCAATCTTTGGCCTTCTTTTTGCATTTCTTCTCGGGCAATTTGGCTGGCAGCTCCAAAGCCAACAATACCGGTCACATTGAGCGTTCCCGAACGCATGCCTCTTTCATGCCCGCCACCATCGATTTGAGCGCTAACTTTGACCCTTGGATTTTTTCTTCGTACATACAAGGCTCCAATTCCCTTGGGTCCATACATTTTGTGGGCGGTAAAACTCATCAAATCTATGCCGTCTTTCACTACATCAACGGGGATTTTTCCGACTGCCTGTGTGCCGTCCGTATGAAACAAAATTCCTTTTTCTTTGGCAATTTTAGCAATTTCTTGCACTGGCTGAACAACACCAATCTCGTTGTTGGCCCACATGATGGAAATCAAAACAGTGTTGTCTTGGATGGCGTCTTGTAGCTTGGATAGGTCCAAAAGTCCATTTTCTTCCACCTCCAAATAGGTCAGGGATGCACCCATTTTTTCGGCATGACTACAAGCGTCCAAAATGGCCTTGTGTTCTGTGTTGAGCGTGATGATGTGATTGCCTTTTTGGGCATACATTTCCAATACCCCCTTGATCGCCAGATTGTTGGACTCGGTAGCACCAGAAGTGAAAATGATTTCTTTCTCATTGCACCCAATCAACTGAGCAATTTGCGCTCTGGCATAGTCCACTGCTTCCTCTGCTTTCCATCCAAAAGGATGGTTTCTGCTCGCCGCATTTCCAAAATTTTCTGTGAAATAGGGCATCATTGCGTCCAATACGCGAGGGTCCATCGGCGTGGTCGAATTGTTGTCTAAGTATATTGGTAGTTTGACCATCTTTGATTTTTCTAAGTTTAATTTAGATTAAATCTAACAACAAATATAACTTCCTATCTTTGAAAATGGTTTTCAATTTTTGAATGAATGATAAATAAAATTGATCATATCGGCATTGCTGTTCAAAATTTGGCCGAAGCCATTCCAAAATTCAACCTTCTGCTGGGCAAAGAACCCTACAAAACAGAAGTGGTGGAATCGGAAATGGTCACAACTGTTTTTTACCAAATAGGCGAATGTAAAATCGAACTTTTGTGCCCCACAAAAAAAGAAAGCACCTTGCAAAAATTTTTGGACAAAAATGGGGAGGGCATTCATCACATTGCTTTTGATGTCTTTGGCATTCAAAAAAAATTGGACTTTTACGCTTCTGAAGGCATCCAATTGATCCATAAAACACCAAAAATAGGTGCCGATCGCAAAGAAATTGCTTTCTTGCATCCCAAAGATACGATGGGCGTTTTGGTGGAGTTGTGTGCAGACTTGAAAAATGAAAAATAAAATTTTTAGAAATATCGCTGTTTTTGTCGGCCTTCTTTTGTTGGGCTTTGCTTTGTGGAATGTTCGAAATGTGGTGCGCTACTTTGTGGTGGCCATTATCATGTCTTTGATTGGCAGGCCTTTGTTCAAGGCTTTAGGCATGATTAAGGTGAAGCAAAAATCTTTGCCCAACGGCATCAAGGCTTTGCTTACGCTGGTCACCATTCTTTCTGTTTTGGTAGGTTTGGCTTGGATTTTAATTCCTACTTTGGCCAAGCAGGCCGAAGTTTTGGCCAAAGCCGACTACGGTGATGTTTTTGAAGTGATGCAAAGCCAAATGTTCACTTTCTTAGACCGACTGAATGACAAAGGGGTATCGGTTCCCACTCCGGAAGAAATTCAAACCGGCTTTTTGTCTTATTTCGATATTCAAAATGTGCCGCTTTTCTTGCATTCCATTTTGGCTCAATTGGGACAAACTTTTGTTTGGTTGTTTTCTGTTTCTTTCATTTCCTTCTTTTTGCTCAAGGACAGCTACATATTGAACAACAGCATTCAGGCATTGAGTCCAGACAAATACTTGGCACAGGTAGAAAATGTATTTGCCAGAACCAAGCATCTTTTGTCAAGATATTTTTTGGGTTTGCTCGCTCAGTTTGTGTGTATATTCACCATAGTGGTTGCAGGATTAAGCATTGTTGGTGTACACAATGCCTTTTTCATTGCTTTTCTTTATGCTATGGTAAATGTTGTGCCCTACATTGGCCCCATCATCGGGGGTATTTTGGGCTTGTTTTTGACTTTCACGGGTCACATCGATTTGGGCTTTCCAGAACCGATGGTCCAGCATCTTCTGCAAACATTATTGGTTTTTGTGGTGGCACAATTGGTGGACAATATTGTTCTTCAACCCACTATATTCTCAAGAAGCGTGAAAGCGCATCCACTGGAGATTTTTACAGTTTCTATGATTACAGCCACTTTGGCGGGGCCCTTGTCCATGATTTTTGCCATTCCACTCTACACCTTTTTGCGCATCGTGGCCAAAGAATTTTTGGCTGGATACAAGGTGGTGCAGGGACTCACCAAAAATCTTTAGCTTATTTTACCCGGCTCCAGGTAGTGGTTTTGCCAAATTGGCGAATACCCATGACATAGCCCGTGAGTTTTAGGATATCTTTGTTTTCCCCTTCAAACCGCATGTAGGCATCGTAGGTTTTTCCCGAACGAGAATCGTAGATGGTGCCCCCCGACCACTCTTCTGCTTCTGCATCAAAACGAAAACTTTTGAGCATAAGCAATCCCTGTAAAGGGCGATTTTGCAATTTGGGGTCTGGATTTTCATCATCGATCTTGGGACTTCCGTCTTTTTCGTTGGGCTCCTTGAGCCAAACAATTTTTCCATAGTATTTGCCATTTTTGGCCAAGTAGACTTTGATGTGGGCATCTTTTTTTTCAACCAACCAAAGACCACGAACATCTTTGGCCGCCACTTGGGCCTGGGCATAGGCTTTTGCTACAAAAAGGCAGCCCAACAACAATGCAATGCGCAAACTTCTCATTTTAATTTTTGTGTCTAATCAAGAAAAACAAAGGTAGCAATCCCTTTTGTATTCTGTTGTACATCACTTCATATACTTTGGATTCAGACAATAAAAAGTGTTGGCATCGCTCGTGTAGATCAGCCCTTTGCGTGGGTGGTGCCTCACCGGAAATATCCAGGACCCATTGGATGCCTTGTATTGGTCTATGAGGGTCTTGCCGGTGTGGGCATCGATGGCCAAAATTCCTGCACTGCCAAACCAAATGGTATCTTGATGAACGGTTAGTAGACCGGGCATCGAGGCTGTATTGTTGTTCCTCCATATCAACTCGCCAGTCTCTTTGTGCACTGCGTGCATATGGTCATTGTCTGGTTTTACGATCAGTTTATCATCTATGATGAGTATATTGGCCGTGTTGAAATCATCTTCAGGTCCATTGCCGATATAGTATTTCCAGCGTGTCTCTCCATTGAGTGGATTGATGCAATACGCGTGTCGGTCCCCATAAAAATAGACTTTATTCCCGTCTATCGCTGGTCGGGCACCACTGCTAAAGTTGTCTAGCTCATAGCGATACCAAAGAATGCTGTCCGCCGTCAGGTTGTATGCCATCAAATCCATTTTGCTATAACCATACATTCCGTCTGGTCCTATCCTATTGTATCCATAACTGCGATTTTGAAGCACCAATATCTCGTCACCACTTGGGTGCACCCACTTCACGGGCACCATGAGGAAAGGGGTAAAATCTCTTCCGGGTTCATCTTTTCCGTGCTTGATGGTAAACAAAGCCTCTTTTGCACCGGTATTCATATCAAAACGACACATGGTTGCAGATCTTCTATTCACTGCATCTGCTGTGTAAACGTAGCCGTCAATGATACATACCCCTCCAAAGTTGTGTGGGTCAGTATAATTCCATAAAATTTCTCCATTGTCCAAGTTTAAAACGAACATTCTTTTTGAGTCAGCAAAAACAATTTTATTCTTGTGTATTGCTGACATATTCTTGTCAAAGGGATCAAACTCAAAAGGTGTCACAATTCTCGTTTGCCAAATGCTATCGCCCGTTTTGGCATCGAGGCAATACATCATGTAATTGTTTTTTTCCTTGGCTTGATGTCCAAAGATGATGCGGCCTTGATAATAATGTGGTGTACTGGTCAGTCCGCCTATTTCTAAGGGCTTCTTCCAAACCACGGGAGATTGAGGAGCAATGGGCGGCTGCTCCGGTGCTACATCATCTGGCTTGCAGCCCAAAAGATGGACCACAAGCACAAATACGGTTGAAAGGTTGATCATTTTTCTCATTATTACAGTCTTGGTGTTGCGAAAAATGAATCGTAATAGCCTTGAGAACCTCCTAAATATAATCTCTTCAATACTCTTAGCGTTTCAAGACTGTTTCTTTCTTGAAAGTGGTTGTCTCCTTCCATCTTGTCTTTACGGTCTCCCACCCCCGGAAAGGCAATTTGGCTGCGCACCAGCACCACCCCATCGTTGGGAAAGAGTAGTTGCACTTGGCGGGTTTCTTGGGCAATTTCTAATTTCTCCTTTCTAACTTTAAAGACCGAGTTTTTTCGAGTGTTTTTGTAGGAAATGGCTTCGTCTACATTGTAGAAGGTTCTCTTTTGGGAATACCAACGGCTCAATCGACCGTATTTCTCTTGCCAAGAAACAATGTATTTGTTGATGGTTTTTGTTTCTAAAGAGTCTTTGTGGTAGGCCCCAATAAGGTAGCGCCAATGGGTATTGGCATTGTTCAAAAAATTTATTGCTTCACTTCTGTGTTTGTTCTCATCCTCTACCTCCTTCACTTGTTGACGTATGACACCATTAATCCAAATCAAAGAGTGAAGAGGAAAAAAAACATTGAAGGCGGCTTTACGCCTTAGTAACTTTTTTTTCTTGAGGTTTTTTTCAACTATAGCAGCTTCGTGGGCATGCCTTACTTTTTCCATTTTCCTTTGAAAATGATGGTCCCTTTTGGCGCCCCACAAAGGGTAATCGGCGGCCGCCGTATCCGTCATGTTGGACATAATCTTCCAACATTCGGGGGCATCTTCTACGCCATAGAAAGCTACTTTTCTCAACTTGCTTTTGTGTGCATTGATTTCTTTCATGGTGGTAGAGTTGGGTTTCATTTCATCAAGGGTAGGCGTATGGAGCGAACCAAAGCTGAGCGGTGCCAATTTGTTTTTGATGGCGGTATCAATTTTGCTGATGACATCAGAACCCTTTAGACCCAAAAAAGCGCCCACAAAGGATTGGGTGAAATCAAAGATTACCCCATAAGTTTTTTCCAAGAAAATGGCACCCGCAATTTGCTGCACAAAAGCATTGTGCTGGGATTTGGTGAGGGCGATATCGGCCCCAGCATGTGGGGTACCAAAAGTTACCAAACCAAAATATGTTCTTTTGCCAAAATCGCCGTTTTGGTTTACATCCCATTGCCTATCCAAAAACCGAGCTGCAATGCCGCCTTGGCTATGGGCAATGACGAAGTCATCAAGGATGCACCTACCCGGAAAATTGTCACTTACTTGCTCGCCTCCTAACTTTAGTTGCGGCTGAATCATGTCATCGCAGATATAGTTAAAACTATGTTGCAAAAGGGCATCATAGTTGATCACGGTTTTTGCTGTTTTGAAATTTTCTCCAGTCCAAACTGCCGGTTTTGACCAAGAGGCAGAGCTTCCACCCAAGCCGTGTATAAAACCGATGTTTTTATACCGAAGGGAATCGGCCAAATCATTGGGACAGCCTACAAATTCTTGATTTGACTTGGGAAGTAGGGTTTTAGCGGTATCTACCAATTTTGGGCGAATGTCTTTGCTGTAGGTGTAAGTACAAGTGTCGCAAAACGGAAATCCATTTTGGGCGGCCAATTCGGTGGCTCCAAAGGCCAACCATAAAAAAAGAAACTTAATATTTTTTTTCATCTGGGTTATTTTAAAAGGTGATTCCGTTTTGAAGCTTTAGTATTTTTTTGCGGAGGCTCTGCTTTTTGCCGCTTATTTTGATGTGCAAAATATACATACCTGCTCTGCTCGCTGTGGGCAAATCCATTTTTTGTCCTTCGAAGAGTGAGCCCCGATCAATCATTTTTCCAGCAATGTCATAAATCTCTATTTCGAAAAGCTCTCCTTCCCATTTTTCACTGGCAATCCGAAAGCTCTCTGCTTGTGCATCTTGGAGAATTTGCAAGTCGTCCATTAGAGTGGATCGTTTTTCTTGGGTGTGCACACGAGGGCCTTCGTCATTGTAGTTTTCTCTTTCGAACTGAAAACGACGGTAAGAAGTAATCTTTCGAATGCAGCAACCGCTATCGGACAAAAACCATTCATAATGTGTTTCCCTCGCGGGGTAATAGCTCTCTTTGTTTTGGTCCAAGGCATATTCTATACCGATTTCTTGTGTTTTGACCCCTGATGCATCGTACAAAGCGTAAAACATGGTTTTTTCGCTTGGATCATAGGAAAATACCATACCTTGCGTTTTGGCCAAAAGCACCCCCTTGTCCTCAGATACTTGGCAACCGTTGACAATCAGTTGTTTTTTTAGCTGTTGAACAAAAGAATCGCCCAAATCAAGAAAGCCATAATTTTTGGCTTGTGCTTCGGAAAGAAAGGGTTCATCAGCGTCTCTTTCCCTTGGTGCTTCATGGAGCAATTGACCTTCAGTGCCATAAACTCGGGTGCTGTTTTTCCCAACAGAAATTTTGCTATAGCCCTCCATCCAATCATCACGCACATGCCATTCTTCCAAAAAGGTTTTGTCAGAGAGCAAATCGCCTTCACTGTCTACATACTCGTCTACCACATAAAACTGCATATGGCCGTGGTATTGTGCCAATTCTTTGAAGCTGAGGCAATTCAAATCTGCTGCACTCAAAAGTGTGTAGGAAACCTCCTTTTTTTCGTGATAACTTACTCGCGTAAGGCAATCCAAGGGAACTTGTGCCCAAACCAGTTGAGCACAAAAAAGACCCGCGAGGAAAAATAGCTGTTGTATTTTCATTATTCGGTTGTAAATTTTGTTTCGAAACCATTTAAAGTCTCGATTCCACAAATATTTTTTGAAATTCAGACTTGTTTTTCGTCTGAGTAGTTGAAAACAAAACTTTTTTGGGGGACCAAAAGGTGATCTATGTCAACTTTTGTTTGAATTTTTTTATTATTTTTCTTTTTTTATTGTAAAACGTTGTCTGTCAATAAATTGTAAAAGTTGCCCAATAAGAAACTTGCGCCAAAAACGGGTGAATTTTGGTCATTTGTCTTCTGGAAACAAAAAAGAATTGAATTTTTTCCTTCGCTTTTTGAAAAAAATAGAGCTTACCAAACTCGGAATTGGGCTGGATTCTAAAAGGAGGTTTTTGTACTTCACCCAAAACGCGCATATTTGACGACGAATCATGTTAGTCAAAACTTATGGAAGTGCAGTTTTTGGTGTAAATGCAACCACCATTGCTGTCGAAGTAGAGATTTCCCCTGGAGTGAAATATTACATCGTAGGCCTCCCAGACAATGCAATCAAAGAGAGCCAATTGCGCATTGAAACAGCCCTGAAACAGAATGGTTTCAAAATGCCTCGAAAAAAAATTGTGGTGAATCTGGCCCCCGCCGACATCCGAAAGGAAGGATCCGCTTATGATCTTACCATTGCGATGGGCATATTGGCGGCTTCTGAACAAATCAAAGCCAATAACTTGGGCGATACGCTCATCATGGGCGAACTCTCATTGGATGGGAGCGTGCATGCACTCAAAGGTGCCTTGCCCATAACAATTCAGGCACGCAAAGAAGGATTCAAGCGTTTTTTTCTGCCCAAGGACAATGCCCGAGAGGCGGCCATCGTCAATGACTTGGAAGTTTATGGTATCGATCACATCAAAGACTTAATACAACACTTCCAAGAAGAAAAAACCCTTGCTCCAACCTTTGTGGATACCCGAGAGGCATTTGCCGAAAATCAAAAAAATTATCCCTATGATTTTGCAGAAGTCAAAGGGCAAAAAAACATCAAAAGGGCGCTTGAAATTGCAGCAGCGGGCGGCCACAATGTGATTTTGATTGGTCCTCCAGGTGCTGGAAAAACCATGTTGGCCAAGCGATTGCCCTCCATTCTTCCACCCCTCAGTCTGCACGAAGCCTTGGAGACCACAAAAATTCATTCCATCAGTGGTTTGTTGAAAAAAAAGGCTGGCTTGGTGGCCCAAAGAC
>CAXDRX010000023.1:0-19690 GCA_963991985.1 uncultured bacterium | reverse complement strand
GCTGATATCCAAAGAATTAAGGAATAGTTGCTTATTCCGTCAAAATGTCACAAAAAAAAATGGCAGAACAATTGTAATACAAAATAAATGGCCAGCACTAAATCCAACAAAAAGGAAAAGACCACGAGCTCAAAAGCCAAAGCTGCTAGACCTTCAAAGGCTGAAAAAGAGAAACAAAAATTGAAGGAACTTGAAAATCAAATAGCCGAAACGAATGAAAAATACCTTCGACTGTACTCTGAATTTGAAAATTTCAGAAAACGAACTGCCAAAGAAAAATTGGATCTAATGGGTAGTGCTGGAAAAGAAATTATGATCAACCTACTCCCTGTTTTGGACGATTTTGAAAGAGCTAAGAATGCAATGGTCAATTCTGAAGATATTAAAGCTTTGAAAGAAGGAGTTGAACTTGTTTCGGATAAATTTATCAAAACATTGAAAAACAAGGGATTAGAAAGTTATCACCCAATTGGAGAAGCGTTTGATTCAGAAATGCATGAGGCCGTAACACAAATTCCAGCGCCAAATGAAAAAGAAAAAGGAAAAATAATCGACGTAGTGGAAAAAGGATACACACTAAATGGACAAGTTATCCGCTACGCTAAAGTAATCATTGGTGCTTAAAGATGGCAAATAAGAGAGACTTTTATGAAGTACTTGGCGTAAGCAAATCTGCTTCAGAATCTGAGATCAAAAAGGCCTATCGAAAGCTTGCTTTAAAGTATCACCCAGACAAAAATCCAGACAACCCAGAGGCCGAAACAAAATTCAAAGAGGCTGCCGAAGCTTATGAGGTATTGAGCAATCCTGAAAAAAAGTCTCGCTACGATCAATTTGGGCATCAAGGTCTTGGTGGTAATGCTGGGGGCTTTGGCGCTGGAATGAATATGGATGACATCTTCAGCAGGTTCGGTGATATTTTTGGAGATTTTGGTGGAGGTGGCAGTCCCTTTGACAGTTTTTTTGGAGGTGGAGGCAATACCCGCAGTCGTAGATCTTCGGGCAGTAATATCAGAATCAGACTCAAGTTGAATTTGGAAGAAATTGCCAACGGTGTTGAGAAAAAAATCAAATACAAAAAAAATGTGTTGGACCCCGATACAAGCTTCAAACCTTGTTCTGTATGTGGAGGGAAAGGTCAGGTAACCCAAATTAGGAATACCTTTTTGGGCCAAATGCAAAGTACTTCTCCTTGTGCCAACTGTGGTGGTATCGGAAAAATTGTCAATAAAAGAGGTAAAAATAGCAATGCCAAAGGCATGATTCAAAAAGAAATCACAACCAGTATCAATATTCCGGCTGGTGTTGAAGACGGAATGCAACTGTCCCTCAGTGGAAAAGGAAACGAATCTCCTGTTGGTGGTAGAAATGGGGATTTGTTGGTTTTGATTGAAGAAATAGAACACAACGAACTAAAAAGAGATGGACAACATATTCTCTACAACCTTTTCATTAGCTTTCCAATGGCAGTAAACGGTGGTCAAGTAGAAATACCGACGGTGAATGGAGCTGTTCGTTTAAAAATTGACCCTTCTACCCAATCAGGGAAACTACTCCGTTTAAAGGGGAAAGGATTGCCGTCTGTTAACAGTTATGGGAAAGGGGACCAACTGGTTTACATTAACGTATGGACGCCTACTCACCTTTCTGCCGAAGAAAAAAATATTTTGAAAGAGTTGGAAAAAAAAGACAATTTTCAACCGCAACCAACGGAAAACGAAAAGAGCTTTTTTGGTCGGATGAAAGATGTTTTTAGGAACTAACTACATCCTTTTGAGCAAAGCATTTATTTTCTCCTGTTCTTCTGTAGCCTTGTCATAAATGAATCTGATTTCAGGCATTGCCCTGAACTCATCTTTAATTTTAGCCGATAATTTCCTTCGAATGACTTGATTGTTTTGTTCCAATAAATTATCCATATCGCTTTTGGACAGATCACCCAAAAATGTATAGTATGCTCTTAGGACAGATAAATCCTTTGTAATTGTACATTCTTGCAGGGTGAAAACAATACCTTTTCCATGTTTTTTAAACATATCCCTCATGATGATCCCCAACTCTTTCCCCAATGTCTGAGCAACCTTCCTTTTACGAGAGTTATCCATGGGTGCGAAGATAAAAGATTAGATGTGACAGCGGTATGGAAAGATAATTGGCAAAGTATTTTTTACTGTAGCACAGAAAAGTCCTAATGAAGTTTGCCTATTAGGCTTGTGCTTCACCTTAGGTATTTGCCCTAGTGATTTTTCAAGGCCTAAAACACAGTAGATGGTTTACCTCCGAGCGTATCAAAGGGCTAAATGTCTTCATTGGCCTATTTTTTATTGGCGGAGAAATTGGGATTTTAGTTTACTAAAGTGCCAATATTTTCGCCTTTTAACAAGTTGAATAGGTTGTTTGGTTCATTCATATCAAAAACAATAATGGGCAACTTATTTTCTTGACAAAGCGTTATGGCCGTCATGTCCATTACATTCAGGCCTCTGCTATAAACTTCATTGAAAGAGATTTGATCAAATTTTTGAGCATCCTCGTCTTTTTCGGGGTCGGCCGTATAAATACCATCTACCCGAGTACCTTTGATGACAACGTCTGCTTCAATTTCTACTGCTCTTAGAGAAGCAGCTGTATCTGTGGTGAAATACGGATTCCCTGTTCCAGCTCCAAAAATAGCAACCCTTCCTTTTTCGAGATGTCTTATGGCCCTTCTTCTAATAAATGGTTCGGCGATCTGCTCCATTTTTATTGCTGTAAGAAGCCGCGTAAAAACGCCATATTTTTCCAAGGCTCCTTGTAAGGCCATCGCATTGATGACAGTCGCGAGCATCCCCATATAATCTCCCTGAGCCCTGTCTACAATACCACCCTGCACGCCCTGAATCCCTCTAAAAATGTTGCCCCCTCCTATGACTACGGCCAACTCAACATTCAAAGACTTTACTTTTTTTATTTCACGGGCATACTGCTCTAGAATATCGGGGTCAATACCATATTTATTTTTACCCAATAAAGCTTCGCCACTCAATTTTAGGAGTACTCTTTTGTATTTTGTCATTCAAAATTTAAAACTATGTGTTTTGTTTGAATTTCTAAAATTAATTTTTGAGCGCTCAGGTCAATTGGTCAGATAAATGACACCTTTCTTATTTATTTCTTCAATTAGGTCTCCTACATATTTGGTGTATCGTACCAAATAATAATAGGCCCCTTGTTGCGCGGGAGTCCCATTTATTTTACCATCCCAACTAGGATCTCCGTAGGTCTGATGTATGATTTGTCCCCACCGATTAAAAATGGTAAACTCTTTGAATTCTTCAACAGATCCTTTGATGCGAAAAACCTCATTTAGATTGTCTCCATTTGGGCTAAAGGCGTTGGGAATGATTACGGCACATCCAAAAGGATCCACATCCACTTTGAATCCCGCGCTATCGGTTCCACAAACATTGCTGGCTACTGCATAGAATGTACCCGCTTGATTTATAATTCTTAAGGGGTTGACCGAGCCATTTTCCCATTTAACTTGTGTATATTTTTGGCTCAAATCGAATGTAAGCAAGACAGGAGTGCAAAACAAAGTATCCTCTACCAAAAACAATTGAGGGAAAGTAGCATAACCAACGAAAATAGAATCTTCATTTCGACAGGGACCATTCCAAACCTCTACTTGATATTGCCCCTCTTGGGTGACGACGACAAATGAGTCTTTCTCGCCGGTTCTCCACTGATAATTTTCTGCAGAAATGGCTGCTGAAATGGATATTTTATCCCCTCCGCAGAGTATAGTATCTTTTCCTAAGTCAAATATAGGCGTTGATTTGTAGACTGTTTGGATGGTATCCAAAGCTGAACATCTTCCAACATTGATTTTTAATATTTTATTTCCCCCTGAGTTGATCATGATTCCATTTTGATTTCCTATTTTTTGGGTGGTATCATTTTCATACCATGTATATTGACTCGCTCCGGGGTAATTTTGCTCTACGTAGTGGGTCTGGTTATCGCACAAAACAGTATCGCGACCCAAGTCAAATAAAATCTCAGGAATCAACGTTATTTCTATTGAGTCAAATACTGTACAAATTCCATCATAAATTTCCACCCAGTTGATTTTTGCATTTGGATCGTTTTTCCGAACCATGTCAATTGTGTTTCCATCATGCCACTTGATCGTTTGGGGATTTGAAACAGTTGAAGCATCCAAGTTCAAAGATTCTCCAAAACATAGTGTCGTATCTCTTCCTAAATCCAAAATAGGCTTTGGATTTACAACAACATTTATGGTATCTAAAACAATACACTCTCCAAGTGGGAGCTTTGTAAGTTTCAATCTATACTCTCCCGAGCGGGAAATCTTTATATTTCCTTGGATGGTTTCATTCCATAACAAATCATATTGAGCCGGAGGATTAGGCAAGGGAAATACAGTATCTCCTATACAAATTGTGGTGTCCGACGGTATGTTGGATTGGTAAGGAATCGTTTTTGAAACTTCCGCCGTATCTCTAACGAAACAGAAACCATCAAAAACTTCAATCCTAACCTGCTCCCCTTTGGTGCTTATGTAAAAGGAGTCGCTACTACCATCCTGCCACTGATATTTCCATTGGTTTTGGCCAAAAGAAAAAATGGCACTATCTCCTTCACAAATTACCTGATCTTTCCCTAAATCAACTGACGCTGGATTGGAAGTCATCACATCTATGGTGTCCTTTGAACTACAAAGCGTGTCGCTGATTGTAAGCCAATATTTGCCTTTTGTATTGATTTGTAAAAAGGTATCTGTTGAACCATCAGACCATAAAAACTTCCAGCTAGGCACTTCCCTTTTCTGAGAAACAACAAAAGAATCCAATGAGCAAATGGTTGTATCATCAAGAATATTGAAAATTGGATTGATACTTTTCTTTATGAATACCGTATCCAATTGAAAGCACGATCCTGTATAGGCTTTGATGGCCAAAAATGAATCTGCCTTGCCATAGGCAAAGGAAAGTGAACTTTGCGTGTGCCACCTCACAGAATCATAATCCGTTATACGCACGGTTTTAAGCAATGAATCAGATGAACAAATAATCGTATCCTTCCCAAGATTTACGCTCAGTGGATCTATTATTTTCAGCGTAAAAGTATCTCTAGAGATACACCCCCCCAAAGAAACTGATACTTTAAAATTCCCTTGTTGGCTAAGTTTTTGGGATGACTTCGTTTTGTTTGCATTGGAGATTCCAGGTCCTGTCCAGTTGTAGGCCGCTCCTTTTGTTGCTACGTTGACGTTTAAAACCTCACCTCGACAAATTGATGTGTCTCGCAAATTGCTGGGTTGAGGATAGGGGAAAATGGCTATCTTTCGGGTTACTGTATCGGTTTTTTGTTCACAGGCGGTCACATTTTTTCTAAAGTAGTAAAGCGTTACTTCGAAGCTTCCTGTATCTGAAAAGCGATGTTTTGGTGAAAACTTAGCTGATTGATTCGCTGATTTGCTCGCGGTATCTCCAAAATCCCATTTGACACTATCTAAATTGGAGACATCATCAATCCAAAATTCTGTAGAATCTGAGAAACACAAACCAGTCGGATCATTGTCGCTTTTGTAATTTTTGTTTCCCACGTTAAAATCGGGTTTGAAGAAGAAAGATTGGATAAAAGTGGGCAAGCCAAAGTTGCACGAACCAGAAATCGATGGTCCTACGTCTTTCCAAGTGGCCCCCGCTTTGGCACAATTGGGCTTTTCGATGACCGAGAGATAAGCTCGATTGTTTCTGGCACAGTAAATTTTCCCGTCGGGGCCCAATTGAAGAGCTCCATAACTGTTGGTCGTATTGCTTGTTGTTCCCGAGTATCCGTTTAATTGATACACAGAAGCAATAATTTTACTTGAGCTCCCGGCTTCCAAATCAATTTGTACCACCTGCCGATTGGATCTATAAACCCACCATTGTGAAACATACAGATACCTGCCATTTGGAGAAAATTCTACCCCATAGGCTCCGTCATATTGTTCAATCCCAGAAGGTCGGTTGGAATTGTTGAGAACAACTGAGTTGCTTACCTTTCCGGTGGAGTTGTCAAAATCATAAATTTCAATTCTTCCGTTGGAAGTGCTCCCCCCCCAACCGGTAGGTTGTTCACCTACAATGGCTGCAGCAATTTTGTCTCCTTTTGGTGAGGCCTTGAGGTATCCTTTGGAATAGCCTCTTCTCCGATTTCCTAGAGAATGAACGGGCCCAACTGCTGAAACAACGGGTTGAGAAGATATGCCCAATGCCGTCATTTTCCAAGCATAGAATTTGTTGTTGCCCAACTCGTGCCCAATGACCCATATATCTTCTCCATTGGCATGCTTAACCGCCGTAATTTTTTCAGTAGACAAATTCAACAAAGTGCTGGTATCAGTAAAAACCATTCCCATACCGCCAGAAGCAGAAGTATCTACTTGAACATATTGCAAGGGAGCTCCTTCCCGACCCACAGTAAATACGTAATATACGTTTCCTACTTTGGGTCGAGGAACGATTACGCCTGATTGGGTACTACTCCAACTACCAAACAGTTTATTGAAAGGCAGTGAGGGTAGAAAAAACATGTCTTTATGGTTTTTGGTTTTAACACTTTCTCCGTCAGTATAAAAAAGCAATTGACCTTTGCTATTGCAAATATTGGCAAATCCCTCCTGCTGGTCCAAAACATTGCCTGAATAGCCTTGCGGATTGCCACTATTAAAATCCACACCAGCCTCGTCGCCAAAAAGCCATATATTTCCTTCCTTTTGTCCAAAGGTGGGCAAGGTATAAAAGAGCGTAATCAGTAATAAAATTTGACTTATTCGCATTGAAAATCTTCGGGAATATACAAAAAATTAGTTACACTCTATTTCAAACGGAATCCTAATTTGTAGGTTGTCTTGGTGAAGATTATAATTTTTCATTTTGAAGTCTGTTTTGCCTGTTAGTAACATTTCTATAATTCTATTGTTTGGAAGCCAAGATTGCAGTCCAAGTTTGTTCATGATAAGTTTAAATTCATTTTCTGGTTTTGGATAGCAAGAAACATTGATGTGTTTTAGACTTGCCATTTCCGATGCGGATTTAATGGCTTTGTCTAGGCCTCCAATTTTGTCCACTAAACCAATACTTTTTGCATTTTGACCACTGTAAATTTTTCCTTGCGCTAGGGTCTTTACTTTTTGACTATTCATTTTTCTTCCCTCCGCGACATAGCCTACAAAATCATCATATACTGTTTGTAAACGACTGCTTATCCATTGTTTTTCTGCCGCATTTAAGGATCTATCTAATCTGCCCAAGTCGGAAAATTCTCCCGTTTTGATGATCTCCTGGTAAATGCCCAGCTTATCGTTCAATAACTTTTGGGCATTGGGATATACGCCAAAAACCCCTATCGAACCTGTGAGTGTATTGGGCATTGAAAATATGGAGTCAGCAAAGCAAGAAATATAGTACCCACCCGATGCAGCAATATTCCCAAAACTCACAACAATTGGAATTTTTTGTTCTTTTAGCAATTGAATCTCCCTTAAAATTTCGTCGCTGGCAAAAGCACTTCCTCCTCCAGAGTTTACACGCAAAACAAGGGCTTTGATTTTCTTATTTTTTCGTATTTTTTTGAGCATATTGGCATACTTTTTACCTCCAATGTTTTCCTGTGTTCCCTTTCCTGAGACAATGTTTCCTTCCGCAAAAACCACTGCTATTTCGCCTTCTTTTGTTACTTTTTTCTTTTCACGATTCACATATGTTTTTAGACTTTGGTATCGATCGGTTTTTTGTTTGCCCAGTTTGTTTAAACAGCTCGTTAATTCATCCCGATACAACAAGCCATCGATGAGCTTAAGTGCTTCTGCTTCTTGGGGTGTTTTGGCCAACATTTGATTACAAATATTGGTAAGTTGTCCTTGGGGAATATTTCTTGCTTTTGCAATGTTCTCCAAAAAATAATCATAGGTAGATTGTAAATATTTCGAAATCTGATTTTTGTTTTCATCGCTCAGGGAATTGCGTACCAATGGCTCCACGGCTCCCTTGAAATCACCTACCCGAAGCACTTGCATTTCAACACCCAAACGGTCAAGGAAATTTTTGATGAAGGTGGTATTTGCCGACATTCCATTGAAGATAAACTCTCCCTTGGGGTGGAGGAAAATACTATCTGCAATGCTTGCAAGGAAATAATTTCGATTGTAATAAAAATCTGCATAGGCAATGACTTTTTTTCCTGTTTCTTTGAATTGTAATAATTCTTGTCGGATTTCTGAAAGTGTACCATAACCCGCATTCAACATGTTGACATCCAAATAGATGCATTTTATATTGCTGTCGTTTCGCGCTTGTTTGATGCCCTTAAGAATATCATTTAGTGCGATGGGAGATGAAAATTCCTCGCCCAAAAGTTCCCCAAAATCCAAATCCTGATGAGGTATATAATCTTTTATCTGACCATTTAGTTTAATCTCCAAAACCGAACTTTCCACTTTATTCACCTCTTTTTTTCCTAAAGAACTTACAACGATCCCCGAAAGCATAAAAAATAACAATGCGAAGAATACAAAAAGCCCTACCAGCGTGCTGAGCACATAAAATAGAAAACTACGTCTTTTGGTTTTGATCATTTTTTAAAAAGTTTAATCGCTTTGTATCCCTCAGAATACAAAATCAAAGCGAAATAATGACCCAGAGGCATTGCCCAAGCGTCTATTTCGTTTAAACCTTTATTTATTTCGCCAAAGAACACCGTTCTCCCTTCAGGTGTAAAAAGTGTCAAATGGGCTTTTTCGTGCTGGTTATGGATAAAAAGATTTTCTCCGAAGGGGTTTGGGTATACCTGAAAATCCTTCCTGTCTAATATCTCCATTTTGCTAACCTTATTGGAATCTATTTGCACATCTACCCTAAATTTCAACTGCTTTTGATGGTCAACAAAAACATCAATGGTATCTGTAATTTTTGCATTTTTATTTGCTGAGAATTCAATGGAAAATGACTCTCCAGGAAACAATTTGGTCGAGTCATTACTGAATTCTACAAATCTCATTTTCCCTTTTTGTTTGGCTCTGCTCACCGCTCGAACAATGGCAACGTCATTTCTCTTGTTTTGATAACTCAATTTGGTAACAAAAATTTGTTTGACTCCAGAAGCATCCGTTGCAGGACCTTCAATATGATGTTGGGAAAGATTGAACTGAGATGTGTTTGGGGCTTGTGAAATGTTTGAAAAAGAACTTATCCGATTAAGAAAATTGGGATGATCAACAAAAGGATTTTTATTTTTTTGGTGATAATATATATCTTCATTTCTTTTTTTTTCCTGTGCGGAAGGCAAGAAAGTTAAGGCCCATTCTCTCAGCACATCTTCTTGTTTGCTTAAAAAGTTGGCATAGTTTTCGTACCTCAACACAAAATAGAACATGGCCCTGGCCGTTGCCCCTTTTTGAGCATCTCTCACCTCAAACACCAATTGTCCTTGTTCATCTTTCCCCAATTTTGAACCTCCTTGACTCCAACTTTCATCTTCATATACTTGACCAAAAGGATAGTTGGCCCTACGACTATTGGCAGAAACGTCGCAAGGGAACAAATGGTGTATGTCTGCTCTTTCTGGCTCTTGACCGTTGTAAAAAGATTGTGGCCAAGTATGCTCTGTGTTGAACGAATTGTTGTTGGCACCACTTCTAGTATTGAATGTAGCTTCTCTTCCGGTATAAATATCCTCCACTACTCCAGATCGATTGTCTATACTTCCATACATTAGATCACGGGCACGAGTGTATCCCAAATTTTTATACCCCTGTGAAATCAAAACAGAGAGTGATTTCTTCAGTTCTTCTTCGTGTTTGTTTCTCGTACTTAGGTAATAGGAATGTAATGTACCTTGGCCTTTTATCTCCTTGCTTTTGGTTCCAAAACTTGGGTGATTGATCCATAAATAATTTCGTTCGGCAATGTTTGTTTTGGGTTGAAAGAAAAGAGCTATTTCCTGTGAAGTATTGCCGGGAATATTTAATAATGTGTCGGATAAAAATAAATGTTCACTGGCAATGCCCAAAGAAATATTAAGGGTTAAATCCAAGGATTTCTGGTTAACAATTTGAAAGAAAAGAGTATCTGTTTTCCCTACAGCTACTTCTCCAAAATCACCGTTCCCCGAAACTATGATTAAGTCATTTTGTGAAAAAGCACTGCCCAATTCAAAAACAAAGAACACAAAGAAATACAACCGAAGCATATTCAAAAATAAAGCTATCGACAAAGAAAATTTACCTTTGCAACATATATGGAAGAGAGACTAATGGCGATTGGTCCTGTGGACGGAAGATACGCCAGGAAAACGCACGAGCTTAGAAATTATTTTTCTGAACATGCTTTGTTTTTTTATCGAGTTAAAGTCGAATTGGCCTACCTCAAAAAGCTTTTGCAAACTCTAAAACCAACGCTTGTTTCTGAATCTTTGACCACGCTCTTTGAGACGATTTTAGAAGCGTTCTCCCTTGAAGATTCTCTGAAAATCAAAGAGATAGAAAAAGTGACCAATCATGATGTAAAAGCGGTGGAATATTACATCAAAAATATTCTGAAGGAAAAAGGCTTCGATGACATTGTAGAGTGGGTTCATTTTGGCTTAACTTCAAATGACATAAACAATACTGCGATTCCTTTATCCATGCTGGAGTTTCATAAAAATATTTTGTCATCTAGCATTTCCACTTTGACCAAAACACTTGATGCGTTGGCAGTTCAATGGAAAGATATCCCTCTTTTGGCTCATACCCATGGGCAACCGGCTTCTCCTACACGTTTGGGAAAAGAATTCCAAGTATTCTCAACAAGATTAAAAGAGCAAATTGACCAATTGGAAAATTTGCCTTTCTGTGCAAAATTTGGAGGTGCTACTGGCAATTTCAATGCTCATTTTTTGTGTTTTGAAGACATCGATTGGCACCAATGGGCAGATGACTTTTTGAAAGACCTTGGTCTGCGAAGAAGTTTTCCAACTACTCAAATTGAGCATTACGATTACCTCGCTGCCTATTTTGATACACATCGGAGAACCAACAACATTTTGATCGATTTTTCTCGTGATGTTTGGACTTATATTGGCATGAATTACTTTCATCAAAAAGCCATAAAAAACGAAGTTGGTTCATCGGCAATGCCCCACAAGGTTAATCCGATCGACTTTGAAAACGCAGAAGGAAACTTAGGTATGGCCAATTCTGTTTTGTATTTCTTAAGCTCAAAATTGCCCATATCAAGATTGCAAAGAGATTTGACCGATTCAACGGTTTTAAGAAATATTGGAATCCCTTTTGGCCATATGGAAATTGCCTACCAATCGCTCATCAAAGGAATGTCCAAATTGGAATTGAATGAAAACCGCATTTCAGCAGACCTTGAAGAAAACTGGGCAGTTGTTGCCGAAGGAATTCAGAATGTTTTGCGCACCAAAGGCGTAAAAAATCCTTACGAATTGCTCAAAGAGTTGACCAGAGGAAAAGGTAAAATTGGTCAAAAAGACATCCATCAGTTTATCGAATCATTGGACATCGATTTAGAAACAAAAAACAAATTAAAACGTATTACTCCTTTCAATTATATCGGAAAATGAAAAACAAATCAATTTTAATCATTGGCCTACTGTTGGCCCTACTGCCGTCCTGTAATACCCAAGAGCGTATGGAAAAAAAAATTCATGCCTTGGAAAATAGTCCCTCCTTTTTGGACACATCCCAGCAAAACCAGCTGCTTGGTTTATATCTAAAGTACGCTCATAAATTTCCAAATACAGAAAACGCGATAAATTTCTGGTTTCATGGCGTCCAAGAATTGTATTATCGAAAAAATAGTCAAAAAGTAATCCAAGAGGGTCAACTTTTCTTGGCACAATATGACAGCACACCATTCCACAGAAATATGCAAATCCTATTGGCAAAAAGCTACTACAAAACAAGTCAGATGGACAGCAGTATTTCATTTTATGGAAAAGCGGAAAAGCAACAAGTTTTGAACTCGGACGAATCGCAAGATTTGGCTTTGGTTTTTCTGAAAAAGGAAGTACAAGTAAGGGGAGATTCTATTGGTAGTTACTTTTTGCTGCGGGCGGCCAAATTACTTATTCAATCCCAACAAAGTAGTAAAGCACTTGAAATTGTTGAAGATTTATTGTCACGCTATAGAGGCACAAATGAAGAACCGGAAGCCCTATATTTAAAAGCAAGAATTTTGGAAGAAGATGGAAAAATTGCCCTTGCCAAAAAATATTATTCTGAAATGGTTTCTAAATTTCCAAAGCACCCTTTCAGCAAAGACGTAAAGTTGATCCTCGAAAATGATTTTGTTGGTTTGAGCGCCGAAGAAATTTTTAAAAAAATTAAGCCATAAAGGGGCCCAAAAGCATGGGCCCTTTGAATGGTCTTTAAAAAATATTACAATTTGTAGGAGAAACTGACCGAAAAAGCAACGCCAGGGCTAAATTTTGAATACACCTTGTCGCTCGACTGATATGCCTTGTAGAATTGCTCCCTATCATCGTTCAGCAAATTTGAGACGCCAAGCTTGATTCGTTTTTTCCCCTCTTCGTCCAATTTTTTGCTGACATTACATCTTAAACTGTGAAAAGGTTCAGAATAAACATCTGAATAAATGCTTCCCCCTACCACAATGATGGATGGACCTTGAACATTGTAAAACAGCCCAAAATCAAAATTTGCTTTTTCATTTTCATAGGTCAGGCCTCCGTTTATTAAATAGGGAGCTTGACCAGCCATGGTTCTTGTATTCTCAACCTTTTCGCCTCCTCTCAAATTTCTTTTCCTCAATTGGTATTCGTATTCTGTCATATTGATTTGGGAATTTACGAGGGTTAGGTTGCCACTAAAAATTAGCTTTTTGAGCTTTGGATTTAAGAAGTCAAAATTTTTCCTAAACTCGAACTCTGCACCAATTACTCTTCCCTCCCCCACATTTTTGGGTTGAAATTCTTGACTGGTCGCATTGAGTTGAATTTGAGTCAATTCAATTGGATCATCAAATTTTTTGTAAAACGCGCTTAAACTCACCAACTGCCCCTGTTTTATGAACCACTCCCAACGGATATCGATATTTTCAATTCTGGTTTCTACCAAATTTCCGTCCCAATCTTGCGACGGAGATAAAGCACCATTGAACATTCGGTCTGTTAGGGGGTCATAAATTTGTGCATAAGAAAGCTCTTTAAAAGAGGGTCTCGCAATGGTTTTGGCGTAGGAAACTCTGATGTTTTGCTCCTTTGTCAGTGAATAAATGAGGTTTGCTGAAGGGAAAAAGTCAATCGCATCCAGAACCAATTCATTGTCTAAATACAAACCATTTCTCTGATTTTCGGGAAGATGTGATTGCGTGGCATAAGTCTGATTTCTTCCCGTGTGCCATTGTTGAAAATTTTCTATCCTTAAACCTATGATTACTTTGGTTTTGTACAAAGGTTGGAACTCATTTGAGATGTATGCTCCTGCATTTAAGGAACTAGAGTTATACTCGTTAGGATTCTGTCTGGCAATCAGGTTGTTCCCACTTAAGACAGGCAAGACTGAATTGGTATAAAAGAAACTGGAACCTTTTGGCCAAAAATTTGAATCGGCCACCATGGAATTTACCCCACCTTTCACAATGGGGGAGCCCCCTGCACTTAAATTGTATTCAATTATTGAATAATCTCTGTTCTTGAAGGCCAAGGAGGAACCCATTTTAAATTTGGCTGCTTTGCCTTTGAACTTATAATTCCTTATCACATCGGCTTTTGCATTTAAACTGGTTTCTTCCAAATCTCGCCATATTCTTTTTGGGAAACCTGTTTCTCCTGAGTTCACCGTAGAATCTGTTCCACCTGTGGTCAAACCTGCCTTTCGGATATCTGGATCTTCCAAACTAGAAAAGGTAGGTGAAAGTTTCCAATTGATCTCCCATTTTTTGTCTTGCAATATGTGCTTTCCATTGAGCAAAATATTGGAAATACTTCTTTGATTGTATTGTAAGTTGTGGGCAATTCCAATATATCCCGACTGACCAGCAACTTCAGAACCGCCATTATTATCGACACTGAATAAAGAAGCAGTATTTTCACCATTTTGTAGGTGCAAGGCGGTCAATTTAAGGCTACTCTTGCTTGTTTTTAAGGCAAGTCCGCCAATGGCACCTACCAACACATTGTCGGTACTTTTAACGCCCCTCTGAACGGTGACATAAGCAAGTTCTGTTTCCGATTGATCCACATTTTTTTGATATTCTCCAATTTCATAGTTGTCAAAATGTCTTTGTTCTTTTCGGTAGTTGATGGAAGCAAAGTATCCAAGTTTGTATTTGTCACCTATTTTTTTCTGATTTCCGATGGTCGTGGAAAAATTATAATCTAAAAAACTGGTCTTGTTTTCAACGGCCAAATTCTTGCTAAACTTATCGGCAAATTGTTGAATTTCATTTTGAGAGAAGTAGTTGGACAATTCGCGCACGGGTGCCTTCAAAGGATTGGTTGTGGGTATCTCTCGAGAGCCATCATCAAAACCAAGAAAATCAGTTGAGCCGCCCGGAGATGTTAAGTACTCCGAATTGAAATGCATGGATGGATTAAAACCCAGTCCTACCGAAACATCAAAAATCTTTTTGTCTGGGAAATCAACCGTTTCAATATTTACGATTCCCCCAGTAAAGTCGGCTGGAAACTCTGCGGAAGCAGATTTTAAAACGGTCATATTGCCAATCAAACTTGTCGGAAAAATATCGATTTGGATGCTGTTTCTATCGGGATCCAAACCTGGTATATCCAATCCATTCAACATTGTTTTTGTGTACCTATCCCCAAGACCTCGAACATAAACATATTTTCCCGACTCCACAGAAACTCCCGTTACCCGTTTGATGGCAGATGCTGCGTCTGAGTCTCCAATCCTTCGAAATTTTGCAGCTGAAATTCCGTCCATTACACTTGCTGATTTTTTTTTGATATTGATCATTGCAGCCTCCGTATTTCTTATGACATTGGCAGAAACGGTGAATGTCTTTAGTTGGTTTGATTTGGCTTGCAAAACAACATTGTCAACTAAAGTTACTTGATCTAAGACCACCTGAACTTCGGTGATTTTCGCATCCGCCAAACCAATAAATGTAATGTTGAGATTGTATGTTCCGGGAGCGATATCGATTTCAAACTTTCCATCAAAATCGGTTATGGCTCCACCCGAACCATTTTCGATCAAAACATTGGCACCAAACAAAGGTTCGCCAAGATCTCCGTCGATGACTGTTCCCCGGATGATTCCAGTTTGGGCAAATAGAGCTGATGGAATAAGAAACAGAAGAAAAAAATATATTTTTTGAAAGTTCATATTTATGAAAAAAAAAAGCTTGCCGAAGCAAGCTTTTTATGTGATTTTTCTATGATCAGTTTAAGTTTTTCCAAGCGTCCGTGGAAGCGGCATAAGTCCAGCTCAAAGCCGAAAGGTCAGCGCCTTTGGTTTGCGTAGTAACTTCTGTAGCATCCATATCTCCAAATACATTGGCACCTGTAAATTCTACATTTTTGGTAGAATAACCATTGGTATTTGCAGCATATCCTGAATATCCTCCAATTTTTGCATCGTCTGCATAGCCAAGGAAGTAGATCCCATCTATGGAGACATCTGTATTGTCGTCAAAATCGATCAATTCCTTACCAGAAGCACAACCCCATGAAGTAACGTTTTTGAACATATGACCTTTACTTGTATATGTTCCTTCAGGACCATCCAATTCCAAAGGTGAATCACCTGGGAACATAGAAACTGCATTTTCTAGGGTACCCGCCCATGCTTGGTCTGTATCAAAAGCGTCATCGCCATTGTAATATACAACTGCATTTTTTACACTAACAGAGCCGCCAAAAAACTCAAGGCCATCATCTTGTGTTCCTACAACTTCGATATTTTCTACAACCGTTGCAGCGCCAACTCCTCCAAAAGTAATTCCGTTGATTTCGTTTCCTTCACCGATGTTTGAACCACCATGTCGGCAAGAAACATATTTGATTGTTCCAGCATTGTGCCCTGCATTCGAACCTCCGTAAAGACCTATGGTGTTGGTGGCAGGTATTCCCTCGATTTGAACCGTTGTAGAATCCGCAGAAATGTAATCGTCTCCCAAAACAATTAGACCACCCCACAAACCAGAAGCGTCGTCAGCCAAGGTACCATCATCTAGAGAAGAAGTCATAATGATTGGAGCATCTGCCGTCCCTTGAGCATCAATTTTACCATCTCGAGCGATAATCAATGCAGAAGCAAAAGCAGCCTGACCAGGATTTCCCTCAATTCGAGTTCCCGCCTCAATGGTCAATGTAGCACCATTGGTTACTGCAACAAAACCGGCTAGTCTGTGGATTTTGTCAGCAGTCCAAGTTTCATCCTTTGTGATTAGACCGTAGTGAACAGCATCTTCTTTAACTGTTACCGTATCGGTTTTTGTGATGGTAGTGACGGTATTTTCATCGTCACCACAAGAAGTTAAAAAGGCAGCGACCAATACCATCGACGCCATCAAAATTGTGTTAAATGTTTTAAACATGTTATTTAAATTTTATGTTGGCAAAACTGAATGAATTAAGTTAAGTGAATTTTTTCTTAAAGTTAAGTTTACTTTAAAATACTGTTGCCTAAGCATTATTAAACCCTAAAATTCAATCCATTAGAATCAGTGATCTCTTTCTGAAAAACCATCAACATTCTTTGAGTTGTTGAAACAATTGTATGGCTTCGAAAGCAGGTTTCACATCATGAACCCTCAAAATCTTTGCCCCACCCAAAAGGGAAAAAGCATGCAATACAGAAGTACCGTTTAAGGATTCTGAAGGGGTGCAGTTTAGCACTTTGTTGATCATAGATTTTCTGGAAACCCCAACCAAAACAGGACCCAAGACCTGAAAGGTCTTGAGATTGTTCAAAATTTGGTAGTTGTGCTCTAAGGCTTTTCCAAATCCAAACCCTGGGTCAACGATCAAATCATGCAAACCGAAAGCATTGAGCTTAGCCACTTTTTGAGCAATGTACTGAAAAACCTCATCCACAACATGTTTATATTTCGGGTTTTTTTGCATGGTCATTGGTTTTCCTTTTTTGTGCATCAAGATGTAAGGGACTTGATAATGCTTTACAACTTCAAAAATTTCCTCATTGCTATCTTCTCCTGCCGAGATGTCGTTGACGATATCTGCGCCATTTTTTAAAGCCAATTCGGCCACTCTACTACGAAATGTATCGATAGAAATTTGAACCTTCGGGAATGATTTTCTAATTTGTCGTAAGGGTTCTTTTATTCTAGCTATTTCTTCTTCCTGCGTTACATCCTGAGCGCCAGGACGACTGCTGTATCCGCCAATGTCTAAAATATCTGCTCCCTCCTCCATCATTTTGGATGCTTGTTTCAGCAGCTCAGAAATTTGTGTAAATTTCCCCCCATCATAAAATGAGTCTGGGGTTACATTGATGATGCCCATGATTTTTGGCTGCGTCAAGTCAATGATTCCAGATGGTGTTTTTAGAACATTGTATAAATGATTACCCAATTGGAGCATTATTTTTGCAAAGTAAGGTGAATCCAAAAACACTACATCAACATGAAGACGCATTTCAGCGATGCAAAGCTCTTTTCGATAAAAAAACCCTTGATTATGGTACTGCTTGGCAAATTATGCGAACTGCTTCCATTACGGACCAGATTTTTATAAAAGCACAAAGAATCAGGACTATCGAAGAAAATGGAAAATCCTTGGTCGGAGAAGGAATAATTGAAGAATATATTGGCATAGTAAATTATGCTATCATGGGAATTATTCAGTTAAAAAAAGAAAAAGATGAGGAATATTCCAAAGAATACGTTATTGAGATGCACAACCACGTTTACCAAGAGATCAAAAATTTAATGATCAAAAAGAATACGGACTATGGAGAGGCTTGGAGAAAAATGCGCGTTTCTACCTTCACCGATTTGATTTTAATGAAGATAAAACGTACCAAACAAATCGAAGAAAATTTAGGAAAAACGATTGTAAGTGAGGGAATTGAGTCCAATTATCAGGATATGGTAAACTATGCTATCTTTGCTTTAATCAGATGCTCTGAAAAATGAAAATTCTTGTCGAAATATCACGCATCCTTGTTGGTCTATTGTTTGTATTTTCAGGTTTTATTAAATCAAACGATCCGCTAGGCTTTAGTTATAAATTGGAAGAATATTTTTCGGTTTTTTCGGCAGATTTGACGTCTAAACAAGATTCCCTTTCTATAGAATTGGGCACTGGTAGTGATTTTCAAACAAAAAAATATGTCTTAGACAAATCCAAACCCAAACACCTTCTTTCTTGGCATGTCGCTATTGATACAAATGATACCCGAGACCAACAAAATGAGCTGGTTGACCGGAATATATTGAGCACCTTAGAAATTCTTTTGGACAATCAGCTCGTTTTTCAAGAATCTTTTATCAATAAGGATTCAAATACCATTCTTTTCCAGGCCTTTTTAAAGGCAAATATTTTGGACAAGGAACTGACCAGTAAAGAAATTTCGGTTCTTGGATTTCAAAAAGACAAAGGCGAACAAGAAGTAATCGTAGACGCGCACCTAAAATCAGATATTTTCTTGGTTGAATTTTTTCAGCAATTAAAACCATATGCACTTTTGCTGGCCATTTTCCTTGTGGTTTTTGAAATCATTTTAGGTGTAGCTCTGCTTATAGGTTTCCTCCCAAAACTTACAACGCTCAGTCTTTTGATTGTCATTGTGCTTTTCACTTTTCTCACATGGTATTCAGCGACATACGATAAGGTGACAGATTGCGGTTGCTTTGGCGATGCCATACCACTCAAACCTTTTCAATCATTTGTAAAAGATTTAATTTTATTGGTCTTGATTCTCATTCTTTTCGTTGGCAGACGTTATATTCATTCTATTTTCAAACCCAAAATTTCAGCGAATTTAATTGCCTTATTTCTTCTTCTTAGTACTGGATTTGCCATTCGATGTTGGTATGATCTACCTGTCTTAAATTTTTTAAAATATAAAGAAGGAAACAACTTACCATCTTTGATGCAAATTCCGGAAGGTGGACGAAAAACAGATCACATTTTGCGAAAATTTCTTTACAAAAATGCTCAAGGAGAAGAGATTGAAATTACCTATGACTCCGAAACCAACAGATGGTCACCCCAAAAAGATGAAAATTGGACATTTGTCTCTTATCTGGGCGAAGAGGTAATGGCTGAAGCGGACAAAGCACCCATTCATGACTTTAGGATGGATGATGAGAGTGGAAAGGATCATTTGGGCTCTTTTTTTGAGCAAAATGAATTCAAAATATTGCTGGTGAGCCATGATTTAGAACTTTTTAATGTTCGATCTTTAGACAAGGTAAATGCTCTTCACAAATATTGTGTAGCGAACAAGATTGGGTTTTGGGCTTTGACTGCCAATTCTCAAGAAGAAGCAAAAACATTTGAAAAAGAAAACCATTTGTCTTTTTCTTTTCACTTTGGAGACAATACCAACCTAAAAAGTATCATTAGAAGCAATCCAGGAATCCTATTGCTGAAAAAGGGCACAGTTGTCAAAACATGGTCCGCACGAAAAATTCCCTCCAAAAAGATCTTAGAAAAGTATCTTAGAAATGATTAA
>CAXDRX010000022.1:0-21784 GCA_963991985.1 uncultured bacterium | reverse complement strand
GAAGAGGCCATAAAAAAGTTCATGCTGGTGCTGTACAAAAGACCCAAAACCAAAGCTGCTTGGGCGCCTCCTCCAAAAGTGCGAATGGATCCCCAACGGTGGTAAAGGAAGGAAAAAATTAGGGTGTACAACAAACAACCCAAAAAAATAAAGAAAAGGGAACCTTGGTCTTGTTCTGCCGGATACAAATCCTTAAGAAGGATGCCATAAAACAACCAACCCAAAAGAAAATAAGCAATGGTGCCTGCAAGCGTTGATAACAAAAAAGATTTATTGTTCATAATAGATGAGGTTTAAGACTCAAAGGTATGAAATCTTTTCGTCTTGCGCCACAAGAAAAAGCACTCTTGCATGACAAAGACTATGACCATGGCCCTCTACTGGATCAAAAAAAGAAACCTAAATGGGTTGTATTTTGATGCTTTTTTTTACTTTTTCCATTTTGCGATGCAAGGCTTCCATATCGTCACCCCACAAGGTAATGTGTCCCAATTTTCGCTTGGGCTTGCTGGTGCTTTTGCCATAATCGTACAAATGCACCGAAGACATTTGATCGATTTCTTCCCGACCTTCATAGCGATACGGTCCCTCCCACCCTTCTGGACCCAATACATTGAACATCACGGCTGCACTCTCCAATTCTGGCTCTTGGGGCGACTCTCCACGCAACAAAAAGTTGAGTTGGTCATATTGGCTATAACGACAGTTGTGTATGCTTTGGTGGCCCGAATTGTGGGGTCTTGGCGCAATTTCATTTACATATACTTGCTTTCCGTCTGCAAACATTTCTACGGCAAAAAGACCTTTTCCCGGCAACACCTCGATGGCTTTCATTGCTGTTTTTTTTAGCTCTTCCGCTTGCTCAGTTTGGGCGGGCATCTCCAAAAAATCCAATAGGTTTCCATCTTCATGTACCAACATGCGAACAATGGGATACACAATGGTCTTGCTTTCTCCCTTCGCCACCAAAACAGAATACTCCTCCAAAGGTCGAATGCAATCTTCTACCAAGAGGTCTTGTTCAAAATGCCTACCCATCAACTCGTTAACAGGCCAAATTTGTACGCCTTTTCCATCGTATCCACCTTCCAAAAACTTCAAAACCACTTGTTTTGTATTGGAAAAATCTTCCAACTGATGTGTTTCAAATTTTTGCTTGGCCTTTTGCAAAAAATAAGCGGGCTGTGCCACCCCATTTTGCGACAAAAATTGCCTTTGCCTTGCTTTGTTTTGGATGATCAAAAGGGCTTGTGGGTCGGGAACAATTTCTTTGCCTGTTTCCTTTAGTTTTTGAAGAGCCTCTGCATTTATTTTTTCTATTTCGATGGTCAAAACATCTACTGCCTCAGCCAATTGAAAGATGTCTTCTTCTTTTTGAAGGTTTCCCAAGTGCAATTGGTCTGCCAGCTGAGCCGCAGGACAATGGCTGTGGCGCTCCAAAACATGGTAGTCCAGGCCCATTTTTTTTCCGCTTTCTATGAGCATACGCCCTAGTTGTCCTCCACCCAATACACCAACTTTCTTCTTTTTCATAAGTCCTTGTACTTGCAAATATGTACTTTAGTGCGGCATTTTTATGAAAACAGTCGTCGTAGGTTTGTCGGGAGGAGTAGATAGTGCAGTGAGTGCCTACTTGCTCAAAGAACAAGGCTACCATGTGATTGGCGTTTTTATGCGAAACTGGAACGATGAGTCGGTCCTTGTCAATGCCGAATGCCACTGGGAAGAAGACAGCAAAGATGCTTTGCTTGTCGCAGAAAAATTGGGCATTCCTTTTCAAACCATCGACCTAAGTGCAGCATACAAAAAACGGATTGTCGATTACATGTTTGCCGAATATCAACAAGGGAGAACCCCCAACCCGGATGTTTTGTGCAACCGGGAGGTAAAGTTTGATTTGTTCCTTGACATTGCCCTCGACTTGGGTGCCGACTTTGTGGGCACCGGTCATTATTGTCAAAAGTCCTCTGAAGAAAAGGATGGAAAACAAGTGTTTCAACTTCTCAAAGGAAAAGACACCCAAAAAGACCAAAGCTACTTTCTTTGTCAATTGAATCAGTTTCAACTGTCCAAAGCGCTTTTTCCCATCGGAGCACTAAAGAAATCTGAAGTTCGTGCCATAGCGAAAAAATTGGATCTTCCTGTTTGGGAAAAAAGAGACTCTCAAGGATTGTGCTTCATTGGCAAGGTAAAGCTTCCTATTTTTTTGCAACAACAATTGAAAAGCAAGCGAGGGAAAATCGTAGAAATAAAGCCCGTTTTTGCCCAAAAGAACTACGAAAAAGAAAGCAATCGGTGGAATTTTGAATTCCAGGATGGAGAGGTGGTTGGCGAACACCCTGGTGCGCATTTTTATACCATTGGGCAAAGAAAAGGACTGGCCGTGGGAGGAACCGGTGAACCTCTTTTTGTGCTCGAAACCAATACCCGAGAGAATACGCTATTTGTGGGCCGTGGAACCGATCATCCGCTTTTGTTTAGGAAGAAACTTTGGATCGCCCAAAACGACCTGCACTGGTTGAATGTTCCCGAGGAGAACAATCCAAGGCCTTTGCAAGCCAAAATTCGTTATCGGCAAGCCGACCAAAAGTGCAAACTAGAAAAAAATGAAAGAGGTGTTTGGGTGCATTTCGATGTGCAACAGCGGGCAGTAGCTCCAGGTCAATTTTGTGTTTTTTATCAAGGGGAAGAATTGTTGGGCAGTGGAGTTATCCAGTAAAAAAAGACTGATTTCCATTGTAATGCCCTTCAAAAATCCAGGGAAATATTTCATGCCTTGTTTGGAAAGCATTGCCCAACAAACGCACGAAAATTGGCAACTGATTGGTGTTGACGACAAATCAAGTGATGGTTCAGATAAAGTATTTCAATCTTTTGTTAATAAAAACTCTAGATTTGAATATTACCCCAACAAAGGCAAAGGAATTGTGGATGCCTTGCTTCTTGGCGAACAATACATCAAAGGGGAATTGGTTGGAAGAATGGACGCCGACGATTTGATGCCTCCCCACAAATTGGAAGCTTTGCATAGGATTTCTGGTGCGGGAAAAATTGCTGTAGGAAAAGTCCAATATTTTTCCGACGACTGGCTCGTTGGTCCGGGCTTTAGAAAATATGAAGCTTGGATCAATCAGCACTTAAGCCAAAGAACTTTTGATTCGGAGATGTTCAAAGAGTGTCTTTTGCCTTCCACTGCTTGGCTCATGACGCGAAAAACTTTTCAAGAAATTGGAGGCTTTCATTGCCAAGTTCTTCCTGAAGATTATGATCTGTTTTTTAGGACTATGGAGCACAAATTGCCCTATGAAGTGGTCAACGAAACGGTCCATTTTTGGAGGGATCACCCGAATCGAACCTCACGAAAAGACGAGCGATATTTTCCCAAAAGTTATTTCTCCATCAAATGGAAATATTTTAAAAAACTGAAGTATCAAAATGGCAAAAAAATTGTTCTTTGGGGGGCTGGAAACAAGGGAAAAACCTTGGCCAAAATCCTTCAAGAAGATGCCATTGAATTCAGTTGGTTGAGCAACAACCCTCACAAAATTGGTCATGATATATTTGGTAGAATCATCCAAGATATATCCACTTTTGCTTGGGAAAACAGCCAAACAATAGTCGCGGTTTCTTCACCGCAAGAACAATCTGAAATTCAAACATTTATGCAAAATATGCATAGAGAAGAGGGAAAAGATTGGTGGTTTTTTTGCTGATTGACAAACTTTTCACCCTTTCTTTTCTTATTTATCCATGGGCCGATGTATCCTTATTTTACTGATCAATGTCTTGCTTCTTGGTTCTTGTCATCACGGAGAAATGGATGAGGAACTTCAAGGGGAAAAAGACGATTGCACAAAAAACCGTACAGCTGAATTGTGCATCAAGAACAATTATGCCACAGACATTGATGTGTACCTCAATGAAACATGGCAGACCAGTGTAAGGCCAGGACATAAGTGCTGCATGGTAGTCTCTGCCGGCAAACACAACATGCGATTTGAAGAAAAGTCAAACCATCATTTCCGCCACCAGTGGTTCAAAGAAAATGTTGAAATTCATGCGTGCAGCGTTCATGAAATGGTGATTGCCAATTGAAATTTTTACAAATTTTCTGCAATACCGTCCCACAATTCTAATCGAGCCTTCACTGCTTTTTCTGCAGTTTCTAGCGCTTCTTTCCATTTGTTTTCATCTTTCTCGCACAATTCATCGATCATTTGTAGAGCCAGTGGCCCATGAGAATCTCCATCTACCTCAATGTGTCTTTGAATGTAATAGTAAAACTTGGAATAGCTTTTTTTGCCCCCATCTGATTGGTCCAAAATTTGTGTGAAAACATCGGGGATGATTCCTTCTCTTCCGAAGGCAAAAGCTGCAGCCACCACGTGGGCTTTTTGGCTTGCAATACAATCAAAAGAAAAGGCAACAAAATTGCGAGCAGCTTTGGGAACATGGTTGATTTCCAAGGCTTGATGCACAGACATTCCTGCTTGAATGGCATCCATAAATTGTTGAATTTTTTTTGTGGAAGCCCCCAGCTCTTTCATCGCTTCCAAATACATATCAAAATGACTTTTGGGTTCTCCATTCTCGTCTACATCTGATTCTTCGCCCAGCACAATTTCATTGATAAACCTAGCTACTTGCGGATTTTGAGGTGGTTGCCAAGGCAAAGCAACACAAGTAAGTTCTGATTGTAAATACTTAACCAAGCTCATAAAATCCCAAACGGCAAAAACATGCCATTCCGAAAATTTTCTCAAACTTTCCAAGCTCTGCATTTTACTGTAAATCGGATGGTCAGTAAGTGCCTCGATGTGTGGTTTTAACACTTTTTCAATATCAATCACTCTTTGCTTAACCTCTTAGTGGCAAAGATGTTTGTTGCGTTAAAATATTTATTGAAACAATTGGGAGTTGTCAATATAGATCTGATAGTCGGTGATGCAATTTTCTTGATCCAAAGCAATGGTATTGGCAAAAGGAACTTGCAAAACACTTCCATCATGACGGGTATAGCGAGCCTCTCCTGTAACCAAGAAAAGATCACCTACTTTTTGGATTTCAAGATTTAGGTGTTGGATGCCGTGAATGGCTGAAAAAAATTGATCTACCATTTCACTTATTGCTGGAGGGCCAATGGCAGCAGGCGCATTTCCAAAGATAAATTTTCCTTGAGGTGAAAAAAAAGAGCCAAAACGATTTGCATTCATTTGATCTACCACACCAAATACATCCTGCAGGTGTTGGTAGGCACTTGGGGTACCTTTCATGATGTTGCGAAGTACGTTTTATTTTTGCTTTTCACCTGAAAAAATCAAAAATTTTTGTGGTGATTTACCAGAAATTAAAACTTTTTTCTGACAAGGAGTTGCCAATATTTTGAACATTGACTTATCTACTCAAGTACATGCTTTTTTCCTTGTAGATTTCTCTAAATGAAGGGTCTTTGGTGTTTTTGACAAATAGAATCGATTCTCCTGTAGATTTCATTTCTGGCCCTAGTTGTTTGTTTACATTTGGAAACTTGTTGAAAGAAAAAACAGGCTTTTTGATGGCATAGCCTTGGGGCTTGGGTTCAAGGTCAAAGTCACTCAACTTGTTTTTCCCCAACATAATCTTAGTTGCATAATTGATGTAAGGCACTTGGTAGGCCTTGCATATAAATGGTACTGTTCGACTGGCCCTAGGGTTGGCCTCAATCACATAGACTTTTTCGTCTTTGATTGCAAATTGAATATTGAGTAAACCCAACACATGCATCTCTTTGGCAATTTTCTGGGTATAGTTTTCTATTTGTTCGATTACTTTTTTGCTTAAACTAAATGGTGGCAAAACCGCCGAAGAATCTCCAGAATGGATTCCGGCAGGCTCTATATGCTCCATGATTCCCATGGTAAAAACTTGCTCACCGTCACAAATACTATCCGATTCTGCTTCTTCGGCTCGATCCAAAAAGTGATCGATCAATATTTGATTTTCCGGCATTTCCGAAAGAAGTTTTAACACCCAAGTTTGAAGTTCTTCGTCGTTGATAACAATTTTCATTCCTTGTCCGCCCAGAACATAACTGGGTCTTACCAAAACAGGATATCCTACCCGATTGGCAATTTCCAAAGCTTCTTCCGCAGACTTTGCTACACCATAATCTGGGTAGGGAATGTTTAATTCTTTTAGGAAATCTGAAAAACGGCCTCGATCTTCCGCCAAATCCATTGCCTCGAATGACGTACCCAGAATATTGACACCATGCTCGTGCAGTTTTTGAGATAGCTTGAGCGCCGTTTGACCGCCCAATTGCACGACAACGCCAATTGGTTTTTCAAATTCAATCAAGTCTAGAAGATGTTCCCAAAAAACAGGCTCGAAATATAATTTGTCAGAAATATCAAAATCCGTACTCACTGTTTCGGGATTGCAATTGACCATGATGGCTTCAAAATCGGTTTCTTTGGAGGCCAAAACCCCGTGAACACAACAATAATCAAATTCTATTCCCTGGCCAATTCTGTTCGGACCAGAACCAATCACAACTACCTTATCTTTCTTGGATGATACGGATTCGTTTTCACCATCATATGTGGAATAAAAGTAATTGGTATCGGAGGGGAATTCTGCGGCACACGTGTCAACAATTTTATAACCTCTGATGAGCTCGAATTCTTTTCTTTTGGCTCTTACTTCTTCTTCTGAACATTGACCCAAGGCGTTGGCTATCTGAACATCTGAAAAGCCCATTTGCTTGGCTTTTTTCAACAATTCTTTGTCTATATTTTGGATGCTAAATTTGGCCAATTCCTTTTCCATTTTTACAATGCTGTAGATTTTTTCCAAAAACCATCGATCTATTTTGGTTATATTTTGGATGCTGGTGATCGGAATTCCCATGGCCATGGCATCACGAAGAATAAATATTTGATCGGCGCCTGGATTTTTTAATTTTTCTAAAATCTCTTCTAAATTTTTGCTGCTTTTCTGATCCAAGCCAAGGCCTGCTCGTCCTATTTCCATCGATTGTGCCGCTTTTTGGATGGCTTCTGTAAAACTTCTGCCTATGGCCATGACCTCTCCCACGGATTTCATTTGCAATCCCAAGGACAGGTCTGCACCCGGAAATTTCTCAAAATTCCAACGAGGAACTTTAATCACTGTGTAATCTATGGCAGGTTCAAAAAAAGCAGAAGTGGTTTTTGTTACGGGGTTTTTCAATTCGTCTAATGCATATCCAAGCGCCAATTTACTGGCAATTTTCGCAATGGGATATCCCGTTGCTTTGGAGGCAAGTGCGGAAGATCTTGAAACCCGTGGGTTGATTTCTATAGCGATGACATCCTCATTTTCTGGATTCAAAGCAAATTGAACATTACAACCACCTGAAAATTTTCCTATCGATCGCATCATTTTAAAAGCGTAATTCCTCATTTTTTGAAAAGCCGTATCACTAAGCGTCATGGCAGGGGCAATAGTGACCGAATCACCGGTGTGAATGCCCATAGGATCCATATTTTCAATGGTACAAATGACAGCGATATCGTCTTTGTGATCCCTCAAAAGTTCCAATTCAAACTCTTTCCAACCAAAAACGGCTTTGTCTATTAAAATTTCATGGGTAGGTGATGCATTTAAACCTCTGGTGGCTACCGTTTCAAATTCTTCTTTGGTATAAGCAATGCCGCCTCCATATCCACCTAGGGTATAGGATGGACGAATTACAACAGGCAAACCCAAAGCCTGTGCTGCTTCTTTGGCCTCTAAGAAAGAATTGGCAATTTTTGCTGGGGCAACTGGAACACCAATTTTGTTCATCAACTTTCGAAACGCTTCTCTGTTTTCAGTAGTTTCAATGGCATCTGTCCCCACGCCTATCACTTCCACTTTGTATTTTTCCCAAAGTCCAACCTCGTCTGCTTCCATTGCAAGGTTTAATGCGGTTTGTCCGCCCATTGTGGGCAATACTGCATCAATCTTTCTTTCTTTAAGTATTTCTTCTAAAGATTGGATGGTCAATGGCTTTAGGTAAATGTGGTCTGCCATGATGGGGTCGGTCATTACGGTGGCTGGATTGGAGTTGATCAGGGTTACTTCAAGTCCCTCTTCCTTTAAAGATCTTGCTGCTTGGGAGCCGGAGTAATCAAATTCGCAAGCTTGACCAATAATAATGGGACCGCTTCCAATGATTAGAACAGAATTTAAGTTGGGATTCAATGGCATAAACTCGAGCAAAATTATGTTATTTGCCTTGCCGTGGAATTTGATTTTATCTACAAGAATTCGACCATTCATTACCATCGATTCGGAAAAGGGCCAAAGATTGCTCTTGGCTTTCATGGTTACGGTTTGGACGGCTCTATGTTTAAGCATTTTGACATTGCCGAAAATCAGCGATATACGATTTACAGTTTCGACTTGTCTTTTCACGGCAAAACACGGATTGACGAAAAATCTTTTGATCCTGATTTTTTTGAAAGTTTCTTGAGACAATTTCTCCGAGAAAAACGGATTGAACTTTTCGAATTAATTGCTTTCAGTTTGGGAGGTAATTTTGCGCTGAAAGCCTTGGAACTGTTCCCCAAACGCGCCGAAGCTTGTCATCTTATTGCTGCCGATGGGCTCTTACCCAATCGAGGCCGATATTTCATTACCCTCCATCGCTGGGGAATTCAGCTTTTTCAATATTTCATTAAAAACCCTCGTTTTTTTCTGCGGTTGATTTCGCTTTCTCTTAAATTTTCATGGATTTCAAAAAAAATGGCCAATTTCATGCGTAGTCAGATCAATTCTCATGAAAAGCGGATGCTCTTGTTTCAGC
The DNA here is from genome assembly GCA_963991985.1 of uncultured bacterium. Lineage (GTDB taxonomy): Bacteria > Bacteroidota > Bacteroidia > NS11-12g > UBA9320 > MED-G17. The sequence goes on along the minus strand of CAXDRX010000022.1, from coordinate 12,975 downwards.
GTTGGCGTAGGGTTGAATCTCTCCACGTTGGATACCCATTGGTCTATCAAAAACTTAACCACTTCAAAATCCCAGTAAATCTCTATTTTGGAAGATACGACAAAATCGTTCCTGCCCGAAAAGCCAAAAAGTTTGTCAAAAAAGTTCCACACGCCCGATTGCATATTGTTGAGGCAGGACACAACCTTTTTACAGAAAATTTTTTCAGAAAATATTTATTGAATTAAGCCTTCTTGTTTGAAATATTCAATGATGTGATTTCGAATCAGGATTTCTTGATCAAAAGGATTCATTTCGTCAAAATCTTTTTGCTTTTCCCAAACTGGAAAGCCTTTTTTATCGATTCCTACTTTGGTATAATAGCCGGTGATGCTCATAATTCGCTTTAGGGCTATGTCCATGAGCGTAACTTTTTCTTCTTTGGAATAGTTTCTTCTCAAACCACCAAATTCCCTTTGTCCAATCAAAAACAAAATCGCCTCTACACTGGCTTCCTTTCCCGTAATTTCAAAAATCAAATTTTTTATTTTTTGCCACTCCAACTTGTTGTCTACCATACCGTATTATTCCTTTACTTTGCATCTGTTGTGATCAAATGAGCCGAATCAAAGGACTTGTTCAGCGTTCAAAAAACGTAAAAATTTTCCAAAAAATAAGTTTAGAAAATGCCTATGCCATCCAGGGGAAGACATTGCAACGGTTGTTGTTAAAATCGAAAAATACTTTTTTTGGAGAAGTCCATCAATTTGGCAAGATCCTTAAATCTGACTTTCTGATTGATGCCTTTAAAAACCAAGTTCCACTGGGAGATTATAGCCAAATGCTTCCTTGGTGGAAAAGACTGCAACAAGGGGAACAAAACATCACTTGGCCGGGTAAGGTAAGTCATTTTGCCTTGAGTTCGGGAACAACAGACGGGGCTAGTAAGTATATTCCCGTCACCAAAGAAATGCTTCGGTCCATGAGAAGAGCTAGTTTCAGACAAATGCTTTCCATCAACAGAAACAATGTTGGCATCGATACTTTCGCCAAACATTGGCTCATGGTCGGTGGGAGCACGAATTTGGAGTACAATGGCGTTTTTTATGCTGGTGATTTAAGTGGTATTGCTACCAACAAGGTACCGATACTTTTCCAACGTTTTAGCAAGCCTGAACCTGCCATTAGACACGAAAACAATTGGCAAGAAAAAATTCAGAAAATGACTTTGGAAGCCAAAAATTGGGATGTGGGATTGGTGGCGGGTGTTCCTGCTTGGATTCAAATGCTGTTTGAACGTATTTTAGAACATTATCAACTGGACAACATTCATCAAATGTGGCCTAACTTTCGAGCCTACGCGCATGGAGGTGTAGCCATGCGACCCTACAAAAAAAGGTTTAACGAATTGCTTGGTCATGAAATAAAATATTTTGAAACTTACCTGGCCTCAGAGGGATTTATTGCTTTTCAAAGAAGAATGGGAAGTGAAATAGGCATGCGTTTGCTCATCAGGAATGGAATTTTCTATGAGTTCATTCCTTTTGATGAAGAGCATTTTGATTCCGAGGGTAGCTTGCTTTCTGGTGTTCAAACACAAAGTATTCGCCAAGTAGAAGAAAATAAAGACTATGCCTTGGTAATGAGTACCAATGCTGGTGCATGGCGCTATCTTATCGGAGATGTTATCCAATTTACCAACCTTGAAGAATTGGAAATAAAAATTTCGGGCCGCACCAAACATTTCATCAGTTTGTGCGGAGAACACTTATCGGTAGACAATATGAACCAGGCCATTGAAGATCTTGCAGAATCTTTTGGACTAAATATACCAGAATTTTGTGTAGTTGGTCAGCCTTATCAAGGGTTTTTCGCCCACCAGTGGTATTTGGGAATTGATCGTGATTTTAATCAAACTGAAGCACTGCAAAAGGCCTTGGACGAACGATTGAAAGAATTAAATGCCGATTATGCAACGGAAAGGCAAGCAGCTTTGAAAGGGGTTTTTGTTAGAACAATGCCCCAAGAAACATTCATAGCTTTCATGCGAAAAAGAGGTCGTGAAGGAGCTCAAAACAAATTTCCTAGAGTACTGAGAGGAGAACTATTGGAAGAATGGACCGCCTTTGTGGAGAACAAAGTATGAGAGCAATAATCGCGAAGCCAAGATTTTTTTTTGATGTCTTTGTTTACTTACTATCCGTCTTGATTCTCATCGACTTTGGATTGCCCGGTCATCGTTCAAAAGATCTTATCCTAGAAGTCCAAAGAAAACGACAAGAACACTACAATCCTTCGGGAAACTTTCATTATTCCTACAAAATTGTGGCCACAAAATGTTCCTTCTCGATAGGAAGAAGCATCGCAAAAAAAAAGCTTGTTGATGAAACCATGGAGTATTCTGTATCTCCTATATTCAAGGAAGTCAATTGGTTTCGATTGATCAATTGGAGGGATCGGTCTTATTATTCATTGCGCATTATTTCGGGTCTTATTCTTCCCTTACTTTCAACCCTTGCCTTTTATCTGATTTCTCTCCAGCAACAAAAGTTTGAAGTCCTAAAATTCGTAATCGTTGTTTTGTTGTCTTCAAATTTCTTCTACATTTTGTTTTGATTCCATATTTTTGTTTTTCTTGGATTTTAAGTCTCAAAATAAAAATCAAACTGAAAAATTCGAAAGCATAGGCAAGTAAGAAATTTTTGAGGATGGCATTTCTTTTTCTTCACCTGAAAAAGATCTTTCGCAACTACAAAATCTTGCTTCCAATGCGGATCGGCTCAACGACGTAAAACAGCTACAAGCAATGGCCAATGGCCGAAATATCCTTCAACGTTATGAGGCCAGCGATGTAAAAGATCAAAGGAAATTGGGGGAAAATCAAAATTTGACCGATAACTATGATCCAAGGGATGAACAAAGGAAATGGGTTAATCCTGTAGATCAGATATTCACCGCCGATTTTTTGGCAAAGCACAAAAAAAAGTTCGACGATAAAGGTGCTGCCCGATGGGACACTCCTATTGTTTTTGAAAATACAGGAAAAAAATGGGATTTCGGTCAAATGGATGGGGAACTTGGAAAAGAGCAAGGTGCCAAGTTTTTTGGCAAACTAGACAGTCAAGAAGCTTTAGCAAATGACGCCCAACAGAAAGAAGGCTTATTTACATTGACCGAAAAATTATCTGTTCCGCCAAAAGATTGGATCAATAAAGAGGTCATTGAGAAAAAGAATCGAATCGAAAACAAACGGATAGAAACAGGAAAAAATGACGGGAATCCAAATAATCTAATTTATCTTACCAAGATACCAAACCCCGAAACATTGCGGCAAAAGCTCGTTCAAAGAAGCGAACTTAGTGACCACGAAGAACATTTACGATTGCCTTCCGGAATAGAACTTAGTGCCTTTAAAAAAGAATTTAAAATTGGTGGTAAAACCAAAGGGGGTGAAGACGAAATTGTGGGTCTCCCATTGGTTAAAAAAGTATTCAATGATCTTTTAGGCGATGAGATTTTTGCAGACAAATATGAATTTCCCCGCACCGATCCTGATGTTTCAGGGGGCGCCACCGGAGGACAAGACGTTACCAATGATAAAAAATTCGACAATATGAAGGCCTCTTTCGGCAAATAGAAAAATCAAGCATAAAATTCACAAAACAACCCCAACCTTTAGGCTTTTTCCAAACGGTAATTTTTCAGTTGATCTAAAATAGATAAAATAGCGATTTCACTGTCGGCCTCCACAAGTTTGGATCGATAGGGTTTGACCCCTGGGATTCCCTTAAAATAATTGCTATAGTGCCGGCGCATCTCAAAGATGCCTCGACGCTGTCCTTTCCATTTTAAAGATTCCCTGAGATGAAGTTTGCAAACGGCCACCCTTTCTTCAATAGTGGGCTCTTCCATGTGATTGCCTGTCTTGAAATAGTGTTTTATCTGCTGAAAAATCCAAGGGTTTCCTATGGCCGCACGACCAATCATCAAACCATCTACACCGCTTTTGTTCAATGCTTTTTGGGCTTTTTCCGGTGAATCTATGTCTCCGTTTCCAAAAACAGGAATGTGCATTCGGGGATTGTTTTTGACTTTGGCAATGGGTTGCCAGTCCGCCTCTCCTTTGTACATCTGCTTTCGGGTACGTCCATGTATAGAAATGGCTTGGATGCCAACATCTTGCAACCTTTCTGCAACCTCTACAATTTTAATGGATTGATGATCCCAACCCAATCGTGTTTTTACCGTTACGGGCAAATCAGTAGATTCAACTATAATCTTGGTCATTTCAACCATTTTTGGAATGTCTTGAAGAAGTGCTGCCCCTGCTCCCTTGCAAGCAACTGCCTTTACAGGACAGCCGTAATTGATATCAATTATATCTGGTTTTGTTTTTGAAGCAATATAGGTTGCCTGCCTCATGGATTCTATGTCCGAACCAAAGATTTGAATTCCAATGGGACGTTCGTATTCATAAATGTCCAGCTTTTCCGTACTTTTCAGAGCGTCTCTTATTAAACCCTCTGAAGAAATAAACTCTGTGTACATAACGTCTGCACCATTTTTTTTGCAAACCATCCGAAAGGGTGGGTCACTAACGTCTTCCATAGGAGCCAAAAGCAAAGGATGTTTCCCCAAGTTTATGTCCCTTATTTTAACCATTTTTGCAAAACAAAAGTACAATGACAAACAAAAACCAAACAAAAAGAATTGGAGATTGGCAAAAATTGCTAATGGGTATTGGTTTTTGGATTTTGTTAAGTGCTCTTTTGGCTCAGCTGGCCATTGTGTTTTCAGGAGCTGTGCTAAATCTTTCCTTGTCCGAATTGAGTCCAAGCCAACAATTGAGCAATAAAGAATGGTGGGGATTGGTTGTTTGTGGGCTGTTCTTTCCCTCCCTTTCTTTTGTTTTGGCACCTTACGTTTTGTCCAAAATTTTTCGTTACCACTGGGCAAACGATCTGACCTTGAACCGAAAACCCATTGCAGATCAATTGTTTCTGTCCTTTTTGCTTTTTCTATTCAGCTATGCAGCCGTAGGGTTTCTATTGCAAATCAATCAAAACCTAACATTGCCCTCAGAATTGAGCGAAGTGATGAAAACACTTGAAGACCAAAGCAATAAAATTTACCAAATGGTATTGCAGAAAAATAGAGGGGTGGGGTCTATTGCTGTCGTTCTTTTCATGGCCTTTTTTCCCGCGTTGATGGAAGAGATATTTTTTCGTGGTTTTGTCATGAAACGACTCATCGGAATGGCCGGCAACTTTCACACAGGCATTTGGCTTAGTTCCTTTTTGTTTGCATTTATACATGTTCAACCCTTAAAACTTTTGCCCATGATTTTGCTTGGAGGAATTTTAGGATATGTCGCTTACTTTTCTCGTAGCATATGGGCTTCAGTATCCATTCATTTTCTGAACAATGGATTGGCTGTGCTACAAGATTACTTGAACAAGTGGCGCCAAACAAAAATTCCTGCCCTCGAAGAAGATTTTCACATAAATCCCTTGCTCGCCTTGGCTTCTTTTGTGGCAATCATTGCCCTGCTTTTCCTAATGAATAAAAAAGAAAAAAAACTCCTTCTATTGCAAAAAAACAATGAAAACTCGAGCGATTAGCGGAATCATTTTTATTTTCCTTTGCTGGTGGTCTTTGGTATATCCAGGTGGGCACAGTTATCTCATTTTTGGCCTATTCATTTCTGCGATTCTTTGGGAAGCAGGCTCTTTTTCTTTACCCAAAATATCTCCAAAAGGTCGTCTTTTGACTTTGCTCGTCTTTTTGCCGCTTTTTTTTTCCTTTTTGAACACTTCCTGGAAAAACAAGCCATGGGTTTTGCTTGTTTTTGCCTTCCTTTTTTTGCTATCCTTTCTTGCCAATTTATGGATGAAAAACACCCGGTTTTGGCTGCTTCTTTTGTATTTTCTAACTCCGTTTTTTTTTCTTCTTTCAGAAATAAAGCTTCTCGAGAAAAAGCAAAACAGCTTCTTGTTGTTTTTGCTTATTTGGGGCTTTGATGTTTTCTCTTACTTGGGTGGTTATTTTTTTGGCAAAACAAGACCATTCAAAAAACTTTCGCCCCAAAAAAGTATAGAAGGCTACCTGTCAGGGCTTGTCTTTTTGGGATCATGTAGCATTTTTTTGAAGGAGCCTTTATGGGTTCCTGTTGTCGTGGCCCTGGGTGCAAGTATTGGTGATCTCTACATTTCTTTTCTGAAACGTCGATCTGGTTTAAAAGACAGTGGTATGATAATGCCAGGACACGGTGGTTTGATGGATCGTTTCGACTCATTTACGATAACTTACATGGTCTATTATTTCATCAACTATTTCTGGAACAACTAATTTGATTGATTACAATTAATTTTCGTAAAAAAACAATGACAAATTTAGAATTACATTTGTCGCAAATATTTTGCTATGCGTTCGAGATATAAAGAGCCAGCACCCATCAAAGATGCTCTAAACCCCTTAGAGTCAATGATGGAAAGATTTGATGAGGCCGCAGAAATTTTGGGTCTCGATTCTGGTATTTACAATGCGCTGAAATTTCCAGAGAAATCTCATGAAGCCAATCTTACCATTACGATGGATGACGGAAGTATCAAAGTTTTCCAAGCTTTTCGTGTGGTTCATTCTGCATTGTTGGGTCCTTCCAAGGGAGGAATTCGCTATTCGCATTTGGTGAACAGCCAAGAAGTAAAAGCGCTTGCCGCTTGGATGACATGGAAATGTGCAGTAGTTGGAATCCCATACGGTGGTGCAAAAGGGGGCATAAAGTGCAATCCAAGGGAGATGAGTGCTGGGGAATTGGAAAGACTCACCCGAGCTTACACAAATGCCATGCAAGACGTTTTTGGTCCGGACAAGGATATTCCAGCTCCTGATATGGGAACAAACGCTCAAGTGATGGCGTGGATCATGGATGAGTATTCCAAAATAAAAGGCCAATCAACTCCAGGGGTTGTTACCGGAAAACCAAAAGTTTTGGGAGGTTCTGAAGGTCGTTTCGAAGCTACAGGAAGAGGGGTAATGGTAAGCACTCGAACTGCGATGGGCAAACTAAAAATCAATCCTACCTCTTCTACATGTGCTGTTCAAGGTTTTGGAAATGTCGGTTCTATTTCCGCAAAACTCATTGGCCAACAGGGTGTAAAAATTGTTGCCATTAGCGATATTTCTGGGGGATATTACAACAAAAATGGTTTTGATATTCCTGAAATCATTGAATTTGTCAAGCGAAACAATGGTACGCTAGAGGGTTTAAAAGCAGACAAAATAAGCAATGACGAACTTTTGACTTTGGACACCGATATTTTGATTCCCGCTGCCTTGGAAGACCAAATTACCGAAGCCAATGCGCATGACATCAAGGCAAGATTAATCGTAGAGGGGGCCAATGGACCAACTGCGCACAAAGCAGATGATATTTTGACAAAAAATGGCGTAATTGTCGTTCCTGATATTTTGGCCAATGCCGGGGGTGTAACGGTCAGCTATTTCGAATGGGTTCAAAACCAAATTGGTTATTTCTGGACAGAAGAACGTGTGAATAGAAGAGCCGACAGAATTATGAAACAGGCCTTTGAACAGGTTTGGCAAGTTTCCAAACGCTATGATGTTTCCCTGCGCACTGCAGCTTATATTTTGGCAATAGATAAAGTTGCGCAAACCAAAAAGTTAAGGGGTATTTTTTAAAGTGTACATACACAAAGAAGGTTATAAGTTTTTAGCATTCACATGTTTGTCGTATGCAATCCTTTCTTTGTTGATCCTGCCCTCACAAGGAATTTCATTGCTTTTTTTTCTTATTTCATTTGTGTTTTTTGTGGGCTTGGTTTTCTTTCTTTCATTTTTCAGGGTCCCTTGGCGCCAGCTCAATACTGATGACGCTAAAATTATAAGTCCTTGCGATGGCAAAATTGTGGTTGTTGATACTGTAGACTACCCCAATTTTGGAGAAGGAGCCAAAGCCATTCAGGTTTCCGTATTCATGCACCTTCACAATGTGCACATCAACAGAATGCCTATCAGTGGACGAATAACCAAAGTGATTCACAAAAAAGGCAAATTTCTGCCTGCTTTTCGGCCCAAAAGTAGCACCCTGAATGAGCATTGTTTGATTGGGGTTCGGAATGATAACGTCCACCTAGAATTCAAACAAATTGCTGGGGCAATGGCCAAAAGAATTCGAACTTATTGCAAGCCTGGTGATGAAGTAACCCAAAGCAAAGAGATGGGGTTTATATTGTTTGGTAGCCGCCTGGATGTTTTTTTACCTACTTCCTGCAAGGTAAGTTGCTGCCTTGGTCAAAAAGTAAAAGGCGGTATTGACTCACTGGCCTTCATTGAATAATGGCGTAGGGAAACAGTTTTCCATCACCTTCCGTAGATGTTGAGTATCCGTATGTAAATACATTTCTGTCGTCGTTATCGAGGCGTGGCCCAGCATACTTTGAATGGATCGTAGATCTGCACCCCCCTCTAAAAGTGCTGTTGCAAATGAGTGTCTAAAGGTATGAGGACTCACTTTTTTCTTTACACCAGCAGCAATCGCTAAGCTCTTGATAAGCATAAATATATAGTTTCGACTCAATGGGTTACCAAATTTGTTGGCGAACAATGGGTTTAATTTTTTATTGAATTTGTGCTTTAATTTTTTTCTCACATCAATCTGAAAATCAATTGAATCGATAACCTCTTTGCTAATCGGAACCAACCTTTGTTTGTTGCCTTTTCCCAACACCCTCAGCAAACCTTCGCTTTTGTACATATCATCTGATTTTAGATTCGTTAATTCGGAAATTCTGATGCCTGTATTGTACAAAGTATTCAAAATGCTTTGATCCCTATGGCCAAAAGGTTTGCTAAGGTCCACAGCTAGAATAATTTTCCTTATTTCTTCAGGACCTAAAGACTCAGGAAGTCTTTTTTCCATTTTAGGCCTATCCAATAAATCAAATGAAATAATTGGCAACACCTTGGTTTCTGCCAGAAACCTTAAGTAACTTATCACCCCTGACAAAATACGATTGATGGAACGAGAACCTATGCACAAACTCGACAAATAAACCACAAACTCTTGCACGGTTTGAATGTCTACTTCTTCAATATTTTTGGACATTTCGTAGAGAAATTGATAAAACTTTTCTACGTCATTTCGATAAGCAACCGCAGTGTGAGAAGAAAGCCCTACCTCATAATTGAGGTGTTCTAGATAGGCACTAAAATTTTCGTCTATTGGTTTACTCAAGGGTTGATTCTACAACATGCAAAACTTCCCAATCGTTTCCTCTTTTTTTGTGTACAGAAACCAAAATTTCAAAGTCTTGATCCTTCCACCCTTTGGAATATTCAACCACGAACTCTTTTTGTATAAATCGCCCTTGTTCTGGTGAATCAAAAAGTTCATCACCGCTAAAAAAAGTTAGTGTTTTGCGAAGCACATGATTGTGTTGGTAATTGTCGATTGTTTCACTATTGTTTTTTTGCTTTTGGATGATATTGTTCTCTAGCAGATAGACCGTAAAGAATAATTTTTCTTGCAATTCTTGGGTAAACTCAAATTCGTTGCTCAACGTAATTTTACAGCTTGATGTATCTACATTGTATTTCGATACAATATTTACTGGGGTTGAAATAGCCAATCTTTCTTTGACAAATTGGTCCCAACTAGAAAAACCCAAAGTTATTCTTTTGGTCTGGCCATCAAAAACATATCGATCCACTGAGCCTGCAGGTATTCCATCCGGCTTTCCTAGGATATTGTTCATTATATTCTCTGAAAACTCGTTACTCAAGTGCTCTTCCCCTTCAAAAGGAGAAGTTTGGTTTGCAATAGACAACGGGTGCATAGTCACAACAAAAACTCGCCCTTTGGGTTGTCCGCTTACAATTCTTTTGGCTTCTTGATGGGCCGCAGGACAATTGACGCACTTTACTCCTGAAAATTCCTCTATAATGACTCCTTTTTCTTGGGGCGCCGACCTATTGGAAGGTTTTAACACATAAGATGTATCAACCAAATCAAGCACATTTCGGCCATAATCTATCGGTGGAGGGGTTTCCGAGCAAGCCAAGAGCAATAGAAAAAGTGATAAAATAACAATCTGGTTTTTCATTTTTTTAAGGTCTTAAGCGCTAATATCTCCTTTTTTCGTAAATTTCTGTACTGGCCCGGTCTAAGTCTTTTTTTATCCAGTCCCGCAAAATATACTCGGTCGAGTTGTTTTACGGAATACCCCAAAGCTTCAAAAGTTCTTCGAACAATTCTGTTTTTTCCGCTATGCAGCTCTACACCCAAGATTGTTTTGTGCTCATTGATTATTGCTGCCTTGTCAAAAGAAAATTCCCCATCATCCAGCATTACCCCTTTTGTAATACTCTCAAAATCAAGATTTTCTATTGGTTTGTTTAAAGTTACTTTATAAACCTTTTTTACCTTGAATGAGGGGTGAATCAACTTGTTTGTTATCTCTCCATCATTGGTAATCAAGAGCACGCCGGAAGTGTTTCTGTCCAAGCGCCCTACTGGATATAAACCCTTGATTTCTATTGCTTTAGCCAACAATTCCATCACGGTTTGTCTCCCTTTTTCATCGCGCACGGAGGTGATGGTGTTTTTGGGTTTGTTCATCACGATGTACACTTTCTCTTGAAGGGGAACTATGGTTTTTCCCTCCACACTTACTTTGTCTTTTGGCACAACACGGATGCCCATATCCAACACTTGTTTTCCATTTACTTTGACCAATCCTTTTTGAATCAATTCATCGGCCTTTCTTCTTGAACACAAACCGCTTTTGGCAATCCACTGGTTCAGCCTAAAAGATTGAATGCTTTCTTGTTGTTTCGATTCTTTCCGCTTTTTCAAACTTATTTTGCAACAATAATCATTCGAAATTCGTTAAAAGAGAATTGAGACAACTTGTTTTCATCACCTTTTTGCTACAAGCAAAACTTTTATTGGGAATAAACGGGCCCGTCAAATTAATGAAGGTCTGCCTAAACACTGCAGACTCTTCCGTCTCTTTGCTTTGGAAAAAAAACCAAGACAACTGCAATGCCTTTAAAAAAAATGAAATATGGGGAAAAAAACCAACCAGTTTGCCCATTCTTTTGGATGAGGTTTATTCCAACGATATTGAAACAAGCAGTTTTAAAATTCCTGACTTCGATCCGGATTGGATTTTTTTCATCAAAACCTACAGTGATTGTTCAGGATCCAACTTTTTTGTTTCCGACACCCTAAAGATGGACCTACAGAGACCCGCAGCCATGCCAATCGACTCCGTGAGCATAGACACGAGTGGTCGATTGCTCGTGGGTTGGCAAAAAAGCAAAGACAAAGACACCTATGGTTACCGATTGTACAAAAACCAAGGAGGAATCAACGACTCTATTTTCAACAGTCTTTATACCTACGCCTATCTTGATGCCCATCAATTTTCTTTCATAGGCCTTGCGCCTTATGACTCTTGCTCCCTTTTTGCGCCAATTTCCATGCCACATCGAGCAGCAAAATTGTCGGCGTCCATCCAAGGCTGTGGAGAGAACATACAGCTCACTTGGACAACATACAGGGGATGGGCCGTTCAAAGGCAAGAAATACTCATTGATTCGGGGGGTGGACAATTTTACTTGTATGCAGTTTTGGGCGAACAAGAAACGGATCATCTGCTCGAAAATTTTCCTCGGGGCAAGACGATACGAGTTTTGTTGCGCTCTTACCGATCCGGTGGGGCAATGAGCAGCAGCTCCAATACTCTCCGCTTAACAACCCAGAATCTTCGCAAGATTCAATACCCAAAAATCCTTCGGGTCAGCACGGTTAGCAACGACTCATTATTGGTTGAACTAGCACCCCTGTCCCTCAAGAACCAATCTTATTGGTCCCTTCGCCTCAACGGAGAATCAACAATCAGCGGCAATCAAATCCAAACAGACAGCCTTGTTTTTTTGAACAAAACCGATCTTGGATTGGTCCAAAACAAAATCCAATTGGCCACCTACAACACCTGCGACGAAATTGTAGGCATCTCAAAGATTCATCAAAACATTGTCCTGGTAGCAGAAAACAAAACGTTAAGTTGGAACAATTACCAAGGTTGGCCCCAAATCGACCAAAGTCATGTGCTCGTCAAAGAAGGTTCCACGTGGAACTTTCTCGGCACTTCAAATCAGGGTTTCCAGATCTCGAATGAAAAAAGTGGCCTGGCTTATCGGATCCAACAAAGCTTCAATGGGTTTTCCAGTTTTTCCAATACGGTCGTTCCAAACGAACCCTTTGCTCTTTTTTTTCCCAACAGCTTGAACCCAGCAAGCAACAACCACCAATTGGTGTTTTATGGCCCCAATATGAATTTACAAGAAAGCACTGGCCATATTTACAACCGATGGGGCAATCGCGTTGCCTCCTTTCCGCTGTCCGAACCCCAATTCTCCGCCCGGGACTTTCCCACCGGAGTCTATCAAATGATCTTGTTTTTGGTCAACAAGCGTCAAAAAAAGAAAACCCAACAAGCTTCTCTTTACATTCTTCACTAATGACCCTAGACGGAAATATCAGCACTTGCCTTTCTGACCGGCTCATCCAAGACAACTTTCATGTGGTTCGTTTGAGCCCTGATGAAATGCTCCAAAAAAACAGAGAACTGTTGCAACATGATTACCTCACCGACGTAATTACCTGCGTAATGAGTGAAGACCTGCCCCGACAAATTGTTGTTTTCATCTGCCCCGAGGTTGTCCGATCGAATGCCCAAGCCCTGAATATACAATACGCCTTAGAAGAAAAAAGGGTGCTGATTCATGCACATTTGCATACACTCGGATTTGCTGATCGTACAAAAAATCAAAAAAATTTAATGCGATTATTGGAAAATGAATTAATGTCGTGTTCCACGTGAAAACAAAGTTTGACATTATTGTAGTCGGTGGGGGCCATGCCGGTTGTGAGGCTGCCTCTGCTGCTGCTCGATTGGGGGGTAAAAC
>CAXDRX010000021.1:0-25693 GCA_963991985.1 uncultured bacterium | reverse complement strand
AAACTAATAGAGTCCCCATCTTTCAAATCTACGGCACCATTGTTGTAATAAAAGGATTGATTGCAACACAGAAAAGCAACGGGATCATTGGTTAGCTTTGGGGAATTGTTGCAGGGTGCCTTTTTCAAGTTCAAAAGGGCGTCGCTATAAAGGGTGCCCGAAACACCGGTGGTGATTGCTCCATTCCTCGCATTTTCGCTGATCGAAAACCGTACCCATTCACATTTCCGCAGGGCACTGTATGGTGCTTTGTTGAAGTCGATGACAATTTCGAAGGTGTGTTCTTCAATGCCCTTGCCCGTCCCATAAGTATTGGGCGGATTGCATCGGCTTTTTGCTGTGGCACACAATGGCGTTTTTTCTGCAATTTTGGTGCGGGTGGGGCTCAAGGTGTAACGTTTTCCGCAGCCAGACAAAGAAAAATTGTCCACCACCAAATCGATGCCCCTACAATCGCGGTACATCTTAAAAGTGATTTTGAATTTTCCTGTGTCGATGCATTCGTAGGTAATGTCTGCACCCATGGCATGGGTTGCCTTTGCTTTTTTGAAACCAATAAAAATAGATATTGCCAATAATAAGAGGCTAAAATTTTTCATAAATGCAATGTAGCGTTAATTTTTAAAAACATCGCCACGGCGAAGAAAAAAATTCATCGGCGCTAAGGGGGAGTGAACCAAATGTTGGGGGATTGAAAGGGGAGAAAAATGGCGCCCCATCCTAGAATCAATTAAAAAATTAAATTCAATCCAGTTTTGATTCTTGTGTCATTAAGTAATAAGCTACTTAAATAAGGCGTTGTATGGTATCTAGTTTTACCTTTTACGCTAAAACTAAAATACTCTGAAAATTTAAAAATAAGTTCGGGGTCAAATAAAATTCTTAAGTCGCCTGTATTTAAAGCATTAATTTGAATGTATGCGCTTTGGGCTATCAATATTTTTTCAGAAATTTTAAATGAACTGAATACATTTAAGTTTACCCTCCAATTATTTGCTGTGAAAGCCTCATCATTACTTTCATAATCCTCATACTCATAAAAACTTCCAATAGCTATATCAAGATGACCTTTACCACCTTTGTACAAATTATGCCTATATCCAGTACCTAAAAGTGCCCGTAATTTCATATTAAGTGGCATAGAGTTGCCCCTTTGAGCAAAGAAAAAAACTGAATTTAGCGAATCTTTGAATAAATGAAGATTATTGCGTACATGAATTACCAAATCAGATTTCAGCGTTCTCCTATCTTGAGATCTATAATCATATCCTGCTATAAATCTTAACTCATTTTTATTTATCGTATTATGATAGGATAATTTTGTTTCAGAAGTAAGGGTAGCAAAATTACCAATATTTAACTCACCCTTATCTTGACTCAAAAAGAAGTGTCTATTTTTATCAGTTATTGATTTAGTATTTTCAACGTTTAAAATTTGACCAGTGCAATGAGCAACAAAAAAAAAAGAAAGAATTAAGGAAACAGATTTCAATTTAAATTACTAATGATAATGCAGAATAATTTAATATCACATAAGCCACAGCCAATAGTAAATAAATCGACTTTGACCAATATTTTTCACTTTTAGTTACCACTCCATCAGCTTTTGTGATACTTGAAATTATGACAGTCATTATAATTATTGTAATAATGGTTATTAATGCAAATCCATTGATAAATTCAGCTAGCGTAATCAAATCAGTAGTTGGTAATCTTGAAGATAAAATAATACTAGAACCCGCAGCAGTGAACAATGATCCTACCACAAACCTAGAGGGGTCGCTTGCCAAAGTTCCTAGAAAAGCAACTATTACTGCTACATAGACAATTAAAAATAGTTTGAAGACCCCTTCAACTCCTCCTCTTGCCATTGGAACTGACATCCTAATTTGTGAGAAATCAACCTTAAAACCACTTGGTAAATTAGGATTACCTCTAGCTGATTTATAAGCATGAGGCTTTTCTATAATTTTAGATTTTTTTCTATGAACCGTGTATCCAGTGACAGAAACTCTAGAACTAATTTTCGTATCAATTGTATCAGGAACTAACAACATTTTATCCCTATTTAACCAAGAATGTTCAATTGAAATTAAAAGATCATGCGCGTCGATTGGAAATAGTGTTACATCAAAAAATTGAGTTGTTTTCGCTTTAATCTTAAATTGAACATAAGATAATTCATTGGGGTCTAACTTGATATTTCTGGTAACTTCATTAAAAGACTCAATTTCACCATTAATAATAGATATTGGTAATGAGTTTAAGTTAATCTCATTCATAATTGAATTTAACTTAAGTTCATTTAGAGTATTTAAGTCATATTGTTTTACCAATAAAGGGTTTATACCTAAAAAATCAACCTCAGACTGATTCCAAGTAAACCATAAATAAAATTCACCTGTCCATTGTGAGTTTTTAATCGCAATAGACTCAATTCTTTCGAAATAAATACCTGTTTTAACTTTAGGTATATTTTTTGGTTTTTCGTAAGAGACAGCTGCAGTTTTGCCCGGATCAGGTGAATTCTCATCCATTATCATTTTCTTATGCTTGGATATCTCTTTACTTTCATTTTCAATAAACCTATAGAAATTTTGAATAAAAATAAAGGATATAGTTGCCACCAATACAAATAATGTGGCTAAGATATATTCCGACTTGAGTTTGATAATGCTGCAAAATTAAAATAAAAAATATACCTAGAAAGGGTTTGAAAGAATGTGAAAAAGATTGAACTGCTTAAAGCGCCCCATCCTGGACTCGAACCAGGGACCTGCGGATTAACAGTCCGTCGCTCTAACCAACTGAGCTAATGAGGCGTTTCACTTTTTTACAGCGGGAGGCAAAAATAAAATTTAATTGTTTAGAACAACTTACAATGTGCAAATTTTTTTATTTCCCCAAAGCAAGCAATTTTTGCCCCATCTATGAGCTTACTGACCATCGGAAGTGTTGCCTTTGATGCCATCGAAACACCTTATGGCAAAACAGACAAAATCATTGGTGGTGCTGCAACCTATATTGCTTTTTCAGCTTCTTATTTTATTCAACCAGTCAATCTGGTGGCTGTTGTCGGGGATGACTTCCCTCAAAGCCAACTCAAAAAAATGAAAAAAATTGGGATTGATTTGGAGGGTTTGCAAATCAAAAAAGGAGAAAAGTCATTTTTCTGGCAAGGGAAATACCACAACAATCTCAATACCCGCGATACTTTGACAACAGAGCTCAATGTTTTGGCTGGTTTCAACCCCACAATCCCCTCAAGTTATCAGGATTCTACTTATGTAATGCTTGGCAACTTAAGTCCTGAAGTTCAGCTAAAAACACTGGAAGGTTTGCAAAAAAAGCCCAAATTGATTGCTTTGGACACCATGAATTTTTGGATGGACAATGCATTGCAAGACTTATTGAAAGTACTCCGAGAAGTAGACGTCCTCATCATCAATGACGAGGAGGCTCGGC
Source organism: uncultured bacterium (assembly GCA_963991985.1). GTDB lineage: Bacteria > Bacteroidota > Bacteroidia > NS11-12g > UBA9320 > MED-G17. The sequence continues at coordinate 22,228 of CAXDRX010000021.1, read as the reverse complement.
AATTGAGCGGAAGCTATCACCTGAAGTTGGCAGCCAAAAAAATAGCGTCCATGGGGCCAAAATTTGTGGTCATCAAAAAAGGGGAGCACGGCGCTCTTCTGTTTGGCGAAAAAGGGCAAGCGTATTTTTGCCCAGCACTTTTGTTGGATCAAGTGCAAGATCCAACAGGAGCAGGCGATACCTTCGCCGGAGGTTTTATGGGCTATTTGGCAAAGACAGACGATATTTCTTTTGAGAATATGAAAAAAGCTTTGCTGGTGGGCTCCACGATGGCTAGTTTTTGCGTGGAGAAATTTGGAACAGAACGGATGTTGGAATTAAGCGCGCAAGAAATAAATCAAAGAATGCAGGAGTTTGTAGCCCTCGGAAACATCGCCATGCCCGAATTGCTCCAGTAGGTTATTCTTTGTGGATCAATTTTTTAATTTCATCTTCGAGTTCATATTCATCTCCCTCGAGATAGCCGGTGTGCGTATAAACGATATTGCCTTCAAGATCCACCAAAAATGTAACTGGCGGGTTGGTCACATTCATTTTGCGTTGCAAATCCCCGTTGGGATCCAGTAAAATGTCGTAATCCCACCCCAAGCCATTCACCAGGGGTTTTACCCTTTGGATGTTGCGGCTGTCGTCGATACTGACTGCCACCACTTCTACATTGTAGGTCTCTGCCCAGGCTTCGGCATGGTCTGCAACATTATTTAGTTCTTTAATGCATGGTTTGCACCAAGTAGCCCAGAAAGAAAAAACAGTGATTTTACCATTTTGGGCATAATTTAAAATATTGATGGTTTCCCCATCCATGTTTTTTATTTCACAACTAGGAAGTGCTTTTTTTTCATTTTCCTGCGCATTTACGAAAGCAAAAGCGATGAACAATGCGTAAAAGAGGGTTGGTTTTTTCGGAAACATTGTATTTTTCATGTTCATAATAATATTTGACAAAAATGATGCCAAGTGGGTGCAATTTTACACAAAAGTTCTAAATGATGCAGAAAGCCATCCGGTTGGATTACCTTTGTCTCAAGGTTAAAGTATCGTGAAGACACCAAAAATAAGAGTTGGAATATTTTTTGGAGGCGCTTCCAGAGAGCGAGAGGTTTCTTTTGCAGGCGGCAGAACAGTCTACGATAATTTGGACAAAACAATTTTTGATCCCATTCCCATTTTTGTAGATGCTTTCGGAAATTTACTGCTTTTGGATTGGTCTTACATCTACAAAGGAACCATTCGAGATTTCTTTCCCACAGAAAGCCAAACGAAAGATCAAAAATTTCGTGTTTACGCAGAAAGTTTGGAGATGTCCTCAATAGACTACATGAGTATGTTGTCAGAATTGGGTAAGGTCATCGCCTTAAGTGAACTTTCTTCACACATTGACTTTGCTTTTTTGGTGTTGCACGGCGCTTATGGTGAAGATGGAACCGTTCAGGGGCTGCTGGATTGGCTGAAAATACCTTATTCAGGATCAAGAATTTTGTCAAGTGCTATTGGAATCAATAAGAGTATTCAGAGAAAATGGATGGAAAATGCTGGTTTGGAAGTACCCAAATATCTTGTTTTTACAAAAGAAAACCTTTCCTCCTCTGACAAAGAGAATATCGCAAAAAAAGTAGGCTTCCCTTGCGTTGTAAAGCCTGCCAATCAAGGCTCTAGTGTAGGTGTAAGCATCGCCAAAAACAAAGAGCAACTTGATCTTGCGTTTCAGCAGGCGTGGGGAAGGCATGAATTGCCAAAAAACCTTTCCAAAGAGGAGTTGCATTCCTTTGCCAGTCAAAATTTAAAACTCAATCATTCTATAGGTTTTCCAATGCTTATGGATGGCGAAGAAATAAAACACCCTGAGCAGTTGATGGCGCTTTATCGCCCTGAAAAAGGAGCTTCTTTGGAAGCCATACAAAACGAATCAGAAATCATTGTAGAAGCTTTTATCAAAGGCAGGGAATTTTCTGCCATTGTTTTGGAGAACCAGGAGGGAAAACCCATCGTGTTGCCCCCGACGGAAATCATTAAGAATTCAGAAATTTACCATTATGATGCCAAATATTTGCCGGGAATTTCCAGAAAAAAAACACCCATGGAAATTTCACCGAAGCAAATGAAAAAGCTTGGTCAAGAGGTTTTGAAATTGTACCAGCTCTTGGATTTTAATGTCTATGCTCGAATCGATGGTTTTGTGACAGAAGAAGGAAAAGTATTATTGAATGATCCCAATACCACTTCAGGAATGATGCCTTCAAGTTTCTTTTTTCATCAGGCAGCCGAAGTTTCCATTGACCCCAAAACGATTTTAAGCATCATCATCAGAAACTCGCTCAACACAGGCATCAAAAAAAGCATCCATCGGGAACCTTATCGGAAACTTTCTGATCAGCTAAAAAAATTGTTTCAATTCAATCAAAAAGAAGACAAGCAAAGAAAAATTGCTGTAATTATGGGCGGTTATTCAACAGAGCGACATATTTCCATGGAAAGTGGACGGAATATTTTTGAAAAGTTAAATTCTTCCAATGCTTTTGAAGCGCTCCCCATTTTCTTGCGCAAGAAGCAAGGAAAACTTGAATTGTATCACCTGCCGATGAGTTATTTGCTCAAAGACAATGCGGACGACATTGCCGACAAAATTGATCGCCAAAAGGAATCAAAATTGGCGGAAGAAATCAAAAAAGATTTTGAGAACGATTTTATTATTGAAAAGCAGAACAATACCAATCAAATTGTAGAAACCAATTTTAAAAAATTGTCGAAGAGGGTTGATTTTGTCTTTATTGCTCTGCACGGTAGACCAGGGGAAGATGGAGAAATTCAAAAGGAACTGTCTCGCCATCATTTGCCGTTCAATGGGAGCAGTGTGGAAAGTTCTCAACTTACCATCAATAAATTTGAAACCAACAATTTGCTAAGATCCAAAGGGATAATGGTCGCTGACAATTATTTGTTGCGTAAGGAAAATTGGCAGGAAAACAAAGAAAGTTGTTTAGAAGAAATAGAAAAACTTTCCTTCCCACTCATTGCCAAACCAGTTGATGAAGGTTGCTCTTCTGCGGTGATCAAAATTGACCAAGTGCATCAGTTGGAGAGCTATGCAAATCTGGCTTTTCGCGGAACGCAAAAAAGAAATGCTAAAGATGAAATTGCGCTGGGACTTAAAAAAACAGATGAATTCCCAAGCAAAAAAGCAATTCTTTTGGAATCCTTTGTTCACGCAAAAGAAAATGAAAAATTGATTGAAATTACAGGAGGTATGTTGGTGCAGACTTTGCCCGATCATTCCAAAAAATATCAGGTTTTTGAACCCTCTGAGGTTTTAAGCCAAACGGATATTTTAAGTTTGGAAGAAAAGTTTTTGGCAGGAGAAGGACAAAACATCACGCCCGCGAGATTCTCCATGAGCAAAAGTAAAAACGACAAAATTTCAGAAATCGTTAAACAGGAATTGAAGAAAACAGCACAGTTCCTCAATGTAGAAGGGTATTGCCGAATTGATGCTTTTGTGAAAATAAAGCAGGATGGAAAAATAGAGGTTTACATTATTGAAATCAACAGTTTGCCTGGGATGACCCCAGCAACATGCATTTATCATCAAGCGGCAATTTCTGGATACACGCCACTGGCATTTATCCAACAAATCATAGAATTTGGTACCCAAAGACCCAAAACAAAATGAAAATAATTAAAAATCTTATGGTCATTTTTCTATTGTCTCTTGCTTTGATTGCAGGTCTTTTTTTCTTTTTAAATCGATACACAAGGCACAATGAACAACCCATTAGAACGCCTGACCTAATTGGGCTCAACGTATTCGAGGCAGAAGATCTAATTGAAAAATCGGATTTGCAAATGATTGTGGCAGATACCTCCTACATGGATGGGAAAAGAAAGCTTGAGGTTATTGGCCAAAATCCAGAAGCCAAGCTTCTGGTAAAGAGCGGTAGAAAAATCTATTTGACAATAAATTCAGACAAAATTCCCAAAGTTAGGATGCCGGATTTGGCGGGGAAAACGAGTTTGAGGCAGGCCAAGAATATGCTACGGGCAAATGGCCTTGTATTGGCAGAAGTAATTGAAAGGCAAGATCCTAGTGTTGAAGATGAAGTGAACAAACCAGTTTTGGACCAATTTTTGAAAGGTGAAAAGGAAGCCATAAAGCCCAACACAGAAATCCCGAGATTAAGCAAAATCAATTTGGTAGTAGGTGTGCCAATTCGGAAGGATACAACATTATTGGAAGTCGACTGGGAGTGAAAATGAGCAACAATTGTCAAATACTTTTTTCACTTAAATCTCGTTAGTAAGCGTATCATGAGAAGCATAAATCTAGTATTTTTCTGGGTACTTTTGGTAGGCAAAGGATTTGGTCAGATTTTTGAGTCTCCCTTGCCCCAAAACATCAATATTTGCTATCCCACCCATGACCTGAAGATTGACCAAAACACAAATGAATCCCGCTTATTCAAAAAGAAATCGAGTTCTTTGGACCTTCCCTTTTTTGATGATTTCTTTCAGTCGGGCCCATACCCAGACACACTGTTGTGGCAAGACAATTGGACCTACATCAATGGACATTTTGCCATAGAACCACCCAGCTTCGGAGTGGCAACCTTTGATTTTTTTGATTCAAAAGGCAGGCCCTATGAAAGACTTGGTACTGTAGGGCTGTTTGCAGCAGACACACTCACCTCAAAGAAAATCAATCTGAGAGATTCATTTTCCAAAAAATATAGCCTTGCCGATTCGATTGTGTTGTCATTTTTTGTTCAAGCAAAGGGTTTGGGTTTCCCGAGAACTGCCAAGGACAAATTGATCCTGCAGATGAAAGACAGCAACAACACATGGGCGCTGGTTTGGGAAAACAATACTTTGGAAGGTGGACCGTTTCAGTACCTCGCCATTCCTATTCGTGCGGGTAGATACCTCCACAAAAACTTTCAATTTCGATTCATCAACTATACGCCTGCTTGGGGCAATTCGAATCAGTGGCATCTGGACTATATATTACTGGACAAAAACCGCACAGTCAAAGACATTGGTTTCGAAGACTATGCCATTCAATCAACCCCAACAAGTTTGCTCAAAGATTATTCTTCTATGCCCTATGATCATTTTTTGGCAGGTGGAAATCTGGCCAATGATAGCATCTGGTTTTATGTGAGTAATCTGTCAAAAACAACAAAACAATTTCAAGTAAGGCATAAGGATAGCGCTGAAGTTCTTCAAATTGCTAGTACAAATTTTACCCAAAATGTAACCAATTGCGCAGCGCAAAGCAATAGTTTAAGGAGATTGCCAATGTACGATTTTTCATTGCTCGCAAGTCCTGTAACCATCAATCGGCAAATTGAGATGCAAGAAGATGGAATACAAAATGAAAATAGACAAAACGACGCCCTTCGCGTGCAACAAAAATTTCGAAACTACTTTGCTTATGATGATGGATCTGCGGAAGCGAGCTTTGGATTCAATGATTTAAGCACAGGACTTGGCAAATTGGCAGTGCAATTTGAACTTTATAAAGCAGATACTTTGCGTGGCTTTTCAATATTTTACAATCAAGAACTAAAAGACCTAAGCACGGCACAAATCACCTTGTCTGTTTGGACTGAACTTGATGAAGGAAATGAAAATTTACTCTGGGAAAAACAGCTCGTTACCCCGAGCTATACGGATTCGTTAAACGGATTTCACTATTATTCTTTGGATACATTTTTCTCTTTGCCCAAAGGGAAGTTCTTCATCGGCTGGACCCAAACCGACAATTTCAATTTGCATGTGGGTTTGGACAAAAATGCTGGGCTGTCTCAATTCAAGGTCCAAGAAAATCAAAAAATTTGGGCCAATATTTTTGGTTCTTGGCAAAAGGTCTCAGGCCTCTTTGGCAGTCCAATGATCCGGCCTTTTGTTGGTTCGGCTTACCAGCCAATAGCCGGTACAAAAGAAATCGTATTACCACCAATTTTGGTCTATCCAAACCCAACTCAAAATTGGCTCCATTTTGAAGAAGCCTTGGAGGATGTTCGGATTTACAACCTCAAAGGAGAACTCGTTCGTTGCTTCTATAGTAAATCGAATAAAATCGATTTACACCAATTGCCCAAGGGCCATTATTATTTGCTAGCAAAAGGTACAAAAAGAAGGAGAGTTTATAAGAAAATCATAAAATTGTAACATGAACGACATAACGGTTGAGGAGCTTAAAGAAAGAATTGAAAAAGGAGAGATTCTGAATATATTGGATGTCAGAGAGCAGGACGAATACAACGATTTTAACCTCAAAGGGAAGTTGATTCCTTTGGGCAATATTCCTAGCGCATTGGAAGAATTGGAAGATTGGCAAAATGAAGAAATCATCGTGCATTGCAAACGAGGTGGGAGAAGTGCTGCAGCCAAAGATTTTCTCTCCAAAAATGGCTTTTCGAATGTGAGAAATTTATTGGGTGGAGCAGATGATTGGCTTGAAAAATTCGGACGCTGAAAAGATAAAATATACCCAGATAACTGTCCCTATTGTTCTGCTTGTTTTTGCTGGGATTTTTGCCTACCAGTCATGTTCATTTGGTGATGGTGGTGGTGGCCATAAATTTCTGAACCACCAAGAGGATGTAGCTTATGTAGGTATACAAAAATGTGCGCAATGTCACCAAGAGCAATACAAAACTTTTGTTCATACCGGAATGGGACTTTCTTTTGACTCAGCCCAGAAAACAAAATCCAGTGCACATTTCCATAAAAATACAGTAGTTTTTGATTCTGTTAATGGATTTTATTATCGGCCATTTTGGCAAAATGATGAGTTGTTTGTGAAGGAGTACAAATTGGCCGGAAAAGATACTACTCATGCTTTAGTGCAAAAAATAGATTACATCGTTGGTTCGGGTCAACACACCAACTCTCATCTCTTCAAACAAGGAAATTTCATTTATCAAGCGCCCATTACTTTCTACACCCAAGAGGGCAAATGGGATCTTCCCCCGGGATTTGAAAATGGAAACAACGCAAGATTCTCAAGAGCGATCAATAGTGAGTGCATGAGTTGTCATAATGCCATGCCAATAATGAAAGATGCCTCAAAATACCAGTTTGCACAAATAGGTCGTGGGATCGATTGTGAGCGGTGCCATGGCCCGGGAGAATTGCATGTAAAAAAATGGGAAAATGAGCAAACAAAAATGACGGGAACAGACAACAGCATCGTAAACCCGGGGAATCTGCCTATGGATTTGCAGATAGATGTATGTCAAAGGTGTCATCTTCAGGGAAACAATATTTTACAAGAGGGAAAAAAATTTACCGACTTTAAGCCTGGGATGAAATTGAACCAAGTTTTCCAAATTTTTTTACCAGAATATCAAGGAGAAAATCCCAAGTTTAATATGGCCAATCACGCAGAGCGAATGCAAAAAAGTGCTTGCTTTATTTCTTCACAACAAACGGCCCAGCCCATGACTTGTATCACTTGTCACAATCCTCATGTTAGTCACAAAGCAATGGGAAAGAACTATTTCAACAACAAATGTTTGGAATGCCATTCTCCTAGTTCCAGTCTTTTTTCTGATGAAAAATTAAATCACTTGGCATCTTCCAATTGCATAGATTGCCATATGCCGACCAGCGAGGCAAGGGACATACCCCATGTTACTGTGCATGATCATTGGATTCAAAGTCGCCCTCAAAAAAGCACCACAAATTCAAAAATGGTTGGTTTAAAAGCCATCAATGGAGGCGAAGTGAGTTCTGAGAAACTAATTTTGGCTTATCTGACTTATTACGAAAAGTTTGATAAAAATCCATTTCACTTAGAAAAAGCCAGTAATTTACTCAACACTATAGACAATACAGAATTGCTAATTCATTATCAATACCTAAAGGAAAATTGGGCTCAAATAGTTGAGCTTGCCCAAAAAATAAAACCAGAAAAATCCAAAGCATGGACGGCTTATCGGATTGGCATTGCACATCAATCACTCGGGAATTGGGTCTCCAGTGTGGTTTGGCTCAAAAATGCTTGTAGGCTTGAGAAAGATATGCCAAATTTTTGGTTAAAATTGGGCAATGCACAACTTCAAGTTTCCGATTTGGATGGGGCACAGGAAAGCTATCAAAAGGCACAAAAAATAAATCCTATGGAGGCAAAGGTATGGAACAATCTAGGTATTGTTGCGGTCAGAAAGAGTGAAATGGCAAGGGCAAAATCTTTTTTCTCTAAAGCAATTGCTCTTGACCCAAACTATTTATTGGCTTATAAGAACTTATTGAAAATGGCCAAACAAAAAAAAGATATTCAATGGCAAATGAAAATCAAGGAACAAATGAAAAAAAATCATTTGTCCAACGAACAAATTTCGCTCAACTAACTTTTATTTTTAAACGATTAATTTTGAATTATGGCAATTAAGATTACCGAAGAGTGTATCAACTGCGGAGCATGCGAACCCGAATGTCCCAACAATGCCATTTATGAAGCAGGTGCAGAGTGGAAAATTTCAGATGGTACAGGGGTAAAAGGCAACTTTCTTCTTGAGAATGGTGTGCCTACCGATGCAGATACCCTACATGCGCCAGTAAGCCAGGAGGTCTATTACATTGTTCCCGATAAGTGTACTGAATGCCAAGGATTTCACGAAGAACCGCAATGTGCCGCTGTATGCCCGGTAGATTGTTGTGTCCCCGACTTGGACAGAGAAGAAAATGTAGAACAACTCCTGGAAAAAAAGGAAAAACTTCATCTCTGATGCGTAGGAAGTGCACCTTATCTTTTACCAACCTATACAAGCAAGCCACATTTCAATCAGAAATCGTTTCACAAATGCTCAGAAATGAAACCTTTTCGGTGTTGGAGCAGCTAGAAAATTGGAGCAAAGTTCAATTGGATTTTGATGCATACCAAGGATACATACCCAACAATATGTTGGGAGATAATTTTGGAGGAATCCCAGATAAATTTATTTCTGTAGATTCTTCGAATCTTGTGGTTTTGTCCGACACTCAAAAAAAACAGCTTCAGTCCTTTGCATGGTCTCTTTTGGGCACGCCCTATTTTTGGGGAGGCCGATCTCCTTTTGGCTTAGATTGTAGCGGATTTGTTCAATTGTGTTGTAAACAAATTGGCTATCAAATACCTAGGGATGCTGCTCAGCAAGCTATGATTGGGAAAGAAGTTAAGGTAGATTTTTTGCCTTTGGATTTACTATTTTTTCAGGCCGCTTATGAAAACAAAAAGAAAATCACCCATGTAGGTTTTTGTTGGGAAGATGGAAAAGTTTTGCATGCCTCTGGCCGAGTAAAATTGGATAAATTGGCGGATGGGAACATCTTCGACGGCGAAAAAGTTACCCATACCATACTTTCTGCAAAACGACTTTTTAAAATCTAGGGCAGGTATTATTCCTTTTGAAAGGGAAAAGTCCACCTTTTACTTTTTCCAAAAGAGCGCTGTAGGTTATTTTTAGGAAAATGTGGTTGTCCAAATTGTCGGGATTGCCTTGCTTGTTGATGCCATCCACTAGGTCGGTGGTGCTGCGCACACTGTAAAATTGAAGGCCCAATCTTTTGTTTTTGGCCAATTGATAATCTAGCCCAACTCCATACGGAAACTGAGCAGAAACAGAGTTCCCAATATTCTCTGTATACCTTGTATCGCCTTTTTCAGTTATTTTGGGCGAAGCGTATTTTAGGCCCACACCAACAAAAATCATTGGGATGAAGAAGTGTTTTGAATTCGGGCGTAAATTGGCCGGGGAGAATTGCTTTTCGAACAAAGTATTGGCTTCAAAGCAGGTAACATCGCTTACCAAACCTCTACGCACTTTGTTTTCATTGTAGCTTTCCAAATCTGAAGCGTGTAGCCGACTAAAATTGACAGCGAGAACCAGATAATTATTGGGAAGCGAAAAACGACCTTTGCTCTTTCCAAATCCGCACAAAAAGTCACCTCCAATTTGGAACCGAGTGCTTCGCCAATCATAATCTGTAACATTGAGTTTTGCTTGTTCAAAATTCCCACCCAAATCACCAAGCAAAATGGAAGGTCCCATATTTGGCCGAATGACATAGGTTTGTCCCAGAGCAAAACCTGTCCCTAGAAAAAACAACGCGGCTAGATTAATTATTCTTTTCACTTCTTATCAAAGTAATGATTTTATTTAAAAAAGTCAATCTAAAAAGTTCATTTTTTTCATCCAAACATCATTGAAAGCCTTGCCCACATAACGGCTAGCATGATCATGAAAAATCACAACCACTAAGTCCTCTTTTTTAAATCGACTTTTCATTTGTATTACCCCGGCAGCAGCACTTCCACAAGAATTACCTACCAATATGCCTTCTTCTCTGGCCAATCTTCTCTGAAAAAGAAGTCCATCTTTATCGGTCACTTTCTCAAAATGGTCAATCACAGAGAAATCAACGTTTTCGGGCAAAATATCTTCTCCAATTCCTTCGGTGATGTAGGGATAAATTTCTGTTTTGTCAAATTCACCAGTTTCGTGATACTTTTTGAAAATTGAGCCGTAAGTATCAATTCCAAGCACTTGAATATTGGGATTTTTTTCTTTCAAAAATTTGCCTGTTCCAGAAATCGTCCCACCCGTTCCAACACCGACCACCAGATGCGTTATTTTGCCTTCGGTCTGCTCCCAAATTTCTGGACCTGTACTTTCGTAATGCGCTTGCCTATTGGACAAATTGTGGTATTGATTGGCATAAAATGCCTTGGGTGTTTCTTCAGAAAGTCTTTTGGAAACGGAATAATAAGAACGAGGATCTTCGGGTTCAACATCTGTAGGGCAGACAAATACTTCCGCTCCAACTGCCTGAAGCATATCTACTTTTTCTTTGCTCTGTTTATCGGTGGTAACAAAGATGCATTTATAACCTTTGACTACCCCGGCAATAGCCAATCCCATGCCAGTATTTCCACTGGTCCCTTCCACGATGATGCCGCCGGGCTTTAAATCACCTGATTTTTCAGCATCTTCAATTATTCTAAGTGCCATTCGGTCTTTGATGGAATTCCCGGGATTGGTCGTTTCTATTTTTGCTACTACTGTTGCAGGCACTCCACTCATCACCCGATTTAGCCGAACCATGGGTGTATTTCCTATGGTTTCGAGAATGTTGTTGAGATACATTGCTGCAAATGTATCTTCATTGGATGAGCATTTTGTCTATTTATTTTTAATAAAAGGTAAAAAAGTACTAAAAAGAGTACAGGATCTTTTCAAGTAGTCCATTCCTGAAGGGAGATCCTGATTGTATAAAAAATGGTAAATTCTGACTTCTGATTCTCCAAACGAATGAGATTTTCTGCGTATACTTGAAGCTTGTATCAAGAAACCATCATCATCATTGACTTTGGGTCTCAGGTGACCCAGCTCATTGCCCGAAGAATCAGGGAATGTGGCGTTTATGCAGAAATTATTCCTTATACAAAAAAACTTCAAATGACCCCCCAAATTCGTGGAGTCGTGCTCAGTGGTGGTCCTTCTTCGGTAAACGACAAGGATGCCCCCGAAATCTCTTTGCAGGAAATGCGCGGCAAAATTCCCATTTTAGGCATATGTTACGGTGCTCAGTTGCTCTCAAAAAAGTTGGGCGGTACTGTTGTTTCTTCCAACAAAAGAGAATATGGAAGAGCAAAAATATTGTTCAAAAATCAGAGTTTACTATTTGAAAATTTTGACCCTCAAGCGCCAGAAGTATGGATGTCCCATAGCGATAGCATTTCTTCCCTTCCCAAAGAATATGTCATTACGGGGCAGACCGATTCGATTCCCATTGCAGCTTTTGAAAACAAGGCTGACCTTGTATACGGATTGCAATTTCATCCCGAAGTAGTGCATAGCAAGCAGGGGAAATTAATTCTTGAGAATTTTGTTCGAAAAATTTGCCAGTGTCAAACCCAATGGACGCCGGCCAATTTTGTTTCGGAAAAAGTAAAAATTCTTCGCAAAACCCTTGGGGATGACAAGGTATTGCTTGGGTTGAGCGGAGGTGTAGACTCGTCTGTCGCTGCATTGCTTCTGCACCGAGCCATTGGCAGTCAGTTGGTGGGAATTTTTATAGACAATGGTTTGTTAAGGAAGGGAGAGTTTGAGGAGGTGTTGGAAAGTTATCAAGAGTCGGGTTTACAAGTAATCGGTGTAAATGCGCAAGAAGAATTTTACCATGCACTAAAAGGAATCTCTGATCCCGAGAAAAAACGAAAAACAATTGGACGTGTCTTTATTGAAATATTTGAAAGAGAAGCCAAAAAAATTAAAAATGTACAATGGCTTGCACAAGGAACGATTTATCCTGATGTGATTGAAAGCATTTCAGTGAAGGGCCCTTCGGCCACCATAAAATCTCATCATAATGTGGGGGGGCTTCCTGAAAAAATGAACCTTAAGATTGTGGAGCCACTCCGATTATTGTTCAAAGATGAAGTAAGAAAAGTAGGAAAAGAATTGCAGCTAAACCCCAATATTTTGAATCGACACCCTTTCCCTGGGCCAGGCTTGGCCATTCGTATTTTGGGAGACATCACCTCCCAAAGTGTAAAAATGCTTCAGCAAGCAGACCACATTTTTATTGAGGGACTGAAAAAACAAAACTTGTACAATAAAATATGGCAAGCAGGGGTTGTTTTATTGCCGGTAAAGTCTGTAGGCGTAATGGGAGACGAAAGAAGTTATGAGCAAGCTGTTGTCCTTCGAGCGGTGCATTCCCTCGACGGAATGACCGCAGACTGGGTGCATCTGCCCTACGATTTTTTGGCAGAAATTTCCAATCAAATTATCAATCAAGTGAAAGGAATCAATAGAGTAGTTTACGACATCAGTTCAAAACCTCCGGCAACCATTGAATGGGAATAAAAACATAGCAATATTATTGCTGATTTGGCTTGTGCCCATTGGTTTTTTTTCGGGCAAGCCCTTGCGGGCCCAAAGCAGGAACGAGGCGAAAACACCCAAAAAAATAAGGGTTGCTTTTATACTTCCATTTTGTGCCTCACAATCCAGTCCGAAAGAAAAACGCTTATGGGATGTTTCGAGTAGTTATTACTCGGGTGCAAAATGGGCATTGAAAAGCCACTTTTTTTCAGGCGTCAAAATCGACGTTTACACCTATGACAATCAACACGATGAGCAAAGAACTCGAGAGATTCTGGAACGCCCCGAATTGAGTGCCATGGATCTTATTTTTGGGCCTGTTGGAGAAAATCATTATCAAATTATTTCCCCCTTTTGCAAGGAATATGGAATACCACTGGTGAGCCCATTTAGTGAAATAAATGGACCTATCCACAACCCATTGTTGCTCTCCGTTGTGGGAAGTAATTTCTCAAAAGTTTCCAATGTAATTGAAATTTATGAAAAATATTTCTGGTACAAGCACCTTTTGATTGTTGATGATGAAGCGTCGGAAAAGCAAGTTTTCATGTCTTTGCTAAAGGAAAGACTGAAACAAAAAAACATACCCTTTGATTGGATAAAATTTAGTGAGCTGTCTGCGATTGATCAAATTGTATTGCGCCATGAAGATCCACTAATATTTATTCCTTCCAGTAAAAAAAATGTGGTAAGTGTCAGTTTGGGCAAGTTGATTTCTTTGGGCCAAAATTCAACAATTATGGGCATAGAAAAGTGGGCAAGATGGGAAGGCAATGAGTATGCATTTTGGGAAAAGCTAAAAGTACACCTATTGGCTTCTTCGTATGTTGAGGAAGAAGATTCTTTTTCAAGAAAAATTGCAATGGGGTATCGGCAAGTGAACAGAAAAGATATGAATAGATATGCGTGGGCAGGATATGACCAAGCACAAATTTTCTTGTCTGCATTCATTTCAATGGGGAAAAATTTTCCTCAATACATCGACGAACAGAAATTTAAATTGTCTTCTTCTTGCATTGAATTGGTGCAAAAAAATATGCGCTTGGAAAATAAACCTTGGCAATTGTTGCAATTCAAACACAACCAGCTGAAATATATCGACTGATGCGATGGGACAGCTATTTAAACACTGCTCAAAAACTCATTTCCGAGTATTCTGGGGACACGTCATTGCCCTTGCACTTGAAACAATATTTTAGAAGAAACAAAAGGCATGGAAGTACGGACCGTAGGATCATAGCTGACTTTATTTTTTCTTACTACAGACTTGGGAAAAATTGGTTGGAAAATGACCAAAAATTAAGATTGGCCATTGGATTTACTTTATTTTCCAACGAAGCTTCAAAAGGGTCCACTTGGCTGAAAGATCGATTTGGTATTTCTTTTCTCGCCGATTCCGAGAAAATGAAAATGGACTTGGAGCAGGAATTTGGAACTCCGCCTTACGATCAAGCCTACCATATTTTTAAAAGCAAAACTTGGCGAGAAATTGAAAAGGCACACCCCCTTTACCCCAAACCAATGCATTGGCTGCATGTTCGACACGAAAAATGGTCCGAATCCATAAGCACCATGCAAGCAAAAAAAATACATTTTTCCCCCCATGAAGATCTCCATGCAGTGGGTTTTGATGATGTGAAATCTTTAAACCTTGCCCTAAAAATCTTGCCTCCGAGTGATTTTTTAATTCAAGATTGGAGTACGATTGCACTGATTGCTGAAATGGGGGATATTAAGGAAATTTGGGACGTATGTGCAGGGAGCGGAGGGAAAATGCTGGGCATTGCCTTCAAAAGTCCACAGGCCGATCTTTATGCAGGTGACATTCGAAATTCCATTTTAAAAAATTTAGAGAAAAGAAGCACCTTACTAAAAATGGAAAATGTCTTTACTCAGGTGTATGACGCGACCCATTTGCCCAAGCAACTTTCTTTCAAAAACACAAGAGAAGATAAAATAAAAACAATTGATTCCTTTTCGCACATTCTCATAGATGCTCCATGTACAGGTTCTGGAACTTGGAAACGCGAACCAGAAAAAGCCTATTTTTTTGATCCTTCGATGATAGAAAAATACAGCAAAATCCAAGAAAAAATTATTCGAAACGTTTGGCCTTTTCTGTGCATAGGTGGATGCATGGATTATGTTACCTGCTCCCTTTTTGAAGCTGAAAACGAAGAAAAACAGAAATTGTTCTTAGCGATGCCTGGGGCGGAAATCAAAAAAGTGACCTATCATCATCATCCGGAAGGAAGAAGCAATCAACTTTTCCAAATTCGTATTCAAAAAGTCAAATAAAGTAAATCCCCCCCTCTGAAATCAAATACAATTCGGAATGCTTTGTTTTTTTCATTTTGTGCAAACCGGTGAGGCTACCAAAGGAAGGAAGAATACAAAAATGGGATTCTAGGTAAAAACAGGGGAGCACAATTTTTTCTCTTTGGGTGCCAAGAACAAAGCCTGGGTGAATATGACCACAGATGAGAAATTTTTTTGTTTCAATTGGCTCGTGGTGATAGAAAAATAAATCGTCTTCCCATGCTTGAACTTCATTCATATTGTTAGGCAAAACATATTTACCTCTGCTGAATTGGTCATGGTTGCCCAGGATAAGGGTAAAAGAAATATTCTTGAAATTGGCGATCAACTCTAGCACTTGTTGGAAAGATGAATTTATACGGCTGTGAAACAAATCGCCTAAGAAAAAGACTTTTTTGGCTTGGGTTTGTAGCAACAGATCTTTGAGACGGAGCAAATCCTCTTCTTCTGGTTTCTTGCTCAAAGGAATGCCATTTTTTTGAAAAGTAATTGCTTTGCCAAGATGCAAATCACTCAACAACAAAGATTCATCTGAAACCCGATAGATTGCCTTCTGAGGCAAGAGAAAAAAGGATTCACCCAATATTTCTTTGTGTTTAGCGTTTTTAAAAGGCATCCTTTTTTCTCAAATTTATGATAGACAGCAAAAGTAAAGTATCTTGCATTCAGCCATGAGAATTTGTAACGCTTTCCTTGTCTTCTTCATCTGTGGATCTTTGCACGCGCAAACACTCCCTTCTGGCAAATCAGACAATAAAAAAGCCGATAAGCTATATCATGAAGCTTTTCAAGACTTTAAAAACCTACAATTTGAAAATAGCTTATCAAAGCTCAAAAAAGCGTTGCAAAAAGATAAAGATTTTGTGGATGCATTGGATCTAATGGGAAGAATTTATTCAGACAATAAAGAATTCAAAAAATCCATTTCTATTTATCGAAAAATAAAAGAAATTAATCCGCAATATTGGTTGGCCGACTACGAACTGTCAACATTGTATTTTTCGATAGAAGATTACGATAGCTCTATTCACTTTGGACAACTCTTTTTGCAATTTAAAAATCTGCCTTCCCAAATGGAAGGAAATATAAAAAGCACAATACAAAATGGGCATTTTGCCAAAAAAGCAAAGCAAAATCCAGTAAAATTTCAACCCATCAATTTAGGGAGTCAGATAAATTCCGGCCAAGAAGAATATTTTCCAACCATAAGTGTTGACGGAACGAAAATTTATTTTACACGCAGAAATCAAAAGCTGCCTCCTTATCAACAAAACGAAGACATCTATTTTTGTGAAATCAATGAAAATAGGCTTGGCAAATGGCAAAGCATAGGCCCTCCCATCAATACAAATTACAATGAAGGTGCATTTGGTGTTTCAGCCGATGGACGATACATTTTCTATACATCCAATCGTCCCAAAGGCTTTGGAAGATTTGATATTTGGTTGAGTAAGAAAACTGAAAATGGGTGGGCCAATCCGTTCAACTTAGGGCCGAATATAAATTCCAAACATTGGGATGCACAACCAACCATCAACCCCCGAGGAGATATCATGTTTTTTGTGAGCAATCGACCGGGCGGTTTCGGTGGCAGCGATATTTATTATTCCCAATTTGTTGATGGCAAAGGCTGGCTTCCTGCGCAGAATGCAGGTCCTCAAATCAATACTTTCATGGACGAACAATTTCCATTTATCCATCCCGATGGTCAAACGCTCTATTTCTCATCCCAAGGATGGCCAGGAATGGGAAAATCAGACTTGTTTAAGACCAACTTTTCCAGAGAATTGAGATTTACAAAAGCAGAAAATTTGGGTTACCCTATCAATACCAGTGCTTCAGAGTGGAGTTTGGTTGTAGACAGAAACGGGAAGACGGCCTACTATGCGACCAACCGTGGGCCCAATGCCATGGGGGGCATGGATATTTATCGGTTTGACTTGCCCAAAGAGGTTCAAGCCGAAAAGGTCAGTTTCGTGAAGGGGAAAGTGCGGAGCAAAGTTGGTAAGCAGGCGCTTGAAGCCCGCGTTCAACTCATCGATTTGGCTACGGGAAAAATTGAGAGAGAAATGAAAACAGACTCCATACAAGGATCTTTTTTTGTTACCCTCACCGCAGGAAAATCTTATTTGTTCAATGTAAGCAAAGCCGGTTATTTGTTCTACTCCGAAAACTTTGACCTATTGCATTCCTCTTCTAGCAAACCAAAAGAGCTCATTGCCTACTTAGACAAAATTAAAATTGGAGGCCGAAGTATTTTGCGAAATGTATTTTTTGAAACAGGCAAATACGATTTACGAAAAGAGTCGGAAACAGAGTTGTCCAAGTTGTATCTTCTTTTGTTGGAAAATCCAAAAATCCGCATCGAAATAGGGGGGCATACGGACAATGTTGGAAAAAAAGAAGACAACCTATTGCTTTCACAAAATAGAGCGAAAGCCGTGTCTGAATTTCTCCAGCAAAAAGGGATAAAGGCCAATCGAATTTTGACCAAAGGATATGGAGAGGAACAGCCCATAGACACCAACGAAACAGAGGAGGGTAGAGCAAAAAATAGGAGAACGGAGTTTACCATCATTAAATAAAATATTTTTGCAATGGTGAATAGACAGGGATTACTTTTTTGGCTTGCGAACGGCTTACTTGCTTTAGTTTTTATACAGCACGGCATATCGGCCTTTGTTTCGGAGCACTATTTGGAAGAAATGAAAGAATTTGGTTTCCCCGAATATTTTGTTCCAGCCCACGGAATTGCTAAGATTTTTGGCGGCATTTTTTTGCTCATTCCCAAAAAAACATTTCTCAAACACTGGGCCTATTCAGGAATGTTTTTTAACCTAATTTTTGCCAGCATTGCAGAATATCAAATAGGAGAATTCCCTTTTTTTCAATTGCTGCTCGTCCTTCTTTTGATGTTGGCCTATTACGGCTATCTAAAATTTGCTCCTTTTCGGGCATAAACTAGTGTTTTATGGCTACCGTCATTTCTCGCTTGCCCAAAGCGCCTGGCGGATTGATAACCTCAAGCCCTAGAGATTTTAAATCTCTTTTGAATTGGCCCATGGCGGAATAGCTTACCAGCATTGCATTTGTTTTCATCTGATTGATCAGCTTTTTTAAGATATCATGTGTCCACAAAGCAGGTTGTTTGGAAGGGGCGAAAGCGTCAAAATAAACCAGGTCAAAAGGCCCTAATATCTGTTCTTCAAGCATGTCAGCTTGCTGTTTGAACAAGGAAAAATTCGGTGTCAGCTTTGTCCAGATGTTCCAAGGGGCAGCATTTACGAGCTCGGGAATTTCTTTATTTGCAATAGGTAGCTCTTTGTAATTCAATGCATTAAGTAGCTTATTGGGAACGGGAAATTTTTCAATCCCATGGTAATTTACCTGCAATCTGTGCTGAAGCGATTCGTGGCAAGTCAATATTGCATTGAGTCCAGTGCCAAAGCCCAATTCAAAAATGGAAATTTCATTCTTTTCGTTTTTTGTCAACCACCGCTGAAATCCTTCTTTCACAAAAACATGCATAGACTCTTTGTATGCCCCCAAGCGAGAATGATAGGTTTCGTCCAATGAAGCATGGTGCAAAGACAAACTACCATCATTTGTTGGATAAATGTGAAGCAAAGAATCTTCCATTATTCAAAAAAACATCAAATTTGAAACAAAATGCGTCAAAAAATACTTTCCATCGTTGTTCCTGCCTACAACGAAGAAGCGACCATCCATAATATTTTGGAAAAATTAAACGAGCTTACATTGATTGATGAGGTGAAAAAAGAAATCATTGTGGTAAACGACTGTTCCAAAGACAAAACCGAAGAGGTCATTCAATCCTTCATTTCGTCGAATGAAAAAGCCAATATTATTTACAAAAAACACGAGGTGAACCAAGGCAAAGGCGCTGCTTTGCATACCGGTATTGCCAGCGCTACAGGAGATTTTTTGGTGATCCAAGATGCAGATTTAGAGTACGATCCAAATGAATTCAATGATCTGCTAAAACCATTATTGGCCGGAGTGGCTGACGTTGTTTATGGCTCAAGATTTATGGGAGGGAATCCGCATAGAATTCTATTCTTTTGGCATTCTATTGGGAACAAATTTTTGACTTTCGTTTCCAATATGTTTACCAATTTGAATCTAACAGATATGGAAACCTGTTACAAAATGTTTCGAACTTCAATTGTGCAGGGACTTAAGCTCAAGGAAAAACGTTTTGGCTTTGAGCCTGAAGTAACGGCCAAAATTTCTAGGATACCAAAAATTAGAATTTATGAAATTGGCATCAGCTACTACGGTCGTACTTATGATGAAGGGAAAAAAATTGGCTGGCGAGACGGTTTTAGAGCAATTTATAGTATTTTGAAATACAACCTATTCGATAAAAAATAAATAATTTGAAATAAAATGTCCATCCTTTCTCAAGAATGTTCATTTTTGAAACTTCTATTGATAAAACAATGAAAAAGATTTTAAGTATAGCGCTCGTAGTTTTGATGGCCTTTGGCCGAGTAAAAGCAGATGAAGGCATGTGGATACCTTCGCTCATTGCACAAAACTATGAAGCCATGAAAAAATTGGGTTTAGAACTTAGCCCTGAGCAAATTTACGATATCAACAACTCCAGCCTCAAAGATGCCATTGTGCGTTTGGGCAGAGGTTTTTGTACTGGGGAAATCATCAGCAACAAAGGACTGATGCTTACCAATCACCATTGCGGTTATTCGGTGATTCAAGAAAAAAGTAGTCCTGAAAACGATTACCTAACCGATGGTTTTTGGGCCATGAACACCAGCGAAGAGCTTCCGGCAGGCTTTTCAGTTTCTTTCCTCCAAAAAGTAACCGACCTCACAGATTTGGTCCTAAAAAATGTTACCAACGATATGACCGAAGAAGACCGCGCGATGAAAATTGCCGAAAATCAAAAGAAAATTCAAGAAGATGCCGACCTGAGCAAATATCAAAGTTTGGACATAAAAAGTATGTTCAGTGGGAACAAGTATTTTGGATTCCAATACATCAGTTTTCCCGATGTACGCTTGGTGGGCGCACCTCCTTCTTCCATCGGAAAATTTGGGGGAGATACCGACAATTGGATGTGGCCAAGACATACGGGAGATTTTTCCATGTTTCGTGTATATGCAGACAAAGACAATCAGCCTGCAGAGTACAGCAAAGACAATCTTCCTTACCAACCAAAACATCATCTTCCGGTGAGTTTGAAAGGAGTAGAGCAAGGTGACTTTGCGATGATTTTTGGCTTCCCCGGCAGTACCGACCGTTTCTTGACCTCCTACGGCGTAAAATTTCAAACCGAAAAAGACCAACCAGCTCGGGTAAAAATAAGAAGAACCAAACTCGACATTTATGAAAAATACATGAATCAAAGCGATGCAGTGCGAATTCAGTATGCCGCCAAGCATGCACAGGTAAGCAACTATTGGAAATACTTCATCGGACAAACACAAGGGCTGAAAAGGCTTAAAGTATACGAAAAAAAGAAGGCTGAAGAAAATGCTTTTGAAAAATGGATGGCAGAAAAAGACGAAAGAAAAGAAGCCTATGCTACAGTCATTCCTTTGTATGAAGATGTTTACAAAACCTACAACCAATCCAAGCTAGCAGAAACCTACTTTTTTGAAGCCATTGCAGGAATTGAAATGATGCGACATGGTTTTATGTTGGGCGGAATAGGGGCTACACTCAGCAAACTGAGCAAAGCCAAAGGAGAAGAAAAAACCCAATTGGAAACCCAACTTAATGGAATGATTGGTGCTACCCAAAATCGATTGGATGGCCTCTTCAAGGACTACAATGCACAAATTGATCGAGAAGTTTTTGGCGCCATGCTTGCCATTTATGTCAAAAATATTCCTGCCGAACAAAGACCTGCTCGTTTCAATGCTTTGTACAACAAACTTGGCAATGCCAAAATGACTGCCAAGGTTTTCGACAAGTCGATCTTGGTGAGCAAAGAAAAATTAAGTTCTTTCTTGAAAAGTCCTTCCGAAAAAAAGCTCAAAAAAGACTTGGGCTTTAAGCTTGCTCAGATTTTTTATGGCTATTACCTTACGGAATTGGACGCCATGTTTGGTGAGGCAGATGTAATGAAAAATAAAGCAGATCGCCTGTACAAAAAAGCCATGTTGGAAATGAACCCCAACAAGCATTTTTATCCCAATGCAAACAGCAGCATGCGCTATACCTATGGACAGGTTTTGGAATACGAACCAAAAGATGCCGTAAAATTTTATCATTATACTACCCTAGAAGGTGTTTTTCAAAAAGAAGACCCGAGCAGCCACGAATTTCAAGTGCCCACCAAACTAAAAGAATTGTATTTTGACCAGGACTACGGGCAATATGCCAACAAGGATGGACAATTGCCGCTTTGTTTTTTGTCCAACAATGACATTACAGGGGGAAATTCTGGTAGCCCGGTAATCAATAGCAAAGGAGAGCTTATTGGCACAGCTTTCGATGGCAACTGGGAGGCGATGAGTGGAGACATTGCCTTTGAACCAAAATTGCAAAGAACCATTAGTGTAGACATACGATATACCTTATTCATCATCGATAAATTTGCGGGGGCTTCTCACCTGATAGATGAGATGACCTTAGTAAAATAAAATAATCCTACTTTTTGGCTGGTAAATGTTTATTTTTGCCAGCCATTTTTATCAATATTGCCATGGACATCATCAAAAAAATACAAGCGGATCAAATAAGAACCGACCTGCCCAACTTTTCGGCTGGCGACAATATCTCCGTAGATTATAAGATAAAAGAAGGAAGCAAGGAGAGAATACAACAGTTCAAAGGCACCGTAATTCAGCGAAGAGGAGAAGGACTTACCGAAACCTTTACCATTCGAAAAATGAGCTCGGGCGTTGGGGTAGAAAGAATATTCCCCATTCATAGTCCCAATATCGCTACCATCACGGTAAACAAAAGAGGGAAGGTAAGAAGAGCAAGACTTTTTTACTTGCGGGGTCTTACCGGCAAAAAAGCCAGAATCAAGAGCAAGATTTCTTAAG
>CAXDRX010000020.1:0-26019 GCA_963991985.1 uncultured bacterium | reverse complement strand
ATGATTTGTAAAAAGACTTACAGGACTGCCCATTGGAAGAGGCAACCAGAGCATACACTACATTCTCAAAAATTTTGTTTTTGGATATATTGATTCTACCGCTCAGCGAAGTACTCAACCCATTGTTGAAAGCTGTGGCGCTATTTTCCCCTTCTCTTAACTTATAAATGCCTTTGCCATGAACAGAAAATAAAATGGTAGAATCCTTGAAAACTTCTATGTCATATACATCTTGACTGGTGTTAAAAATTTTCTCAAACGTCTGGCCACCATCTGTCGTCCGATACAATCCAGAATTATCAGTGCCCAAATAGAGCGTATTTTCTTGAGTAAGAGAATGTTGGACAGACCATATTTGTTGAAAAGCTACTGAAGTGGCTGTGGAAGGTAAGGAGAAGAAAGACTCTCCCCCATCGGTAGATTTAAAAACTCCTGCCCCAGGCACACCTTGAGTTGAACCCACGCTTCCAGCAGAATTACCAACGGTTTCTCCTGTCCCATAATAAAACTCTTTGGCATTGAATGGGTTCTGACACATCGTTGTCACCGCCAAGCTCGAACTGAAGTCGTTCACTGCAGACCAAGAACCTCCCCTATTGTTGGAGGACCAAACGCCACCGGAAACCCCAGCCGCCAAAATGTGATTTTCGTCTGAAAAATCTATACAAATCGCTCGGGTTCTTCCACCAACGTTGCTCGGGCCAATTTCACGGAGGTCTTTAAAATTAGAGGCTTTGGCAAATTTAAGTTGTTGTTCGTCATACCATTGTTTGTAGAGACCGTAAGGAATCGATCCACTGGCATCTGCTTTCATTTCCATATACTGTTGATGAAAACCAACCGCGCTTTTCGATTTTGAAGGCACCTCTTTCTTTTGAGCGAGAAAAAAAACTAGAAAAATTGCAGCTATAGAAGTTAATACAAATTTTAGGGGTTTAAAAACAGTCATAACATTGATATGAAAAAGATTAAGCAATGTAAAGAATTAATTAAAAAAAAGCTAAAATGTTTTGTCTGGATTTGAAAATTTATTCAGAGCCAAAGCACTCATAAGCCAATTGGGCAAGTTTTTTTGTCTGTCTCTATTGGATAAATTAACAAACCAACCCATTTTTTTGAGAATGGGGACTTTATACGTTTCGACAAATTCAATCAAAGTACCGTCAGGGTCTTCAATGTAACTGAAATGGCCTTGGGCATCACCCATATCAAACGACTCTGCGCTATCCACCGTGAAAGGGTGACCATTTTTTTTGGAATGTTCTTTTAGCGCTTTCATATTGATTACATCAAAGCACAGATGAATGAAACCTACATCACCCCAAAATCGATCTTTAAAAATTTTTTCTCCTTTGTAATCAATTGCTTGAATTATTTCCAATTCGGTGTCTCCAAGAAAATTTCCGAAAGCGCCCTTCTTAGGATTGGGATGTTTCAATTTTATTCTCCTAAACTTTTGGTCTCCATTGGGCAAAAATTCAAATTCTGGAAATACTGAAGTCTCATCAAACACCACTTCTGTAAAGCCCAATATATTTTGATAAACCCTTAAAGATTTTTCTATATCGCTTGCACCAATGACAACCCCACACACACCTCCATTGTATTGTGGACCTCTTTTAAACCAATCATCGAAGGTGATGAACTCGAATAGATTGTTGAAAGAATCTTGCACATAAAAGTTTTTCTGCCCACTAGGTGTTGTGTTCACATTCGAAATTTTCAAACCTTGGATAGACAACTGCCGATGAACTTTGTTGATATCCCTTACTTTTATTTTGCCCAAGTTGATGCCTAAATCCCCTAATTTTAAATGTTTTTTTGCCTTGGTAGGTTTACGAGATTTGAACTGCCACAATTCAAAGCCACCTCCCCCTTGTGTATGCAGAGCTAAAATGGCCTGTCTTTTGTGAATTTCACCCCCTGTGTAAGGAGTCATAAGTTTTGCTTCTGCTTCATCATTAAAAAGAGGGACATTCATGCCAAAATAATCTTTGTAAAAATGCCAACCATCCTTCAAACTGCTTAGACCAATTCCCAGTTGTTGAATTCCACTAATAGAATACGCCATAAAACTTCGAAGTTATGTTTAAGTCCTTATTTTACAAAGCACAAAACCCCCTGTTCAAAAAAAAAATACGCCAATGAGAGCTGTTTTTCGTCACCCGCTACTTTTAGCTCAGCATTCAAAGAATGGGGCTCCACCGATTTCATAGAGATTTTAATTTGTTCTTTAAAATCCACTCCACCTTTACTATGCCACTTGTATACGCTCTCTTTGGCTGCCCACAAAAGAGTGAACCATTGCAAGTCATTCAAATTTCTTGGTACTTTTTGTTCCTTTTCAGATGCAAACTTGGCAACAATTCCTAAAATCTTTGTGTTAAAAAGTTGAACATCTATCCCAACTTTTTTTGAATTGCTTTTCATAACAGCAACCCAATTGTGGCTGTGGGAAATCCCTATTCCACAATTTTCATCGAGCAAATAGGGCTTGCCAAAAGAGTCTTTGGATAGGCGAATTTGTTCTTTGTTCAACAACAGACGAAGGGCATTTTTGGCTTCATTGGATTGTATTTTCCTTATTTCTGCTCGTGATTTATCATTGGTAAGGTTTGTATCTATTTTCCAAAGACCCCAACTATAGGCTGGGGATGCATAAGATTTTACAAAAGACACATGGCAATATTAATCGAAATGTCAATAGTTTGTCGAAGACATTTTAAAACAAATCAATTACTTCGCATACTAACATGATTTTAAGCGATCAAAGGATTTTAGAAGAAATTGAGGCGGGCAACATCTTAATTGAACCCTTCAACAAAGAAAAACTGGGTACCAACTCTTATGATGTTCATTTGGGAAGATACTTGGCGTGTTATGAAAATAGAGTCCTTGACGCGAAATCTCACAACAAGGTGAACCATTTTGAAATACCATTTGATGGCTTTGTCTTAGAACCCAACACACTCTACTTGGGAGTAACGGAGGAGTACACAGAAACCCACAAGCATGTCCCATTTTTGGAAGGAAAGAGCAGTACAGGGCGACTAGGCATTGATATTCATGCCACTGCTGGGAAAGGAGATGTTGGTTTTTGCAATACTTGGACGCTTGAGATTTCCTGCATTCAACCCGTTAAAATATACAGAGGAATGCCCATCGGTCAATTGATATATTTTGAAGTAGAAGGAGAAATTGAACAATTTTACAACAAGAAAAAAGGAGCAAAATACAATACTAGAACCATTAAACCGGTTGAAAGCATGATGTGGAAGAACAATTTTTAAGCAACTTTCTAAAATCAAGATTGTTTGAACTTCATCATGCAAAGAAAAATTGATGCCATTATTGAGCCACCACCACCACACATGGTAGGTGACGGCTTTCGAGTTCACGGTTTTTTCTCTGAAAAATACAAATTAGATTCCTCCCGAACCAGTCCTTTTTTACTTTTAGACTACAATCCAGAAATAGCGTTTCCCCCGACCGATACCCCTCGTGGTGTTGGTGTGCATCCTCACAAAGGTTTTGAAACGGTTACCCTTGCATTTAAAGGAGAAATAGCCCATCATGATAGTTATGGGAATAGGGGAGTGATTAAATCTGGCGATGTACAATGGATGACAGCTGGCAGCGGCATATTGCACAAAGAATACCACAGCGAGCGTTTTTCCAAAGAGGGGGGCGCATTTCAGATGATTCAGTTGTGGGTAAATCTTCCAAAAAAAGACAAAAATACCAATCCAAAATACCAAGAATTAAAAGAGCATCATATGGGTATTTGTGAGCTAGAAAACAATGCTGGAGTTGCAAGGGTTATCGCTGGAAATTTTAATGGAGTAAAAGGCCCGGCCAAAACGTTTTCCCCGATGCAGCTCATTGTTTTTGATCTATTGCCTGGAAAATCAGTTTCATTTGGATCTCATGAGCATTGGAATACTTTTCTTTTGTCTTGTAATGGGCATGCCAAAATAAACAATCAAATTCTTCCTGAAAACGGTTTGGCAGTAATGAAAAACTTAGGCCTTGACATTCAAATTGAAACCCAAAACAAATGCCAATTGGTTTTTTTGAGTGGAGAACCCATCAATGAGCCAGTGGTGCAATATGGGCCATTCGTTATGAATACTAGAGAAGAAATTCAACAATCGATAGACGAATTTCACGCTGGAAAATTTGGACATCTAGAATGATCAGTTTGTCCACCAATTTCTGCGTCTATTAATCTTTAGATCTTGAAGCGTGCTTGATTTAGGTCTGAGGGTAAAAACAAATTGACGATAAGTCCCAGAGGGTATCCAATTAAAACTAAATTCCCAGCAGTGTAAATTTCGGTAAAAATTGATACGTGTAGCAATCAATTCCTTGCCAGAAAAATCATAGCCTGAGTTGAGTTCTATCTTCCAGTTTTCGGTTAAATTTAGGCTGCCACTTAAAGACATTTTTTGATCTACTGAAGAGGGTCTAAATGGATTTTTTATGTACCTCAGATTATAATTAATCCTCAAGTCCCATGGTATACTGAAATCAACAAATGCGTCAGGATAATCGACAAGCAACTGATAGTCCAAATCATTTTGTCTGTTTTCATTGGCCAAACGTTCTTGCCTATTTTCAAAAACTTTTTGATTTAGAGAGGTTGACATAGAGATGTTTGCAGAAGTTAGCGGGCCTAAGGTTCCCCTAGACAACCATAGTTTATTGATTGTTCTCACATTACCGTCAACATCTTGGACTTGCAGATAGGGGTTGATATTGCCTGAAAAATTGACCCTCATTTTTTTAAATAAGGTGGTATTCCCATTCAATGAAATATTGCTCAATTTTAGACTATCTGCCAAAAAATTGTAGCCAGAGGAAATAGAAAAACTTTCAATAATTTTTACCTTTTTTTCTTGCTTTACCGTGTCGGTTTCATCCCGAACTTTCATTTCTAAATTATTCCTCAAACCAAAACCCATTCTGGCATTGGATTTTCCGGAAGGCCTGCCCTGAAAGTTTCCGTCATAGATGTTGTAGATCGTATTATTTCCTTG
Source organism: uncultured bacterium (assembly GCA_963991985.1). GTDB lineage: Bacteria > Bacteroidota > Bacteroidia > NS11-12g > UBA9320 > MED-G17. The sequence goes on along the minus strand of CAXDRX010000020.1, from coordinate 20,980 downwards.
ACTATCGGATTGCACTGTTCTGTAGCCCAATGCCTTTCCTTGGGAATAATCTGGTCGCCAGCTTGCATTAATGCTTGGCCACATCACATGGCGGATTGCCTTTACCTTACTTCCTGCAGAAAAATTTTTTTGACCGTACACTGTCGTTGTGAGACTTGCATTTGTTGAGATTTCCGCTAACCTAGAAAATTTGTTTATGGTATTGGTTTCTATTTTTTGTAATTCTTGATTGTAGGTTTTCTGATTTTCTCTGAAGTACCAATAATCCGATAAGGCAATGGAAGGACTGAAACTAAAATATTTGAAAACTTTGGTTGACGTAGAAATGGGTATTCTATGAACAACGCCCAAATCAAAACTATCTCTAAAAGTACTTCCCAAAAATAGATTTGAATCTGCGACTGCTACCCTATTCTGAAAAGATGAATTATAACTAAAACCTAGCGTTTTTAAAATTTTAGCATCCGTTTTACTTTCGGAAAAAGGCAAAATTCGGGAGACGGATGTATTGACATTGGGTAAGGTAAGGTTGATTTGATTTTTGGCCAGGTCTTGATCCATTCGGGCATTGCTAGAAAAATTTAACTTTCCTTCAAAAAGACTTTTGCTGAAGGAAATATTTGAATTGGCATTGTTTCGGGTCAAATCATTGTAAGACATTGAATTGTTGTTTTTCAAATAATTTTTCGTGTTGTAATCTACGTTGGCCCGAAAATTAGAATTCTTGCTGGCCTTGGGGTCTCTATTGAAAAACCATCGAACGGAAAAATCCTGGCTTCCCAATCTTTCCAAAGACTCGGACTGTTCAAAATAGTTTTGTGCATAGCTAAGTCTCATGTTGCCATTGTATTTGTATCTTTTTTTATAATTGCTCTGGAAGTTCGCTGCCCAACTCCCTCTGAAATAAAAACTCCCCGAAACCATCGCATCCAAAAAATCATTTATCGGGTAGAAATACCCAAAATCTCTCAAAAAAAAACCCCTTCTGGCATCTTCTCCGTAGGTTGGAAAAATGATACCCTTGGATTTTTCACTTTGTACAGGGAACAAAGCAAAAGGGACTACAAGTGGGGTACGAACACCTTCAAAAACCAAATTGGCAGGGCCGCTGATGAACAACTTTTGGGGCACAACTTTAATTCGTTTGGATTCAATCCAAAAGTGTGGGTGTTCCAAATCACAAGTGGTGTATTTTGTTGTTTTCCCATAAATCTGACCCACAGAGTCTCTCAATATTTTTTTGCTATGGATATATCCTTCCCCTTCTTTGGTAATTACATTGCCACTTAGGCCCTCTCTTTTTTCAAAATCGTATTGCATCCACAAGGCACCAAATTTTTTATCCTTGTCTGAAAAAATAGGCTTCCCGACTAGAACACCGGCCGAGTCCTTTACACCAAAAGCAAATACTTTCTTTGTTCTAAAATCTACAACAATAGAGTCGGCCTCTAATTTCATTTTTTCAAAACTGACCCATGCCTTATTGTGTAGATATATTTTTTGTGCTTTTAAGTCAAAGAAAATAGAGTCTTGTGCAAAATAATCAATTTGTTCCTCCGGAGAATTTTTACTAATGGGGATAGAAAATGTATCCTTTCTTTGCTGATAAATGGTATCCTCTTGAGCTAAGCTGCTGTCCACAAGCACTATAAAAATCAAGAGAAAAAACACAAGGGTTTTTAATCTCGTTTTTTTATTTAAATCTTTTCGCCCCAATTTTTGGCAAATTAACAGTCCCTTTTTTAGAACCCAATTTGAAATTTGAGAAAGCCGCAAAAATTATTCCAAAAACAAAAAAGATGTCCTACCAAGCAATATTTCTTATTTTTGATTTTCTTCGATACGAAAAATGACTTTAACGTTCATCTTTATGATTTTGGGAATCCTGCTTGTTGTATTCCTGTTTCTCTATTTTATCCCTGTAGGCTTGTGGTTCACAGCCATTGTTTCCGGTGTTCGAGTAAGTATTGTCCAGCTATTTTTGATGAGAATCCGTAAGGTTCCTCCTTCGCTTATTGTCAATGCACTTATAAATTCAACCAAAGCAGGACTTAAACTCACGAGCAATGAACTTGAAACACACTATTTGGCTGGTGGCAATGTAAACAATGTAATTCGTGCATTGATTTCTGCCGATAAGGCCAACATACCCCTCGAATTTAAAATGGCAACTGCCATAGATTTGGCTGGAAGAGATGTGAGCGACGCCGTACAACTTTCTGTAAACCCTCGGGTCATCAACACACCTCCTGTGGCTGCGGTAGCCAAAGATGGAATTCAATTGGTTGCCAAAGCTCGTGTGACCGTCCGGGCCAATATCCACCAATTGGTAGGAGGCGCTGGAGAGGATACCATTTTGGCGAGAGTTGGGGAAGGCATTGTAACAACCATAGGATCTGCCGATGCGCACACCGACGTTTTAGAAAATCCCGATAGTATTAGTCGAGTAGTTTTGGCCAAAGGATTGGACGCAGGAACTGCATTTGAAATTTTATCCATTGATATTGCTGATATTGATATCGGAAAGAATATTGGAGCTGAGTTACAAACTGATCAGGCAGAGGCAGATTTAAAAGTGGCCAATGCAAAAGCTGAAGAAAGAAGGGCGCAAGCAGTAGCAGCTGAACAAGAAAACAAAGCCAAAGCACAAGATGCAAAAGCCAAAGTAATTTTAGCAGAAGCCGAAATTCCTATGGCCATTGCTGAGGCTTTTCGAGGTGGAAATTTGGGGATAATGGATTATTATAAGCTTCAGAACATCCAAGCCGACACAGATATGCGTGAAAGCATTGGAAAAAACGAGCCCAAAAAGAAGAAATAATTATTTCCCGGAGGAATCTACCAATAAATCAGCATATTCCTTTTTAAATTTTCTGAGTTTGGGCGCAATGACTATTGAACAATAGCCTTGATTTGGATTGTTTTTGTAATAATTTTGATGATAATCTTCCGCTGGATAGTAATTGATTAACGGTTCAATTTCTGTTACTATTTTTTCGTTCCATAATCCTGAATTTTCTATTTTATCCAATATTTTTCTAGCCTCTTTTTGTTGTTTGGCTGTGTGATAAAAAATTACACTTCTGTACTGTGTGCCGATGTCGGCCCCTTGCCTATTTGGCGTCGTAGGGTCGTGTACGTGAAAAAATATTTCAAGCAACTGATTGTAAGTTATGATTGACGAGTCAAAAACAATTTGAGCTACTTCCGCATGCCCCGAAATACCAGAACAAACTTCTTTGTATGTCGGGTTTTTCAATTGCCCTCCTGAATAACCACTTTCTACCTTACTTACGCCTTTTAAATTTTGAAATATTGCTTCCACACACCAAAAGCATCCTGCACCAAAGGTCGCAGTGTCTTTCGTATGATCTTTTCTGCTGACTTCTTCATTATTTTCCAAAGCCACAAAATTTAAACTGGCAGAATTGACACAATGACGAGTATTTTTCTTTGTAAATCCCTCGCCCAGAAAAACATGTCCCAAATGTCCCTTGCAATTGTTGCAAACAATTTCAGTTCTTCTACCATCTTGATCTGGTATTCGAGTTACTGCATTTTCAATTTCATCGTCAAAACTGGGCCACCCACAATGACTCTCAAACTTTGACGTACTGGTATAAAGCGGAGCAGCACATTTTTTGCACATGTAAACTCCTTGGGCCTTGTGCGCATAAAATTCTCCCGTATATGCTCTTTCTGTTGCCTTTTCGTTCAACACATAGGACTCAAACTTACTCAGTGAATTGTACGGAGATTGGTGACCATCTCTTTGTTTTGTTTGCAATTGTTTAATAAGGTCTTTCATTTCATTTTCAGTGTCATTCGCTGAAGGTAATTTGGATTGATTTTGTCCTTTGCAAGAAAAAAAAACAACAAAACAAATCAATGCAAAAAAACGAGTCTTCATTTTTCAATAAACATTGGTTTTTCTACTTGGTTTTTTTAAGAACAACTAAAAAGGACTTTTCAGATTTTCCCATGTGGGCAGGTTACTGTCCTTTTCAGAAAGCAAGGGGGAGTCTATCGGCCATTTAATTTTTAAAAATGGGTCTGACCACAAAATCCCGCCCTCAGCTTCTTGATTATAATAATGCGTGCATTTGTAAGCAAAAAGAGCCGAATCACTAAGCACCAAAAATCCATGGGCAAAACCAGGGGGCACCCACAGTTGTTTCTTATTTTCCGCTGAAAGTTCTACTTGAAAGCTATGCCCATAAGAGGAAGATTTTTTTCGAAGATCAACAATAACATCCAATACTGCTCCCTCTAAAACATAAACCAATTTTCCCTGCGCATAAGGAGGGACCTGAAAATGGAGTCCTCTAAGCGTTCCTCTTGAAGACCTGCTCAAATTATCTTGCACAAATTGAAAATCCATTCCCTCTTTTTGGTATCTATTTTTCTGATAAGTTTCAAAGAAAAAACCCCTTTGATCTCCAAAAATTCTAGGTTGAATGAGCAATGCATCGTTGAGATTTGTTTCAAAAACAATCATTTTACGCAAATAAATAAGATGTGAATAAATAAAACCCTGTCATACAAAAAGAACTTACTGGTAATTTTACATTTGGAGATTCAATGTCTTCCTATCTTACGCAATTAAATCAGGCCCAAAAAGAAGCGGTAACTCATACTGCAGGGCCTTCTTTAATCATTGCTGGTGCAGGCTCTGGAAAGACAAGGGTACTTACCTACAGAATTGCTTACCTTATGGAAAATGGTGTAGACCCCTTTAATATCCTTGCCTTAACGTTTACCAACAAAGCAGCGCGAGAAATGAGAGAGCGAATAGAAAAAATAGTTGGTTTGGAAGCAAGAAATTTATGGATGGGCACCTTTCATTCTGTGTTTGCAAAAATTTTAAGAATAGAAGCGGAGAAATTGGGCTACCCAAGAAATTTTACCATTTACGATGCCGATGATACAAAGAGTTTAATAAAAAGCATTGTTAAAGAAATGGGGTTGAACGAAAAAGTATACAAACCCAATATGGTATATGGCCGAATTTCCAACGCAAAAAACAATCTCATCACCTCAGAGAACTATTTCCAAAGAGATGACCTGATGGCCGCTGACGCCGAAAGTGCCAAACCCAAAATTGCTGAAATTTACCGAAACTATGCAGACCGTTGCTTCAAAGCGGGGGCAATGGATTTTGATGATTTACTTCTCAAAACCCACTTTTTGTTCAAGCACCAACTAGATGTCTTGAACAAGTATCAACACAGATTTTCTTTTACTATGGTAGATGAATATCAGGACACCAATTTTTGCCAATACATGATTGTTAAAAAACTCGCTGCAGTAAATGAAAATATTAGTGTTGTTGGAGATGATGCCCAAAGCATTTATTCATTTCGCGGTGCAACCATAGACAATATTTTAAATTTTCAAAAAGATTACCCGGATGCAAAAGTTTTCAAACTAGAACAAAACTATCGCAGTACAAAGACCATTGTAGAAGCAGCAAACTCCATTATTGAAAAAAACAAAAATCAGCTCAAAAAAACTGTTTTTACAAAAAATCCCACCGGCGAAAAAATAAAACTCATCCGCGCGATTACAGACAATGAAGAAGGACGTTTTATTGCGCAATCCATTTTTGAAGAAAAAATGCAGAATCAGCTTCAAAACAATCATTTTGCCATTTTGTATCGAACCAATGCACAATCAAGAAGTGTGGAAGAAGCCTTACGGAGAATGAATATTCCCTACAAGATTTATGGCGGACTCAGTTTTTACCAAAGAAAAGAAATCAAAGACCTGGTTGCCTACCTAAGACTGGTTGAAAACCCAAATGATGAGGAAGCCATTAAAAGGATCATCAATTATCCTGCAAGGGGTATAGGAAAAACAACTTTGGACAAACTTATCGTGTTGGCCAATCAAAACAATCTATCCATTCATGGAGTTATTGCGGAAGGACAAAAGTTCCAAGAATTAAAGTCCTCCTTAAAGAAACTGAAGGATTTTTACACCATGATGGAAACCTTCAGGATAATGGCAAGGGAAAAAGATGCTTACGATACTGCCTTTTATATTGCGAAGTCAACACGACTCCTAAAAGTTTTGAGGGAAGACCGGACGGTTGAAGGGGTCAGTAGATTTGAAAATATAGAAGAATTGTTGAATGGAATCAAAACATTTGTGGAAGATGATACGGATGATCGAGAAAAAACACTCTCCAATTACTTGCAGGATATCGCTTTGCTCACAACACTCGATCAGACATCAGACAACGAAGACCATGTAACACTAATGACCATTCACATGAGCAAAGGGCTTGAATTTCCTTATGTTTATGTGTCTGGCTTAGAAGAAAATCTATTCCCCTCAGCCCTCGCCATTGATAGCAGAGAGGAATTGGAAGAAGAAAGGCGTCTATTTTACGTGGCCGTAACAAGAGCAATGACAAAACTGACATTTAGCTTTGCCACTTCTCGATTTAAATATGGGAATCTTTTGCCCTCAGAGCCAAGTAGGTTTTTGGACGACATCGACCACCGGTTTTACAGTATGGATACCAAAGTACTTCAACAAAAACCTTTGCCCATCAATGCCAAAAAAACAAATAGTTTTGGACGTTCAACTCAATTTTCAAAACGAAACCCCAAACAAACCCCTGCTTATGCTATAAAAACCAATAAACCGCCTAGTATTGAAAACTTTATCCCCCAAAATATGGAGGATATCAAAAAAGATAAGCAAGTGCAACATGAAAGGTTTGGCCATGGCATTGTATTGGAAGTTACAGGAGAAGGAAGTCACAAAAAAGTGAAAATTAGATTTGACGATTTCGGAGAAAAAACCTTGGTTCTCCGATTCGCAAAACTTCGATATGCATGAGAATGGAAGCATTTTCAAAGGGAAATACAATTCTGCTAGATAAGCCATATGGATGGTCCTCCTTTCAATTGGTCAAGAAAGTTCGATTCCTTGTAAAGGAAAAAAAAGTTGGCCACGCTGGAACTCTAGACCCACTTGCCACGGGCTTGATGATTGTCTGTACCGGTAAACACACAAAGAAAATTCATCAGTATCAAGGCTTAAGAAAAACCTATCAAGGAACAATTACAATTGGCAGTACAACACCAAGCTATGACTTGGAAACTGAGATAAATAACACATTTCCAATAAATCACATCACTGAAAAAAAAATGGAGCAAATTGCCAAAAGACTCACGGGAAAAATACTTCAAAAACCACCTGCTTTTTCTGCCCTAAAAATCAATGGAAAAAGATCTTATCTAAACGCACGAAAAGGAAATATTGAACCTCTACCGCCGCGTGAAGTAAACGTAGAATTTTTTGAAATTAATCCCCAAAACTTTCCCCATGTGCAGTTTACAATTAAATGCTCAAAAGGAACTTACATAAGAAGCCTTGCCGACCAGTTTGGCAAAATGCTAGAGAGTGGTGCACACTTGACTCAACTTTGCAGAACGCATATTGGTGAATACGCACTCGCAGAGGCAGAAGATTTAGAGACATTTGAAAAACGGATAAACAAAGAACTAAATATTGCCCCTCCTAAGGAAACATGAAAGTCTATCATTCTATCCAGTCATTTCCAGCAGAAAAACAATATGTAGTTACCCAAGGTACCTTTGATGGAGTGCACCTTGGACATCGGAAAATATTGAAAAACATAGTTGATACTGCAAGAAAAATCAACATAGAATCTGTTTTACTTACTTTCCATCCCCACCCGCGAAAAATTGTCTTCGATGGCGATCAAGACATTAAAATATTAACCACCATTGAGGAAAAAGCCAATCTCATCAAATCCATAGGCATTGACCACTTAATCATTAGCCCTTTTACTAAGGAGTTCTCCAGAACTACTCCCTTTGATTTCATCAAAAACATTTTGGCTGATAGACTTAAGGTCAAACACTTTGTAATCGGTTATGACCACAGGTTTGGGAAAAACAGAGAGGGATCTATTAAAGATTTGCAGAGAGGTGCAGAAATTTTTGATTACACCTTGCAAGAAATAGAGGCCAAAGAAGTTCAAGAAAGTATCATCAGTTCAACCAAGATAAGGACTGCCCTCAAACTTGGCGATGTTGCCTTGGCCAAAAATTACTTGGGTCGCCCTTACAGTATCTCGGGTAAAGTGATTAGAGGATTGGGTAGAGGGAAAACTTTTGGATTTCCTACTGCCAATTTAGAGATACAAAATCAAGAAAAATTGATTCCCAAAAACGGCGTTTATGCGGTCACTGTTCAATGGAGAGATGCCCAATATCAGGGCATAATGAATATAGGAACAAACCCAACATTCGACCTGAAAAAAAAATCTATAGAAGTACATATACTCAACTTTAATGAAAATATCTACCAGGAAATTATGGATGTCCACTTTCACCATTTTCTCAGGGAAGAAAGAAAATTTAATTCAGCAGATGAACTTCAAAAACAACTAAAAATAGATAGCAATAATGCCAAAAAAAAGATCGGTTCTATCTAAGAAATATCTCCTTTTTGCGCTGCTAGTTATCACCAAAAAGGTACTTTTTGCTCAACTTGACAGCAATCTTATTCCTTGTGCTGATTTGTATGAAATGATGTGGGACAGCTTAAATGTAAACAAACCACATGCCTTGGTTAAGGATTTGAACTTCAACACAATCCTACAACTTACCGAAGACAACAACTGCCGCTATCAACACCCTGTTTATGGGAAAGTAAACTCAAACTATGGATGGAGAAACCAGCGATTTCATAAAGGTATAGATATTGACTTGTCCATTGGAGATACTGTAAAAAATGCTTTTGATGGATTGGTGAGATATGTAAAATGGGATTATCGTGGATTTGGTCTTTATGTAGTGGTTCGCCATTACAATGGATTGGAAACCATTTACGCCCATTTGAGTAAAACACTGGTAAAAAGGAATCAATCTTTAAGAGCTGGCCAAGCCATTGGTCTCGGAGGAAATACCGGTCGATCTACTGGGCCACATTTGCATTTCGAAACACGATATCAAGGACAACCCTTTGACCCTAAGAAAATTATTGACTTTGAGTCGTATTCATTAAAATCAGACACCCTAGTCGTCACAAGAAGCCTCTATGACAAACTTCAAAAAGCACAATACGCCAGAGCCTATGGAGTTTATCATACCATTAAAAAGGGAGATACATTATCCGCTCTAGCCGTTCGTTATGGAACTTCTATTCATAGGATTTGTAGGTTAAATGGAATATCAAGCAGAACTGTGCTTAGAATTGGGAGAAAATTAAGGATTAAATAAGCTCATTATTCCATCACACGTCCAAAATAGTTTAAATTCGCAATCCAAAAATATTTTCGATACATGGATTTAATTTATACAATTCCTTTTTTAGGTCTAATTGGACTGGTTTTCATGACGATTAAATCAATATGGATAAATCGTCAACCTGCAGGGAATGAAAAAATGCAGGACATTGCAAAACACATCGCAAATGGTGCAATGGCATTTTTGAAAGCAGAATGGAAGGTATTGTCAATATTTGCCATTTTTGCTTCCATCCTGCTTGGAATCTCAGGCCAACTGGTAGAACATAGCGATTGGGTTATCGCAATTGCTTTTTTAATTGGTGCATTTTTCTCCGCCTTTGCAGGTTTTATTGGGATGAACATTGCCACCCGAGCAAATGTAAGAACGACAGAAGCCGCAAGAACAAGTTTGCCCCAAGCACTAAGAGTTTCTTTTACGGGAGGTTCGGTTATGGGATTGGGGGTAGCCGGATTGGCCATTCTCGGTTTAAGCATATTGTTTATCGTTTTTTATAAAAAATACGTCGGAGACGCTTCTGCAAATGGTGAAGAAATGCAAAAGGCTTTAGAAATTTTGGCTGGATTTTCACTGGGTGCAGAATCTATTGCTTTATTCGCCCGGGTAGGCGGTGGTATTTATACCAAAGCGGCAGATGTTGGAGCTGATTTGGTAGGAAAAGTTGAAGCAAATATTCCAGAAGACGACCCACGAAATCCTGCAACAATTGCAGACAATGTAGGAGACAATGTTGGTGATGTAGCAGGGATGGGAGCCGATTTGTTTGGCTCTTACGTAGCGACCATCTTGGCAACAATGGTCTTGGGCAGAGAGGTGATTGCCCAAGATAATTTTAATGGACTAAGCCCCATTTTGGTTCCTATGTTTATCGCAGGTGCAGGTTTACTTTTTTCCATTTTAGCTACCTATTTTGTAAGAATCAAAAATGAGGGAGATAGCGTCCAAAATGCACTTAATATTGGCAATTGGGGTTCCATTGTTTTGACCGCAATTGCTTCCTTTTTCATCATCACGCATTTGATGCCCGAAAATTTAACTTTCAGTAGGTCCGGAGAAGATTTTAAATTTAGCAACATCGCTGTCTACTTTAGTGTTTTAACAGGCTTGGTAGTTGGTGCGCTTATGAGTTGGATAACTGAATACTACACGTCGATGGGGAAAAAACCAGTACAATCCATCATCAATCAATCTGGTACTGGGCATGCAACCAATATTATTGGAGGTCTTGCTGTTGGCATGCAATCTACGGTAATTCCTATCCTAATCTTGGCAGCAGGGATCATAGTATCATTCCATTTTGCTGGATTGTATGGAGTAGCAATTGCAGCAGCTGGTATGATGGCCACAACGGCAATGCAATTGGCCATAGATGCATTTGGACCAATCGCAGACAATGCTGGAGGAATTGCAGAGATGAGTGAATTGCCTGAAGAAGTTAGAAAACGAACCGACAATTTAGATGCAGTAGGAAATACGACTGCAGCAACAGGGAAAGGGTTTGCGATTGCATCAGCAGCGCTAACCGCTTTGGCTTTATTTGCAGCTTACGTGGGTTTGGTAGGTATTTCGACCATAGATATATACAAAGCAGATGTTTTGGCCATGCTGTTTGTAGGAGGGATGATTCCGTTTATTTTCTCCAGCTTGGCTATAGCATCAGTAGGTAAAGCAGCCATGGAAATGGTCAAAGAAGTACGAAGACAATTCAAGGAGATACCCGGAATTTTAGAAGGCACTGGCAAACCTGAATATGAAAAATGCGTGGATATTTCTACGAAAGCATCACTAAGAGAAATGTTATTGCCAGGTGCAATTGCTTTGTTATCACCGGCCATTGTTGGATTCACTTTTGGACCAGAGGCCTTGGGCGGTTTACTCGCTGGAATTACTGTTTCGGGTGTTTTGATGGGAATTTTTCAAAACAATGCGGGAGGTGCTTGGGACAATGCAAAAAAATCATTTGAAAAGGGGGTTGAAATAGACGGTGAATCCTACAAAAAAGGTTCTGAGCCACACAAAGCAGCAGTTACCGGCGATACTGTTGGTGATCCTTTTAAAGATACTTCAGGTCCGTCCATGAATATTCTTATCAAGCTCACATCCATTGTAGCATTAATCATTGCCCCACATATATCAAACCCAGACTTTGCTGCTGCAGAAAAAGAAAATATGGCATCATGCTGCATGAATGAAAATAACCCTGCTCAAACAGCAAAAAGAAATTGCTCAAAAAAAGATTGTAGCATGAAAAACTGCGCAAAATACGCGCTAGAAGAAACGCAATAAACCTGGCCTTCAAAATCAAAGTGAAAAATGTAGCTTTTATAAGTTTTATTGTTTTTACAGCTTTTGGTTTTCGACAGAAAAATCATTACGAACTACTTATTTCCACCAAAGGTTCAGCATTCAAAAGTTACGTCAACGACCTCTATGTTGATCTTTCCATTGATTCTACTGAAATATCTAAAAATGCTTTTTTTTATGCAGTGAAAGGTTTTATGCATCTCCGGCACTTTCATAAAATTAGCAACCCACATTACCTTTCTGTAATTGACTTCTCCAAATCTTGTAATAAAAATAGATTTTACACCTTTGATATGAAAAATAAAAGATTGGTTTTTTCTGAAATGGTCGCCCATGGACAAAAATCAGGGGATGAATTTAGCACACAATTTTCCAATAGTTACCGTTCGCACAAAAGCAGTCTTGGCTTTTACTTAACAGGAACTCCATATTATGGGAGACACAATTATTCTCTAAAATTATACGGATTGGATAAAGGGTACAACTCCAATGCTTTTAGCAGAGGGATTGTAATACATGGTGCCAAATATGTAAGCCCAAATTATGTTGCCTGGAACAAAAGAATAGGCCGAAGCTTCGGGTGTCCGGCGGTAAGTGAAAAAATTCATCGACAATTGATTGATACTTTGCAAGGAGGATCCTGTCTTTTTGCTTACTACCCCAATCAATATTATTTAAACAACAATCCTATTTTGAATCAAGAAGTGTATCTGCCGCTAGAAAAACTTTGAAGTTAAATTCATTTGATATAAAATCTTTTATGCCCATAAAAATTGCCTTGATTGCTTTTTTTTGGTGCTGCATCATTGTTCTTTCTTGCTCAAAAAAGAGGGAATCCAATGCGTTCAAATTCAATAAACATTTGCTTTCTCAAGAAATAAAAAGCCAGTTGAGTAAAAGACCTGCCGAAATTAAGTACATAAAAGAACTTAAAGATTTTTATGTGCAACGTAACTTTCAACCCATTTGGGATCAACTTAGGAATGATTCGACAAAAAGATCAGAACTAAAAAATTTATTGTATTCCTCAGAAAATGAAGGCCTTTCTTCAAAATTTTATCATGTAGATTCTATTGACCAATTGTTGGAATATTTGCAGTCAAATTTTGATTCATTTCATGAAAAATTGGCCTTTCTTGAAATTTTGGTATCTGACGGTTTAATTGCTTTGCACCATGATAGGGTTTTTGGTCGGAGTAATCCAAAAGAAATTTTTGGTACGAATTATATGCTTCCTTTAGATACGATGAAAGATTTCAATTTGTTGGAACCCCTAAATTATGGTGAGTTTAGCAAAGTATTTGAAAAAAATGAATTCAATAACTCTCTTGAATACCAATCTTTAAAGAAAATACTTGCTTTGGAAAGAGACAAATGGGAAAAAACAGACAAAAAACCTTTTTCCTTTAAAGTCCCCAAAAACATCAAAATTCTTCTCGGGGACTCTTTCCAAGAAATAGACCAAGTCGTCTATACTTTGATTCAAAAAGGGTATCTAAACCAGAAAGATTCTTCCTTGGCAAAATCTTCAACCTACAAAAGAAAAATATTTCAATCCATCAAAAAATTTCAAGAAGCTGTTGGGCTCCATCCTGATGGAATTCTAGGATTCAATACTTTTCAAGCACTGAACCTCTCTCCTCTCCAAAAAATACTTCAGATCCAGGCAAATTTGGAAAGATGCCGGTGGTTCAGCACACATAAGCTAAAAGCGCCATTTATCTACATAAACCTCCCCGAGTACAACCTTTATCTGCATTACGCAGATAGCATCAATGTTCAAAAGGTTTGCATCGGCAAACAAAAACCGATTGATTATGAGCGTAAACTGTCAAAATTTTTAGAAACCAAAAAATGGTATCATAAGCCTACCAATTTTGAAACTCCTCAAATTTTTTCCAAAATTCGATACTTGGTTTTAAATCCCAAATGGGGCGTTCCAAAAAGTATTGTGATGCGAGAAATGTGGCATTTAATGACGGAAGATTCGTGCTATTTGACGAACAACCATTACGAAGTTTACCAAAACAATCAAGTGATTGATGGAGACACCATAAATTGGAAGCGATACAAAGCAGACAAACATCCTTTCCATATCATACAAAAAGCCGGTGATTTTAATGCCTTAGGGAAAATAAAATTTATATTTTCAAATCCTTTTAGTATCTACCTCCACGATACGCCGCAAAAATCAAAGTTTGAGAATGTGCAACGGTCGGTAAGTCATGGATGTGTTCGGGTTGAAAATCCTTTGGAAATAGGCGAATTTTTAATGCAAGATCATAAAAAAATCAATCGAGACGAATTTCGAATGAAATTGGGTTATGAACCACTCGATGAACAACTAAAAAAACAATGGCGAACGGATACCTTGTTGCAGCACCATATTGAAGACAGCACCAAAATAATATTTCTGGAAAAAACCATCCCCATTTATTTCGATTACAAGACGATAACCTTTGATGAGCAAGGAAAAGAAAAATATCATTTTGATATATATGACCAAAATAAACTTATTGTTGAGAGCTTTGAGGGCAAACAAACATCTCCGATAGATGTTCCAAAAAATGAGTAGTTTTTCAAACGATTGCAAAGTATTATCACAAACATAGATCACTTCATATTCGCTTTTCTCAACCAAACATTGAGCAATCCTATTTTTGATTCCATACTACCCACCTTAAGAAACAAATGGACTTGGATGCCCCTTTACCTTTTCATTGTTGTTTTTTTCATTTACAAGTACAAGCTTAAATCCTTATATGTGATACTTTGTGCAATAATATCCGTAATACTAGCAGATTATTTAAGTGCAGGAGTTATCAAACCATGGATTCAAAGACCTAGACCCTGCAACACCCCTGATGTAAAAGAAAGTTTGAATTTACTTTTGGATTGTAGAAATAGTTTCAGCTTTGTCTCAAGCCATGCTTGTAACCATTTTTCAATGGCAATTTTTTTCTCATCCATGCTCAAAAATAGAAGCAATAGCCGCGCAATTACGAGTCTCTTTTTGTCTTGGGCGGGAATTATTTCCCTTGCCCAAGTCTACGTAGGCGTTCATTTCCCTGCAGATATCTTGGTTGGTGCAGTTTTAGGTAGCATCATTGGATGGATTGTAGTAAAATTGTGCCGATTTATTCTCTGTGAGAGGATGGATTTTATAATTTGAAGCATCTGATACTACTTTCAATGATGCCTTTGGTGGGCGTAATGCTAGGCGTTTTCTCGCCAATTGCAATAAAAAAGCAACTTAAAATTATCCTTGCTTTTGGGGGCGCTTATATCCTTTCGATTACAATGTTGCACCTAATACCGGAAGTCTTTTCACAAAGCAAAAAACAAACTTCGTATTGGGTACTCCTTGGTTTTTTTCTACAAGTCGTTCTTGATTTATTTTCAAATGGTGTAGAGCATGGTCACCTTCATGTTCAAAAACAAACCAGAATAAGGCCTTTCGTTCTCATTTTTGCTTTGGCAATTCACGCATTGCTCGAGGGAGCAGCGATCGGTGGAAATTTTTTTGAATCGCACATTTTGTTTCAATTGGTATTGGGTGTGGGGATTCACGAAATTCCCGCCGCTTTTACTTTGGTTGTGTTGTTAAAAACCATGAATTGGACAAAATTTAAAGTAGGATTTACAGGGATATTTTATTCACTATTGGTTCCAATAGGTATTGTATTGGGGCATTATATTCTTCCACAAAACCCAGCATTTGTTCATGGACTCTCAGCCTTATTGATCGGTACTTTTTTACATATTAGTACAACCATTATTTTTGAAAACAGTGAGAATCACAAATTGAGCATTCAAAAAACCATAGCGATCGCCCTGGCGCTCACCGTGGCAATCATGTCAAGTTCTATTTAAGTTCATTCGTGTATGAACAATGTTGGCTTCCAAAAAATTTTCTCCCACTGTTTCAAAACCAAAAAGTTGATAAAACCCAATAACTTGAACTTGGGCATGTAAATAAATGTTTTTCTCGCTTTTTAATTTTAGTAAACAAGCAGCAATCAATTCCTTTCCCACACCCATTCCCCGAAAAGATTCTAAGACAGCAAATCTCTCCAATTTGGTTCCCACTTTTGTTTTTCTGAATCTGCAAGTACCTACAAATTGATCATTTACAAGGGCCAATAAGTGAACACTTTCATCTTCAAAATTATCGTATTCCTCTTCCTCGGAAACTTTCTGCTCCTTGATGAAGACCTGTTTTCGAATAAAAAACACGTGATGCAATAAATTTTGATTGGCCTGAATAATCTTTATCATAAGCGGTCTGCAATATAATGGGTTAACAAAAAAGAAAACATAAATACCAAATGATAGACATATTTAAAAGGGGTTATATAAATTCGCACAAAATTTTAGGTTATGACCTACAATGAAATAAAAAACCTACTGGGGACAGATGCAGATCGGTTGCTCCAGTTTTCTAACCCTTCCATTCCCAAAAAAAATCTTCACTGTCCATCGCCAAATCATGTCGACCACGTATGGACAAATTCAGATAGATCCATCCAAGTATTGAGAAGTCTACAATCTTTATATAGCTCAGGACGTCTTAAAGATACGGGTTATTTATCCATACTGCCTGTTGATCAAGGAATTGAACACTCCGCTGCGGCATCCTTTTCACCAAATCCTATTTATTTCGACCCAGAAAATATAGTCAAACTAGCAATAGAGTCAGGTTGCAACGCTGTAGCCTCAACTTTTGGTGTTCTCGAATCGGTGGCCAGAAAATATGCACATCGAATTCCTTTTGTAGTGAAAATCAACCACAACGAACTTCTGAGCTACCCAAATACAAACAACCAAATCATGTTTGGATCAGTGGAAAGAGCTTGGGAGTTGGGTGCTGTTGCAGTAGGTGCAACGATTTACTTCGGCCACGAAACCTCAGAAAGACAAATACAAGAAGTTGCCATGGCTTTTGAACGTGCACATGAATTGGGAATGTCAACCATATTATGGACTTATACCCGCAACGATGCATTCAAAAACAATGGGGTTGATTATCATACCTCCGCTGACTTAACAGGACAAGCCATTCATATTGGATCAACCATCCATGCGGATATAATCAAACAAAAATTACCCACCAATAACGGTGGGTATAAAGCCATAGGCTTTGGCAAAACACACGACAAAGTTTATGAGGAATTAACTTCCGAGCATCCAATTGACCTCACCCGATACCAAGTTGCCAATGCCTACATGGGAAGAGCAAGCCTTATCAATTCTGGGGGCGCTTCGGGCAAAAATGACTTAGAAGATGCTGTAAAAACAGCCGTAATCAACAAAAGAGCGGGAGGAGCTGGACTCATTCTTGGCAGAAAAGCATTTCAAAGACCCTTTGAGGAAGGAGTTTCTCTTCTCAATGCTGTGCAGGATGTCTACTTGTCCAAAGAAATTACAATCGCCTAAATATGAGTTGGTACAAAAGACTTAGCGAGGGTATTCGCACAAAAACTGAAGACAAAAAGTCTACCCCTGATGGTCTATGGCACAAATGTGAGAACTGCAAAATTGCTATCTCAACAAAAGATTTTTTATCCAACCTAGAAGTATGTCCGGAGTGTGGTCACCACCATAAGATAGATGCTGAAAGCTATTTCAAAATTTTATTTGATGATCAAAAGTTCAGTAAATATTTTGAAAATATTTTTCCAGCAGACCCTCTACAATTTAGCGATACGAAAAAGTACTCAGACCGAATCGAAAAGGCTAAAAAAAATACCCAAATAAATGAGGCAGCAAGTGCTGCGATGGGAAAAATTAGCGGAATAAAAACAATGGTTGCCGCCATGGATTTTAGATTTATAGGAGGATCAATGAGTTCGGCAGTTGGTGAAATATTGGCGAGAGCAATCGACAAGGCGACCCATGAAAAAACACCCTTAATTATTGTTTCCAAATCTGGGGGTGCACGCATGATGGAAGCTGCCTATTCGCTCATGCAAATGGCGAAAACATCGGCCAAATTGGCCATCTACCAAAAAACAGGATTGCCCTACATTTCTCTATTGACCAATCCCACTACTGGTGGAGTAACCGCAAGTTTTGCAATGCTCGGTGATTTCAACATTGCTGAACCAAATGCCCTTATTGGATTTGCTGGTCCAAGAGTTATCAAGGAAACTATTGGAAAAGAGCTCCCAAAAGGTTTCCAAAGTGCAGAATTTTTAAAAGACCATGGTTTTATAGATTTAATCGTTCACCGGTCTGATCTAAAACAAAAAATTGGCAATCTCTTGCAATTTGTTGGTAAGAAAAAAGTGAAAACCAACGCTTAGATTTTTACAAGCTATTTTTTTTACTTTTCTTCGTAAAACCAATGAATTTCCCATCCAATTTAAAATATACCAAAGACCACGAATGGGTTCTTATTGAAGGGACTACGGCTGTTGTAGGCATCACAGATTTTGCGCAAAGCGAGCTTGGAGACATCGTTTTTGTTGAAATTGAAACTGAAGGAGAAAATTTAAATATTGGTGATACTTTCGGCACAATAGAAGCCGTTAAAACTGTATCGGATCTTTTTATGCCTTTGTCAGGAGAAATCACTGAGTTTAATAAATCGCTTGAACAAAACCCTGAAAAAGTGAATGATGAACCCTACGGAGAAGGCTGGATGATCAAAATTAAAATTGATGATCCCGCCCAGTTGGAAGAACTTATGTCTTCAGAAGATTACGAAAAAATGGTTGGTTAATATTTACCTTAAGCGCATAAACAGTATCCATGACAAAAACATTATGAAGAATAAAAAAAATCCAAACATCGATTTAAGCAAAAAGCGTTCTACCTTTCTTCGTGTAGGTATGATTTTGTCCTTGGGAGTTGTCTTGGCTGCCTTCAATTATAAGACGCGGCCGAAATACGAATCTACCCTTGGGGACCTTGTTATCGATGAAGACATTGAAATTATAGATGCTACTGTTCAGGAAAAAAAACTTCCACCACCACCACCCGCCCCCCCGGAGTTAGAAATCGTTGAGGATGACGAAATTATTGAAGAAGATCAACCCGAAATTGAAGAAACCGAAGTGGATCAAGAAACAGAAATAGAGCCGGTTGTGGATATTGATGATGGAGACGAAGTAGAAGAGACCAACGAAATTTTTGAATTTTTTCAGGTTCAAGAAAAAGCCTCCTTCCCTGGTGGAGACGATGCTCGGAATAGATACTTGGCAGAAAATTTGGAATATCCGCCAATGGCCAATGAAAATGAAATACAAGGAAGGGTCATGGTTCAATTTGTAGTTTGGAAAGATGGTTCAATTCGTGATGTGCAAATTTTGGGGAAAAGGAAATTTGGGTTTGGATTGGAGGAAGAGGCAATGCGCGTTGTTAAAGCTATGCCTAGGTGGAAACCCGCTAAACAAAGAGACAAAGCAGTCCCAATGCGTTTCAGATTGCCCATTTTATTCCAATTGAACTAGAGCGAAGCAGTTCTTCCGCCGTCGATTACCAAATTGACTCCATTGATGTAAGAAGCCTTATCGGAAGCTAAGAAACAAGCCCCAAAGGCAATCTCATTAGGATGAGCAAATCTGCCCGAAGGGATTTCTTTTCTCATCCGCTGGGTTACATCTTCAATAGCAAGATTGTTTTTTTCTGCTTTTTTATTAATCAATTCAGAAAGCCTTTCTGTTTCTGTTGCGCCCGGCAATATGTTATTTACTGTAATGCCAAAAGAACCTAATTCGGTTGCCAGTGTTTTGCTCCAATTCCCCATAGCTCCACGAATCGTATTGCTTACTCCCAAATTGGGTATTGGTTGTTTTACCGAGGTAGAAATTATATTGATTATGCGGCCCCATTTTTTTTTCTTCATTTTTGGAACAAGATTTTTTGCAATGATCTGGCTACTCTTCACGTGTAAATCATAGGCCTTTTGCAAATCCTCAATGCTGGCTTCCAAAAGAGGGCCGCCAGGAGGACCTCCCGTATTATTGACAACGATGTCTACTGTTTTTGTTTTTATTTTCTCTCTCAAATCTTCATGATCGGTTACATCACAAATCAACACTTCATGTCCTTCACCCACCAAGGATAGTTGTACTTTGGACAAAGCATCATAATTTCTAGCCATCAAAATACAACGAGCACCTGCTTGGGCAAAATGTTCAGCTATAGATTTTCCTATGCCCTTGGAGGCTCCACCAACTAGGACTGTTTTTCCTTCTAAGGTTATTTTCATTTGATTACATTCAATTCTTTTCCGACTTTCACAAATGCCTCAATCGCTTTGTCTAGATGTTTTCGATTGTGCGCTGCCGACATTTGCAAACGAATTCTAGCTTCACCTTTGGGCACCACAGGATAAAAGAAACCAATGACATAGATGCCTTCATCCAATAATTTATCAGCAAAGACCTGAGACACCTTAGCATCATAAAGCATAACAGGCACAATGGGATGATTTCCCGGTTTTATATCAAACCCAGCTTGATTCATTTTTTCTCTGAAATAAAGTGTATTTTGTTCTAAGGCATCTCTTAAACTGGTATTATTTTCCAACATATCCAAAACTTTCAGAGAAGCCCCCACTATGCTTGGTGCAAGCGTATTGGAAAACAAATAAGGCCTTGATTTTTGTCGAAGTATTTCTATGATTTCTTTTTTTCCGGAGGTAAATCCACCTGATGCACCTCCCAAAGCCTTTCCGAGGGTTCCTGTGATGATATCAATTTCCCCATAAACACCTTTCAATTCATGCGTACCTCTTCCAGTCTTCCCAACAAAACCCGTTGCATGGCATTCATCTACCATAACGAGAGCATTGTATTGCTTGGCAAGTTTTACAATCTCATCTAGTTTGGCTATTGAACCGTCCATGGAAAACACACCGTCTGTAACAACAATTCTATTTTTATAGCTTTGACTTTCGACAAGTTTATCCTCCAAATCCTTCATGTCCCCATGATTGTACCGATATCTTTGCGCTTTGCATAATCTAACTCCATCAATGATACTCGCATGGTTAAGTGCGTCACTAATGATGGCATCATCACTTCCCAAAAGAGGCTCAAAAACACCTCCGTTTGCGTCAAAAGCTGCAGCATATAAAATGGTATCTTCTGTACCCAAAAAATGCGCCAAACGCTTTTCTAAAGTCTTATGAATGTCTTGTGTTCCACAAATGAAACGTACTGAAGACAAACCAAACCCATGGGTATCTATGGTATCTTTTGCTGCTTGAATTACATTGGGGTGTGAGGACAAACCAAGATAATTATTTGCACAAAAATTCAGCACTACTCGCCCATCAATTAGCTTTATTTCAGGACCTTGTTCGCCAACAATAACCCTTTCTGTTTTAAACAAGCCTTGCTCTTTTAGCTCCTTCAATTGGGCATCCAATTTTTTGC
>CAXDRX010000019.1:0-27389 GCA_963991985.1 uncultured bacterium | reverse complement strand
AGCCGAACAAATTCTTCAACTTATTTAGCAAAATTTACCGCCCTTCTTTCACGGATAACCGTAACCTTTATTTGCCCCGGATATATCATTTCCTTCATTATTTTCTGAGACAAATCCAAAGAAAGTAAATCTGCCTTCTTGTCATCAAGGGAGTCACTATCAACGATTACACGTAACTCTCTTCCAGCCTGTATGGCATAGGCTTTTTCAACCCCTTCAAAGCTCAAAGCTGCCTTTTCCAGATCTTGCAGTCTTTTTAAATATGCCTCTGAGTCTTCTCTTCGGGCGCCTGGTCTTGATCCAGAAATGGCGTCACATGCCTGTACAATGGGGGAAAGTAATCCTGTCATTTCTATTTCATCGTGGTGTGCTCCAACTGCATTGCATACTTCAGGATTTTCACCATATTTTTCACAAAGTTTCATGCCCAATAATGCGTGTGGCATTTCCTCATCTTCTTCAGGGACTTTCCCAATGTCATGAAGCAAACCTCCTCTTTTGGCCAATTTTGCATCCAAACCAAACTCTGCCGCCATGGTACTGCACAATCTGGCTACCTCCTTGCTATGTTGTAGCAGGTTTTGTCCGTAACTCGACCGATACCTCATTCTCCCAACCATTCTGATAAGTTGCGGATGAAGCCCATTAATTCCCAGTTCAATTACTGCTTTTTGGCCATATTCTAAGATTTGTTCCTCGAGTTCTTTTTTTGTTTTGTTCACTACTTCTTCTATTCGGGCAGGATGTATTCGTCCATCTGAAATAAGGCGGTGCAAAGAAAGTCTAGCAATTTCTCTTCTAACTGGATCAAAACCCGAAAAAATAATTGCCTCAGGTGTGTCATCTACAATTAATTCTATTCCTGTGGCAGCCTCTAGCGCCCTTATATTTCTACCTTCTCTTCCAATAATCCTTCCTTTTACTTCATCGCTATCGATATTAAAGACGGTCACCGTATTTTCAATGGCTTGTTCAGCAGCAGTTCGCTGAATGGTTTGAAGTATCATTCTTTTGGCTTCCTTAGATGCAGTGAGCTTTGCCTCATCTACAATCTGTTTTACATAAACCAAAGAATCCGTGTGTGCTTCTTTTTTGATGGTCTCAATCATTTCATTTTTTGCATCTTCCGAAGATATATTGGCTACAGATTCTAGCTTTTTGATATACTCTTTTTGGCTTTGCTCAATCTGATTCTTTTTTTCACGAATTGCTGCCGTTTGGGTTTTAAGTTCTTGCTTGCTGCGTTCCACATCATTGAGTTTTTTGTCAAGATTTGCATTCTTGTCGTTTATGCTCTGTTCTTTTCTTCTCAGGTCTGCTTCTTTTTCCTTTAGCTCATTTCTTGTGCCCCTCACATTGTCATTGTGCTCACTTTTGAGCTTCATAAAATGTTCTTTGGCTTCCAATTCCTTTTGTCTTTTCATTGAAGATGCCTCTTTTTCGGCATCCTCTAAGATTTTTTTTGCTTTTTTTTCACTTACGCCATTCCTCAAGGTCATGGCCAACAATCCGCCGATAGCTATCCCGGCTGTGACGGATAAGATTATCACTAATACACTCATTTCTAAATATTTTTAGCGTTTAGGAAAGGGCTTCAATTAATAATGATTGAATGTCTTGAATTTTACGGTTAAGCTCATTTTTTTCTCCCATATTTTCAGGCAAATCTGAAGCTTGGGTTGTTGCAAATTCAAGAGCGACCATCGCCAAGCAATCTTGAAGATCTTTTACAGAGAAATTTTCCCTGTAAAATTTAGACTTTTCATTGATTGTCTTAGCCGCTTCTAATATAAGCTGCTTTTGCGAAGATTCTATTCGCAAGGGGTAGCTCCGGTCTTCAATGCTAATTTTTATTGAAATCTCTTCGTCCACGTCTATTTTACTCATCCAATAAGTAAAGACATTTATCTATTCGCTTCACCAGAAGATCAATTTGTTGGTCAATTTTCTCCGCGGTTTTAGTCGATGATGAATGTCCTTCTGCAATGTTATGATTTTTATTTTGCTCTTTGGTATTTTTTAATTTTGAATCTTCGTTATTTAATTTATCCAGTTTCTCTCGAAGGGCAATGTTTTGGTTCACCAGTTTTTTTTTGGCTTCAATGAGCTTTAGAATATCTTGCTGGATACTTTCTAATTGTTCAATCGCATTTTTCATTTTTTAAATTCTTATTTCAGCTCCAAATTTGTCTTCATACATTTTGATTAAACTTTCCATTATTTCTTCAATTTCTTTTTCTTCCATTGTTTTTTTGGCTTCGTGAAAGGTAAAACTTAAGCCCAAGGAATGCTTATCATTGGGCAATGAGTTCCCACGGTAAACATCAAAAAGCGTAACGTTTGTTAGTGTTTTTGGTAGAAGTTTTTCCGCTGCTTTTTTGAGCTCAAAATAGGAACATTGATCATCCACTACCAGGGCCAAATCTCTATTTACTTTGGGAAATTTGGATACCTTCTGGATTTTTATTTTTGCATTTTTGCTCTTTTCTACCCATTCCTCCCAATTGATTTCAGCATAAAAAATTTCATCTTTGATTTCATGCATTTTGAGAAATTTTGGGTCTACTTTTTTTACCTCTCTCAACAATCTATCTTCATCCATACGAAGGCCTATTTTTTGATTTAAAGTCTTCAATATGCCCGATAGAAAGTAAGCATCTATTTTCTGACTGCCCTTCTTCCATTGCCTGGGATACTCTGTCCCCGTGCACAAAACAATCAATTGATTTCTCTCATGAAATTTTCCCTTTTCCTGCCAATATATTTTTCCAAACTCAAAAAATTTCAAGTTGTTTTCTTGTCTGTTTTTATTGTACGCTACACAATGAAGGGCGGAATGTAGTAAAGTCATTCGCATGATACTTGTATTTTTACTCAAAGGATTGAGCATTCTTACGAGATTTTCCTTTTCAGATTTGTCATAGAAATGTTCATTCTCCATCGAGTTGGTAATCAACTCATGAAAACCCAAATCATTAAGACAATTGGACACTTTTTCCTTAAGGTCATTAGCCAATGAGTTGCTAAAATTGCCAATACTTTGTAGGCTCTTACTTGGAATCGGAACATTGTTGAACCCAAAGATTCTCAAAATCTCTTCTATCAAATCAATGTCTCTAGTCACATCTACTCGATAGGGAGGTATTTCTACTATCAATTGGTCTTTTTCTTTTTCTTCAACTTTCATTTCCAAATGATGAAGGATTGATATTGCCTTAGTTTTTGCAATTTCTATTCCTGCAATACGATTAAGTTTTGATGGCTTGAGCTCTACCTTCCGGGGCATTATTGGTTGCGGGTAAATGTCTAAAAGTTGACTATATGAAATTTCAGGTTGACTTTTTTGAAGTAGTTGAACTGCCATTTGCAAAGCTCTGGTTGTAATATTGGGATCGGTTCCTCTTTCGTAACGAAAAGATGCATCTGTATTTAAGCCATTTTCTTTGGCAGATTTTCTAATTTTACTTGCGTTGAAGAAGGCGCTCTCAATGAATATGCTGGATGTTTTGGGGTTTACGCCCGATTTTTGTCCTCCAAAAACCCCTGCAATGGCCATCGGTTTTTCATGATCACAGATCGCAAGATGATGCAATTTTAGTTTTCGATTCTGACCATCAAGTGTCGTAATTTGTTCGTTCTCTTTTGCGTTTCGAACAATAATTTTTTTTCCACTCACCCGGTCGACATCAAAAGCATGCAAAGGCTGACCAATACTGTGCATTACATAGTTGGTGATGTCCACAACATTATTGATTGGGCTTAACCCTATCGATTTTAATCTATTTTGCATCCATTTGCTCGATTCTTCAATGCGGACATTTCGTATTTCTATACCACAATATCTGGGGCATCCTTGCTGATCTTGCAGGTCTATTTGAATTTGACTTTTAAATTCAGGCTTCCATTCATCGTTTTTGGGAAAGCAGATGGGTTTGTGGAAAAGCGCCTTGAGGTCTCGGGCCACTCCATAATGACTTATTGCATCTGCACGATTTGGAGTAATTCCTATTTCAAACACTGTATCATCATAATTTTCAAACAATTCAGATAGTGGCATCCCTATTTTTGTTTGATTGTCAAGTTCGATAATTCCACGGTGGTTTTCGCTCAAGCCAATTTCATCCTCGGCACACAACATTCCTTCTGAAATTTCGCCACGTATTTTGCTTTTTCTTATTGTGAAAGGCTCTTTTTTAAATGGAAATAATTTGGTTCCTACTGTGGCAACAACAACTTTCTGACCTAAACGGACATTATCAGCTCCACAAATAATTTGAAGTTTGCTATTGGCTCCAATTTCGACATTTGTGATTTTAAGTTTATCGGCATTTGGATGTTTCACACACGAAATAACTTCACCAACGAATAAACCTTCGAAGCCGCCTTCATAGTTTTGATATTTTTCTACTCCCTCAACTTCCAAACCAGAATCGGAAAGCTTTTCTAGCATATTTTCAAGCTCTACCCCATCAAGGCTAATATAATCTCTCAACCAATTTAATGCGATTTTCATGTTTGAATTCGAACAAACGAAGGTAAATTATCCAATGTATTTTTGCATAGCCTGTTCATCCTTATTGTATCATTTTCCAGAGTTTTTCTTTTAGATTTTCAAGATTCTCTTCGGTAAAACTTGACACAAACATCCAGGAGATGTTTGTATTCACAAGTTGTTCAGCGATCAATTCTTTTAATTCATCATCCAAAAAATCGGCTTTTGAAATAACTAGAAGTTTTTCTTTAAGTTGTAGTTGAGTGCTAAATTGGGTCAGCTCATGTTTAAGTATTTCCAATTCTTGGAGGATATTTTCGCTATCCGATGGGACCACAAAAAGTAAAACTGCATTTCTTTCTATATGTCTTAAAAATCTATGTCCTAATCCTTTTCCTTCATGAGCCCCTTGAATTATTCCAGGAATGTCTGCAATTACAAAAGTGCGGTAATTGGAAAGCTCAACAATACCCAAATTTGGTGTTAGCGTAGTGAAAGGATAGTCTGCAATTTTTGGTTTAGCCGCAGTAAGCTTTGAAACTAGAGTTGACTTTCCTGCATTGGGAAATCCCACCAATCCTACGTCTGCAAGAACTTTCAATTCCAATACAATCCATTGGTCTTTTCCAGGCATTCCTTTTTGGTGGTATTCTGGGTTTTGATTAGAGGCCGACTTAAAATGCCAATTTCCCAATCCTCCTTTGCCTCCTTCAAGAAGTATCCGCTGTTCTCCGTGTTCAATAATTTCAACCAACTTCTCACCTTTTTCATCTAGTGCAATAGTGCCCAAGGGTACTTCTACTAGGATATCTTTTCCATTTTTACCTGTTTTGTTTTGTTTGCCTCCACCAGCACCGTGCTTGGCAAATATGTGTTTTCTATATTTGAGTGGTAGCAAAGTCCAATGATTGCTATTGCCAACAAGCACAATATGTCCTCCACGACCACCATCGCCACCATCAGGCCCTCCTTTGCTGGTCAGTTTATCCCGATAGAATGAAGTCGCACCTGCCCCTCCATTTCCGGAGCGAAAATTGATTTTCACATAATCAATAAAATTTTCATTGGCCATTACAAATGGGATTGTAAAGTGGCTGAAATATTCTCAAAAATCTCATCAATTTTACCAACCCCCATGATCTGATAGGAAGCATTTTTTTGCGCATAGTGCTCTTTTACTGGAGCAGTCTCCTGTTGGTATATCACCTGTCTTTTTCTAATCACATCTTCGTTTTGATCATCTTTTCTTTGGCTAATTTTTCCTCGTTCAAGCAATCTTTGAATGAGTTCCTCTTGGTCTACTTCCAAGGAGATAAGGAAAGCGGGCGTGAATTTAAATTCTTCGAGAAGTTTATCTAAATAGTTGGCTTGATTGGTACTTCGTGGATACCCATCAAAAATATATCCATGGTGGTTGGGTGTTCTCTCAATAAAATCTTTAACCATTTGATTGGTTACCTCATCAGGGACTAAGTTTCCGGCATCCATGTAGCGTGTTGCAAGTTTTCCTAGTTCGGTTTGATTTTTTATATTGTACCGGAACAAATCTCCAGTAGAAATATGCGTGAGTTGGTATTTTACAATCAATTTTTGGGATTGTGTTCCTTTTCCAGCACCCGGAGGTCCGAAAAGTATTAGGTTTATCATAGAGCAAATATCAAATATTCTTTCGTTTCCAAAACTTATTGAGCGATTGTAAAAGCATTTCTCTCAAATCAGGCGCCAAATTGTATTTGTAGATTGGAAAGACCAATACCATCAAAAAAAGACCATAATTGAGGCCTAATCTTAGATAAAAATTGTCGATAAAAGGAGACAATAAATGACTCAATAGTATGCACAAACAGAATAAGACAAGAACCAATACTGTATCTTTTCGGAAAGGTTGATACCCCAATACCTTCCATACAAAAATGAGTTTGATGGCATTGAAAATTGCCAAAGAAATCGCTGTAGCCATTGCAACCCCCTCCAATCCGTAAATTGGAATCAATTGGAGGTTCAACCAAATATTCATACAACCAAGTGCCAGAGTTGTAAATAAGTTAAACCTGAAATATTTAGAAAATTTAATGATTGAACCGTTTATGCTCGTAAGGCAATCAAAAATTTTAGAAAGGCCAAGCCATAGAAAGACAGAACTTCCCGATTGTAAGGCTTGAGTTTTTTCCGAAAGGTTAAAATAAATGGGCAAATGAATCCAGATTAAAAAAAATAGAACAATCCCAAGCGTTCCGAAAATATTGCTTCCTCGCTTGTAAATTTTATTTACTTCGATTTTGTCCCCAGATACCATTGCCTTGGATATAATGGGATGAGATATCAAATCAATACTTATCATCGGGATAATTAGTGTAGAGGCCATAAACATCATAATGCTATAAATACCGTTGGACTCAACCCCAATAAGCGGTGCTACCATGATATTGTCTATCCTAAATGCCAACTGTCCCCCCAAGGATGTGAACATGCCAAAAATTGAAAAATCAGCCATTCTTCGTATTGTATTTTTTTTGTATTTGCTAAAATCCCATCGAAACGAACTCTTTTTTAGGGTAATGATATAGACCAAAAGGAATGCATTGATGGAGAGTAAGAGCAAAAGGAACAACCATTTCACTTGGACCAAATCAAAAAGATTATAGGCACTTAAAACAATCAATAATGGCAATCCAATTTTATACAAAATATTGTACAAAAGTTCGGGCACTACAATCCTTTTGATGGTTTGGGTATATGCGAGCCACAGAAATCTAAATGCTACAATGACCACCAAGCCCATGACTATTATTTTGTTGCTTTGGATGATATCTAAATCAAAATTCAAACGCTCCAGTGCAAGAAAAAAATACGCTTGCAGAAAATAAAACACAGAACAAGTGACCATCAAGATAAGCCCTTGTATGATGCTTTGGGTAAAGAAAAAATTTGACTTTTTGCCTTCGCTAACAAATTCATGGTAAAACTTTATGATGGTTTGACCAAAACCCAAAGTAAGTGGGTAAACCAAAAAGGTAGACAAGGACAACAAAAAAACTAGCATTCCATAGGTGGACAAATCCATTGGATAAATAAAAAGACTTGCCATAGCTCCCAGTGCAACACTCGTAATCCGAACGGCGCTATGTTTTGATCCTTGTCGCTTTATTACTCCCATCGTAATTTCTTTCCTCTTCTTGTTTAATCTAAGAAATAGATTTTCCTTTTTTTAGAAGATATTTGACACAAATATAAATGTCAAAACAGCTATTGGTAATAAGTTATTACTGGCCCCCTGGATCGGGACCTGGGGTTCAAAGATGGCTTAAGTTTGTAAAACACCTCCATCTGCAGGGGTACAAGTGCACAGTTTTGACGGTCAAAAATGGCAGTTATCCGTCAATGGATGCTTCCCTATCCAATGAAATCCCGCACAATTGCTTGGTGATCAAAACTCCCACATGGGAGCCTTTCAAATTATTCAACCTCTTGCAAGGAAAAAAAGGAAAATCTTTGCCTGTAGCTATGGCAGATTTAAAGGGCAAACAAACATTGTTCAAAAAATTAGCAAATTTCATTAGGGCAAATTGCTTTATCCCAGATGCCAGAATAGGATGGAACGGGTTCGCTTTTAGAAAAGCAGCACAGTGGATACAGCAAAATCCAAATTGTATTGTTGTCACTACAGGCCCTCCGCACAGTTCCCATCTGATAGGGCTTAAACTCAAACAAAAGTTTAATGTTTTTTGGTTGGCTGACTTTAGAGATCCATGGACAGAAATTTCTTACAATTCGATTCTTTTGAGAACAAAAAAAAGCATTGAAAAAGACAAAAAGTTAGAATCAAGTGTTTTACAACAAGCAGACAAAGTGTTGGTCGTAAGCGAAGAAATGAAAAGATCATTTGCTGCTTCACAAAAGCATATTGAAGTGTTGCCAAATGGATTTGATCAGAGTGATTTTGAAGAGCTAAGAACCATTGCAAGAAACAAGCAATTCACCATTGCTTATATTGGCAATTTCAAACCCAACCAAAACATTAAGACCATATGGGAGTCCTTGCAAAAAATGAAAAGCAATGGGTTTAATTTTACCCTTCAAATTGTTGGGAACCTTTCCCAACTTATCGAGGAAAGCCTTACCAATTTTGACCTATTGGATTGCCTGGAAAAGATACCCTTTGTGCATCATAAAAAAGCAATTCAATACATGCAAAAAGCAGATTTACTCCTTCTACCTATCCCGAAAGTCTCAAAAAATCTTGGCATTCTTACAGGAAAAATTTATGAATATTTGGCAAGTAGAACACCTATTTTAGCGATTGGACCAGCTCAAGGAGATGCTGCAAAACTTTTGCACAATCTAAAAAGGGAACCCATCATTGATTATCATCAGAAGCACCAAATGTACAATCGCTTTATGCTCCATTATGACCATTGGACGAACAAAGAGAAAAATAAAATTAAAACAGACGAGCATATCATTTACAATCGCGAGAACTTAACAAAAGAACTTTTGAAAATTGTTCATGAAAAACAGGATTGACGTAAACAAATTTAGGAGGTCTAACTCTTTTTATCCACGCATTTCATGCCTTGCTACCGTAAAAAGTTTTGATCTACAAAGCATAAGAAAAAGGTACCTAGAGAGCAAAAAGCGGGGACAAAAATCCGGCAGTGTGGAGAGGAGGAAAGTTGGTTTAGGGGGTTTGGTTTCGTTCAATCTATACAATGGATCGCTTCAAGATTTAAACCTTTTAACCAAAATTAAAGAACCAAGAGGCATAGACTTTTTGAATTCTTCTACAGCGCTTTCCTCAGAAAATGTTGTGTATGTGCAAAATAAAAACAAAACCTATAAAATTGAAAATGAATGGTTTAGCTACATACATACAACCAAATTCAATCCTTTTGATGAACGAAAAATTTTGATCGCCTCCTCCGGTTTTGACTTAATATTCGAATATGATTTCATTACTCAATCCAAAACGTTTGAGTGGTGTGCTTGGGAAAATGGTTTGCAGCAAACCATCGATCCATTGAGTGGCGAAAAAGTATTTTTAACCAGAGAACCTGCAGAAAAAGAACTATTGATGAAAAAAAATTGTTCATCAATATTGATTCAGAACCCTCGAAGAGAGTCTTTACCAACCGCGATGCGTGCTGCTTTCATCAATTCTGTCGCTTATCATCCAAATGATGAAAATAAAATCTTAGCCACTCTTTTTCACAAAGGTCAAGTGATAGAAATTGACAGGAGAAGTGGTCAATTTGAAATAGTCATCGATCAACTAAGCCATCCACATGGTGGTGCGTTTGTGAAAGATCAATATGTGGCAACAAGCACTGCTTCGGGAGAAGTTTTCATTGAAGATTCTTCGGAGAAAAAGATTTTTGATTTTCGTGCACTGGCCGGAAAGCCCCAAGAATTGAGTCGCCAATCTTGGCTCCAAAACACATTATTTTTGTCTAAGAAATTGATGATTGTTATCGACTCCAACCGTACACAATTTCATATAATTGACCTCCATTCAGAACTCATCGACTCCATTAGGTACGATGAAAATTGGGCTGTTCAAGATATTATTCAAACTTCGGACCAAGCAAACCATCAATGGATAAAGGCGCTTACATAACCCAACGAATTGTTTCGAAACATTCGGCATACGCGCTTTGAACTTGCATACCGCGATAAGCCAAAAAGGATTTGATGTTGTGTTTTTGGAAATAAAACCTATTTTGCTGAGAGGCATAGGCATGAATAGCAGATATCTTTAATTCTACTTCTTTATCGTTGAGTTTTACGAAAAAATTTCCGCCTGAGGAAAAATTATTCCAAGGCAATTCATAGCCAAGTATAGAAGCATTTTTAAACGCGCGTTTTCCTTCCAAGTAGATTTGATGATGATCCTGATGAACATCTCTGCCATTGGGCATTAAGATCAAATCTGGAGAAATGGATCGATTTATTTTTACGAGTTCTTCCAAAATGGCTTGTCGGTGCGCCGGAAATTCTCTCACGGGGAAATCAAATTTGCGTACATTTTTCTTTTTAATCCCTAGAAGATGTGTGGCTTCATCGCATTCCTGATAAATTGAATTTTCTGCATAGCCCTTCGGCAAGGACTTGTTGCATGGCGAAAAAACAAAGTAAAAAATTTCGTTATTGCCTGCCCAACGACTCAAACTTCCTCCACATCCAAATTCTACGTCATCTGGATGAGGAGACAAGCAAACTATTTTTTTGTTTTTGATCATTGTTTATTAAATGGATGTTTTGTCAATGGCAATTTTGCCAAAGGATGATAATCTTCCACCAAACCTAGCGTTTTGCTTGATCTGATGTTATGAACTATTTCTATAGCTGTTTTTGCATCTTCCAAACCAAAGCCATTGCCATTGATGATGTGCTCATAACTTTTGGTATGAAGTTCTGTAAACCCCCCACTAAATTCAAATTCTTCATTTTCTATCAAAATCGATCGGTAGGTTCTAGCCCCAGTTTCTTTTATTGGTTCCGGAATAACATCATAGTTGATGCTCAAAAACCAGCGAACTCGCGCTTTCTTAAATTCTAAAATACCGGCAGCTCTATCGTGTGTAAGGAGGTGAACCTTACTTTGCTTTACCGAACCAAAAACCCAAGCCAACATATCAAAAAAGTGAACACCAATATTGGTTGCTATCCCTCCGGATTGTTCCTCTAAACCCTTCCAGGAGGTGAAATACCAGTTGCCTCTTGAAGTAAGGTAAGTTAAGTCCACTTCAAAAACCTTGTCCTCTGGTGCCTGATCAACTTTGTTTTTTAGCTCTATAACACTCGGATGAAGCCTCAATTGCAAAATCGAATACACCTTTTTTCCTGTTTGTTTTTCTATTTCTTGTAAAGCTTCGATATTCCAAGGCCTCAAAACAATTGGTTTCTCACAGATAACATCAGAACCAACTCTAAGGCCAAATCTACTATGAGCATCGTGCAAATAATTTGGGCTACAAACACTTACATAGTCGATAGATTTGTCTGTTTTCTTTAGCTTCTCTATGTGTCTATCAAATCTTTCAAATTCTGTAAAAAAAGAGGCATCGGGAAAATAGGAGTCCATTACGCCAACGGAGTCAAACTTATCGACGGCGGCAACCAGATTATTTTTTGTTTCTTTAATGGCTTTCAAATGCCTTGGAGCGATATAACCAGCAGCCCCTATTAGCGCAAAATTTTTGTTCATTTACTTTGGTTTATTTCCTTTTCTGACGATTCAAACATAACTATAGGTCTATGATTTTTTGATTTAATGGCAAATATGATAGCAATTAAGAATACCATAATACCCAATCCCGAGCCGAGCTGAGCAAAAATTTTGCCTTGCATTGTGGGCAAAAATTTCATTTCTAGGGTATAGTTGCCTTTTGGCAGATCAATCCCTCTGAGAAAGTAGTCAACCCTCAACATATCAATTTCTTGACCATCAATAGAAGCTGTCCATCCTTTGTTGGGACCATACCAAATTTCAGAAAAAACAGCCAAACCACCAGACTCTGTCTCAACATCGTATACCAGTTTGTTGGGTGAATATTGCTTTAACTTGATGGACCCTTGCCCGCCTTTAAGTTGTTCTACATTAAATTCTTTTTGATGAACTACCGCCCATTTTTTCAAAGAATTGCCTTCTAAATAGTCAATTTCCTCATTGGCAGAATTCACCCGTTTGATAGAGTCTACAAACCAAGCATTTCCATAGGCGCCAGGGTTTATCTTTAATTGTGGGCCTTTTTGGCCTTTAACAATAAAATATTTTGTGTTTAGAGCATTGATTACCTCTTGATTGCCTTTAGATATATGGCGATCAATCATGTCTTGTATTCTTTGCAGTTTGGCAGGAGAATAGCCGCCTACCGTATTGTGATGGTAAGAAGTTTTTGCCGAATTAAATGTATTGATGCTCATATCCAAAACTCGATAGAAACCCCTACCACCAGATTCCAAACTTTGAATTTGTTGATCAATCATCCTCGGAGCAAACAGCTTGTCATATTTTCTTCTCGAAACAAAGTTGTCCGAATCTATATATCTATTTTTCATTGTAAAGAGATCCCCTCCGATGAGGAAAAACAAACCACTATAGAAAAGAAGAGGATTTTTTATTTTTCCATTCATATAAAAAAAGCACAACCCAAAGGTTGAAAGAACCAAAAACAAAACTCGGAATATATCCAATTTTAGAATCTGTTTTCTATCTTCAATCAGTAAGTCCAAAAACCATTGCTGCTTTCCTTCAAATCTCGAATCACCTACCCCAACAAAATCCATGCTAGCGGTGAACAAGAAAAAAACGACGCCCAAACCTCCAGTGATCAATAATGTCGAAAGCAACGATTTTTTCTTTCTGTTGGAATCTTTGCTTTGGAGAAATAGTTGAAGACCCATTAGAGCAGGAAGAATAAAAAAAGTTGGCAATACATTCATGATAGAATTTGGAGAACGAAACTTATTGAAGTAAGGAAGATGGTCGAATAAAATTCTATTGAGCCATTCGGCATGACTTCCCATCGACACCAAGCAACCCAATAATATAGCAGCTATGGTTCCGTATTTGAGATGATTGGGCAACCAGAAGAAACTAAGGACAAAGAAAAATATAAGCGAAGCTCCAAGATAATAAGGGCCGCTGGTTACAGGGAGTTTTCCCCAATACATTGGCGCCCTTACTTTCCCTTGTCTTGGCTTTGATCCGTTCTGTCTCAAAATTTTTCCAGTTTCTGTATTTGCCTTTATTTTTTCGTTTGAACTTCCACCAACAATATTGGGAATATAAAGACTAAAAAGATCCAAAAAGCCATTGCTCCAATTCATGGCATAATTCCATTCTAAACCATCTACCTCGCTACTACTTTTTGCTTCTTGACCCTTACTGGCCAATATAGGCGATCCTCGCATGGTATCTTCACTCGAAGCAAGGCTAGACTTAAGTTGAGTAAAATTGGACAAGACACCAAGAACAAGCGCCAAAAGTAAGCTTGGAAATGCCAACCAATTTTGAAACCTTTTTTGGTACACCCCTAAGGCCACATAAATCAACAAAAACAAACCCAATAACAAAGCAAAATAATAGAGCATTTGTGGATGATTCATATAAATACCCCAGCTAATCCCAAAGAAAGTGGCAACAACACCCCACAGATATTTTCCGCGCAAACACAATAAGACGCCCAAGAGAATGAGCGGCAAAACAACAATTACTGCAATTTTTGTATTGTGTCCGGCGGAGAGCAGAACCAAATGGTTGATGTTGAATGAAAATAACAAACTTCCCAAAATACTAAGCCAAAAGTTTACCCCCATGCAAACAAGCAATAAGTATGCAGTTAGCAATCCCAAAAAAAAGTGTGATTGGACTCCTTTCATAAAAAAAGTGATTCCCTTTTTTACCGAATGGCTATAGTTGTATTCTCTACCTTTGGTCAACAAGCCATAAGGCATTCCACCAAACATCGCATTGCTCCAATAGGTTTTTTCGCCTGACTTTTCTTGATACTCTCTGGCTTCATTCGACATTCCTACGAATTCTTCAATATCTCCTTGTCTAATTTTTTGCCCTTGCATCAGAGGGGCCAAAAACAAAAACATGAAAACCACGAAAAGACCCAAAGCCAATAAATGGGGCTTCGCCAACACAAACCACTTATTCATATCTTCAAATATGGACACAATCCGAAAAAAATTAACAATTCAAACATTGTTTTATCATTTTCCTTTCTTTGTTATCGATTTGAATTTCGAGGAAATTTACATAGAAGAAAGTTTCAAAAGCCGATTGATTCAATACTTTTCAGGCTCCAAAATACACCATGCACTACTTTTACAATCCGAATCGCTGGAAACAGCTTTGCCCATTGTAAAGGCATGTTTGGCTTTACTTTTTTGCTCAAAAAAGACAGAGGGAGTCGCATGCAAAGAATGCCCGAGTTGTAAGAAAATTCAGAAGAATGTTCACCCAGACATACATTTCTCTTTCCCAACGGTAAGTTTAAAAAGTGGTAAAGCGCCTACCAGCGATGATTTTATCCAGCATTGGAGAGAATTTAACTCAAAGCACCTTTATTTTACTCCCGAGCAATGGACAAAAGAAATTGCAGAAGGAAACAAGCAAAGCAATATTACCCATGAAGAATGTAAGAACATCGCTCGGAAATTGAGTTTAAAATCATTTGAAGGCGATTATAAAGTTTCCATTATTTACCAAGCCGAATTGTTGGGTGAGGCCAGCAACCGCCTCCTTAAATTGATCGAAGAACCTCCTGAGAATACACTTTTTTTTCTTTTGGTTCAGGATTTACAAAAAATCTTACCGACCCTTTTGAGTCGATGTCAACTGCTAAAGATTCCAAACCCAAGTGAAGTTACCTTATCCAATTTTCTAATGACTCATTGGAATATTCCAAAAACCAAAGCACAAGAATTGGCTTGGCAAAGCAAGGGAAGAGTTTCTGAAGCCATCGCCCTTTACCAAAAGAATGAAGACCTTGTTCAATCCTTAGCAATAGAATGGTTGAGAAAATGTTATTCTTTTGATGTTCCCCACATCAATCAAATCATCGACCAGCTCCAAGCGCAAGGGAGGCAGCAGGTTGGTCCATTTTTGTCCCAACTCATCGAACTGTTTTATCTGACCTTTCGACATCAACACCAAAGACTTTCTGAAGAGCATAGGGCCTTCCCATTTGTTGCTAACTTTAGCAAGGTCTTAAGCCCAAAAAAAATTGATGTCATCCAAATGAAAATCAATCAAACTGCATACTACATCAAAAGAAACGCACATATGAAGATTGCTCTATTTGCCTTATTTTTGGAGATTCATAAGCAACTAACATTAAAGAGTTCATAAAGCGATAAATGGGGTGTACGAATTGTGGGACAAAAAAAGATGGAAAACCCGGAGGATGCAAAAGCAATGGAAATTGCGGTACCTTTGGATGCAACAAACTAAATTCATACGATTGGTTGAGTCCAATTGTGATGCCTGCTGGGCATAAAGTTTTTGATGTTGTTGAAATTAGATTCAAAGGAAGCCGAAAAGAATTTTTCCGAAATACCGAACACTTAGAACTTTTTTCGGGAGATTCGGTTGTCGTAAAAACAAACAATGGATGGGACATGGGGCAAGTGGCCCTTCGCGGAGAGTTGGTAAAACTTCATTTAAAAAAGGCGGGCATCCAAGAAAACGACAAAAACATTGGAATAATCTTACGCAAAGCTACTGAGGAGGATCAACAAATTGCCCAACAAAACAAAGGCAAGGAAAAAGAAATGCTAGAAAATGCTAGAGTCATTGCACTTGAGTTGAAACTGGCGATGAAAATAAGTGATATTGAACTTCAAGGGGATGGAAAAAAAGTCATTTTTTTCTATACCGCAGAAAATAGGGTTGATTTTAGGGAGCTAATAAGAAGATATGCAAATACTTTCAAAACACGAATAGAAATGAGGCAGATCAGTTACAGACAAGAAGCTTCTCGTTTGGGGGGTATTGGTGTTTGTGGAAGAGAATTGTGCTGCTCCACTTGGCTGACTGATTTTAAAGTTGTAAGCATCAGTGCAGCAAAAAAACAGCGTCTTTCTATAAATATGCTCAAACTCTCTGGTCAGTGCGGCCGACTAAAATGTTGTTTAAATTTTGAATTGGATACTTATTTGGAAGCTTTGGATGAATTTCCAGAGGAAGATCGACTAACGCTCGAAACCCAAGCAGGAGTCGCCAAAGTACAAAAAGTAGATTTGCTCAGCAGAAGAATGTGGTTTGCCTATCCACAAAGCTCAAATTGGATTGCGCTGGACTTAAAGGAGGTTAAAAAAATTCAAGCACAAAACAAAAAAGGAATTCTGCCGGAAAGACTCACAGACAGCTCCGTGGTGGAAGAAGTAATCAACTCCGGTATCGAAATTGGCAAGGAGGATCTTGTTGCCGACAAAGACATTACCTGGTTGGACGAGAAGTCAAAAAGCAAAAAGGAAAAAAGAAACAACAAAGGGAATCGGAAGCAACACTTTAAAAAGAAAAGACCCCAAAATCAAAATGGAAAAAATCGAAAACCACCGAAAAAGAGCAATTAGTGACAAACCCCTACATCTCTAAGTTGCCAGGTATTTTCACAAATTTTCTTAAACGATACGTCGTAGTATTGCGCCTCATAAATGAACATGGGTGCTAGGTGGCTCAATGAACCATCTACTTCATTGAATTTGGCGGATAGAGATCCTGAAGAATGATATTGTCGAAAGTAATCGCTTACACCACTCTTTTTGGCAGAATCCAAAGCAGAAAGTACTTTCTCTTCGGTAAAATTTGAATCGGGTACATAAATCATCTCTACCATCAACCTAATGATATTTTCCTCACTACAATTTCGGAGAACCAAAGAATAGTCCCATTCACATGCCTCCTCATCTTCATACATTTTTCGGTCCACCACCTCAAATCCCCTATCGCCTAAAATATCGGCAAATTTGTCATCACCGATAAACAAATCCTCACCTTTGTGCTTATTCATATCTACATCCTTTTGTACTTTATCTGTTTGGCTTAGCTTGATCAGATTTTCATTTTTGAAATTCTTTAATACCTTTAAGATTCCATCGATGCTCATGTTTTCATTTTTTGCCAGGTTTATTTTAGATGGTTCTTCGTTATTTGAAAGAGAATGTTTTTGGATACATCGAACAAGAACAGGATGGCCATTTTCATCCAAATCATTGTCGATATACAACCTAAATTCATCGTCGGTTCTATCTCCATTGAAAGGCCAATGGTAGGACTTGTTGTAGATAAAAAAAGGATATACCTCTCCTTTTTGAAAATACCAAAAACTTTGATTGGATGTGATTCCATCAATGTCACCGGTAAAACAGTGCACCAGTCTTAGATCACCCTCCATATCGAAATAAAAAAGATAAGGTGCCGGAAACAAATCTCCACGCTTTACCCCATCGATAGAGCACAAATTGACAAAAGAAAAATGCTCTTCATAATACAAAGACGCAAAATCTCCTTCGAGCAGTGAGGCGTCAAGTAAAAAAAAGCTATCTTCATCAAGATGGTCTAAATTCCAAAAAAGCTCCGACCCTCGGTAAATCAATTTATATGGCTTGAATTTTTTTTTGTTTTTTTCGATTGACTGGTATTGTTCTCTAATCTTTTGAATCGATATTTCAATATCTTGAGGATCCAAACTTTTGCCTTTCCATTCTTCAAATTTTACATTGTCTAAAAAAAGATTGGGGCTCACCAATTCGCTTGATACTGGGAGAATGGAATCATTTTTTTCCAAAGAAAATTCCCTATCCCCAGTTTTTTTTCTTCTTTCTTTATGGGAGCACGAAGCCCACAAAAACAAGGAAGAAATTAGGATACAAAAGCATTTTATATTGATGTCTGGAATTCGCTTGATTTCCATAATTGTTGATGTTTTGGTTTTTAATCTTGGCTTGTTGTAGCGGAGGTCATGGTAATCTCGCCATAGGTTTCAATTCG
Organism: uncultured bacterium; assembly: GCA_963991985.1. GTDB lineage: Bacteria > Bacteroidota > Bacteroidia > NS11-12g > UBA9320 > MED-G17. Next base: position 9,393 of record CAXDRX010000019.1, on the reverse strand, counting down.
CTTAACGGCTTCCTTTCTCTCCTTATCGTTCTTTGCCCTTAAGAGTTTCTCCCTGATTTGATTGGCATATTCAGGATCTTTCTTTTTGATTTGTTCAAAATGTCCAAAAACTTTCTTGAGCTCCTGCAGATTTTCGCTGGTCACTTCTGATTTCACCCCTCCCAATCCTAGACTCATACCCATGTCTTTTCCTTTGCTTTGTCCTGTCAAAGAGGAACTATTTCCCCCTTTTTTCAACATCGACATCAATCCATGAGAACCAACAAAACTGTCTTGACTTGGAGCCGAACCTTCATAACCTACCATCAAGCTTGTTCCTTTAGCGTCTTCATCGTGTTTATAATAAGCATGACCATGTTGGTGCCCTGCGATAGCTTTTCCATCCCCAGTAAGTGTTCTACCTTCAGAACCAATTTTCTTTACTCCACTTTTTGTCTCCACGGTATTGCCAATTCCTCCTAGCGGAATATTCATACCCCAAGAATCATCTCCGGCTCTTGCAACTCCCGTTCCTTTGTCCTCGACCCATTGCCCATCTTCACCACGATGCTGACCATGTGAACTAGCTCTTTCAAACAAACCAGCGTGAACACCTTCTTCCCTTTTTTTAGGATCTAGTGCACGAGTTCCTCCATCACGAACAAATGCACCTAAATTCCTTCCCCTATGTGGCCCCTCTATTTTAACATTAGCTTTGTCATTGCCACCAAAAATCATCTGGTCTCGAAATTCCTGGCCGGTCGCCTTATCTCTAGATTGATAGGCATGTCGGTCACCATGCGACATAAGAGAGGCGAGTGGAACTTCCCCTATCACATCCTCGATATTCTTGAATTCTCCTGATTTTTTATCTTTCCCTTGAACGCCCAAAAATGCTCTAGAAATCAAATCTCTTTCCAAGTTTTGAATTTGTTCGCGGTGCACTTTTTTTTCTTCCTCAGACAAACCCAAATTTTCTATGTCCTGGTTTAAAGTATGTATCCAAATCTGGACATCACTTTCAAATTGCTCGGGCTTGTCGGGTTGTAGTTTCCCGTCAATCTCCTTCATTTTCTTTTTGAAAAATCCTGAAAGATCCACAGATGATTCATCATTGGCGAGTTGAACTGTAGGTTTTGCCCCACTACTTTGACCTTGATTTTCTTCTTGGTGTACCTCCTTAATTTGCTTCAGCTGAGCCGTTTGTTGACTTTTTTCTGCAAGGGATTGGAGTTCTTTCACCTCCGGTTTACTGTCATCATTTGACACCAACGCTTGAGTTTTTTCTTGGGGAAGAAGCGACTCAATAATCGTTTCCTTGCTCTTTTTTTCTTTGAATACCATCCCTAGCCAAAGGGTAAAAATACATTTTGATATTTTTTCAGACAATCTTTTTTGTGATTCTCTTATAATAATTCGCCCAGCGGGTTTTGTATGGATCAAACTCTTGGATGAGTGCTTCGTGCAGCTGGGACAATTTCAAAGCATGTGGGTACGAAATCAGCAATTGTGTCACCCAAAAGGATAAGGATATGCTAATAATCTCTCCGGTCGATGATGGAGCGTGCCAAGGTAAGTTCATCAACGTAGTCCAACTCACCACCCACCGAAATTCCCCGAGAAATTGTACTCACCTTTACTGAGCTGTTCTCCTTCAATTTATTGACCAAATAATGGGACGTAGTGTCGCCCTCCATGGTGGCAGGCAAAGCCAAAATAATTTCTTCCACGCCGTCTTGAGCTACCCGATGAAACAAATCTGCAAGACTCAACTTTTCGGGACCCATGCCGTCCAAAGGAGAAATAAGGCCTTTGAGCACATGGTAAACGCCTTTGTAATAGGCTGTGCTTTCGATGGAAAAAACATCTTGAAAATCTTTTACCACGCAGATGGTTTTTTGGTCTCTACCCAAGTTGGTACAAATGCTGCAATATTCCTCTTCAGAAATGTGATGACATTTTTTACAAAAACCAACCTCTTCTACCAGGGAAACCAAAGACTTAGCTAGATTGAGGGTAACCTGCTGATCGGACCTCAGTAGATACAATGCCATACGCAAAGCTGTTTTTTTTCCGATCCCCGGAAATTTCGACAAAGCTTCCACGGCATTGGCAATTGATTGCGATGAAAAATCCATTGGTCGCAAACTTGTGTTATTTATTTAACACTTTTCTATTTTCTGGGATAGATTTGTGAACAAGGTTTTCCAATTCAACCATGGTTTGGGCAACAACAAGAAATATAAAGGTTTCTGTGAAAACAGGTTTTCAGGCAAATCATAGCGATTTTAAGCTGCAAAAGTTTGTCTATGCTTACCACGTGTCCATCGAAAACCTAAGCCAAGAAAGTGTTCGATTGCTCAGCCGAATCTGGATCATAAAAGATGCCCATAGCCCACAAAAAGCTGTAACAGGCAAAGGAGTTGTAGGAGAACAACCCATTTTGCATCCCCAGCAATCTTTCGAATACAGCTCTTGGTGCCCCATAGAATCACCAATGGGCAATATGAAAGGCCTTTATACATTTCAGTACTTAGAAAGCAAAAAAACATTCAAGGTAAAAGTACCCGAATTCCTTTTCTGCCCGGATTATTTGAGGAATTAAAATCGGATTTCCATCGATAAGGATGGATTCAACGAATTGATGACAATCGATTCATTAGTATATCCTTCTTCCACGATGGCAAAATTTAGATTGTCGAAATCGAATTTTCGAATTTGATAGTCGTAAGCGGTATGAAAAAAATCGAATTTTAGCCCTATGCCCATCCATGGCTTGGGCATAAACTTCAATCCCAAACCAAGATTTGCACAATAGCTGTTGTACTGATTTTCTTTGGGTTTGGCGTTTAGTGTTTGCTCTTTAGGTAGTATCGGAAAAAATTTGATCAATTCATCCGGGGCAATAATTTTTAATTCGGCTGTATAGGCGGAATTGGTACTTATGCCAAACATGGGTTCCAACTCCAAAAGAAATTTTCCGATGGGAAAAAATTTCTGCAAAGCAAGCATGGCGTAACGGTTGACAAAAGGTTGAGCTTCCATTTGGAGAGAAAAAAGATCAAGATTGTATTCTTCCCGATACGCTTCAATCAAAGGGTCTTTGTTGACAGGGAAAACAAGTCCACCAAGCACGGCAGAAACACCCATATTCTTTCGGAGCAAATAACCGATCTCGAATTGGAATGAACGACCATTGCGGACCAGTTCTTCCTTAGAAACCTTGAGGTCTGATTCTGAAAAATCACCTTGCCAGGAAGCCAATCCTAAGTTGGCAGAAATCAGCACTCTTTTGTTTGTTCGTGCTTTGCTTTGGGCAATCAAAAATTGGAACGGCAGCAGCAACAAAAGACTTATCGCAAAAGTCCTCATGATACAAGTATACAGTTTTGCGCTTATTTTTTTGCGCTTGTTCAGGATTTCTTTGAACAAGGACCAATAGGTCTGTTTTCATTTTTTGACAAATTCTACCCATAGCTCTTTTCCTTTTCTGGAATCCACCGAATAAAGCTCTTTTTGGAACGTTTGAATCTTGAAATAAGGTTCAAAAAGACGCTTGTATTCTTTTTCATTGCCGCCAAAAGGGGGTTGTTCTTCATTCAATGGGACATGAAAGAGCAAACCAACCATTTTCGACTCTTTCCGCAAAAGACCTGCCGAATGGCGTACATAAGAAGGTCTCCTTTTTTTTTCGATGGCGCAGAAGAAAGTCTGTTCAATGATAAGGTCAAACTTTCCAATAAACTGAAAAAAATCTGCATGAACCATTTGATTCTCGGGAAACGAAGGAACTCTTTCTTTGAATCTTCGGAGCGCCTCGAAAGAGATGTCCAAAACTGTTACATTGGAAAATCCCTTTTTCCACAAATATTCTGCCTCATAACTATTTCCTGCACCCGGGATGAGGATGGATTTTTTCTTGTTTTCCAACTGATCGATATAATGTTTGATGGGTGGAGAAACTTTTCCAAGATCCCAAGCGATCTTTTCTTCGATGTACTTTTGATTCCAAAAACTTTCGGTCAATTCCATGGCACTATTTTTGTTTGTGTAAGCATCAATATGCCAACAATAAGGTTTAAAGAAAATAATTGTTCATTGATCTATAAATTTCGGGAATACAAACAATTAATGATTTTTTGCTGAATCATTGACTGCAAAAACCTTTTCTACACAATACCGTTAAAAATTTTTAGAAATGCTCATTGAGAAAAAAATTCCGTTTAAGTATATTTTCGACAAGGTAAAGTTGGATTTATTCGTCTCGCTGCTTTTTATTCTCCTTATCATAGGAATCAACAAAGCAGTAACCATACGGCTCCCACTGACCATACCTGCCCTACTGGGAACTGCCATCTCATTGGTATTGGCGTTTAAATTGAATCAATCTTATGATCGGTGGTGGGAAGCAAGAAAAATTTGGGGTTCTATTGTAAACGACAGTCGATCCTTGGTAAACCAAATACAGGGTTTTTCTTCTAAACAGAAGATAGAAAGGAAAAGTATCAAAACCATTGCTCTTCGACAAATTGCCTGGTGTTATGCCTTGGCGCTTTCTCTGAGAGAGCTGGACCCCTTGGTAAAGATTAAAGACTATTTGAGCAAAGATGAGTTGGAAGAACTCAAGAATCACCAAAACGTTCCACTCAAACTCATCAACAACCACAATAGGGATTTTGATGAATTGCTCAATAAGGGTTTTATCAACGAGTACCAACAAATACAAATCGATAAAACATTGGTTCGACTGGTAGCATCTATGGGCAAGGCAGAACGAATAAAAAGCACGGTTTTCCCAAGAACCTATCGAATTTTCTTGCGCTTTTTTATTTATCTATTCATACTCACTCTCGCCATTGCTTTGGACAATTTAGAGCCATGGTATGAAATTTCATTGTTACTGTTTATTGCTTTCCCGTTTTTCTTACTCAACAAAACTGCCCATCACATGCAGGACCCTTTTGAGAACAAACCTACTGATACGGCAATGATGACCATCTCAAATAAAATCGAGATTAATTTAAAACAATTGATTGGCGAGGAGGTTGAATTTCCTCCCGAACCCGAAGATTTTTACGTAATGTAAATCGGGAAACTGGAATGATCTCAACGGCAAGGATTGGTAGCACTGGACTGGACAAATCCAATGGTCTCAGAACTGTTCACATCTTGGTTGGTTAAGTTGTTTCCATTGTTGCTTACCGAACATTTTATGTTCAAAACAGATTCAGAAGAGTCGGATGGTCTCACTTCTAACAATAAATTGTCCAAAGTATTTTCGATAACGATTATGGTATCTCCATCTTGATTGGGTATTCCGACGATGGTTTTGTCGCAATAAGCCTTTCCATCAGAATCTATTTCCCACTCATCAATGCTTATGGGCTGCTCATCGTAAAAGGCAATATAGTATTTGTCATCTTCGTTGGAATCATCTGCAATCCAAACTATTCCATTGTATTTTTCCGTAAAAGTTTTGGGTCCATTGTTTTGATTGCTGTCATTGTTTCCTTGGTTGTTGTTTGAGTCATCTTCGCTGCAACCAATCAAAATGGCCGTTGCCAAAAAAGAAAGCATTAAAATAGTCTTACGCATCATACGAATGTTAACAATTAGAAATAAGCAAAGGTATTGATTCTTAAAGCAGGTGCCCATTCTTTATAAATTTTGGTTGAATGGAAAGGCCGAGCTTTCTCAACCAGCAAAAAAGGCACATTGACTGTCAATGTGCCTCAAGTAATCAAATTACAGAAAAACTTTAAAGCGATACTCTTTCAGCCTTTGAAACATTTACAAATCTATAGTTTGTTCCGCTAGCATCGAAAATAATTGCATAGATGTCCAACTTGTCCAAATTGGGTGCAACGTTTACGTCCTTATAATCCCCGCCATCATTTCTTGGTGCTTTGTCGTAGTCAATATCATTTAAGTCGAAATCTTCGGTGCCTTCCAAAATTCCACCAACAGCAAGTCCTGGGATGTCTCCAATAACTTTATCTCCAAAAACGCCGGTGAGGGAACCAATCAACAACGGAGCATGAACAACGGGTTTGGATTCATTTCCACTGCCATGATCTCCCCACTGATTTGATTCCTGATCATTTTCGACCACATAAAAAGCAAGGCGATGCTTCCCGGATAAATTTTGAAAAGCTTTGAGTTTGTATTTCAATGTCAAATTTTTGCCATCCAAAGTATATTTGGCAGTCACATTGGCCTTGCACGGGGCATTGCTGAATTGGCTTGTTGCACCACCAATGTAGTTTCTTATTACATCATAAGACTTTTTGTTTCTTAGGGAAAGAAGATCATTATTGAAAGTCCAAGTTGGCCAGGCTCTTATCCCAGCGGGCACCTCTTCTGCTTCAACACCGAGATTCCAAGCGTTTGACTCAAAAGCAGTTGCCTCATTGGTAACCGCAACAGAAGCATAAATCCCATCGGGATGCATCTTAATAAAATAACCTTTGCCACCCATAGAGAAAATCATGTCTTTACTTACTTCTTGCCCGGGATTCAAGCAAGGAGCACAATAGGTAGCGCTAAAATTTGTTACCAAACTGGTATTGATTTCTGGAACTTCACCTATTTCAAACGGATTTGCAGGTGTAGGTGTTTCTCCGGCATCATCCTTGCATGCCGAGAAAAAAATAATTAGGATCAATGCCAATAAAGAATAATACTTCATGTCAACTTTTATTTGAATCTTCAGATGAAGACAAACAAATGTACACATTTTTTAATTTCTGTCCCTTGATCATCTCCATTTAAAAAAATACTAAACCATTAAAAATGCTCATGCATTCCAGGGATAAGGTCAAATTTCACCTTGTGAATGATCATCTTGGAGTTGAGCCAATCAAAAAAGGCAAGTTTGAATAAATTCATTTAATGTTTGGTTAACACTTTAAATCTTCTTAATATTGAATCTTATGCAAAAAGTATTTTATCTTATTTTGGCTGCTTCTCTTACATTCACGGCTTGTAAGGACGACGGGGGGACTGCAGATCCTGAGCCAAATGACCCCCTAGCCGTTGGAGAAGTTCCTGAAGACAATACCGCCATGTTCAATGTTTTCGGTGCAACCTATTGCTGGAATTGTCATGAGCCTTCTGGCACATACATGCAAACGGTGATGGATCAAGCCGGCGATGAGATGATTGGTATTAAATTATGTGGCAATTACTCATATGCTTCCATTGGTGTTACACAAGAAGGAACAGACATGTGGACAAATGCTCAAGCGGAATACGGCGGACCCAAAGGTCTTGCGGGTTATACGCTGAACAATCAAGACTGGGCATATCTTGCAAATAGTCAAGGGCAAATCAACTTTGCAGACGTGGCAAATGCTGCCAAAGAATTTGGTAGAAGTTCTGATGTGAAAGCAAATGTCGCATCGAAATTTTCTTTGGATGGGAAAAAATTCAAATTGAAATATAAGTTCAAAGCTTTTAAAAACTTGGAAAGCACTCACAGAGTGGCATTCTATGTAATCGCCAACGATATGGAAGCTTATTATTGGCCAGGCCAAAGTGGAGCTGCATTGGTTTTGGATAAGTGGAAGCCTTTCATGCTTGGATCTATGAACGGAACTTTTGGAGACCAAGAAATAAGCGATCTTAAGGCAGGAGAAACTTATGAAGGTGAAGTTGAGTTTGACGGGAAATATCTTGATTTTGACATGGCCCCAAGAACTGGTGATACCAATCCTGAAATTACCGAAGAATTACTGGCAAAGGCAGATGTTGTTGCTGTAATTTGGAACAACAAAAACTTTACGTCCTACTCTTTTGTTAACTGCTCGAAAGCTGAAAAAGTAGAGTAAAAAAATTCAAATAAAATCTTAAAAAAAGCACATTCCATTTGGAATGTGCTTTTTTTATTCTCTTTTCCCACATCAACTCAGATGCTCAATACATCCATCTTCAGGATCACTATAAAAAGGTAGCTTTGTATGGATGAGATATATAGTATTGATTTTGTTGCTTATGCCATTGATTTCTGTTGGTCAAAAAATTTATTCTGTAGATTATCAAAATCAAGCGGATGTTTCTGTTTACGTCGTTGAGTATGAAAACCAGTGTGATTTGAAAGTTTTCAAAGTAGATTATCCCAATCAAGTAGATGGAAATAAAGGCTTATGGCATTTCGTGGATTATCCAAATCAAGCAGACAAAAAGATATTTTTTGTGGATTATCCGAATCAAAGTGATTTAAAAATATTTTTTGTCAAATACCAAAATCAATCCGGTTGGCGAAAGAAATCCAAACAACATTTAATGTTTTGAAAGATTGTTTCATCGATTGAACATTCAAAAGCCAAAACAATTATATTGGAAAAAAAGAGGTCGGAACCGAACTAAATTTATCTGCTGATAACCATATATTTAACTGTAAAAACGTGCTTAGGTATACAGCTGGGTATACAGTAAAAACGTGAAAGCTTTTTTACAACTTTTTGTTTGGAGTTTTATTGATAAACTATTGTACTGTAATTTTTCTGGAATTTCTTAACTGACCTTGTTTTATTTCTAAAATATAAACACCACTATGCATATCATCTAAATCTAATCTGAAAGGACCTACACTACCTTTAAAAGTTTCGTGTTTTATCGGTTTTCCAGTTAAGTCAAAAAATGTAATGGATACATCTTGGATTGTGCTTTGAAAATTAGGGTCTACAAATATGTGGTCTTTTGCAGGAATAGGGTACAATTTGAACAATTGATTGTTTTCAAGTTCATTGATATTTACACCCCATCCTTGGCCATTATACCAAGTGATTTGTTGGGCCTTTTGGTTATTGCCTATAGTTGAATCATCTTCAAAAACAATACCGTTGGTTGCTCTATTTTGGATGAAAGCAGCTGCATTGAGATTTATATATTGTGACTCTTTTGTTCGACCACTTAATTTTCCATCAAAATTCCAATGTATTGTATCGTTTAAACCAACATTCCTTTTAATTTCTCTTACATAAAAAGTAGTCGGACTTGGAGTTGCAAAAAATGGTGCCCCATCACTGGCATAATAGGCCCATACCCTAACATATGTTGTATCCCCCGGCAGTGCCTCATCAGGACCTAGATTTTTAAGAACTAGTTTAACTTCCATAGTTGATTCATTTTTAAGAGGATTAGGGTCACTATAAATGCCCTTGGGTTCTAAAATCGTGTCTAAAGACAAATCCACATATCGCTGGGCTTTGGCAATGAATTGAAAAAAAACAATGCCTACAACTAAATAATATCTTGCTTTCATAAATGAGCTACAAAATTGATAAATTCTTAATTTTAGAAAAGAACAAGAAATATTAAAAATTTATTAATTTCAATGAAATACTTTCTCTTTAAAGATTTTAGCGAGAGTATTAACAAATCATAATACGAGCCCTTTTCATCTCTCCTCTG
>CAXDRX010000018.1:0-30804 GCA_963991985.1 uncultured bacterium | reverse complement strand
GAAAGTGCAACACAAAACCCTTCCAAATAAAATTCAAAACAACTTTTTAGAGGTACCCATATTGTATCAAATAAATCGTGTCAAAAAAGAAGGTATTTCAATACGTTCCGGCATGGTATTTAGGTACAACCTTAGAAACACCCTATTTTCCCTCGATGGAAGCAAAACAAACGGACTCCGAGAAACTATTTTGCCCATTCGGAAGCCAACCCATTTTGGTCTACTTTGGGAGATTGCCTTTGGCACAAAAAATTTTTCCAGCCCTTTCATTTCTTTTCAACACAATTTATCAAAATTTTCATTTGACGAAAAACAAGGACAACTCCCTTTCAACCGGCTCAATTTGGGCATCCGATTGGATATTAGCCAAATGGAATCCAACAAGGCCAAAACAATAGTGGAAAAATCTATTGAAACGCAAAAAAGCCTTGCCAAAAAAACCAAAACAAGCTATTTTTTATTTGCACTAAGAAATGAAGATTTGGAAATGAAAAATTTAGGATTTAGAGAAGATTCCAGCACCATTTCAAAGGAGGTTAATCAGTTTAATCGACTATGTTTACAAATGTTGGACTCCGTTTTTGATTATCATTTTTTGACATTTGACCAGCAATATTTAGATCATCTGCTAAATGGAAATCTAACTTATATTTTTACTACAGAAATTGCACGAACCTTGGAAGAAAACGACTTTTTCATTGTACTTTTCGGAGACTACTTTTTGGATGAATCTGACTTGGTCAGAACTGGACTTTATGTTTTCGATAGAAAAATGAATTTAATTCCAAAGCCCTTTCCAAATTTTGTAAACTATCCCAATATCACGCGCAAAATGTTCCATCCACAGAGCATTCAAGAAATGATTTTAAAATTCTGCAAACAACTCGATACACACCAACTTGATTATGGATTCTAAAAACATCCATTTTATTGCCATAGGTGGAGCCATCATGCACTATTTAGCCATTGATCTTAAAAAAAATGGGCACCGCGTTACGGGGAGCGATGATGTGTTGTTTGATCCAGCAAAAAGTAATCTTGCCAAGGAGCATTTACTTCCCAAAAAACTAGGTTGGGACGAAAAAAAAATTCACCCAAAACTAGATTTGGTCATTTTGGGTATGCACGCCAAAAAAAATAATGTTGAATTACAAAAGGCAATTTCCTTGGGACTAAAGATTCAATCTTTTCCGGAGTATGTAGCCCAACGAAGTAAAAACAAAATAAAAATTGTAATCGCAGGAAGTCACGGAAAAACTACTATTACCTCCATGGTAATGCATATTCTAAAAAAGCAAAATCTACATTTCGACTATCTAGTGGGCGCCAAACTCAAAGGTTTTGAGAGAATGGTAAAAATTAGTCAGGCCCCTATTATGGTCATTGAAGGAGATGAATACCTGACCTCTGCTTTGGATAGAAAATCAAAATTTCTTTGGTACCAACCAAACATTTTAATAATATCGGGTATAGCTTGGGACCATATGAACGTGTTCCCTACCTTCGAAGATTACACAAACACTTTTAAAAAACTGGTTCATGAAAATCCAGATGCGCAGATAATTTACTATGAACATGACAATCATTTGAAAGAGATTGTCTCACAGGCAAAAAACACCACTCAAGTGCCTTACAAAGCTCTTCCCTTTGTGGCTGAAGAAAATGGCTTGAAAATTTACAATTCAAGCTACCCGATCTTTGGAGAACACAATGTTTCTAATCTTTCGGGCGCCATACAAGTTTGCAAATCGTTGGGAATTAAAGAATCCCAATCACTTAATGCAATTAAAAGCTATTCCGGTGCATCTTTAAGACTAGAAAAAATATTTGCTTCCAAGACATCTGTTGTTTTCAGAGATTTTGCCCACGCACCCAGCAAAGTAAAAGCAACCGTGGAGGCAATTCAACTGCATTTTTCATCTAAGCATATACTTGCTGTTTTAGAACTCCACACATACAGTAGTTTGCAAAACGATTTTTTAACTCAGTACAAGGGATCTCTCAATGGAGCAGACCAGAAAATAATTTTTATCCATCGAGAAAATTTGATCAAAAAAGGCTCAGAAGAAAAAATTGACAATACCCTTTTGCAGAATGTCTTCGGGAAAGATTGTTTCATCTGTTACCAAGCAAAGCAAATACAAACCCTGGTAAATAAATTTGCACTAAAAAAAAGCGCCATAGTCCTCATGAGCTCGGGAAATTTTGGAGGCATCCGTTGGGAATTTTAAAAGGAATCAAACTGTCGGGGTAGCCTCAATTCTCTTTTGTTGTTTTTTTTCTTTTTCCGTTTGGGCCGACCCAGCCTAAGCTCGTCCCCTAAAAACCAACAATCGTTTAGCTTGATTGCCAAATAAGACAGGTCTGCTGTTTTTGTGAAATATTCGCATTCGTGGATTACATAACAGAACTTAAAACCCATCTCATGTTCGCCACAATCTAGGTCCATCACCCCAAAACTGGCGTTTTGAAGATTAAAACGACTGTACTCTATTTGTTCGAGAAGTCTTTTGTATTGCTTTTTTATGTTTTGTACCATGTATTTGTACTTCATTTCTACCATAAGTGTGGACTGCTCCATAGACAAGGAATCAAAAATGATTTTTAAATCTTTGGGCATAGGAATCAATGTTCGGAGGGACTCGTAAGAATTGGATTTTAAACATAGCAGTACTTGACTGTCCAAAGCTGAAATAGAAACATATTTTTTACTATTTTGACTATCTTTTGGCCAAACATAGGGGATTCGATTTTGCTGTGCCAAAAGGCAATGCCCAAAAAATAAAAAACAAATCAGTGTTATGCACCTCCTCATAAAAACGAGCTTTGTAAAATTAGTACTTATTTTTGCCAAGGCATGAGAATTGGTCTTTTTGTTTTGATTCCTCTACTTTTTTTGATTTCGTGTGAAACCCCAGTTTCATCAAATCAGAAAGTACAAATTGTTAGCACAACCAATATAATAGGAAATTGCCTTGAAAACTTATTGGACACATCAATATTTGAGGTTCAATCATTGATGGGACCTGGAGTAGATCCGCACAAATACAAGGCCACCCACACAGACATTAAATTGCTCAACCAAGCAGATATAATTGTATACAATGGTTTGCATTTGGAAGGTAAAATGTCTCAAATTTTTGAAAAATTAAGCAAAAGTCGTAAGGTTGTTTCCATTGGAAAATATGTAAAAAAAGATCGTCTAATTTTGATTGATAGTTTGGCCAATTTGTATGACCCACATATATGGTTTGACATTTCTATTTGGAAAGAAGCTCTTGAACTTGCGCACAAACAAATATTAACCTGGTATCCAATGGCCAAGACGGTCAAAGCAAAAAAATATTTCAAAAAATTAGATCGTCTTAGCATGTGGTGTACCGATGAGCTAACTTCAATCCCCAAAAAAAATAGAGTACTGATTACCTCTCATGATGCTTTTAGCTATTTGGCTCAAAATGCGGACTTAGAAATAAGAGCGCTACAGGGCATTTCTACGGTATCGGAGTTCGGATTAAAAGACATCATATCTTTGGTAGATTTTGTTGTTGACAATAAGATACCAAGTATTTTTACTGAAAATTCCATCCATCCAAAATCTATTCAAAGCGTAATAAAAGGGGCCGAAAAGAAAGGACATTTGGTAGCGCTCGGCGGAGAATTGTACTCAGATGCATTGGGAAACCCGGGAACACCCCAAGGTACTTACCTTGGAATGATAAAACACAATGTAGAAACAATTAAAAAGGGTCTTGTAAAATGATTGAAAATGTAAAAGATCCTAGTATTGAAGCACATAATCTTACGGTTTTTTATCGGAAAAGACCCGCAATATGGAATTTGGACTTCACACTTCCAAAAGGAGAAATTATTGGTATTATGGGCCCAAATGGTTCAGGCAAATCAACGTTGCTAAAAAGCATCATGGGTATCTTAAAACCCAATGATGGTTGGGTGAAAGTTTTTCAAAGAAAAATTGATGACATCCGATATAAGGTAAGTTATGTACCCCAAAGACAAAGTATTGACTGGGACTTCCCCACCAATGTTTTTGAAGTTGCAAAAATGGGCAGAATTTCCTCAAAAGGTTTGTTCAAAAAATTCACAAAAGAGGATCTGGAAATTGTTAAAGAAAGTTTACATCGAGTAAATATGTACGACCTCAAGGACCGTCAGATTTCTGAACTTTCCGGGGGACAACAACAAAGAACATTTTTGGCAAGAGCCCTGAGCCAAGAAGCAGACTTATTTATTTTGGATGAACCGTTTGCGGGCGTAGATGCAGCATCAGAAAAAGCGATCATTCAATTGTTAAAAGATTTGAAATCAAATGGGAAAACATTGCTTGTGGTTCATCACGATTTACACAGTGCTAAAAATTATTTTGATTGGCTAGTATTATTGAACACAAGACTTGTTGGAAGCGGATCCATTGAGAATGTTTATACCGATGAATTGCTAAGCGAGACCTATGGAGGTACATTAACTTCCTTAAGTAAAGTAGCTACAAAGATTGAAAAAGAGGGATTACCGATAAGACACCGTTAAATTGATGGGAAAAATCACAGAATTCTTCAGTTTTTCAGATGCAACTTTGGTTTCAGTTACTGTTGGGAGTATGGTTTTAGGAATTTTGGGTTCTATCGTTGGTGTTTTTACCTATTTGAGAAAAAGGGTTTTGATTGGTGATGTTATGGCGCATAGTGTTTTACCTGGATTGGTTTTGGGATACATAATCATTGGAGAAAAATCCCCTATTTTTTTATTGACAGGGGCAGTCATTTCCAGCGGCATTGCCTCCTTATTGGTGGATTACCTCACCCAACATTCTAAGCTTAAAAGTGATGCCGCATTGGCTTTGATATTGGGCGTATTTTTTGGTTTTGGGACTTTTTTGCTTACCAAACTACAACATCATGCAGGTTCCTCCCAAGCAGGAATCGATGCCTATTTATTTGGCCAAGCAGCGGCCATAGACAACCATGACGTTCAATTGATTGTTTTTTTTGGACTGCTGATCTTGGCATGCATCCTTATTTTTTATCGCAAGTTTCTTATTTTTTCATTTGATGAGGCTTTTGCGCACTCTATTGGATTTTCAACCCATGGGCTAAAATTTTTGCTTACACTGATGACAACCATTACCGTTGCTTTGGGAGTTCAACTGGTGGGCGTTGTCTTGATGTCAGCATTACTTATCACACCCGCCTCCGCAGCCCGTTTTTGGACATCAAAAGTGAGAAATATGTTATTTCTGTCAGCCTTTTTTGGTGCTTTTGGAGGACTTTTCGGCGCTTTTATTTCCTACACAAATTACAAAATGCCAACAGGTCCTTGGATTGTAATCGTGCTCTCTTCGCTTGCCTTCTTCTCTTTTGTCTTTTCCCCCAAGAAAGGATTGCTGTCTCGATTCATTTCAAGAGTTCGGTTTCAAATAAAAATACAAAAAGAAAATATTCTAAAAGATTTATATCTATTGGAGACCGAATCCATTGAAACAGAAGAATTGGAAGAACACAAAAGGAGTTATTATTTTTATTATCCGTGGATCATAAAAGTTTTAATTCTAGAAAAAAAAATAAAAAGAATCAGCAATCAACGTTTTGAATTAACTGTTTTGGGCAAGGAACAAGGGGGTAAAATATTTGAAAGGCACAAACTTTGGGAGAAATACTTGAGCAAGTACATGCACCTCATGCGGGATCATGTACATACAGATGCCGAAGGAATTGAGCATATTATTGATGAGGAAATTGAAAAGGATTTAAAATCCTCGATATGATGTTAGGAATTCAAGATATATGGATTTTGTCTTGTGCGTGTTTGGTTGCCATTCCGAGTGCAATTCTGGGTAATTTTTTAATTCTCCGAAAAATGTCAATGGTAGGAGATGCTATTGGTCATGCGGTATTGCCTGGTATCTTTTTTGCATACTATTTTTACCATAGCAAAGCAACTTTCCCCGTGCTCATTGGTGCTTCCCTCTCTGGTCTTTTGGCCACCATCTTGATTGAATGGATTCACAAAAAAGTAAAACTCCAATCCGATGCTTCAATAGGTGTATCGTATACGCTCTTTTTTGCCATTGGGGTGATTTTGGTTTCTGTTTTTGGCGCAAAGGCAGATATTGATCAGGATTGTATTTTGCATGGTGAAATTGCCCAAATACCTCTAGATATACTCGTGCTGCCGAATGGAATAAATGTAGGTCCCAGACAATTTTGGATGCTACTGGGCAATACTCTTTTGGTTGTTACTTTTTGTATGATTGGCTACCGAGCTTTGTACATTTCTAGTTTTGATGCATCTTTTATGAAGTCCATTGGAATAGGCATTGCCTTTTGGCAACTTTCTTTGATGAGTATGGTTTCACTAACCAGCGTTATTTCATTTGAATCTGTGGGCGCTATATTGGTAATTGTTTTTTTGGTGGGGCCTTCAAGTACTGCTTATCTATTTTCAAAAAAATTAAAATCAATGATTTTTTGGAGCATTTTTTTTGCCATCAATGCTTCTCTTTTGGGCTATCTTTTTGCCATTCTCTTGGACGGCTCCATTGCTGGTTCGATAGCAAGTGCCATTGGGCTTCAATTTTTTTTGGTATTTATACTTCTTAAATGGTTACAAAGAATGCACCGAAATCCTATTTCTTCGACCAGATATGATTAAAAAAACCTTGCTATTCCTTGCGCTTGCCATTTTTTTCTCATGCAATGGCAAAAAGGATAATTTCGTTTCTCAAGAGACTGGGGAAAGACACCTTCGAAATATACAACAGCTAACCAACGGAGGGGACAATGCAGAAGCTTATTTCAGCTTCGACAATGAGATGCTTGTTTTTCAATCAAACAACCCCAAATGGGGACTATCTTGTGATCAAATTTTTTATTTTAACATTGATGCCCGCAGTCACGACACCTCGTCTCCTGTTTCAATGCTTAGTTCGGGGTTAGGCAGAACAACTTGCAGCTATTTTATGCCAGATGGCAAATCCATTGTTTATGCCTCAACGCACCAATTTGATTCTTCCTGTCCAGATGTTCCGGATGCTAAAAAGCTAAAAAAATATGTTTGGCCAATTTACTCCAGTTACGATATATATCAGGCAGATTTGAAAGGTAATGTTATTCAAAAACTTACAGACTCGCCTGGCTACGATGCGGAAGCAACGATATCTCCCAATGGCGACAAAATTGTGTTCACCTCGGATCGAAGTGGTGACTTAGAACTTTACACCATGGATTTGGATGGAAGAAATGTCCAACAAATTACTTCGGAGCTCGGTTATGATGGAGGCGCTTTTTTCAGCCCAGATGGAAAAAAATTGGTCTTTAGAGCGAGTAGACCGAAGACGGATTCAGAAATTTCAGAATACAAACAATTGTTAAAAAGAGGTTTGGTCGCTCCCACCCAAATGGAAATATTCACCTGCAATGTGGATGGAAGTGAAATGAAACAAATAACCAAATTGGGCAAGGCCAACTGGTGCCCTTTTTATCATCCGAATGGAAAGAAGATATTGTTTAGTTCTAATCATCACTCCAAAAGAGGATACGATTTTCAGCTGTATGCAATCAATGAAGATGGAAGCCAATTAGAGCAAATCACATCCAAAAGTGAATTCAACGCATTTCCCATGTTTTCTTTTGATGGGAAAAAGCTAGTATTTAGTTCCAACAGAAATAACGGTGGTACTCGATCCACCAACATTTTTATTGCTGACTGGTTGGACTAAGCTAGAATTTGGTTTGCGTGATTGTCTGTCTTCACGTTTTTAATAATCTCTTCAATCATTCCCCTCTCATCGATGACAAAAGTTGTTCTCTTAATGCCCATATAGGTTTTCCCGTACATATTTTTTTCTACCCAAACTCCATACGCTTCAGAAACTTTGTGATCGGGATCCGCAAGTAAATCAAAAGGCAGATCATATTTTGAGATAAACTTTTGGTGCTTAGATTCATCATCAGGACTTACACCTAAAATTTCATATCCTTTGTTTTTTAGAACCTCATAATTGTCTCTCAAGTTGCATGCTTCTTTTGTGCATCCCGGTGTATCATCCTTGGGATAAAAATACAGAACCAACTTTTTCCCATTGAACTGAGCCATATTTACTGATTTTCCGTCTTGATTCTTCGCTTCAAAAGCCGGTGCTTTTTGATTTACCTCTAGTGTTGCCATATCAAATTTTTCTTGTTTACGGTTTTATTGAACTTATTATCTGTAACAGATACTTCTACCCTTAAGTTTTGATTCAATTGCAGGTCGCCTAGTTGACCAATGAGCAAATCACGTTTTTTTTCATAGTATACTCGAAACCATTGACCATTTATTTTCACTTCGTAATCTTTAATTCCACTCAAATTATCTTTGATTTTGATGAATAACTCATCCCCTACTACCTTAATATTCTTTATTTCAGGAGCTTGGTCATCCTTGAGAATTTTGAATGTGCCTAGGGAACTGCTTTGCGCAATTACCCAGCCATCCTTGCAATATCCACCAATACTTTCGTAGGTATTGCCAGACTTTCTGCCCATCAAAAGAAATTTATATTCCTCCTCTTTGAAATTGTTTGCTTTTATTTTGACCAATACAGGAATTTTCAATGGGACATCATTGGGCAAAATTCGAAGTATATCCAAAGTAGTGTCAAAATTTATCCCAACTGTTTTTTCTTCGAGAGCTGCATGTTTTTTACCATAGAACTGTGCATTTTTATTTGACCACTTTTCTTTTTTTCCGAAATCGAAATGATCTCCATAGACATGCCTTTTCTTGAAAGGGTTTGGAATGTTCTGACCCTTTAAATAAAAAGTTAACTGGTCCCTATTTTTATTTTCATCTTCCACCAAAACCTGCAACTTCATCTCTTGTCCCTCTTTCAGTAAAATTTTCCCTTCTCCTTGATAATAAGGCAGTTTGTTGCCAGGAACTACATACAAATTTGTGAAGCTAAGACCAATGGAATTTTTCAGCGAAAAATTTGTATGTAGATTTATGTATTTCCCTAGATGAAATTGAAAATCCTTTATGTCGATTTGGAAAGCCAGCTTTCCATCTGTCAAAAATTTGACCTTATTGACGCCCAATTTGTTATTAAAGTCAAGAAAATAATCGCTCCAATAAGCCGATACACCGTACATCCCTGGCGGCATTGAAAAGCTTTGATTTTGTAGATTTGATTTGGCTATTACTTTTGGATTCCGTTCGTTTTGATCGTCTAAGGGAACAATACCTATAGATTTTATAACCGGTTTGAGCGTATCTTCAATGCTAAAATAGCTGAGCGGGTTAATCGCCTCACCGCTTGATTTTCTTATTTCGAAATGAAGATGAGGTGCAGCAGAACCACCTGTATTTCCAGATTTTGCAATTACTTCTCTACCCGCTACTTTGATTTGATTGGGTTTAAGATAAAACGTTCCTTCATTTTTCTTTGTTCGGTACTGCTCTGTTCTCACATAGGATTCTATTTGTTCTGAAAATTTGGAAAGGTGACCATAGACGCTCATATTTCCATCAGGATGTTGAAGATACAGGGCTTTCCCATAACCATATGGAGAAACTTTAATTTGGGCTACAAAAGCTTTGTCTATGGCAAAAACATCCTTCCCTTCAACGCCATTCGTGCGCAAGTCTATTCCAGCATGAAAATGTGTTCTACGAAGTTCTGCAAAAGTACCAGAGACACGCAAAGGACCATCCAATGGCAAACCATAAGAATAACTTTTTTCAAGCTGTTTTGTATCTTTTACCCTTGTATCCTCACTTACCGTTGTATCCTCGTCTTTTTTCGACAATGAAGACAACTTATCTTTGGGCTTTGGGGTCGCTTCATTCGGATTTTCCCCTTTCTGACAGGAAAAGAAGAGCAAAACGAAAACATAAACTGCATTTTTCATTTGATATTGATTTCAAAATTTTTTTCTCCTTGGAGGTATCCTGTTAGTCGATCACCTATTTGTATTGAGCCTACCCCACTTGGAGTTCCAGTAAAAAGGACGTCTCCTATCTTTAACATGAAAAATTGACTCACATAGGCAATGATTTCATCAATGCCAAAAAGCATGTTTTTGCTGTTGCCATTTTGAACAACTTCACCGTTTTTGTGCAAAGAGAATTGGATATTTTGCATATCAAAATGTCCAACGTCCCGCCATTTACCAAGCACAGCTGAAGAGTCAAAACCTTTTGCAATTTCCCATGGATATCCTTTTGCTTTAAGTTCATTTTGAATATCCCGTGCTGTAAAATCAATTCCCAAGGCAATTTGATTGTAATATTTGTTTGCATACTTCGCCTGTATATTTTTTCCTTTCTTATGAAATTTAACCAATAGTTCAACTTCATAATGAATGTTTTGGCTAAAAGTAGGGTAATAAAAATCCTCGTTGTTTCTCAAAACCGCGTTGTCGGGTTTGATGAAGACAATAGGACTTTTGGGTGTTGCATTTTTCAACTCTTCAATATGTTTTGGATAATTTCTACCGACACAAATAATTTTCATACAATTACAATAGCAAATATGACTTTGATATATTAATCTTAAGGGTTATATTCCACAGCAATTGTCTAATTTAAAGAAAATAGAATTGGAACAACTGATCGCGGGGTATTCAAAAGGCTTTTTTCCAATGGCACATCCAGAGATGAACAACGAAATTTTTTGGCATCTCCCGGAAAAAAGAGGAATAATTCCTTTGAATGATTTTATCATACCCAAGAATGTTCGCCGCTTGTATGAAAAACGAGAATTTGTTTTAAAAGTCAATGCAAATTTTGAGATGGTCATAAGAGAATGTGCCCGGCGAAAAGAAACATGGATTTCAGAAGAAATAATTAATGCTTATTCAAGGCTTCACGAAAAAGGACTTGCCTACAGTTTTGAAGCATATCAAAACAACGAATTGGTTGGTGGTTTGTATGGAGTAGCAATGAAAAAGGTTTTTTTTGGAGAGTCCATGTTTTTTAAGGTTTCCAACGCAAGCAAGGTAACATTGGTTTATCTCGTTGAGTTTTTGATTAAAAATGGTTACAAACTTTTGGACACACAATATCTTAATCCACATTTGAAACAATTTGGGGCGATTGAAATCAACAATGAAGATTTTCAAAAGCTTTTATTTGATGCCCTATCAGACTAAATTTGATTTGAAGTGAACATTTATTTAGTTCGGCATGGCCAAACCGATTATAACCTTGCCGGTATCGTCCAAGGGCAAGGAGTTGATGCTCCGCTCAATCAAAATGGAAGAAAGCAAGCGGATTCATTTTTTAGAGTGTATCACCATATCCCTTTTGATATTGTTTACACTTCTGAGTTGATTCGCACGCACCAAAGCGTGGAACTATTTTTAAAACTTGGCGTTTTACACAAGATACACCCAGGGCTTAATGAAATAAACTGGGGGATTTTTGAAGGGAAAAAACCTGATTCTGCTCAAAGGCAAGCTTTTAAAAAATTGATTTTAAATTGGCAAATGGGCAAATATGATTCTAAAATTCAATCTGGCGAGTCTGCTGAGGAGATGTGGGAAAGACAATCTACCTTTATAGATGACCTGGTAAAAAGTTCATATAAGAATGTATTGATATGTTCTCACGGAAGAGCCATGCGAGCTCTTCTTTGCAAAATGTTGGATATGCCTTTGAAAAAGATGGACAACTTCCAACACAGCAACTTGTGTTTGTACCAACTGGCTTTCAAAAACCAAAAATTTTCTTTGCTAAAAACCAATTTGACAGACCACCTAAGAAACTAAATGGTCATGATTTCTTTCTCTTTTGATTTGAGTAAATCGTCTACTTTTGACACATATTCATTGGTAATGTTTTGAATAGATGCTTCCCCGTCTTTCATTTCATCTTCCGACATTTCATCTTTCAAAGATCTCAGCATTTCATTGCCATCTTTCCGTGCTCCACGAATTCCTATTTTGCCAACTTCTACCATCGATTTTGCTTGTTTCACCAAATCTCTTCTTCGTTCCTCAGTAAGTGCCGGCAAGCTGATAAGAATTCTTTCTCCGTCATTTTGAGGGGCAAATCCAAGATTAGAATTCACAATTGCTCGTTCGATATCCAAAATCAGACTTTTTTCCCAAGGTTGCACAGTGATCGTTTTTGCATCGGGCGCATTTATATTGGCAACTTGTTGAAGGGGTGTAGGGCTTCCATAATATTCTACCTGAACAGGGTCAAGCATCGTAGCTGAAGCTTTGCCCGCGCGAATTTTTTTCAATTCACTTCTAGTGTGTTCCAATGCTTTCTCCATATTATCATTTACCATGGAAAGCACTTCTTTCAAATCTTCGCCCATACAAACGGCAATTTAAGAATTTAACCGATAAATTGGTCAAAAAAGGGATATAGAAAAGCTAAAATTAATGCCAGAAAGAAAATGATAAAAAGACTTTTATACTTAGTAATCCACGATATCCGAGCAAGTAAAAAACTCATTGGTATACCAAGCAAAATGAAATTTTCGGTTGGGTAATTAAATAAAAAAATTATGCCCAAAAATGAGAGTAGAAGAATAGTCTTTAAAAATAAATGTATCTTGTTTAACAATTTGTAGATATGAACTTTTAATGGGAATCGATAGAGCAAACTAGTAAGGAGTAAGAACAAAATCAAAATGTAGAAAACAATATCCTGTATGCCTATGAAAAATGTATACCCCTTTAGGATTGAAAAGGGAGGTTTCCACTGAAGTGGGATTCCCTGCCATTTCATAAAATAGGCCAATGGTAGAAAATAACTGATTGCAGTAATTAAAATTTGTAAAAGTTTTTTGGCATCCAATCTTCCAACAAACAAAATCATTGAAAACAAGATAAAAAATATCATCCAAGCCTTTGGACTAAAAATCAAAAGAATTCCAAAGACTGCTCCTACGTTCAAAGGTGCAGATGCCGTTGCATTATCCTGATTCGGTCTTTTAAGCAGTTGCCTGATGACATATAAAAAAGCCAAATTTAGAATTTGATTTTCACTTAGATACTGATGCGAAATAAAGAAGGAATGTAAAACAACAAACCACCAAAATGGCAAATAGGTTATTTCCCCAAACCACCGAAGGCTGTTTACAGTCTTGTTGATCCAATAGGCTTGAAAAAAAACAAGCG
Source organism: uncultured bacterium (assembly GCA_963991985.1). Lineage (GTDB taxonomy): Bacteria > Bacteroidota > Bacteroidia > NS11-12g > UBA9320 > MED-G17. The sequence continues at coordinate 17,671 of CAXDRX010000018.1, read as the reverse complement.
ATTGTGCAAAACCAATACTCACAGCAGGATACTTTATAGCTAAGTAAGTAAAAAATGATTTACCTATGCTTAAATCAAAAGAAAAGTCTGTTGCCATTGGTTTGAAAAGAAACAGACTAATTTTACTCAATACCAAGAATATTAAGCCCATCATGATGCCATCAAAATTTAGGGTATGAAGTCTTTTAATCATTGTTGGGATATTGTGCTTTTGCTAAAAATCTATTCCCTCGCAAAAAAAATTGGACCAAAAAAGTTCCGTCAGAAAATTGCTTCAATTGTTGTGGAGAAAATATGGCCTGAGATAAAATTGGTCCTGAAAATTCTGAAAATGTACCAAAACCCTTCCTGCTAAAATCGCACCCAATAACACCCTGATTTCGTTTTAAACCATTCAACAACAAACGGAATTCATCTCCTTTTTTTACCAATGCAAAAGAGGAAAAAATCCCTTGATCATTGGTAGTTGTTTGGTTTTTGAGTAGTGTATCTCTTCCCACAACTTCCAATTGTCTATTTAAAAAAAACGCAACTACGTTTCCAAAAAAATAAACCTCTTGATTTCTTATTACTGGTGTATTATTTACATAGTCTATGCTTGTTAAGCTTTCAACGATGGTTTCTTCGGACAATAAACATAAACTCGAATCTGAAAAAAACAGCAAATGTTTGGGTACTAGATCCTTGAGACGGTTTTTTGCTTTTCTGCGAATAGGATTGTCTAAATCTTCATTATAGAGAAAAGTTTTGGTTGTTGGTTCGGCCCCTAGTGAATCTTTAAACTGCAAGAGAAGCATATTTTGATTTTTTTCTCCTTTGCTCTTTGCAAAGGAGCTTGCCAGAAAAACTTCGTTTTTCCGAGGGTTTTCTTCCAGTAAGGTATGAATAGTGCTGGGTGTTTTTTTGATCAAACGATCAATCTGTAAGGTGGTAAATATTTCTTTCTCCCAATCAAACACCAAACAATAAACAGATTGAGATTTTCTGCCTGTATTGGAAAGTATAAAATATAGAAGCCCATTCTTACTTTCTAAAATTTTGTCTATCGAGGTATTGCTTTTTTCAATGGGCAACGAAATCTTCACTTCTTTAATTTTCTCAAAAGACAAATCAAATATTTTGATTTTCATATAGGCTGTTGCCCCATTTCTTTCATTGTCAATCGAGAATGAGCATATGATATCTTTATTTTTCAGTTTTTTGGATTGCATTTGTTGATCCATTGAAATGGTATGCAACAAAGTATCCACCAGCATTTTTTTTTGAAGCTTCAAATCTTTGTTTAATAGGCGAACACGCGTGGCCGATCTTCTGGTAATTCGGTCAAAAACAGTCGATAAAATGTAAACTTTATTTTGATGTTCAAAACATTCAGATAAAATTTCAGATTCGAATGGTATTTGAACTTTACTTTCCAAATGAAGCTGTTCACTGTACCGCTCTATTGAAAGAAATTTTCGAAACATTTTATTGTGTTCTTGTAAAATCAATAATTTTTGATTGTTCCCTCGAACCATTTCTATCTGATAATTTGCTCTCCTACTTTTTTGAGGTTCTGAAAAAACAAAATTTTGGGTATACGAATTTTGAAAAGAAATAAGGAAGACAATCAGCAATCCAATGGTAAATTGTACTTTCGATTCAGGGCGCCGATTTTTTAAGATAAATTGGAAGATAATAACGAAGATACAAATTACAACGAGCCACATGAAAAAGCCCTGATATTGGCTGTTTTTTTAGGGCAATCCAACCGCCAAGAGTTTGACGAACAGATAAGAGAATTGATATTTCTCACACACACGGGAGGGGGTCAGTGTGTAAAAACTTTTATTCAGAAGAGAGAGAGTATTCATCCCAAATGGTACCTAGGCAAAGGAAAGGTGGAGGAAATTGATCGCTACATAAAAAATCATAATACAGACTTGGTCATTACCAATGACGATTTGAGTCCTGCCCAAATTCGCAATTTAGAAGCACTTTTTCAAGTGAAGATTATCGATAGAAGCGGAATTATCCTACATATTTTTGCTCGAAATGCAAGAACCAATCGGGCAAAAATTCAAGTTGAACTTGCCCAAAATCAGTACCTTCTCCCGAGACTAACAAGGCTTTGGACCCATCTCTCCAAACAAAAAGGAGGAATTGGTATGAAAGGACCGGGTGAAAGGGAAATTGAGACCGATAGAAGAGTTATAAGGGCCAAAATTTCAAGATTGAAAAGTAAGCTTGCGACTGTTGACCAACAATCAAAAACACAGAGGAAATGGCGAAAAAAGCAAATTCGTATTTCTTTGGTAGGTTATACCAATGTAGGGAAATCGAGTTTGATGAATGTTTTAACAAAATCTGATGTATTGGCCCAAAATAAATTGTTTGCAACGCTAGACTCTACCACAAGAAAAGTGTTTTGGGCAAATAGCGATTATAGCAAACAACCACATGCTTTCTTGCTCAGCGACACAGTTGGTTTTATTCGCAAATTGCCTCATGGTCTTATCGAGAGTTTTAAAAGCACTTTAGATGAAGTTTTGGAATCGGATTTGCTTTTGCATGTAGTAGATATTTCAAATCATTTTTTTGAGCATCAAATGGAAGTGGTCACGAACACATTGCAAGAAATCGGGCTAAAAGAGAAGCCAATAGTTACGGTCTTCAATAAAATAGACGATTATGAACCCCAATCTACCTCTGAAGATATTTTTGAAGACGAGTCGATAAAATCTGTAACAGATTTTAAAAAATTTTGGATGGCCAAAGAAATGAGTCCCAGTGTTTTTGTTTCAGCCAAAACCAAAGAAGGTATGAACGACTTAATTTTTGAAATTAAACGCCAAATTGATTGTTTGGTAAAGAACTAATATTCCAGTCCATCCAGAACTTCCAAGGTGCTTTTTACCGCATTTGCGGACTGTTTTAGCAATTCATTTTCTTGGTCATTCAGTTGGAGCTCTAGAATCTGCTCAATACCATTTTTACCCAGTTTGGCAGGGACCCCCAAATAAATATTTTCCAAACCATATTGCCCCTCTAGCCAAGCACAACAAGGGAATATTCTTTTCTGATCTCTAACAATAGCCTCAACCATTTGTGCTGCAGATGCCCCTGGTGCATACCAGGCAGAAGTACCCAAGAGATTAACAATCTCCCCACCACCTTTTTTGGTTCTTTGAACAATCAATTCTAGGGTTTCATTGTCTATAAGTTCATTTACAGGAATCCCTGAAACCGTTGTGTATCTGGGCAGAGGAACCATCGTATCTCCATGGCCACCCATCAATACAGCCTGTATATCTTTCGGAGATACATTTAATTCTAAGGCCAAAAAAGACCGGTAGCGTGCAGTATCTAAAATTCCCGCCATACCAAATACTTCCCTTGACGGCTTTTGGGCATGAAGATAAGCTGCATAGGTCATAACATCTAATGGATTAGAAACAACTATAATTTTGGCCTCAGGAGAATGTTCAACCACCTGACGCGTAACCGATTTTACTATTCCCGCATTTGTCTTTATTAAGTCATCTCTGCTCATGCCTGGTTTTCTTGGAATGCCCGATGTAATAACTACCACATCGCTATTGGCTGTTTTTGAATAGTCATTGGTAGATCCAAAAACTCTAGTATCGTAGTAATTTACTGGGGATTTTTCCCAAATATCTAATGCCTTTCCTTCGGCAAAATTTTCTTTGATATCTAAAAGTACAACCTCGGTTGCCAACTCTTTTTCTGCGCAAATATCTGCACAAGTAGCTCCAACATTCCCAGCGCCAATCACACTTATTTTCATAGAGACAAAGGTACTGTTTTGAACAATGTCTTACAAAGAAATTTCTTTGACAGAGGATGATATTTTTGCACGGCCACCCGTGAGTTGAAGTACTTCTTTTGGGTCTAAGCCAGGGGCAAGCTCCGTAATCAAAAATCCATCTTGATTTATTTCAATGACGGCCATATCAGAAACAATTTTTTTAACACATCCAAGCCCCGTTAAAGGCAGGCTTAGTTCTGAAATCAATTTGGGATTTCCATTTTTGCTGCAATGCGTCATAGCCACAATTATATTCTTTGCCGAAGCAACAAGATCCATTGCACCGCCCATGCCCTTCACCATTTTACCAGGGATTTTCCAATTTGCTATATCTCCTCGGTCATTTACCTCCATCGCACCCAAAACAGTTAGGTTTACTCTTCCACTTCTTATCATGGCAAAACTCATACTAGAGTCAAAAAAGCTTCCCCCTGGCAAAACAGTAACCGTCTGTTTTCCTGCGTTTATTAGGTCAGGATCTACCTCTTCTTCTTTCGGAAATGGCCCCATATCCAATAGGCCATTTTCTGATTGAAGATGTATTCGCATCCCAGCAGGTATGAAGTTGGCTACCAAGGTTGGAATACCAATCCCTAAATTTACGTAGTAACCATCTTGTAATTCTTGCGCTATTCTTTTGGCTATTTGATTCTTCGTTAACATTCCTTTAAAACTGATTTTGTGGTAAGTCTTTGAAATTTTTTGTATTGATTTTGTAATAGTGATATTTTTTCTTCTTGATCTTTAGCGCAAACGGCATGATGAAAGAGGTGATGTTTTTTTGCTTCATTTTTCCCCCAACAACAATTTTTATCTCCAATAAGTGAAGGCCTTATTTCTCTTCGAATGATGAGGTCGTTGATCAATGTTTGATCTGCCAAAACAAGTTTTGTAAGGCGAATATTCATCCACAAATAAATTTTGTGCATCGGGCTTGGCAATTTGTTATACCATTTTAGAATTCGGGATGAATCTCTAAATAATTTTCTGTTTTGGGGGGTTGACTTTATCCATAAAAAACCAGAATTTATTTCGTTTCTATTGTCTTCTTGCATCGCTATAAAGGTTGAATCTTGTGCCGTTTTTTGCAAAAAGTCAACCAGTTTTTTTTCATTGTAAATAAAAACATCAATATCGATGAACAGGGAATATCGATTAGGGGTTTGACCCAATATATGCGATATTCTTTCTGTTTTTTGCCAAAGAGAATGAAACCATTCTTTGTTTCCGAATTCGGTGTGTTCCCATTTATTAATTAACTTATACGGGTAAAACTGAATTTGACTAAAATTTTTATGAAACGCTTTAAATTGATCGTGCAATTTTGCTACATTATCCGACCACACATAATAGGCATGAATCATCGCGTAGTTCTTTGTTCAATCCTTTTTTCATAAAAATCGCCTTGAAAAATACGATCTACAAAAATGCCTGGTGTATGAATCTGATTGGGATTAATCGATCCTACCTCTACCAATTCTTCAACCTCAACAATGGTTGTCTTTCCTGCCATCGCCATCATGGGATTGAAATTTTTAGCTGTATCTTTATAAACTACATTGCCCAAAGCATCTCCTTTCCACGCTTTTACAAGGGCAAAGTCAGAATCAAAAGCGTGTTCCAAAAGATACTCTTGACCATTAAACCGCCTCGTCTCTTTTCCTTGGGCTACCTCTGTTCCAAAACCAGCGGGCGTATAAAATGCTGGAATTCCAGCACCTGCAGCCCTGCACCTTTCTGCCAAGGTGCCTTGTGGCAGCAATTCTACTTCAAGTTCTCCTGCAAGAAGCTGTCTTTCAAATTCTTGATTTTCCCCCACATAGCTAGCAATCATTTTCTTGACTTGTTTTTTCTGAAGCATTAAACCTATCCCAAAGTCATCCACACCGGCATTGTTCGAAATACAAGTAAGATTTTTTATGTTTTTTGCAACAATTGCTTTGATGCAATTTTCCGGAATTCCACACAATCCAAAACCACCCAACATAAGCGTGTGATTGTCTTGGATATCAAAAATGGCTTCCATTGCATTGTTAAAAACTTTTTTCATAGAACAAACAACAACTTAGCACAATAATAGCTGTTTTGGAATTTATGAGGACCAATCTTTATATTTGAATGGCCTTGCTGAGAATTATTTTAATATCCCTAGTACTATTTCCCCAAGTTTTATTTGGTCAAACATTTGGCCTTTTCGGAAATGAGTGGGTTCAAGATGGTCAAAGCTATTTTAAATTCTATATTTCTGAAAACGGCATTTATAAATTGTCCTTTGATAATCTTGAAGCTGCTGGCATTCCACTGGATGAAATAAATCCGAGATATCTTAAAATTTTTCACAACGGTAAAGAAATTCCCATTTACTGCGATGGAGAAGCGGATCAAACATTTGACAAGCAGGATTTTGTGCTTTTCTATGGCAAATACAACGATGGCACTTTAGACAAAGCGCTTTATAAGGATACTTCCCAGCAAACCAATCCCTATTTAAGCTTATACAACGATTCATCTGCTTATTTTTTGACCTGGGACAAGAGCACCTTAGGCGCAAGGTATTTATTTTACCATAACCCAAATTACCTAGGTAAAAAGGCAGATGCTTTCTTCTGGGAAACTAAAATAAAAAACTGTCATTCTGATCATTTTATGGGTGTGCCGTTTAATCACGATCTAGCGCAATCCCCCAGTGAATATACGGCTGGGGAAGGATGGGTAGACTTTGCTTGGCAAGCACAAAGGAAGTATGTATTTGACCTTAAAAATCCCTATAAAAATGGACCGAATCCTATTATTTCTTGCGCTGCCTCTTCTACCAACAACAACCCGAATGCTATTGTAAATGGTAAAAATCATGAATTTGCCCTATCCGTTGGTTCAATATCCAATGTCATTCAATCAAGCCAACAATATGCCTTGCATTTTTTGTCATTTTCTGACCTAGCATTCGATAAAAATCTAATGGAAAATACACTTGAGGTGTTTGCCGGAGAAAAATCATTTAATAATTCACAACACGGAATTCATTATCTAACCATAAAATATCCCCGTCAAGCGAGGTTAGAGGGAGAAGATTTTTTAGAGTTCTTTACTGCATCAACCAATACCTACTACGAATTGGGGAATCCGCAAAATACGAGCAGCTATTGGGTTATTGACCACAACAACCAAAATATTGTTCCTGCTGGAATAACTCCCAACGGAGACCTCGCCTTTAATCTTAAAAATAGCTCAAAATTTTTAAGCTTATTTGACAAAAGCAAAGCCAAAACAATCTCCCCCACGAGAATAAAAGAAGTAGCTATGCTTGATGTAAAAGATATCCCTAAACAAACCAACTACTTGATCATCACCCATAAAAGATTGAAAGATGGAGCAGAAAGATATGCTCAATATCGTGGAAGTATAGAGGGAGGAAAGCACAAAACATGCATCTTGTATGCAAATGAAATTTATGATTTGTTTTATTACGGATGTCACCATCCCTTGGCCATAAAAAACTGTCTCGATTTTCTTCATAAATCAGGTTCGGGACCTTCGGCTATTGAGCACATCTTACTTTTGGGCAAAGGTCAAAGCTATAGTGAGATTAGCTTTCGACCGAAAGCTAGAAATCAACTTGACTTGGTGCCAACCATTGGGATGCCACCCTCCGACTATCTTTTTGTGAGTGATCTCCGTGGACAAAACTTACAAATTGATGTCCCAATTGGAAGAATTCCAGCAAAAACCAATGACCAGATTGATACTTATCTCAACAAAATAAAAGCGTACGAAAAACCTTCCAATGAAGCTTGGAGAAAAAGGGTAATTCAATTTGCAGGAGGTTCAAGCAATGGAGAAAATACTCAATTTCAGAATTATTTGAATCAATATGCCCATACATTTCAAGACTCTTTTTTTGGTGGCTTTTTGTACCGATTTTCCAAAACCGATCCTTTACCTGTTCAAAGAAGCTTGGTAGAAAGTATACATGCTGAGTTTGACAAAGGGGCGGCCGTAATTCAATATTTTGGTCATGCGTCCTCAGCAGTTCTAGATATCGACATTGGCAATCCAAATGATTTGTCTGCTTATGGCAGGGCAGGTTTGTTTATGTTCAATGGCTGTGCTCTGGGAAATTCTTTTACCAATTCATCGGTGTGTGAAGATTGGTTGGTAAATTCAGATTTCGGTGCAACAGGTTGGCTTGCAAGCTCAAACTACGGGTTTGTCAGTCCCCTTTATAAACACACCAAAATTTTGTGTAAAAAGATTTTTTTGGAAAACTATGGTGCAACCGTTGGTAAGTCTATACAAGATGCACTTTCAGAGTATGCCGATCCAAGCAACAGTTTCAATATTTTGCAAAGTAGGCAACTCGTGTATCATGGAGATCCAGCACTAAGGATTCCATCTCCCTTGAAACCTGATTTTACAACAGCCCAATTGTCTGAAAAAACAAATCAAAATCTACCTGATTCTATTTGTTTTAGCCACAGAATACAAAATCTTGGAATGGCCAGGAGCTATACCCTCCCCTTGAAAATCCAAGTGACAAACAATAAAGGAAAAATTGTATTCGTGGATTCCTTTTTTCATAAAGCTCCTTTCTATGAACAAGAATACGCCCTTTCCATTCCCAAATATGATTTGGAAGGATGGATAGAAATTCGTTTAGAAATTGACCCTCACAACAGCATTGAAGAACAAGGACTTGATGGTGAGTCAAATAATATTTTTGTATACAATTACAATATACCGAGCAAAAAAGCCAAAATACTTTATCCAGCTTTTGAATCGATCATCGGGAAAAATGAGTTTGAATTGTTGGTTCAGTTTCCCTTTGAAAAATATATAGAAAAAGAAATTGAGATTCAATGGGATACGACACCTCATTTCCAATCCAAAACAATAGGAATTGCTCAATACCATACCTCCAAAAATACGGTGATGCTGCCCGTTAAACTCCCAATTTTGGACAACAAAGATTTTTTTATTCGTGTTCGTTTTATTTCTGCTGGAGATACAAGTCCTTGGTCAGAAAATCACATCCTCGGTCTTGTTTTGGGAGATACACCCGGTTGGACCCAAGGGAGTACCCATCAATTCGCAAAGATTGATCAAAAGGGTATTCTTTATGACACAATAAAGAAAAAGTTTTCTTTTCGAAAAGAAAATTCTAGAAGCTATGGAATAAGTACAGAAGGACAAAACAACGGGCGATATGCCCACCGATTCATAGAGATTGAAGATTTGAGTAGGGTAATCATCAATTGGTGGCCAGCCGAAGGCATAAATCTTATGGTCATCAACAATTTGACAGAAGAAAGATATTTTGTTAAAAACCAATTCAATATTCCTTATCCAAGCCCGTGGTGGAATCCTGGGAATTTAGGTGGGCCTTATACCACAATTGGGCAGCCATGTGGTGTCTATAACTATGAATTGAATGAACAAAGTGATCAAGATTCATTGATTGAATTTTTAGAAAAAGTTCCAGACGGCTATCACCTCATCATGCTCAATGCCTTTCGCTGTAATCCAAGCCTCTGGAAAAATGAACTTTGGGAAGCCTTTCAAAAATTCGGCATTTCAGCTTTACAAAACTCGGAAGATGGTGCCCCATTCATAATTATTGGGACCAGAGGTGGTGAAGCAATCGAATATTTGGCCAATCCTAATGACCCTTTGGTTGACCCAAAAAATCAAAAAATTTCTATCAATCATCTATTTACGCCAAATGCCCCTACAGGGGTCATTGTCTCCAAGTCAATAGGGCCTGCAAGCTCTTGGGGAGATATTGTGATAGATTGGCAGAAAGAAAGTATTGAGCAAACAGATCATTACCATGTGGAGGTATGGGGAACGAGAAACCAAACCGAATGGTATTTCTTAAAAGAGGTAAAGGATACCCATTATGTAAATCTAAGCGATATATCATCTAGTGATTACCCATTTTTGCGCTTTAAGATTCGATTTGAAGACAAACAAAAACGATCACCTATCCAACCCAAAAGATGGAGGGTTCACTTTACAGGAGCTCCCGAAGGTGGTTTCAACAGCGATTTGGGTATCGATTTTCGGTCAGATACACTTTATGAAGGTGCAAAAATGAATTGCATCGTCCATTTTCAAAATCTTTTGAAAACCAACTATCCCTCTGCTTCCTTTTTTGCTGTGTTACAAAATGAGAAGGGTGAAAGTGATACCTTGATTAAAGGCCAATTGCCCGAACTTTTCTCAGATTCTTCAGCAAAAATTCAAGTAGGCAAACCTAGTTTGGGTTTGGACGGAACATATAAACTCTACATCCACGTCAATCACAATGATTTTGAAGAAATTGATCATTCCAACAATGTATACTTCAAGAAATTTATTGTTGTAAAGGACAAAAGAGAACCGCTATTGGATGTCGTCATCGATAAGCAGTACATCCAAAATAATGATTACATTTCACCACAGAGTACCATTTTATTGAAAGGCAAAGACGACAATCTCAATCTACCGATCAATCGACCCGATTTGTTCCATCTAACAATAAAATTTCCTGGACAAGACAGTTTCACAAAAATTGCAGAAAATGTTCAATTCTTACCATCCAACGGAAACAACCCTGCTGAATTTTTGTATCACCATGGAAATTTGCCAAATGGCAATTATGTCTTGAGGGCACAGTTGATGGACCAAGCTGGAAATAAGAGTGGTTCTAATATGAAAGAATTAACATTTAATGTATTGGACAAACCTAAAGTCTCTAAGGTATATTTTTATCCCAATCCCATAATAAATAGAACCAGTTTGTCTTTTACCCTTACGGGCGCTTCACTGCCAGAAATCTTTAAAATAGATATTTACTCAAGTGAAGGGAAATGGGTACATACCATTGATCTAAAACAATCCAATGATTTACACATTGGGAACAATCAAATTGAGTATTTATGGGATGGAACAGACTATTTGGGCAAAAAACTCTCAAGTGGGGTATATCTTTATAAAGTAAGTACCAAATATAATTTTGAATCCCTCGAACTTCGGAATGATGATTTTTTTGAGAGCACCTATGGCCGCTTGTTCTTGATGAAATAAGTTTTTATACATCCCACTTATTTTCATCAAAACTATAGTGAATAAAATAGCCTGGATAGAGTCGTCTTAAAATTCCAAAAGGGATCAAATACACACAAAATATTTCCCACAAAAGTTTAGGGAAAAGATAGATCGGAAATCCTTTTTTGATTTGACGGAACTCTTTGTAGTAGGCAGCCTTGTTCAGTGTACTTTTTTGAAATGCATGGCGTCGACTAGCGCTAAAAATGGAATTCACCGAATATAATTTTGTTTTTTTTGAAAAATGGAACCACAGGAAAAAATCGCCTGCAAATTTAAATCCAGCAAACTTTTCCAAATCGATTGTCTCCAACAATTCTCGCCTAAAAAAAGTGGATTCTTGATGAATAAAAGGCAAAAAACTACCATATATACCCGACCTAATGAAGGAGGGAACGAAACGAATACATTTTCCAGTAAATATATTTTGAGCCTTCACGTTTATGTGGTTTGTCTTCCCAACTATCCATTGAACATGAGGCATTTGTTTGAAAATGTCACATACAAGAGATAAAGCGTTGTTTTGAAATTGATCGTCAATATTTAAATAAGATACAATATCGCCTTTGGCTACCTTGAAACCCTTTGCAATCCCTTCATACATCGAATTGTCTTTTTCCTCAATGAGCTGAATTTTCCAGTTTTGAGGAATTTTTTGATTTTCTAAAAATCTCTTGAGTGTTTTTCCCTCTTGCGCATTCACCAAAATTAGTTCTGCTTTAAAATTTCCCATTTGAAAAATAGAGGCAAGCATTTCTTCAAGAAATGTGTCCTCATTAAACGTACTTACAATAGATATATCGATACTATTTGTCGATTTGTTCATGTTTTCTGTATTTGAGTACTACCCTTAGGATAGCCAAAAATAAAGGGAACCACCACTTTATACCTCTATGCAGGAGATACATTTTTACCGTCTGCAAAAATACAATTCGCTTGTTGAGCCTTTTGTCATGCAAAATCCATGTTAAATTTCCTTTGACAAAATGATAACGCATGCGCAAAGACAATTCCGAGTAATCAAATGAATGAATGACTTCTGCCTCTGCACAATAGTAATTCTTGAATTTGTTTTCATTTAGGCGATTAGACAACTCCTTATCTTCACCGTACATGAAAAAATTTCTATGAAAAAGACCTACTTTTTTTAAAGCACTGGTATTCAACAACCAAAAAGAGGCAGGCAAGAAATCTACTTCTATATTGCTTTTTAAATTTTGCTTCAGCAAGTTGTCAAACTCCTTTCCTTCTTCCACATTCTTTGGGGCGATATAGCCCCAGTTGGAAGGGAGACTTTTTGAAAAATAAATCAAATTTGTCAAGGTATTTTCCTTAAGAATTACATCATCATTTAACAAAAACAAAGGTTCATTTTTTTGTAGCAAATTGAACTTCTCTACGGCAAGATTGAAGGCTTTGCCATATCCAATATTTTTGGACGGTAAATAAACAAATTCTTTGCTTTTGGCAATCCTTTTTATTGCTTTATTCTCTCCATTGGCATTGTCTATAACATATACTTTCGGTCTGTTTTTTTCGGCATAAAGCTGATCTACAAGATGAGTCAAAGATGCTTCATTTTTGTATGTGACTATGACAACATTCAATGGTTATTCTCGAGTCAAAAATAGCGCTTGGCATACAATTGTTACTTTTGAAATGTGCACCCCATCTTAAAACAACATGGTTGGTTGGCAAAAGAGGCATTTTTGGCTCCTTTTCGGTATTTTCAAAACAATTTTTTGGATACAATTCGTGTCCTGAGGTATTGTTTTTTTTGTACTGCTCGTCCTTCAGCACACAAATTGAGTCATTTGCCCCATCTTATTGTCATCTCTAGGTTTAAAGAAAACATAGATTGGCTGCAAAAATTAAATACTCCGGTCATCCTCTACAACAAAGGAGGACAACTAAAAAATCAAAACAAACTTTGGGTTGAGCCCTTAACAAATATTGGTCGTGAATCCCACACTTTTCTTCACTTTATCATTGCCAATTATGAAAATTTACCCGAGCGCATCAGTTTTCTTCAAGCGGATCCTTTTGAGCATTACCCACAAATATTTGAAAGCTTGGACAAAGTAGAACAGTTTGCTCCTGTACAACCTTTGAGCATCCGTTATTTAAGTAAAAATCATCCAGAACTTGAAAAATTAAGCACCTTCAGTACAGGAAATCCTAGCGAAAAAAAAATTCAACATTTCACACAATTCAATCAAGAAATTCCTTTTTTTATTGAAGAGTTGGATCAACGTCTTAATCTTATTTGGCCAGAATATTTCGTAGATCCTTATATGCAAAATACAAAATTTCTATACATGCATGGGGACAATGCCTTGGAGACACTTTTTAAAAGAATTGGTCTACCAAAACCCCAAAATGTATTTTTCAATTATGCGGGTATGTTTTCCGTCACCAAAGACAAAATTTTACAACACGACAAAGATTTTTACAAACAACTAATGTTTTTTTTATTGGAAGACCCAGAACATGGATTCTTAATGGAAAGGCTTTGGTTGAGTATTTTTGGATTTGAATTTGAACATAAAAAATAGAATCATTTTTGTCTTGCAACCAGACAAGTTCCCAAGCGGGGGCGATAGGAAAATTATTGATTATGCTCAAGTTTTGTCAAAGATTCATCCAGAAATTTATCTCCTAAGTACCCAAAAGAAGTTCAAATTTTTTCCTCAGCTACAAATAAAAAAAATCAAAAACTGGTCTTTTTTCTTTCATCTAGAGCATTCTTCCAATAAGGGATACGCTGCACTATTAAGAAAATTTTCTTTTTTCCTTTTCAATTTCACTTTGCGAAAAGATAAAATTCTATCCTCCGACCTTCTCATATTCCCAGAATTTTATTCTTCGAAAATTTTAAGGCTTGTGGAGAAAAATAAATTTTTGATTTTTAGCCAAAATAGTTTTGCCTGCTCCACTTTTGATTCACTTGAAAACCTCGACAACGCACTTTATACACACAAAAACTTGCTTTGTGTTCTCTGTAATTCAAGATTTGGTCTTTCGCATCTCCAGATAAGATTTCCGTCACTAAAGGTTTTTTATATCCCTCAATCTATAAACACTCATTTTTTTTCCCCACCACAACATAAGGAAAAAATTCTGGCGTTTATGAGTCGAAAGAGAGCAGACGATTTGAAGCAAGTTTTACAAAATCTTCACGCCAATGGACATTTAAAGGGTTGGGAAATAATCGATATTGATGGCGTTAGACCAGAAGAAGTAGCCGGCGTCATTAAAAAAAGTAAAATTTTTCTTTCCGGTGCATCAAGAGAAGGTTTTGGGCTGCCTGCAGCAGAAGCTATGGCATGTGGTTGCGTTGTCATAGGATATCATGGCATCGGAGGAAAGGAATATTTTGATGCCAAAGTTGGATTCCCAATTGAAGAAAACAACCTTTTAGATTTTCTGACAACAAGCACAGAAGTTGTGCAGAACATCAACAAAGATTTTACTTGCTATGATGATCTTTCTCGCTTGGCTGCAAAAGAAATCAAAGAAAAATACTCGATGGAGAAAGAATCAGAGCTTATTATATCTAGCTTTTTAGAGGTTTCTAAGGGATTATTGTCCCTAGACAATCGCCAAAACCAATCCTAATTCCCTCTTTTTCCGCCCATGCCCGTAGGTTTATGGTGTCATAATCTTCAATAAAAGTTCTTTGTGCTCCATTTTCAAGTTGGATAGGATTTTTTCCTCCCCAACTTAATTCGAGCAGAGAACCAAAGCTGCTTTTGTCTGGACCACTAATTGTACCGCTAGCGAGCAAATCACCTACTTTCAAATTGCACCCATTGACGGTATGGTGGGCCAATTGCTGATGAATATTCCAATAAAGATATTTGTGATTGCTTCGAGCAATAATATTTCTTTGTCCTCCTTTTGGAGTTAAACTTACCTCCAAATGAATGTCAAAACTCTTTTTTCCATCAAATTGTAGGTAAGGCAATACTTCTTCTTGATTTGGTCCATTTGTTTTAAATGGCTGTAAAGCCTCCAAGGGAACAATCCAAGGAGATATTGTACTGGCAAAATTTTTACCCAAAAATGGGCCCAGGGGAACATACTCCCATTTTTGTATATCCCTTGCACTCCAATCATTAAAAAGGACCATTCCAAAGATATGTTCCTCCGCATTTTCCACATCAACAGATTGTCCCAAAGCGGTGTTTTTACCAATCACAAATGCCATTTCCAATTCAAAATCCATTTTGGTAGATGGTCCAAAAATGGGTTTGTCCTCATTTGGTGGAAGCGTTTGCCCCATGGGTCGTTTAATTTTTGTACCTGAAACTACAATCGAGCTTGATCGACCATGATAGCCAACAGGAATATGTTTCCAGTTGGGCAAAAGGGGGTTGTTCGGGCGAAACATCTTGCCAACGTTGGTGGCATGTTCTAGACTTGAGTAAAAATCAGTGTAATCTCCAATGTGGACGGGCAAGCGCATCTTGACTTGATTTTGAGGTATTAAATACTTTTCCCTTTGTTGAGCAAGTATACTATTTGAATCGGTTAGCTGATTTTGTATGAATTGGCGCAATTGAACATGTTTTTCTTTACCCATTTCTATAAAACTGTTCCAATCCTTTTGCTGAAAAGCGAATTTTTCCTCTGGTGAGAATGGGAATGAATTTTCTTTTGAAATAGATGAGATATCAATTATTTGATCTCCTATAGCTATACCCAGTTTTTTGATTCCTCGAAAGGAAAATGATCCATAGGGCAAATTGTAAATAGAAAAATCACTATTTGCTTCTATTTTAAGCCAAGTTTTCATGCTGGCGAAAATAGTGATAATGCCTATTCATGGCAAAGCAATTACTTTCAATTCAATTGCAATTGGGGTTGGCAATTTATTTATTTCAACAGTTGTTCGTGTAGGTTGATTGTCCTTAAAATATTCTGCATATATTTTGTTGTAGGTTTTAAAATCGGCATCCATGTTGGTGAGAAAAACGGTTACGTCTACAATTTTGTCCCAGGAGCTTCCTGCATCCTCCACAATTGTTTTTACATTCTGAAAAACAGAGTGACACTGTTCAGCAATATTATATTCAATTATGTTGCCCGTGCTGTCTAGGGTTACGCCGGGTATTTCTTTGCTATTTTTTTTTCTAGGACCTACCCCAGAAAGAAACAATAAGTCACCCACGCGACGCGCGTGAGGGTAAGCTCCTACGGGTTCTGGTGCTGTATTGGATTCGAATTTGTTGTTCATTCGCTTTTGACAAACTTCACAAATGAGGAAGCTTGGTTTTCATCTGTCAATTGTAATACAAAAATACCTTTCGACAAATTGCTGAGGTCTGTTTGGGAAACATTTTCTCCTTTCTTCTTCAATTGCCCATCTAATCCATAAATGCGATATTCTTTGAACGGTTTTTCAAAATAAAGCACAGAACTCACTGGATTGGGCCATATGGATACCTGAGGTTTTTGCTTTTCCTTTACACTCAATACATTTTTTAGATCGGCCGCCCAAATGCCTCGTCCATGTGTATAGATAAACAACCTACGATCGCTTGGCCTTAGTTGAATCTGGTGTATGGCAACATTGGGAATCTCAGGCTCTTTTTCCCATAAAATACCCCCATCTCGAGTGGTGTACAAACCAAAATCTGTGGCTGCATAAATCCAGTTGGTATCGGCAGGATCAACTTCCACCCAATTGACCGGAAGTGATTCTGGTAAATTCCCACTGATGTCCTTGTATACTGGTTGATCGGTCTCTGCATGATTTACCTTCCATATCCTTCCTTGTGTTGAAATGTTGCTGTATGCCAGGTAAATCGTTCCACGATTGTAAGGATTCACTTTTATACTCGCAACAAAAGAGCCCCGTGCTTCTGGCGGTGATTTGTCAAACAATCTAAATTCTTTTCCTGACTCAGCGGTAGCCGCCCGATCTACTCGATACAAGATACTTGAGGCACCACCCAAATAAAGGGTAGGGTTTTTTTCGTTGGAGAGACCAACGGAGTAAATATTTCCCGGAATATTGGCAGTTAGTTTTTCAAAATTATTTCCAGCATTGGTGCTTCTCCATACTCCGGATTTGGTCGGAACATAAATTTGATCTCCATCCAATGGATTGACCGTAAGAGGATTGATGAACCAAACAGGCTCCCCTGACCACGAAATACTTCCTACAATATATTGCCATCTTCCTGAAGTAACTGAAGAGCGGCGACTTAAATTTAGGTTTTGAGAAGATGCATAAACTTCCCCTGATTGAGGATTGTAAGCACAAAAAGCTCCATCGCCTCCGAGAATTCGCGTAAATAGTTTACTAGAATTACCAGAGTATAAGGTTCCATTGTCTTGCGTCCCACCGATAACATCATCTCCTGAGGCCAAATGTGCCCCAGCATAGAATTGTGTTACATTGAATCCGTTGTTCAAGGAAGAAGCAGAATTTGGATTACTCTTTTGATGTTTGTAAAGCCCACCATCATTGCCGATTATAAAGGATTTTCCATCTTGAAAAAACCGAATTTCATGATAATCAGAATGTGTATTGGTCATATTTTTCCAAGATTGACCACCATCTGTTGAAAAAGCTGGCTGAACAGCACCAACAACCACAAAATTGGTGTCGGTAGGACTATTGCCCAGCAACAAATCATACCAAGCCTGAGCAAAACTTGCGCCTGTAGAGGTTTCAGGATTGGCCATTTCTTTCCAAGTTTTTCCTTGGTCTGATGATTTGTAAAAAGACTTACAGGACTGCCCATTGGAAGAGGCAACCAGAGCATA
>CAXDRX010000017.1:0-31129 GCA_963991985.1 uncultured bacterium | reverse complement strand
CCTTTTCCGTCTTTGTCGCCTTCTCTATTTTTATCTCCTTTTCCGTCTTTTTTTATGATTTTGAATAGATCGTCCTTATCCATTCGTTCGTTGCAGCTAGTGGTAAAACTTACCATAGCAAAAAGAACCAAAATCCCAATAATGTTTTTATACATAGTTGCGAATATAATAAAAAAAATATACTTGGTTAGTCGGATCATTTTACCTCAAATGGTAAACTTAATTGATTGTTTTAATGAAACAATAGTAGCTTTCAACGTACTTTTGTGAAATGAAAAAATCGTTCGCGGTAGGAACCATGCAGGTTGAAGAGGATCAGTTGTTTTTAATTTCTGGCCCATGTGTTGTGGAAGATAGGGGTACGATGGTAAAAACGGCCGAAAAATTAAAGGAGGTAGAAACTTCATTGGGAATTCCGATTATTTATAAGTCTTCTTTTATGAAAGACAATAGAAGTTCTCTTGAGTATTATAGCGGACCGGGTATTGATGAAGGTTTACGAATTCTAGAAGAAATAAAAGTTCAATTTGGATTTCCCATATTAAGTGATGTCCACTTCCCCTCTCAGATTGTGGATGCGGCAGAGGTTTTGGACATCATACAAATTCCTGCCTATTTGTGCATGCAATCTACCTTGGTTACCGAAGCCGCAAAAACAGGCTTGCCCATCAATTTAAAACATGGCCAATTTTTAGCGCCAGAAAATATGTCAAAGCCCATAAAGAAAGTAGAATCAATGGGCAATGAAAAAATTATATTGACGGAAAGAGGATATACTTTTGGTTACAACGATTTGGTGGTTGATCCCAGAAGTTTTTATCATTTAAATCAAACAAACTACCCGGTGGTTTTCGATATAACACATTCCATTAGAAAATATGGTATCCCAAGTGCAGACCCCAATGGTGGGAGCAGACAGTATCTTAGCGTTTTGGGTAGAGCAGGTGTTGCAGCGGGGGTAGATGGTTTGTTCATTGAAACACACCCAAACCCAGCCAAGGCCAAATGTGATGCTGCAAGCCAAATGTGCGTAAATGATTTAGAAGAATTTTTAAAACCATTGATTGAAATTCATAATATTGAAAAGAAATACAGATAAGTATGGAATTCTATCTCGACTCAGCCAATCTTTCCGAAATTAAAGAAGCATCCAAATTGGGCTTCATTTCTGGATTAACGACCACTCCAACTTTCATGCATCGCGATGGAATAAAAGACATCGACGGAACGATACTTCAACTTGCCAAGCTCATGCCTGTAATTCAAGTAGAGGCTTTGGGAAACAATTCTGAGGAAATTGAAAAGGAAGCAGATAGACTTTTGTCCCTAGGTTTAGATCCATTAAAGACCGTTTTTAAAATTCCAATTTCCTTGGAGGGGGCAAAAGCCTGTAGCAGATTAAGAAGCAAAGGCTATTTGGTAAATTTACACTTGGTCTACACTCTGCAGCAAGCATATGTTGCCTTAGCTGCCGGTGCTACCTATGTTTGCCCATTGGCAGGAAGACTACAAGATCAAGGACATGATGCGCTTTCTCTTTTTGAGCAATGTGTGGACGCTGTGGATCGATATGGCTACGATTCAAAAATTATGTTTTCCTCTGTAAGACATGTAGAACATGTAAGAAACGCAATAAACATTGGGGTGCATACCTGCACAATGCCCTGGAAAGTCATTAAAATGCTTCCGAACAACAACTTTACCACAGTTGGCACCAACCAATTCATAGAGCATACACGTTTAATGACTATCACTGTTGGACAAGCGATGCGAAAAGCAGACGCAACGATACTTCAAGAAAAACTGGTGAAAGATGCACTAATAGAAATGACCAAATCAAAACTGGGCGCCATAACAGTGATCGATGAAAATGAGGAAATTCAATGCGTATTTACCGATGGAGATCTCCGAAGAATGCTTGAAAAAGAGGGAGAGAAGGTATTGAACAAAAGATTAATGGAAATGCCTGCTAAAGAAAGCGTTAGCATTGAATCAGATGCCCTACTGTTCGACGCATCGGAATTGATTAAGTCTAAAAAGGTAGACAACTTGGTGGTTACTCAAAATGGAAAGCCAGTGGGTATGCTTGATGTTCAAGATTTAATTGCCTAATGGATAGGGAAGAGATAGTTGGGCTTTATGAAGAAATTGGTGCTGTTTTCGTCAAAGAAATTGATCAAATTCAGTCCGATCTTGCCCAAATAAAATGCTTTATTTTTGACTGGGACGGTGTTTTCCATCAAGGTACAAAATATGATGGATTCAAAGGAAGTTTTTCAGAACCAGACAGTATGGGAATCAATTTACTAAGATATTCCAAATACTTAATATCTTCGGAAATGCCTAAAATGGCCATAATTACTGGATTGAAAAATTCTACCGCAAAGCATTTTTCAGAAAGAGAAAAATTTGATTTTCAGTATCAAAACTTCAAAGAAAAGAGCGGAGCACTCGAACACTTATTGCGTCACAATAACTTAAAACCTTCAGAATGTGCTTATTTTTTCGATGATCTTTTGGACATAAATGTCGCTGAGCAGGTTGCTTTGAGAATATTGGTAAGTCACAATGCAAATCCTTACTTTTCGAAATGGTGCGAAAAAAACCAGTTTGCAGATTACATCACTGCCCATTCAGGAGGATTTTTGGCCTTAAGAGAGGCTTGCGAAATGCTCATGGCAACACAAGGGAATATAGATCAAGTTTTTATGCATCGAAAGAACTTTGATTTTTCCTACAAAGCGTATTTACAAAAGAAGCGAGACGTTCAACTTCTGGTTTTAGAACCAAAAGACATTGGCTTGCCAGAATTTCTGTAAAAAGAAAAACAGTTGTTGTAGATTACTAAAAATACACCTATTTTTGCCACCCTTTTGACGGATTAGTAAAGCAGATATGTTGAGTTATAAGACAAAATCATTGCCGACTGCTGATGTTGAGAAACATTGGTATGTTGTAGATGCGGAAGGCAAAACATTGGGCAGATTGGCGAGTGAGGTTGCCAAAGTGATAAGAGGAAAACACAAGCCAAGCTATACACCACACATCAATTGCGGAGACAATGTAATTGTTGTAAATTCAGAAAAAATTTCTGTAAGCAGCACCAAAGAGGAAACCAAGGAATATATTTCTTATTCGGAATATCCTGGTGGTCAAAAAAGAAAATTACTCAAAGACTTAAGGAAAAAAACACCCAACAAAATTATTGAGAAGGCAGTCAAAGGGATGTTGCCCAAAAATAGATTGGGCAGAGATATCTTTCACAACTTAAAAGTTTATTCTGGATCAGAACACCCACATCAAGCACAAAAACCACAAGTATTGACTTTTTAGAATGAGCATAATAAATAAAATTGGACGACGAAAAAATGCAATTGCAAGAGTTTACCTTGAGCAAGGCAAAGGGAATATTTTGGTAAATGGCAAAGATTTTAAAGAATTTTTCCCAACCAGAAGCTCCCAATATATCATTATGCAACCTTTCTTGCTCACAGAAACAGAAGGAAAATATGATGTACGAGTTAATGTGAAAGGTGGTGGCACAACTGGGCAAGCACAATCTATTCGAATGGCTATTTCTAGAGCCTTGGTGGAAGAAAATGAAGAAGAGTTCAAACCTGTATTGAAAAGAGAAAAATTGTTAACGAGAGATTCGAGAATGGTGGAAAGAAAGAAATTCGGACAGAAAAAAGCAAGAAAGAAATCTCAATTCAGCAAACGATAGTATTTTATGAATCAGTTAAAACCACAAGACCTGTTAGATGCAGGTGTCCACTACGGTCATCTTACAAGAAAATGGAATCCAAGGATGGCTCCTTACATTTTTATGGAGCAAAACGGAATACACATTATTGATGTAAATAAGTCGCTCGACAAAATTGAAAACGCTTCTCAAGCCATTCGCAACATTGCGAGAACTGGAAGAAAAATTCTCTTTGTGGCAACCAAGAAGCAAGCCCAACATATTGTTTCGGAAGCGGCCAAAGATTGTCGTATGCCTTATGTGGTAGAGAGGTGGCTTGGTGGAATGCTTACCAATTATGCTACGGTGAAAAAATCTATCAAGAAAATGCAAAATATTGGCAAGATGGAGTCTGATGGAACTTTCGAAAACATGAACAAAAAAGAACGTTTGATGAAGACTCGGGAAAAAGAAAAATTAGCCCGTGTTCTCGGTGGAATCGTTGAAATGAACCGTTTGCCCGCAGCCTTATTTGTCATAGACACCAATCGAGAGCAACTTGCGATTGCAGAAGCCCAAAAGCTAAATATTCCAATTTTCGGACTCGTAGATACAAATGCAGATCCAACCAAAATTGATTTTCCAATTCCCTCCAATGATGATGCCGCAAAGTCTATCCAACTGATTACAGATCAGATAACAGGTGCAATAAAAGAAGGCTTAGAGGAAAGAAAAAAAATGAGAGAAGAAAAGAAACAAGTGGAAAATCAACCAGAAGATACTTTAGAAAGTACAGAAGAAAAAGCCTAATAAATTCAAGAATACAATGGGAATAACAGCTGCTCAAGTCAATGAGTTGAGAAAAAAAACAGGTGCTGGCATGATGGATTGCAAAAAAGCACTGAATGAAAGCAATGGGGATATGAACGCCGCCATTGACTACCTCCGAAAAAAGGGTCAAAAAATATCTGCTAAAAGAGCAGATAGAGAGGCCACAGAGGGTGCTATCATAGCGAAAGTAAATAACAGTGGTAATTTTGGTGTTGTTTTACGATTGAATTGTGAAACAGACTTTGTTGCAAAGAATGAGGAGTTTGTTGCATTTGCACATCAATTGGCTCAACTGGCACTCGACAATGATTGCAAAACAATCGAAGAAATTAATCTACTTTCCATTGGAGACAAAAATGTGTCAGAAACCATTGTAGAAATGGTGGGAACAATAGGCGAAAAAATAGAAATTGGCGAATATTATTCGCTAACAGGTGAGGGAATTGTTGATTATATTCATGCTGGAAATAAAATTGGTGTTTTGGTTGTTATGAATCAAAAACTAAATGAAATCAAAACCATCGCAGGAAAGGATGTTGCGATGCAGATTGCTGCCATGAATCCTGTGTCAGTTGATGAGTCTTCAGTCCCTGAAGATGTGAAAAAAAGAGAGTTAGAAATAGGCAAGGAACAGGCCCGTCAAGAGGGAAAACCCGAAGCAATGATTGAAAAAATAGCATTGGGAAAACTCAACAAATTTTACAAGGAGCAAACCCTTCTAAAGCAGGTTTTTGTAAAAGATAGCTCAAAAACCATAGATAAATTTTTGAAAGAAATAGATGGCGAACTTACTGTTTTGGCTTTCAAAAGAGTATCTTTAAATTAACCATAGTTGTGCGGAATTTTATCTGGGGGAGAATTTTATTTTCTCTCACCGATCCTAGAGAATTCAAAGAAGTTTTTTGCGTCAAAAAAAAGATGGAGCTCGTCGCTCGCTAAACTGCCCGAGGACTGAACACAAGAGAACCTTAAAGAAGGATTATAATGCTACGATCTTCTTTGTGATTGTCGAAGAATAGAGAAATGCGCAAGCGCTCCAAACCTCTTTTCGATTTATTTACCCATCTTCAAAAAGTGGTGGGTCAGAATAAATTCTTACTTGTTTACCTTCTTTACAATCGCAGCAAAGGTTTTGGGGTGGTTCATTGCTAAATCCGCCAAAACTTTTCGGTTGAGCGCAACATCTTTTTCGCTCATTAACCCTATGAATTTGCTATAACTAAGCCCGTGTTGTCGGGAACCAGCATTAATTCTCTGGATCCACAAGGCTCTAAAGTTTCGTTTTTTTGTTTTTCGGTCACGATAAGCATATTGCCAGGCTTTTTCAATGGCATTTTTGGAAACGGTCCATACATTTTTTCTTCTGCCCCAATAGCCTTTTGCATGCTTGAGCATTCTTTTTCTGCGTCTTCGTGAAGCGACTGAATTTACTGATCTTGGCATTGTTTTTATTTAATTTTATGGCGTTGCACTTTTTCAGCAAGCTTTGTGCCTTGTTTTTTATTTTTTTACTCTTAGTAACAGTTTAATATTGTTTTCGTCTCTTTCATTCACCAATGTACTTTGTCCCAAATTACGTTTTTGCTTTTTCGTTTTTTTGGTGAGTATGTGGTTTTTAAAGGCATGTTTTCTTTTAATTTTCCCAGAACCGGTTAGAGAAAATCTCTTTTTTGCACTTGAATTTGTTTTTACTTTAGGCATTTTTATTAACTATATTTTTATCTTCCTTCTCTCTTTCTTCTCTGGCAATAGTGCGTTCGTCTTTTTTGACGATTGCTTTAATCGTAGGAGCCAAAACGATAATCATTTTCTTTCCTTCCATTTTTTTGGGTGATTCAATTTTCGAAATTTCTTTCAATTCTTCTGCGAATCGATCCAGCAACTGCGCACCAAGGTCTTTGTGTATAATCGCTCTTCCTCTAAAAAAAACGTAAGCCCTTACTTTATTTCCTTCCTTTAGAAAGTTGACGGCATGATTTTTCTTGAAATTAAAGTCATGTTCATCAGTATTGGGACCAAAACGAATTTCCTTGATGGAAGTTTTGACTTGATTTTGCTTAATTTCTTTGGCTTTTTTCTTCTGTTCATAAAGAAATTTTTTATAATCTATTACTTTACAAACGGGAGGTTTGGCTTTTGGCGAAATCTCTACCAAATCAAGACCTACATTGTTGGCAATGTTCAATGCCTCAGAGAGCGAAACAATATCATTTTTTACATTATCCCCAACCAACCGAATAGGGTCAGAAGTAATGTCTTGGTTGATGTTGTGGGGATTGGTTGGTTTTACGTAACCCCTAAATTTTCTCTTTTTTCTCAAAGATTATTCTTTTAATTTTTGATTAAAAAATGACACAAATTCATCAATCGACATTTTACCCTTATCTCCTTCTCCATGTATTCTTACTGATACTGTATTGTTTTTTTCTTCTTCCTCACCAACGATAAGCATGAATGGGACTTTCTGAGATTCAGAATCTCGAATCTTTCTGCCAATTTTTTCTGCTCTTTTGTCAGTGAGGCCGCAAATATCGTAATTGTTGAGTAATTCTGAAATTTTATTGCTGTATTCATGATATTTTTCACTAATGGGTAGCAAGTGGTATTGCTCTGGACTCAACCAAAGCGGGAATTTCCCTCCAGTATGTTCGATAAGAATGCCGATGAATCTTTCCAATGACCCAAAAGGTGCTCTGTGAATCATGACCGGCCGGTGTTTTTCTCCATCTGATCCTATGTATTCGAGATCAAATCTTTCTGGAAGATTATAATCTACCTGTATGGTGCCCAATTGCCATGATCTTCCCAAAGCATCGTCAACCATAAAGTCGAGTTTGGGTCCATAAAATGCTGCCTCCCCATATTCGGTAATGGTATTTAAATTTTTTTCTTTTGCTGCTTGAATAATGGCGTGTTCAGCTTTTTCCCAATTTTTATCGCTACCAATGTACTTTTCCTTACTTTCAGGATCGCGAAGTGAGATTTGGGCCTTAAACTCGACAAAGCCCAATTTGTTAAAAACTTCCATGACAAGTTCAATGACGTCTTTGAATTCTTCCAAAAGTTGATCCGGCGTGCAGAATATGTGTGCATCATCTTGGGTGAAACCACGAACCCTTGTTAGTCCATTCAATTCTCCAGATTGCTCGTAGCGATAAACAGTTCCGAACTCAGCAATTCTTAACGGTAATTCCTTGTAGCTTTTTGGTTGGAAGTTATATATCTCACAATGGTGCGGACAATTCATTGGTTTGAGAAGAAACTCCTCATCTTGCCTAGGGGTTTTGATGGGTTGAAAACTATCCTCGCCGTATTTGTCGTAGTGACCACTCGTAATGTACAAATTTTTGTGCCCTATGTGAGGTGTTGCAACCAACTGGTAATTTCTTTTGGTTTGTGCTTCACGCATATAATTTTGTAATCGTTCCCTTAGAATGTTTCCTTTGGGTAGCCACAAGGGGAGACCTGCGCCAACTTTTTCTGAGAATGTGAAAAGTTGGAGCTCTTTTCCTAGTTTTCGATGATCTCTTTTTTTTGCCTCTTCCAAATGGTGCAGGTGATTGTCAAGTTCTTTTGCTTTGGGAAAGCTTATGCCATAAATGCGTGTAAGCTGTTTGTTTTTTTCGTTTCCTCTCCAATAAGCCCCAGCCACATTGAGTAATTTTATGGCTTTGATTCCTTTGGTACTTGGAATGTGCGGGCCTTTACACAAATCGGTAAAATTTCCTTGTTGATAGAATGTAATTTCACCATCTGCCAATCCTTCTATCAATTCGATTTTGTAAGGATCTTGCTTGTTCTGAAAATATTTCAAAGCCTCATGCTTGCTTATTTCTCTTCTTTCAAAGCGATTGTCCTCTCTGGCAAGTTCTTTCATTTTCTCTTCGACCAAAGGAAAGTCATCTGCCGAAAATGAGTGATTTTGAAAATCAATATCATAATAAAACCCTTGTTTGATAGCGGGCCCGATGCCTAATTTTATACCCGGATATAGTGATTCTAATGCTTCTGCCAAAAGATGTGCACTAGAGTGCCAAAAGGTTTTTTTGCCCTCTTCATCATTCCATGTCAATAGTTTAATGTTGGCATCCATTCGAATGGGTCGTTGGGTATCCCAAACTTCGCCGTTGATTTCAGCTGAAAGTACATTCCTAGCCAAGCCTTCGCTTATACTTAATGCTACCTCATGAGCACTTGTTCCTTTTGGAAAGTTCCGCTTGGAATTATCTGGAAGAGTTAAAACAATTTGATCGCTCATGGAATCATGCAAAGAAAAATGAAACGAATAAAAAAGTATGCATTATATGTTTGAATTTATCGCCTCTAATATCCCTTTGCTGTCCAAATGGCAACTTTCAAGTATTTCATCTCTGCTGCCATGCGCTAAAAAATTGTCAGGTATGCCAAAGGGAATGATTGTCCCTGTATATTTTTTGGAAATCATTTGTCTTTGTATTTCACTACCCAATCCTCCAATTACAGAACCTTCCTCAAAAATTAAAATTTTATCATAGGCCGAAGAAATTTTAAAGAGAAAGTCAATCGGTAGAGGTTTTATTTTTGGTAGGTGTAAGTGATCCCATCCGTTTTGGTTTAAATTTTCTATCGTGACGGATAAAATTCCTGTAGAAATTACAAGCGTATCATTGTGTTTGTTGAAAGGTTTTTTTACACGATTTCCTTGTTTGTTTTGTGGCCAATTCTTGGTGTCGTCACAATGCCCCTTGGGGTATCTAATAGCAATTGGAGAAGTCCTGTCTTTTGAAGCTTCGATCAAAAATTGCTCTAACTCAAACGCATTTTTTGGGCACCATATTTTTATATTTGGGATACACTGTAAAAAAGAAATGTCAAATATTCCGTGGTGTGTTGGGCCGTCTTCTCCAACGATTCCAGCCCGGTCAATACAAAAAATCACAGGGATATTTTGCAGACAAATGTCATGAATGACCTGGTCATAAGCCCTTTGCAAGAAGGACGAATAAATACCGCAAAAAGGAATAAACCCATCAAGTGCTAAGCCTGCAGCGAAGGTCACCGCATGCTGTTCTGCGATACCTACATCAAAACATCTATTTGGAAATATATCCATCATGAAATGGAACGAACTTCCGGTAGGCATCGCTGGGGTAATGCCCAAAACTTTTGGATTTTTTTTGGCTAACTCAACGAGTGTTTTGCCAAACACATCTTGAAACTTTGGTTGTCCAATCTGTTCTTTTTTTGACGAGTTTAACTTTACAAATTTTACCGAATGCCATTTGCTCTTTTCTTGTTCAGCAGGTTTAAATCCTTTGCCTTTAATGGTTTTGACATGAATGATTTTTGGAATTTCTTGATTTTTAATTTGCTTAAAATTTTCAACTAGGGAGTTAACGTTGTGACCATCCAAAGGGCCATAATATGAAAATCCCATTTGTGTAAAGAAATTGTCTTCTGTTTTTATGTCATTAAGCATTTTGGCCAATGTTCCTTCGTGAGCGTCAATGCTCATTTGGTTGTCATTGATAACCAGTGTTGCATTGGTTTTTGAGTTGGCTACATTTAAGAGACCTTCATAGGCGAGTCCCCCAGTGAGGGAGCCATCTCCAATCACCGCTATATGTTCCCTCTTTATCCCATTTAATTTTGCGCCTATGGCGTATCCTAGAATTGCTGAAATGGAAGTAGAGGAGTGTCCTGTTCCAAAGGCATCATGAATACTTTCCGAGATTTTTGGGAAGCCACTTATGCCATTTTTTGTGCGAATTTTGGTCAAGTCATCCCACCGATGGGTTAGTGCTTTGTGCAGATAAGCCTGATGTCCAACATCCCAAATAATTTTGTCATGGGGAGAACGAAAGACATAATGTAAAGCAACGGTTAGCTCTACAACCCCCAAATTGCCCGAAAAATGTCCGCCCGATTTCAGAATGCTATCGATAAGAAATTTACGAAGATTCTTGCAGTGAAAGTCAAGCTTTGGCTGAGGCGTATGTTGAAGTTCGGATAAATTCAAGATTTTTCTTTTTAATTTGACCGAATAGCCTGAACAGGATCCATCTTAGCAGCCGAAATAGCGGGGATGAGACCGAAAATTGTCCCAATTAATGCAGAAATACTGATGCCCTCAAAAATGGTTTTTAAGGTAAGCTGCACATTGAAATCAGAATAAGCACTTACAGCATAAGTCAGCGCCCCAACCAAAGCAATGCCCAGCAGTCCTCCAAAAATGGTGAGTACAATAGACTCTATTAAAAATTGTCCACGAATAAAAGTACTTTTCGCGCCCAAGGCTTTCTGAATTCCAATGATTGCCGTTCTTTCCTTCACACTTACAAACATGATATTTGCGATGCCAAACCCGCCCACCAATAGTGAAAATCCTCCGATGATTCCTGCCACTAAATTGATTATTGTGAAGGTAGATGAAAGGGTTTCTGAGAAACTGGTCAACTTGTTTACAGCATAATTGATTTTTTCTGCTGGCCTTAATCGTCGAATGCTTCTCATGATGCGATTTATTTCAAACTCAACCAGTTCGATGGCCACGTTGTTTTTTCCTTTCACTATGATTTCCTTTCTTTTTCTTTTGCTTCTCGCATTGGCAAATTTTCTCCCATATTTAAGTGGTATGTAGCATTCATCATCGGCACTTGAGCCAAAGGACTGTCCTTCCTTTTCTAAAACTCCGATAACGAAAAGTTTTTGTCCTTTAAAACGTATTGGTTTATTAGGATTAAAATTGTCAGGGAACAATCCAATGGCGAGGTTGTAACCTAAAACACACACATTTTTACCTAAACTTTGTTCAAATTTTGATGGAAAGCGTCCGAAGACTAGGTCTTTTTTGAGGATATTAAAATAATCGTCGGATACTCCTTTCATTTTTACTCCTGTCAAGTAATATTTGCCATTTTTGAGATTTCCTCCTGGAACATTCATGCTGAGTGCAACTTTATCCAAGATTTCATCTCGACCCAATGTTTGTAGCGCCTTCATCTCTTGCAATGTGGGTTCAGGACGTTTCATATATTGCCACCATTCGTAATTTTTTTTCCCAAATCCCCAAGGCCATTTTTGGACAAAAATGACATTGTCACCCAACTTTTCAATATCTGACTTGATATTGCCCTCAAGAGAACCAGTGAACGAGCGAACACCAACAATACAAAAGATGCCAATTGTGATCCCAAGAATGGACAAAAAACTTCTCAATTTGTTGCTCATCAAAAAAAACCACGCCAACTGAAAGGACTCAAACAATGTGAATAATCTCCGGTTCACTACAACAATATTAAATCGGTTTCTTTCAATTCCAAAAGTCATTCCTTTGGGGATTGTTCAAAATCGTAAAAATGATTTTTTGGACAACCATTGATTTCATCTATTTTTGCCACTCTTTTTTAAAAGAAACCTTCCCAATGAAGCTATCTAAGTTTAGGTTCAATCTACCAGAAAAATTAATCGCCAAAAAGCCTGCAAAATATCGACATGATGCGAAGTTGATGGTTGTAGACAGAGAAAAACAAACCATTGAGCACAAAATTTTCAAAGATATTTTGGAGGAATTTGATGACGGCGACGTGATGCTTTTGAATGATGCAAAAGTCTTCCCTGCGCGCCTGATTGGGAACAAAGAAAAAACAGGAGCAAAAATTGAAGTTTTTATGTTGCGCGAATTGAATCCAGAACTGAGATTATGGGATGTTTTGGTAGATCCTGCAAGAAAAATTAGGGTTGGAAATAAATTATTTTTTGGGGATGATGAACTGGTTGCTGAAGTAATTGACAATACCACCTCTCGTGGTCGAACCATTCGCTTTATTTTCGACGGTACACAAGAGGCGTTTCGTGAAGTGGTAAACCATTTGGGATATATGCCCATTCCATCCTATTTAGATAGAGAGGTACAACCCATTGATGCAGAAAGATTTCAAACCATTTTTGCGGAAAAAGAAGGGTCCATTGCTCCACCTTCCGCAGGGCTTCATTTTACAAAAGAGCTTATGATGCGTTTAGAGATTAAAGGAATTGAATTTAAAAAGTTGAACTTAAACATAGGTCTTGGAGGTTTTAAGCCAGTGGAAGTTGAAGATTTGACCAAACACAAAATGGATTCCGAACAATTTTCCATACCGGAAGATACAGCGCTTAGGGTAAACAAAGCGATTGAAGAAAAAAAGAAAATATGCGCCGTTGGTAGCAGCGTATTAAGATCAGTAGAATCTTCGGTTTCTGCTTTTGGCAAATTAAACCCCTCCAACGGTTGGACAGATAAATTCTTGTTTCCCCCACATAACTTTAAAATTGCCAATTCTTTCGTAACCAATTTTCATGCACCAGAGACGACTTTAATGATGGCCACCTATTCTTTTATTGGGGATGTAGATTTTGCAAATGAAATATACAATACTGCCTTAAAGCATAAATATAAGTTTCTCACCTATGGTGATGCTTTATTGATCAAGTAGGCCGCTATTTCCTTGCATAAACAACAAGGTTTGGGCTATGCAAGACCTCTTTGTTGCTGTATCCGTTCAGAAACAAACTGAATTTTCTAAGAAAAAGATAACCTGGATATAAAATCCTACGAATGAAAGCTTTTGGACCTCCTCCTGCATAAATGGAAGATGGGAAAACAAGAACTTCTTTAAATCCACAACTAAGTAAAAATTGTTCCAAAGACTTTTTATTAAATATGGTTTCGTGACTCGCGTCACCATAAGAATAAATAGAGGAGATTGGTGCATCTGCATTGGGGGTCCTACAAATTAAAAAACCCTCATGTTGGAGGCTTTCTTGAATATGGTAAAAATATTTTATGAGTTCATTTTTGCTTAAGTGTTCAATAAAATCCATCGCAAAAATACCGTCAAACTTCTTTTTAGTTGTCTTCAAAAAGCTTAGTGCATCACCTTGTTCAACTTGATTCAATCCAAATGATTTGGCTACTTCTATTTGCTCTGAACTTATGTCTACCCCACTAAGATTTTTGAACCCTAATTCCAGTAAAGTTATTAGTAATGAGCCTGTTCCACACCCCGAATCAAAATATTGGCCTTCTTTTTTTAGCTTTGAAAGGATTGGTTCCAAGTCATTTTTAAATTGTTTTTTTTCTTTTTCAAATTGAATTTTATATTCCAAACCAGATCTTTTGCCGAGGTGATTTTTGAAATAATTTTGGTAAAGAACTTGCCGATATTCCAATGCAGACTTATTTCTGTCAAATGTATTTATTTTCTACCAATCATATGTCTTTGTTTGTTTTTCCTATTCTTGTTGTGTGTAAATGTTAAAACACTTTTCGCACCATAGTAGATTTATTGCAGGCTGTGATGAAGCAGGTAGGGGATGTTTGTCCGGTCCTGTTGCTGCTGCTGCGGTAATTTTGCCCAAGACTTTTTATCACAAAGATTTAAACGATTCAAAAAAACTCACGGCAAAGAAACGAAGTTTGATTCGTCGGATTATTGAAAAAGAGGCACTTGCATTCGCAGTCTCTTTTGTCCATCCCAAGGAAATCGATCGGCTGAATATTCTAAATGCCAGTTTTCAAGCAATGCACAATGCATTGGATAATTTGGCTGTTTCACCCACTTTTATCATCGTAGACGGAAATCGATTCATTAAATATAAAAATATTGATTGTGAGACAGTTGTTAAAGGCGATTCGCAGTATCTATGCATTGCTGCTGCAAGCATTTTAGCAAAAACATATCGCGATGAATACATGCACGAAATACACAAAGAATATCCCCAATACGGATGGAATCAGTCCAAAGGGTATCCCACCAAAAAACATAGGCAAGCCATTTTGAAACATGGCTTTACCAAATACCACCGGAAAAGCTTTAAGGTGAATCTCAGTCTTTTTTGATTGTTTGTTCTGAAAAATTTTCCAAGTAAAGACTTTGCGAAGGAAAGGCAAATTCTACACCAACTTTCTCAGATAAATTTATGATCTTTAGCATAATGTCATGCCGAACGGACAATTCTTGGTCCCAATCTTCAACGGCAAAAAAAACATAAAACAAGATATCCAAAGAAGACGCCCCAAAATTATTCAATTGAACATGAAAGTTGTTTTTGACCGTTTTTGGGTGTGCCATAATGATGGCTTTTAAACCTTCCACAAATTCCTCAATTTTTTGGGTTGATGTTCCATAGGTTATACCTATGTTGGTCCTAAACCTTCTGTAATTTCGCTCCCCATGATTGTCAATGATTAAATCAGCTACGATTCCATTAGGGACATATTGAATGGAGTCCCGGAAAGTTCTTATTCGGGTTGATCTAAAACCAACTTCCTCAACGGTTCCATCAATATCTCCTCCCGAAATCCAGTCACCAATTTGAAAGGGTTTGTCAATAAATATCATGATCGATCCGAAAAAATGTTTTAGCGTGTCTTGAGCCGCAAAAGCAAGTGCTAGTCCACCCAGAGATAATCCAGCCAATAGCCCAGTAACACTATATCCTAAATTTTGAAGCACAAAAACAAGGCCAATGGCGACTACAAAAAATTTTAGGAATTTATCGACCATGGGCACAAGTTGATCGTCTAATTTACTTTCGGTTTTCGAAGACAATTTTTTCAAATAGACGGTTAGAAGGGACACAAACCTGTAAGCAATGGAAACGAAAAGCAAAGGAATCAATGCAGCGAAAGCAAATTTGAAAAAAGAAGAATAGCCAATGGGTAGATGCAGTGATTTTATCATAAAACGAGCAAAAAGCAAGCAGAGCAAAAAGCCAATTGGAGTGCTGACAGGTTTTACCAAGAGACGGGCTGTAGATTCAAATCTTAATCGCAGTAAAACCCATATTAAACTATCTCTTACCAGCCAACGAACCATAAAAAAAGTAAGCGACGAGATTCCAAAGGCCAGTAGGATTCCAATCCATTGCCATTCATACAAACCACCAATATGTTTTGACAGATGTCTTGGCAGTAACTTCTCAAACAATGCAAATCTTTTTGGGAATTCTTTGTCGTACAATTTAGAAATACTGTGCGAAGTTGAAAGGCTATATCTCCAAATTCCGTCTATTTTATCCAAGTATACTGCGCGATTGTTACTGTCGGGAAAATACGGGGAGATAGAATTGGCCGAGTCTGGAATGGATTGAAGATTTACAAAAAAACCTTGCGCATCCCAAATTTGCTTTAACTGGATGGCCAATAGATTTTTTGTTTTAAGATCAACTGTAGAAGAAAATCGAAAAGATTTTGCAGCGTTTTCGGGAAAAAAATGATCGTTTTGTAAATTTTCTAGGTGATTTTTTACAACAGCTCTTGGATTTGAGAATCCAATCAGGCTATCTTTCGATGCCCAACCGTCAAGAGCAAAGAGGATACAAACAGAAAGGAAGTATATTTTTGGCTTTTCAAAATGAAGAAGATTTTTTTTGTCTAAAAACATCGGCCATGCAAAATAACAAACATAATTCTTGGAAGAAAAAATGGTATGACATCATTTTTGAGGCGGATAGCAAAGCAGGGAAGCAATTTGATGTTTGTTTACTTGCTGCCATTTTTTTGAGTGTTTTGGTTGTAATGGCCGATAGCGTTGAAGAAATTCATCAAAAACTGTACAGCCAACTCGACTGGATAGAGTGGATTTTTACCATCATTTTTACCCTTGAGTATTTTGTAAGAATTATAATCTCACCAAACAAAAAAAACTATCTTACCAGCACTTGGGGAATCATTGATCTGCTCAGCTCTATTCCTACTTATTTGTCATTATTTTTCCACGGCCCTCAATTTTTATTGGTTGTTCGAATTTTTAGATTGTTACGAATTTTTAGAATACTTCGTTTAACCAGTTTCCAAAAAGAAGCCAAAAAACTGGCCGAAGCGCTCAAGGCGAGCGGCGCCAAAATCATTGTCTTTTTTGTAACAATCATTAGTTTAGCCATCATGATAGGCACAATAATGTACATCATAGAGGACAACACCCCAGGGTTTCAATCAATTCCTCAAGCTATTTATTGGGCCATTGTAACCATCACAACAGTAGGCTATGGAGACATTACACCACAAACCCCTTTGGGTCAATTCTTTTCAGCTTTTTTGATGATTGTCGGTTATGCAGTAATCGCCGTTCCAACCGGTATTGTAAGTGTTGAATTCTCAAAAAAAGAAGCGCTGAAGTTGAGCTGCGCATACTGTTTCTACGCGAACAACCCACCGAAGGCAAAATTTTGCACCAATTGTGGAAAGTTGATTGGTGGAGATGTGTGATTTAGCTCTACCTTTACGTTTGAATCAAAAATGTCAGACGAAATCTTATTTTTCAATATTCTTACTGGCGGAGATGATACATGCATGCACAGCAATCTTTTGATAAGCCTTGCCGCTTGGAGAAACGAGCTGATACATAGCAAACTAGACTTGCACATTAACGATGGAATTTTGAGTGTTGATCCAAAGAAATCAGAAAAGTTGGGAATGATTTTAGATCAACATATCTTACTTTCTGTACCTTTGGAAAGAGTTCAGCAATTGGCAGTCAACTTTATTAAGAAGAATTTCAAAAATCCATACAAAATTAAATTATGTGCTTTGCATGGTCATAAGCAGTTTGGGGCTTTCCGAAAGTTCTTTTCTTGTCATGATGTTGAATTAAACCAACAATATCTTTTTGAAAATGAGTTCATTGACCTAGCAAGCATAATAAATTATTTGGTAGAACAAAAAAAGTTAGCCACCGGGTTTAAGGAAGACCCATTTCGACAGCTTGACCTTCCTTCCACCAATCATTACATTGGTTTTGCAAATCATTTGGCCAAAACGTACAAACACGTTCAGAACCTGAAGAAACGAAAAATCAAATCCAACTTGTTTGATGAACTTCAGTTGAACATTTTTAACTAAAGAATGACAACAGAAGATTTCTACATAGATGAACAAGGTTACTTGGTGATGACAGAGAATTATCACTTAAAAAGGGGAAATTGTTGCGGAAATAAATGCAAACATTGCCCTTTTGATCACAAGAATGTGTCAGGAAAAACGGAGCGCTTTTGATGGGTGGATTCTGGAAATAAGTCTTGCTGGTAATATTAGGCTTAAAAATGAACTAGCAATAAGGAGAATAAAAATTTCAAGAAAATAAAAACCATCCAGTTTTACTGGCACATAGCTCATGTAATAAATCTTGGAGTCAAGGGGAATAAGTTTGTAATGCTTTTGGATCAGAATTACCATTAAGCTTATCAAGGATCCAATGCCAAAACCCATGGAAGTAAGTGCCAATCCGTGACGCAAAAACAGAGTATTTAAAGAATAATTGCCGAGACCAAGTGTTTTTAGAATCGCAATAAACATGGTTCGATCCAATATCAAAATAAGAGAAGTTGTTGCCATGTTGATGGTAGAAACCAAAAGAACCAGGCCAAGAATAAGGAAAATGTTGGAATGAACAATCTTTAACCATTGAAATAGCATCGCATTGCTTTCCACAATTGAGATGGCTGTTTTTGAATGATCCAACTGATCATCTACCTCCTGACAGACTTTTTCAATATTCGCCTCATCTCTAATTGCAATTTCGTAGGTTCCTACCAAATTAAAATCTCCAGAATACAGGCGTTGTAAAATTCTTAAATCACATAGTGCCAAGTTTTGGTCCCTCTCTTCAAAGCCTGTCGTATATATCCCAGAAATCAAAAATTTTCTTTGACGAACTTTTCCTTCATGGATGAAAAATACATCCAATCGGTCACCCGTATCCAAAGACAATCGATTGGCGGATGTTTTGGAAAGGACACAATTGTAATTGTCTAAAGTGTCTGAATATTTTGGAAAACTGCCATAAAGCAAATTTTCTTCAAAAAAAGAACTTTTGGGCAAATGACTTAATCCTTTGAAAATGAGGCCTTCGTTGGAAGTTGATGACTTGGCTATTCCATGCTTGTAAATGGTTGGCTCGACGGAAATTATTTCCGGATGTTCGACCAACCATTGCTCAAATTCTTTTAATCGCTCAAAAGGGGTAAACTCTTTTGAAGCGTTTAAATCCAAATTTCTAACTTGAATATGACCCTGAAAGCCGATGATTTTCTTGGTTATCTCGTCTTCAAATCCGTTGACCAAGCTTAATGACAAAGTCATGACAAACGTACTTAGGGCAGTTCCAATGATTGATATTTTTAAAATCAACAGGGTAAACTTTCTACTGCTCCTAAAAAAGGTTCGAGATGAAATAAAGCCACCGAAATGCATACTTTTGGCAATAATAATTATGAAATATGGATATGTCCTTTTATGTTTTTTAATTTTTCAGTGCCTGTTGGGGCAAGAAAAAAAAACAATAGAAATATTGCCCCAAGTGAAAACAGGCGCCGAGCAGCTTGATAAGTATTTGCCACTATTAAAAGGCAAAAAGGTGGCTCTCATCGTCAACCAAACCAGTTTGATAAATCAAACCCACTTGGTGGATACTTTAATGCAAATCGGTGTTCAAATACAAAAAATATTCGCTCCAGAACATGGATTTAGAGGAAATGCAAGTGCAGGAGCTGCCATACACAACTCGGTAGACGAATTGACAGACTTGCCCATCATTTCGTTGTATGGAAAAAATAAAAAACCTACCTCAGAAATGCTCCGAAATATAGATCTATTGATTTTCGATATACAAGACGTTGGCGTGCGGTTTTATACCTACATATCAACCATGCACCTGGCCATGGAAGCGGCTGCTCAAAATAATGTCGAATTTTTGATTTTAGACAGACCCAATCCCAATGGTTTTTTTATCGATGGACCAATATTGGATGAAAACTACAAATCTTTTGTTGGGATGCATCCCATTCCTTTGGTTCATGGTTGTACCGTAGGCGAACTAGCTCAAATGATTATTGGAGAAAAATGGATGGAGATATCGGATGCATTCCGGCTAAAAATCATACGATGTAAAAACTATACACATGCCACCCGATTTATACCCAAGGTTAAACCTTCACCCAATTTGCCCAATATTCAATCGATTTATTGCTATCCCACATTGGGATTGTTCGAAGGAACCAAAATAAGCGTTGGCAGAGGGACAGACTTGCCTTTTCAACAGATTGGATATCCAGAAAATCCAATCAAAAATTGTCAATTTTTTCCAAAGTCTATCCCTGGTGTAGCAATTCGTCCAAAGTTTGAAAATGAAACATGTTTCGGCCAAAAGTTTGAATCCCAGGATGATAATGAAATTTTAGGAAGAATATCCGTGGGTCTACTCATAAAGTATTACCACTCATTCAAACCCCAAAATGATTTTTTTTTAAAAAGCTTTGATTTGCTGGCGGGAACAGATAAGCTGCGAACTTCCATCAAAATAGGTACGTCTGAAAAAGACATTAGAATATCATGGGAAAATGGCCTCCGGGAGTATAGAGAAAAACGAAAAAAGTATTTGCTGTATCCAGAAAAATAAAAAGCAGATTAAATGTATGAAGAATCAAAAAAATCAATGTATTTTTGCCAACCTTAAAATTGAGAGACCATGTCAAAAGTTTGTGAATTAACCGGAAAAAAGGCAATGAAAGGGAACAATGTTTCTCACTCAAACGCAAAAACAAAGCGTAGGTTTCATGCCAATCTCCAAGTGAAAAGACTTTTTGACCCAATAGAAAACAAATGGTATAAATTGAAAGTTTCTGCAAGTGCCCTAAGAACCATCAGCAAAAAAGGGGTTCACGAAGCAATCAAAGAAGCAAAAGAAAAAGGATTTTTAATCGAATAATATCATGGCAAAAAAAGGAAATAGAGTGCAAGTTATTCTAGAATGTACCGAACAAAAAGGTACCAACGTGCCCGGCATTTCGCGTTACATCACGACAAAAAATAAAAAAAACACACCAAGTAGGTTGGAAATAAAGAAATTCAATCCACACTTAAAAAAAGTAACCCTCCACAAAGAAATAAAATAGCATGGCAAAAAAGGTAGTCGCAACACTAAAATCGGGGTCAGGTAAAGATTATGCCAAAGTTATCAAGGCAGCACGGTCCCCAAAAACTGGAGCTTATACGTTCAAGGAGGAAATTATTCCAAGTTCTATGGTGAAAGAATATTTCAAATAAATTTTGAATGCAAACCAACAATGGGTTTGTTCACCTCAAATAAACCAAAAGAACCTTCACTGGAAAACGCTGTAGAGAAGTCTAGGCGTTCCATTTTGTCAAAATTATCCAAAGCAGTTCTAGGGAAATCAAAAGTTGATATAGGTTTTCTTGACGAGCTGGAAGAAATACTTATCAGTTCGGATGTTGGGATGCAAACGACCGTCAAAATCATTGATCGGCTTGAAAAAAGAGTAGCCAAAGAAAAGTACTTTCAGACCACCGAAATACAAGATATCTTAACCCGAGAATTGATTGAAATGCTCGAGGAAAACAAAAAAAACAAATCCATGGAGCCAACTCCCTTGGTCATTATGGTCGTAGGGGTAAACGGTGTTGGGAAAACCACAACCATAGGGAAATTGGCGCACAAATTTGGCCAAGAAGGAAAAAAAGTGCTGTTGGGTGCTGGAGACACATTTCGTGCTGCAGCGGTGGACCAAATTTCTTCATGGAGTAACAAAACAGGTGCTCAATTGGTTTCGAAAGGAATGAATACCGACCCTGCAGCAGTTGCCTATGAGACAATAAAAAAAGGCAAGGAAGAAAATTTTGATGTAATTATTGTCGACACAGCCGGACGTTTGCACACCAAAATAAATCTGATGAATGAATTGAGCAAAATAAAAAGGGTGATGGCGAAAATTATTCCAGAAGCCCCCCACGAAGTTTTATTGGTATTGGATGGAAGTACCGGGCAGAATGCCTTTGAACAAGCCAAACAATTTACCAATGCCACCCAAGTCACAGGTTTGGTTGTTACCAAACTAGATGGAAGTGCTAAGGGGGGAGTTTTGATCGGTATCTCGGACCAGTTTGAAATCCCAATAAAGTATATAGGCACGGGTGAAAAAATGGAGGATTTACAAATATTTAATGAACAAAAGTTTGTAGAAACGCTTTTCAAATAAGTGCATCATGCTCAGCCACATAAAGCCAAAAGGATCAACATTGTTACACTAGGGTGTAGCAAAAACCAAGTAGATTCTGAATATCTCATGGGTCAATTGATTTTTAATGGCGTTGATACCTCTCACGAGGCCTCTTTTCTACCCAATGACACGGTGGTCATCAATACTTGCGGATTTATAGAAAGTGCCAAACAACAATCCATTGATACGATTCTTAGCGCTGTAGAATCCAAAAAAAATGGACAAATTGAAAAAGTTATCGTTACCGGTTGCTTATCAGAGCGATACAAAAAAGAATTGAGAGAAGAGATACCAGAGGTGGATGCATTTTACGGCTCAAATGAATACAAAAAGCTTGCTAAATCATTGATTCCAGATTTTAAAAAAGAATTGATTGGACAAAGAGCTTTAACCAACCCAAGTCACTTTGCTTACCTCAAAATATCGGAGGGCTGCGACCGACCTTGCTCTTTCTGTGCAATTCCCTTGATGAGAGGGAATCACAAAAGCAAATCAATGGAGGAGTTGATAATAGAGGCGAAAAATTTAGCCAACCAAGGGGTAAAAGAGTTGATTCTTATTGCTCAAGACTCAACTTATTATGGATTGGATATTTATGGACAAAGAAAAATTGCGGAGTTATGTCAAAGATTAACCAAGGTGAAAGGCATAGAGTGGATCCGAATTCATTATGCATACCCTTCAAAGTTTCCCATGGACCTCTTGACGGTTATGGCCAAAGAGCCAAAAATTTGCAACTATATTGATATACCAATTCAG
The DNA here is from genome assembly GCA_963991985.1 of uncultured bacterium. Lineage (GTDB taxonomy): Bacteria > Bacteroidota > Bacteroidia > NS11-12g > UBA9320 > MED-G17. The sequence goes on along the minus strand of CAXDRX010000017.1, from coordinate 8,823 downwards.
CATTCCAATCAAAATGTATTGAAGACAATGCGAAGAGGAATATCAGCACAACGTTTGGAAAATTTGCTTCTGCAAATCAAAAGCGAAGTACCCGGCATCACCATAAGAACCACTGTAATGGTCGGACATCCGGGTGAGGGTCCCAAAGAATTTGAAGAAATGCTTGAGTTTGTTCAAAAGTTTAAATTCGGGCGACTGGGTGTTTTTGAATACTCCCCAGAAGATGGAACGCATAGTCATTCGCTAAAAGACGATGTATCCAAAGAGGACAAATCCAAAAGAGCTGCGCAGCTTATGGAGATTCAACAGCAAATCAGTTTAGAAGAAAACATTAAGAGAATAAATCAATCGTTGCGGGTTTTGGTGGACAGAGTAGAAGGCGACACAGCTTATGCCAGAACCGAGTTCGACTCACCAGAAGTAGACAATGAAGTCATCATCAACAATGGAGGAAATTTAAAAGTCGGTCAATTTGCGGAGGTATTGATTGTGGATGCTATGGAATTTGACTTAATCGCCAAACCAATACAAGAATGACCACTCAATATCACCCAGACCTTGGTGGTGACTTGATCCCTAACATAATTAAAAGGTACCTTCATCAAGAAAAAGGTTTTGAATCCCTAACTCAATTCCCACCAAGAATTCAGCGCATAGGTGAAGCAATTAAAGCAAAAAAATTTTCCTTAACCAGCCGAAAAATATTACAAAATATTCTACTAGAACAATATCGAAAAATTGAAAAATCGGATGCGGTGAAACACAACATAGAAAAAATCACCGATGCACGGACATTTACAGTTACTTCAGGACAGCAATTGCACCCATTTCTGGGTCCTGTTTTCTTCGCCACCAAAATTTTAGACACCATTCAGATGGCGACACGATTAAAAGAAGAATTTCCCGATTACCACTTTGTGCCTATTTTTTGGATGGCAGGAGAGGATCACGATTTTGAAGAAATCAATACATTCAAACTCTACGACGAAAGATACAAATGGGATGATTATCAAGGAGGTGCCGTGGGAAGGTACAAAACAGATTCCCTGTTACAAATTTTAGACAAAGTAGGGAAAAGGATCGATTCAAATGAGAAAAACCAAATTTTAATGGATGCCCTTCGCAAAGCCTATAATTCCGCACCTCAACTTGATTTGGGCATGCAAATACTTTTGAATGAAATCTTTGGCGATTTAGGTTTGGTGGTCATCAATCCCGACAATGAAGAGCTGAAAGCTCAATTTTTTCCTATTGCACAAAAAGAAATTGAAGAATCATTTGCACTTAAATGTATGGAATCAATCAAAAATACATTGTCTGAAAATCAAATAAAATGGCAACTAAATCCCCGAAAAATCAACCTTTTCAGATTGGAAAAATCAAAAAGATCCTTGATTACCAAAAAGATGAAAATTCACCCCTCAGAGATCTCGCCTAATGCAGTATTGCGTCCAATTTTTCAAGAAATTATTTTGCCCAACGTAGCTTTCATTGCAGGGCCCAGTGAGCTAAATTATTGGTTACAACTGAAACCTATTTTTGACTACCTAGATTTATCTATGCCCATTGTATTTCCGAGGAATATCAATTACTTTCTGCCAAAGAAAAAATGGAATCAGGTGTCACATGATTTTAAGCTGATAGAACTAATGACTTTTGGTTCTTCAGAAATCACAATGCAGCTTTTGAAAAAATCAGAAGGGAAACAAAATGAAATCCAACAATTGGGAGTAGAATTATCAAAAAATTTAGAAACATACGAAAAACTTTTTCGAAAAGAATTGCCAGAAAATGGAAAGCTCAACAAAAAGTGGGCTCAATTCAAACAGGATGCTTACCATCTGCAGCGCACGGTGGACAAGCATTTGATGAACCAAAAAATGACGCAACCAAACAACAGCCGCATTTTAAAATTAAAGGAACAATTTTTTAATCAAAATAAAATGATCGAAAGAAACAGCCATGTCATTGAAAGATTTGCGCAAATTTGGGAGGCCAAATCGCAAAGCAGTCTGTATAAAGTGTCTTTTGAAGAGGTCAAATTTGCTTTGCATGTGGTGTAATTGTGAGATCATCTAGAAAATATACTTACATTTGCAAAAGTTATAACCAGAAACATGATATTCAAAAGATTTTCTACTGTTTTATCGCTTGTTGCGATAGCCGTAAGTGCCTCGGCACAAAAAAACTTCTATGATGAGTTCAAACCAACCAACAAATGGGCTGTAGGTTTGGATCTCGGCCCCACCCTTTTGCATGGCGACCACCAATATAAAAATTTCTTTGGAGATGCCTCCATCGGATTTGCCTTTGGTGCCAAGGCAAAATATATGTTTTCCAATACAATTGGTTTGCAAGGCAATTTCCACTTGGGAACTTTGAAAGCAGAATCAACGGGCCTTCGAACTTTCAGTTCGACCAACAATTTCTTTGCATTTCAGATGTTGCCCACTTTCACCCTCGGAAACATTTCATGGTCAAGAAAAATGCAACCCATCCACGTAAACATGTTCACAGGGTTTGGATTTATAAAAAACAATGTAGACGCGACCATTGATTTTAATAACGGCGGAACTAGAAATCCCGATGGAACTTATAATTACAAAAACACCACTACAGACTTTACCTTGCCGATAGGTGCCGAGTTGAGATACAATGTTTCCAGGAGAATAGATGCAACCCTAACTTATTCCTTAAATCTCACCAACACGGATCATATGGATGGATATCCTCAAAATGGAAATGAAAGAATTGAGTCTTACACTACCTTTTTGGCAGGTGTAATGTTCAAATTGGGTAAAGATGATGAACACATGGAATGGATAGCTCCCGTTGAAAAGGCTTTGGAGCAGGTTGACAAAAATTCCGAAATGATAACCAAACTAACAGGCGATAAAGATGGTGATGGTGTTTCTGATTTTTTCGACAAAGACTCGGAAACAAAAGAAGGTGTTTTGGTTTATGGAAATGGTGTTGAGATAGATTCTGACGGAGACGGCGTCGCTGACTCTGAAGACGCTGAACCATTTTCCGAAAAAGGTGCCAGTGTAGACGAAAATGGCAAAATGATTGACAAGGATATGGACGGAATTCCAGATTACAGAGATGAAGATCTCAATACACCAAAGGGAGCCTTGGTAGACGCCCAAGGGAATACCTATGAAATTAAGATGCACGACCATTGCGAAGAAGTTACTTTGCCTTCTGTTCTATTTAGAAGCGGTTCTTCCAATCTAGATGCGGCAACAACGGTTGCGCTTTATAACGTAGCAGACAAAATGAAAGAATGTCCTGATTTGCGAGTAAAAGTTTCTGGGTATGGTGGTGGAAGCAAAGCTTCTGAGCAGCTGAATTGGAAACGAGTAAATACAATTATTGATTACTTAAATGTAAATTACGGAGTTTCAAGAGATAGATTCATAGCGGATACAGAAGCGGAGACAGACAACAAGAAAAATGCAAACCGCCGAGTGGACTTGTCACAAGCGGGTGCCTTTGAAACAGGTTCCTCAAACCCAACTCCCCCACAGCCTGGATTTTAAAAAATTTAAATCATAAAACAAATTAAAAAGGAGACCCGAAAGGTCTCCTTTTTGTTTATACACTGATGTCACACTAGGGGATTCTTGAAATATCTTATATATCTTTATGGAAATTAATTCCTTTTTATGAAAATCTTACTTCTTTGTTTACTATCCTTTACCCATCAGCACGTTTTTGATCAATCACATATGATCAAAATAGATTCCAATGGGAGAGTAGCATCACCCTTGACGGCCCCCAAAGAATATGATCGTTGGAAAACGAATTATGATTATGGAAATCAAAAAATTAGGGAAGCCCCAATCAAAAACATTTACAAAAAGTTTGAAGACGAATTTGATTTTCAAAAGGGCAAAACATCATCCTCGTCGGGAATTTCCAAAGGAGGTGCTGTCGGTTCAGGAGAAGCATTTCCTTGTCCGTTGCTGTTTTTTTCAATTCGCCAAGCTTTGATGTCGGTATACCACCGGCCATTATATTCTCTAGATTCGATGTTGATGGAAACCTTGATGGATTCGCCTTCTTGAATTTGTTCCAACTCATCGATTTTGTCACCCCAACAAGAAATACAAACTTTTTTTGGGTACTGCTCTTGAGTTTCTATGACAAATTCTTGTTTTCTCCATTCACCTCTTGAACTTACGCCTGACTGAAGGGGGAGTTTGTTTTCAATTCTGCCTACCAATTCTAAGGACATTTTGGCGAAAATAAACAAGCATTTGGATACATTGTAAAAAAAAACCTGCAAATTTGGTCCGTCTTGATGGAAAGTCTTTTTTCATTTTTATTTGCGGCCTTGGTAAGTTTCTTTGGATCACTACAGTTGGGCCCAGTAACGCTTACAGTGGTCTCTACTACTTTTCAGTATGGAAAAAAAAATGCTCTTTGGGTGGCATTTGGTGGTGTTTTACCAGAATTGTTTTATTCCACATTGGCCATCTATGGCGTGGAATTTTTGGCCAGCCACAATCGTCTTTTTGCGGTAGCACATTGGGTCATCATTGTGATATTTTTTCTTATGGCTATCTATTTATGGTTTAAAAAGACTGCGACAAAGGATGTCATCGAAAATGTTCAACCGGGTCAAAGTTTTGTTAAAGGATTCTTGGTCGCTACACTCAATCCTCAATTGGTTGTTTTTTGGACAACTATTTTGATTTATTTCCACGACTATTTGCCCTTTCAGTCTGAAAAAGCCTTGGCCCCAAAACTTTTTTTTATAGCAGGAACAGCAGTCGGTGCTTTTTCATTATTCATAACGCTTATTTCATTGACGGAAAGACAAAAAATTGGTATCAAAAAAATACTACAGATTCATATCAATAAGATAATGTCGATGGTATTTCTATTGTTGTCTTTATTTTATTTATTCAAGAAATTTTTTTTGGTCTAAGCAATCAGCGAAGATTTCACTTCAGAGAGAATGGCCATAGTTTCCTCCTTGTTTTTCCCTTGCGCATAAACGCGCAATAGGGGTTCTGTTCCGGAAGGTCTGATCATTGCCCATTTTTCTTCCCCCAAGTGAAACTTTACACCATCCACTTTTTCTGAATGGCTTACTTGGAGAGAACCAAACTTGGTGTAAAAATCATTTTGGCATTTTTGAACAACCTCTTTTTTGAGTTCATTTGGGATTTGGAGATCGTATCGGTCTACCCAAAAAGTACCTACTTTGTCGTATAGATTTTGTACCAAATTATCCAATGATTTTCCGCTCTGGCACATATATTCCCAAATGGTCAAACCAATAAAAATTCCATCTCTTTCGGGAATGTGTCCTGCAATCGCTATTCCACCAGATTCTTCGCCCCCAACCAAAACCTCTTTTTTTGTCATGATTTCGCAGATGTATTTAAATCCGATTTTCGTGACAATCTGTTCTAGACCATATGTTTTACACAATAGATTAATTTTACTCGTACAACTGAAACTGTTCACCACAAGGCCATTCATTTTTTTATATTGAGTGAGGTACTCTATGAGCAAGAGTAAAATGTGATGTGAGTCCACAAATTGACCATTTTTGTCGTAAAGTCCAATTCTATCGGCGTCACCATCGGTGGCAAGACCACTATCAATTTTTGGGTTGGATTTGAGCAGCTGCTCAAATTCTTGTAAGTTCCTACTGATTGGTTCTGGAGATTGGTTTTGAAATCCGGGGTTATATTCACAATGCAGGAAACGGCCATTGGGAAAAAGTGTTTTCATCGCATTTTGTCCAGCACCGTACATTGCATCATAGGCAATTTGGATATTTTCTTTGTTCAAAAGCTTAAAATCTATTTTTTTCTTAATATCCTCAATGTACAAATCTTCCAAATTGTATAATGAAATGAGATTGTTTTTTAGGTAGGTTTCGAACGTTTCAGTGTGTAAAGAAAAATCATCATTTATTAATGATTCTAGTTTATTGATTTCGGCTGGTGTAGCAGGTCCTCCATAGTTTGCTTTGATTTTAAAGCCATTATAGCTTGGCGGATTGTGACTTGCCGTGATAACAATTCCCGCATCAGCCTCCAGATATTTTGTTGCCATGGAAACCATGGGCGTTGATACAAAACCATCAGAGCAAAGGGTCTGGATGTTGTAAGCAGCAAAAATTTCTGCAGTTCTTCTCATAAACAGTTCACCGCCAAATCGACAATCATAACCAATGATTGCTTTTTTATGGGAGTTGGGCAATTGTAAAATCCATTTGGCCGTAGCCTCAGCTACTCGTTCTAAGTTTTGTATGGTATAGTCTTGCGCGATAATTGCACGCCAGCCGTCGGTACCAAATTTTATTTTATAGGCTTTGTTCATAGGTAATTGTATTCCATTTTAAAAGGTTGATTCTGTTTTTGTAGTTTTTGGCGTGCAAAAGATTGATTTCATTACCGTTAATTTGGGTGATTGTGTAGGCAAATTTCTTTTTTTTCAAAAAATCCTGAAAGGGAACAAAATTTATTGAAAAATCAAAAGGCTTTATATCAAGACCCTTGAAGGAAACGGTTTCATTATTGATCCGCAAGTTGATTTGCTTAGCAGAGGAAATTATTTGTTTGTTTTCTAATCGAACTATTTCAACAATTTCTGCATATTTTACGATTGGTTTTAATCGGTAAACTTCTTCAATGGACATTTTACGAAAAATCTGGCTTTTGTTTAAAAATATTTGTTTGTTTTGGTTTAAAAAGTGTTCAAGAGCATTAAAAAACTTTTGGTTTTCCTCAAAACCTTTCATCTGCGTATTGAATATTGTGTATTGTATACTTTTTTGTTTGGCCAAAGTGATTTTTGAAAGATGGCTTATTTTGTTATTTCCGAGAGCATCTTCAAATATTTTTCTGCTTACTACAGGATTGTTTGCTACCCATTTGTTGCCAAATTGAATAATTTCAAAGTGATATTTTTTTGAATACAATGCCTCCCAAAACCTTGTTCCTATGGATCCATTTGGGTTAACTTTTATCCATTTTCCTTTTAAGATTTGCTCTATGTCTTTCAAAGCCAAATAACCCAAAGAATGACTTTTTCCTATTGGGTCAAAATAATAGAGGGCGAATCCATGAATTTCAAATTCAAATTTACCATTCTGTAAAGTCCATTTTTCATAAAAGTAATAGTCATCAATTTTATGGTAGGGGAGTTGAAGCGAAATGAGCTGGTTTTCAATATCTTTTGGCTTTATTCTTCTTTTTTTCTCTTGAGATTGCCATAGGGGTATGGAACCATCCAAAATTCCTGGGAAAAGAATCCGATTCAATTCGTAAATGATGTTGAAACCTACACTGTCTGGTTGAAGGCTACCTTTTACATGAAGTTGCACACCCGTTTCAGGATAGGTTTCGTTTAGATTGTTCGCCTTGGTGAGAAGGGATTGAAGAACAAAAAGGCAAAGAAGAACTTTTTTAAACAAATGCATTTTGGCCAGTAATTTCCATACCCAAAATTAGGAGGTGGATATCGTGGGTTCCTTCGTATGTGATGACTGATTCTAAGTTCATCATATGACGCATCATGGGATATTCACCAGTGATGCCCATTCCGCCGTGCATTTGCCTTGCCTCCCGTGCAATTTGTAGGGCCATTTCCACATTGTTTCTTTTGGCCAAACTAATTTGTGCGGGAGTCGCCCTTTCTTCATTCATCAATTGGCCCAATCGAAGTGTAAGTATCTGGGCTTTGGTTATTTCAGTAAGCATTTCTGCCAATTTTTTCTGTTGTAGCTGAAAAGCACCAATTGGCTTGCCAAATTGCTCTCTTTCAGCTGCATACTTCCTGGCCGATTCGTAGCAATCCATGGCCGCACCAATGGCACCCCAACTAATCCCGTAACGGGCACTATTGAGGCAGGTTAAAGGTCCTTTAAGTCCTTTTACATTGGGTAAAATATTTTCTTTGGGTACTTTAACGTTGTCAAAAACAAGCTCTCCTGTTGCGCTTGCTCGAAGACTCCATTTTCCATGCGTGGTGGGAGTTGTAAATCCTTTAGAATTTCTCTCCACAATTAGTCCTCGTATGGTTTGATTTTCGCTTTTGGCCCAAACTATGGCTAAGTCACAAAAAGGAGCATTGCTTATCCATAATTTAGATCCGTTCAGTAAGAAATGATCCCCTTTATCTTCAAAATGTGTGTCCATATCGCCTGGATTTGATCCATGATTGGGTTCGGTAAGGCCGAAGGATCCGAGCAATTCTCCTGTCGCTAATTTTGGAAGATATTTTTGTTTTTGCTCTTCGCTTCCAAATTTATAGATGGGATACATCACCAAACTTCCTTGTACAGAGGCAGTACTTCTGATTCCACTATCTCCTCTCTCAAGCTCTTGCATGGCCAAACCATAAGAAATATAATCCAGACCGCCACAGCCATATTTTGCTGGTAATTGTGGGCCGAAACAACCAATTTCTCCCAATTCTTTAACGATGTGCTGAGGAAATTCTGCTTTTTGAGAAAAATGCTCAATTATCGGAGAGATTTCAGATTTTACCCAGTCTCTTACCGAAGAGCGGATTAGTTTATGTTCATCTGAAAGCAAATCATCTATTTGATAGAAATCAGGATGAGAGAATTGGTCTTTTCCTCCATAGATTTCTTTTAACTTATTAATTTCGTCTTTCATAAAGAATTTGACAAATTTAATGGCTTAAAGCCAAGCAATCGGCTAAAAATAATATTATCGTGTTTACAGGTGAGTTGTATATAGAAAAAATAAAGGTTTTTGCGAATCATGGATGGTACGAAAGTGAGCGAGAAATGGGGGGAAACTATGAAATTTCAATTTGGATTTCGTGGTC
>CAXDRX010000016.1:0-32809 GCA_963991985.1 uncultured bacterium | reverse complement strand
CACATGGCCTTTGGATCTTTGCACCCTTTAGCCTAGCTTCTTGAAGATATTGCTCAGTACGATAAAATCCACCAAAGTTATTGAGGGTTGCTACCATATACTCCAATGGATAGTAGGCCTTTAAAAATAAGCTTTGGTAGCTTTCTACTGCGTAGCTTGCCGAGTGACCTTTGGCAAAGGCATAATTGGCAAAACTCTCTATTTGCGCCCATACTTCTTTGCTCAAAGAAGATCGATATCCTTTCTGCTTACAATTTTCAAAAAACTTTTGTTTGACGCTTGTAAATTCACTTCGTTGTTTATATTTCCAATTCATTCCCCTTCTTAGCACATCTGATTCTTCCAAGGTGAGCCCTGCAAAATAGTGTGCTACTTTCAGCACGTCTTCTTGATAGACCATTACGCCATATGTTTCATGTAAAATTGATGCCAATACTGGGTGAGCTGCCTTTCTTAATGCCTGATCTCGGTGGCGCTTAATAAATTCTAACATCATGCCGCTCTTTGAGACACCCGGACGAATGATAGAACTTGCAGCAACCAAACCTTTGAAATCGTTTACCTTCAACTTTTTCATCAATCCTCGCATGGCAGGACTTTCAATATAAAAACAACCAATACTGTCACCATTCTCCAGTAGATGTTGAATTTTTTTGTCTTTCTTCAGCTTCTGGATATCATCAATATCAAAATCGGGTGCCTCCGGCTTATTTTGCTTGATGATTTGTATGGTGTCTTTGATTTTGCTTAGTCCTCTTTGCCCCAAAATATCATACTTGTAAATGCCAATGTCTTCGGCAATATGCATATCAAAATGGCTGGTCGGAAATCCTTTTGGCGGTAGGCTTGTTGCTCCAAAGTATTGAATCTTTTTTTCAGTAATAATAATTCCACTGCTGTGTACACTCAAGTGGTCCGGAAAGCCGTGAATGAATTGACTGTAAAGGCGACAAAGTTTTTGTAGAGGGTCTAAATATTGCAGACTTTGTTGTTGTATTTTTTGAATTTCCTCGTTGGGTATGCCCAATACCTTGCCAATTTCTCGAACAACCGAACGTTGTTGGAAGGTAACAAAAGATCCAAGCAAGGCAGTATTTGGAAATGTATTGAAAATATATTGGGTAATGTCCTCTCGGTCTTTCCATGAGAAATCAATGTCAAAATCAGGTGGAGATTTTCGGCTTGGGTTGATGAATCGTTCAAAATACAAGTCAAGTTCTAGTGGGTCAACATTGGTTATTCTAAGCAGATAAGCAACCAAGCTATTGGCACCACTTCCTCTTCCTACATAAAAGTACCCTTTTCTGCGGGCATAATTAACAATGGTATAATTGGCTAAGAAATAGGGTACAAAACCACATTTTTGGATAATGTGGAGCTCTTTTTCCATTCTTTCTGTCATATTTTTTGAGGTTTTGTTGTCAAATCGATAGGCGATACCTTCCTGTGCCAAGTATTTGAGCAATGCAAAATCATCTTCCTTGCTTTGCGAAAACGTAACCATATTCTGTGATTTTCCGCTGAAATCAAAGTCAATACGACAGTTTTGTAAAAGTCGTTCAGCATTTTCCAAAAGATGAGGGTGGTCTTTAAAGCTTGTTTGTAAGAGTTGATGAGTAAAAAAACGATGATTTTTTTTCCCCTGCTCTTCGGGGGACAATTTGCTCAGCAAGACATTGCAGTGAATGGCTCGAAGCAATCGATGGGTGTCAAAGTCTTTTCTATTCCGAAAGCTTACAGTATTGAGTGCCAAGCATTTTTGTTTGGGCCACAAATGAGCTATTTTTTTGTAGGCAAATAGCTGCTGTGCATTGATGCCTACAAATTCTCGAGGTTGAAGTTGTTTTGGTGCTTCTTCCAAAGGGTAGATAACAAAAGCATGTTGAAGTAAATCACTCGGCGCTTTTTTGTTGAGAATGACTTTGCCTGCCAATATGGAAGATAGGTACAGATTGATGTTTTCAAAGCCAGTATTGTTTTGTGCAATGGCGATAAATTTTTGTTTATTTCCTTTTCTAAAATCAACTCCTAAGCAAGCGTTGAAGCCCCTTTTTTGCGCTTCCATGGCAAAGTATAGGCTACCCGAAGTGCTGTTGATGTCAGTGAGTGCAAGATTTTGAAAACCAAGATTCTCTGCCTCATCAAGTAGTTCGCTGGTTTGCATAATACCATATCGAAAACTGTATTGCGAGTGACAATTTAAATACATTAGATAATTTTTTTAACAAAAAATAGATACTTAAATTAAAAAAAATATTTCTCGCTCCAAAACCTTTTTTAAAAAGATGTGATATAACTCGTAGGACGTATCTTCGTTTTTATGGGATGTATTAAGCTCTTGTATTATTTACCAGTTTTCTTTATCGCATTCACAACTTGTGGGAGTGAAAAAACAGCACAAAAAGTATTACAAAAAGAAGTTGCGCAGATAGAAATTGATAGAGCTTATTCAAACCAAATAAGATATCCAGCCAACCTTTTGGGGCAGATTGAAAATTTCCAAGGAAGAATAACACTTTCTAAAATTTCACCACGAAAAATGGAGATTTTGGATACATTTCGATTAAAAAACCAAACAAAAAAATTTTCATTTTCAGTTCCTTTTGAAGAACCAACACTATGTTATTTAACCTTTGGAAAAAACAATCAAGGTATTCCCATCCTACTGTCCAAGGAAGAGAAGGTAAATATGAAAATAAAATATGGGCAAATTCCCGAAGCCGAAGTTCAAGGTGGAGAAGAGAATATTAAATTGGCTGAGCTTTTCACTATTTACAGCCGCTATGATAGACAAATGTTAATCTTTAACAAGGAAGTTTCAAAGCTTAATATGAATGCCTTGGCCGACAGTACCAAAAGAAATTTACAGTTACGCTATCAAAATATTCAGTCCAGCAGAACGCAATCGATAAGTGAATTTATGACCAAAGAGGCGGGTACGCTTGCAAGCTATTTTGCTGCTACCTATTTGTTTGAAGATACCCCGCTATCGATGTTGAATGAAGTCTATCGCCAAATGAAAATAAAACATTCGAATTCTTCCTATACCCAACAATTGGCCAATAGAATTGAAAGTGCTTCCCCACTTCAAGTGGGTGCTTATGCACCAGAAATAGAATTGCCAACGCCTCAAGGAGAGATTCTGAAATTGTCCTCATTAAAAGGCCAAATCGTGTTGATTGATTTTTGGGCGAGTTGGTGCAGACCTTGTCGTGCAGAAAACCCCAAAGTAAAATTGGTTTATGAAAAATACAAAGACAAAGGTTTCGAAATATATGGCGTATCTCTTGACAACAACAAAAACAAATGGATGGCTGCAATCAAACAGGATGGATTGCCATGGAAACATGTAAGTGATCTAGGAGGTTGGCAAAATAGAGCAGCTCAGAAGTATAAGATAAATAGCATTCCCAATACCTACCTGATAGACAAAGATGGAAAAATACTGGCCATTGGTCTGCGTGCGCATCAGTTGGATAAGTTTTTAGAAAAAATCCTTTAAATTAACATTTACTTAACTTGCCTAAATTAGTATAAGTCATTTCTTTGCTCTAAATCAAATTGTTATGCCAGCAAAAATATTGATCGTTGATGATGAACCAGATATAGTAGAATTCATTCAATACAATTTAGCAAGAGAGGGGTTTCAAACGGAGACAGCATTCAATGGAGAAGAGGCAATTGCCAAAGCCAAATCTACCCGACCAGACATTATTCTATTAGATGTTATGATGCCTGTATTAGACGGTATAGAAGCTTGTAGATTGATAAAGGAAGACGGAAAAATGAAAGATATTTTCGTTATTTTTCTTACCGCAAGAAGTGAGGAGTACAGCGAGTTGGCTGGTTTTGATGTTGGTGCTGATGACTATATATCAAAGCCTATTAAGCCCAGAGTGCTTATTAGTCGAATCAAGGCCATATTAAAAAGAGGAACAGAACACGGGAATATAGGTAGTGTCATTAAAATCAATGATTTAGAGATCAACAGAAGTACATTTAATGTTCAACTGGGAGAGCAAACCATTACCATGCCAAAAAAAGAATTTGACTTATTGTTTTTGCTTGCTTCCAAACCCGGCAAGGTATTTACGCGTGAAAAAATTCTGTCTGAAGTTTGGGGAGATGATGTATTGGTTGTAGATAGAACCATAGATGTACACATAAGAAAAATTAGAGAGAAATTAGGAGACAAAAGAATAACTACCGTGAAAGGAGTCGGCTATAAGTTAGCAAAATGAGGAGAAATCCATCTCCCAATTTTATCGCTTTTCTATCTGCCCTTTCGGCTGCCATCCCAACAGGTCTTCTAGACCTTATATTAAGAAAGCAGTATCTATCTGCTTTACTCTCTTTTGTGTTGGTATTGTTTATTGGGTTTTTTACTTTCAAATTTTACCTAGAGAGGTTTATCTACCGGAAAATCAAGCTAATTTATAAGAGTATCCACCGTGTAAAAACCCAGAATATAAAAATGAAAAATGAGGAGGAGGAAATAGATCCTATTTCGCAAGTAACCGAAGAAGTAATGCTTTGGGCAAAAGACAATCGCCAACAAATCGAAAGCTTGAGAAAACAAGAAAACTATAGAAGGGAATTTTTGGGAAATGTATCGCATGAGCTAAAAACGCCGATTACGAGTATCCAAGGTTACATTCATACCTTGCTAGATGGCGCGCTAAAAGACGCAGATGTTAATGAAAAATTTCTCAAAAAAGCTTCAAAAAGTTTGGATAGGCTTGAAGAGTTGGTCAATGACTTGGTTGCCATTAGCAAGTTGGAGTCCGGAATCAATGAACCTAAAATTCAAAAATTTGATATTCATGCCTTGGTATCTGAAATTTTTGATGAATTGGAGCACCAAGCTCAAAAAAGAAATATTAGTTTGTATTTCAAGTCGGGCTGTGATAAACCTTTTTTTGTAAATGCAGACCACCTTCAAATTAAGCAGGTATTAACAAACCTTATTCTGAATGGAATAAATTATGGGAAGGAAGATGGAAAAGTTTCAGCAAGTTTTTATGATATGGGATCTAACTTACTGATTGAGATTGCTGATAATGGGGAGGGGATAGATCAAGAGCACCTCCCAAGGCTTTTTGAACGTTTTTACAGAATTGATCAAAGTCGCAATCGGAAAGTGGGTGGTTCTGGATTGGGCTTGGCCATCGTAAAACACATTATTGATGCACATAATCAAACCATTAACGTTCGCTCAAGTATCGGCAAAGGCACTACTTTTGGTTTTACCCTTACACAAAAGTGATCTAAGCTTATCTTTGAACTTTTGAAATCTGTCGCATTACATACATTGGGTTGCAAGCTCAACTTTTCAGAAACAAGCTCCATTGCCCAGCAACTACAGAGAGAAGGTTTTCAAATAGTCAAATTTGATCAAGAGGCAGATATATATATACTCAATACTTGCAGCATTACTGAAAATGCTGACAAAAAATGCCGAGAAATCGTGAAGAAGACCAAGAAGAAAACACCCAGTTCCCGTTTTATTGTGATTGGTTGTTATGCTCAGCTAAAGCCAGAAAAAATTGTTCAAATTGAAGGGGTTGACGCCGTATTTGGTGCTGAAGAAAAGTTCAATTTGGCCAACCATCTTCAAGCATTAGATTCTGCTCAATTGCCCATTGTTCTTAACGGCAACATAAAAGAAGTCCACCATTTTATACCGGCATTTTCTTTTGGAGATAGAACAAGGTCTTTCTTCAAGGTTCAAGATGGCTGCAATTACTTTTGCTCTTTCTGTACCATTCCACTGGCTCGAGGAAAAAGTAGGTCTGCAAGTATTGAACAAACCCTCCTAGAAATGAAAAAAATTGATCCTTTGGTGCAAGAAGTTGTTCTCACTGGTGTGAATATTGGTGATTTTGGTTCGGGAACCGATGAGGGCTTTTTTGATTTAATCTGTGCCATTGAAAATGAAAATTTCAATAAGCGTTTCAGAATTTCAAGCATTGAACCCAATTTGTTAACAGATGAAATTATCGATTTTATATCCAAAAGCAACCATTTCGTGCCGCATTTTCATATACCTCTTCAGTCGGGCAGTGATGAAATATTAAAAAATATGCGTCGGAAATATAGGAGAGACTTATACCGCAAAAGGGTGCAAAAAATAAGATCGAAAATTCCCAACGCTTGCATTGGGGTTGATGTAATTGTTGGTTTTCCTGGAGAAACAGAAACCCATTTTTTGGATACGTATCACTTCTTAAATGATTTAAGGATAGACTACCTGCATGTTTTTCCCTACTCTATTCGAGACAATACAGGGGCGAAAAAAATGAAAAATCAGATACCATTAGCCAAAAAGACAAGGCGAGCCAAAATGCTTAGAATTCTTAGTGACAAAAAACAAAGAAACTTTTATGAATCGCAAACAGGAAGAACAGTCAACGTATTGTTTGAAAATGAAAATAAGAATGGTCGAATGTTGGGTTTTTCAGAGAATTATATTCGTGTAGAAACCACTTTCAATAAGGCTTTTGTTGGAAGTATTAAAGCAGTAAAATTAGAACATCTGAGCTCAAAAATGACTTATATTTCAGAAAATCTTAACAAGGAAGTACCCGTAAAATAATTATTTTTGATTCAATATGTACCCTAATTTCTATTACGTATTTAAAGATTGGTTTGGACTTGAAATTGAATTTTTAAAAGTCATAAACACCTTCGGTTTTTTCGTTGCCCTCGCTTTTTTGTCGGCCAATTTTGTAATGGTACTGGAATTGAAGCGAAAGGAAAAAGAAAATCTTGTTTTTGTCTCCACACGAGAAAAGTGGGTGGGCAAGGGAGCTATTTGGTCAGAAGTTTTCCTAAATGTATTTTTCGGCTTTTTTCTGGGCTGGAAAATCATTGCGCTTATTTTTCAGTCAGATATGCTAAATGGCGATCCACAGGGATATATTTTTTCTGGGCAAGGATCACCCATCATTGGATTGATTGTTGCTATAATTTTTGGTGCTTATAAATTTTGGGAAGGCCAAAAAAACAAATTGAAAGAGCCACAAAAGAAAATTGAGAAAGTACATCCTTATCAACTGATGGGAAACATCACAATTATTGCGGCCATATCTGGTTTAGTGGGGGCTAAGTTGTTTCACATTTTTGAGTACTGGGAGGATTTTTTGCAGGATCCAATGGGTATGGTTTTTTCCGGAGGTGGTCTTACTTTTTATGGTGGTTTGTTATTTGGTGTAGCATCTGTTCTTTTTTACGCCAATAAAAAAGGAATAAAGCCTATACATTTGGTTGACGCAGGAAGTCCGGCCTTGATGTTGGCGTATGGGGTTGGCAGAATGGGCTGTCATACCGCAGGTGATGGGGATTGGGGGATTGTTAATACAAGGTCCAAGCCAGATTGGTTGAGTTGGTTGCCCGATAGTTTATGGGCATACAATTATCCCAATAATGTCTTAAGGAAATGTAATCCTTTCCAGGGTGAAGAATATTTTCAGCATGTTTGTAATTTTAATGAAACACCTTATCTCATTGCTCCGGTTTACCCTACCGCTCTTTATGAAGTAATGATGGGGGTGCTTATTTTTCTTTTTCTTTGGTCTATAAGAAAGAGGATTAAAGTAGCTGGAATGATATTCTTTATCTATCTTTTTTTCAATGGTCTTGAGCGTTTCTTAATCGAAAAGATTAGGGTAAATAGCACGTATGATTTATTTGGCATGGAAATTACCCAAGCCGAAATCATTTCTTCCGTTTTGATGCTAATTTCGATTTTTGGTTTGGGTTTCCTTATTTATCGACGGAAAAGACAAATCAAGGCATAATTGTGACCTTAGACAAATTTTATTTGTGTGCCCAAATACTTTGCTTCACTGCCCAGTTCTTCCTCAATTCTAATCAATTGATTGTATTTGGCCATTCGATCTGACCTCGAGGCGGAGCCTGTTTTTATTTGACCTGAGTTTAGTGCTACAGCCAAATCTGCAATGGTTGTGTCTTCTGTTTCTCCCGATCGGTGACTGATGATGTTGGTATAAGCATTTTTGGTGGCAAGCTCCACGGTATCCATGGTTTCGGTAAGGCTCCCAATTTGATTTACCTTTACCAATATTGAATTTCCTACTCCCTTTTCGATACCCATTTGTAAACGTTCAACATTGGTAACAAACAAATCGTCCCCAACCAGTTGAACATTTTTCCCAACAGATTCAGTTAATTTTTTCCAACCATCCCAATCATCTTCGTCTAGCCCATCTTCTATTGACAAGATGGGATATTTTTTTGTCCAGTTGGTCCAATATTCAACCATTTCGTCTACACTCTTTTTGCCACCACCTGATTTGTTGAATTCATACATCTTTGTTTTTTTATTAAAAAACTCAGAACTCGCTGCGTCCATTGCAATGTAGACATCCTCTCCAGGCCTAAAACCTGATTTTTCTATGGCCATTAGAACAGTTTCTATGGCTTCTTCATTTGATTTTATGTTGGGTGCAAATCCTCCTTCATCGCCAACATTGGTGCTATAATTTTTTTGTTTTAATACTTTTTTGAGGGTGTGAAAAATTTCAACACCCATTTGCAGGGCTCGGCTGAAAGTAGGTGCATTCACAGGCATTACCATAAATTCTTGGAAATCAATGCTATTGTCGGCATGGCTTCCACCATTGAGGATATTCATCAATGGGATGGGCAATGTCTTGGCATTGGCTCCACCTATGTAACGATAAAGGGGCAAATCAGCTTCGTGTGCCGCAGCTTTTGCACAAGCCAGAGATACGGCTAAAATTGCATTTGCTCCCAACTTTGATTTGTTTGCAGTTCCGTCCAAATCAATCATCGTATTGTCAATCAAATTTTGTTCGAATACATCCATACCTATCAATCTCTCTTGAATTGGTTTATGTATGTGGCCAATAGCCTTGGATACACCTTTACCCAAATAAGTTTCTTGGTTTTTGTCTCTGAGTTCAACAGCTTCGTAGATTCCAGTAGAGGCTCCAGATGGAACTGCGGCTCTACCCATGAACCCTGCAGAGGTGTGCACATCGCACTCAATCGTTGGATTTCCGCGGGAGTCTAAAATTTGACGCGCAATGATTTGTTCAATACTTGACATATTTATAGATTATTTAAAAATTGGTCGAAAAGATAACGCGAGTCATGTGGTCCAGGTGACGCTTCTGGATGATATTGAACAGAGAATGCATTTTTGTCTTTTGCTTGAATTCCCTCCACAGTATTGTCATTTAAATTAAGGTGAGTTATAGTGATGTCTGGATTTTTTGAATCTACCTTTACGGCGAAACCATGATTTTGGCTCGTGATTTCTGACCGATTGGTTAGAAGGTTTTTCACCGGGTGATTAAGACCCCTATGACCATTGTGCATTTTGAATGTTTCTAGGCCAAATGCCCTCGACAAAAGTTGATGACCCAGACATATTCCAAAAAGTGGAATATTTTCTTGAAGAATTCTTTGTATCACTTCAATTTCTGATTTAAGGGGTGCGGGGTCACCGGGACCGTTACTCAATAGAATTCCATCTGGCGCCCACTGATTTAGGGAGGAAAACGATGTGTTGTGAGGAAAAACTTTTACCGCACAACCTCTTTCAACAAAACACTCAGCAATGCTTCGCTTCATTCCATAATCAAGAACAGCAATTTTGGGTCCGTTTTGCGTTGAAAAGTCATAGGCCTTTTTTGTGCTTACTTTTGAGGCCAATTCTAATCCCTCCATTTTGGGTGTTTGCGACAAAATATTTCGGAGATTATCCAATTCCAAAACTTCGGAAGATATAATACAGTTCATTGCACCTTTGTCTCGAATATGGCGAACAACTTGCCTTGTATCTATATTGGCGATTCCAGTCAAATTGTTTTCAATAAACCATTCATCCAAGCTTGAATTGGCCAAAGGGCGGGCATATTGGTCGCTATAAATTTTGCATACCATTCCTGAAATTTTTACTGAAGCACTTTCTAATTCTTGATGGTATGCCCCATAGTTTCCGATATGATTGTTTGTATTTACAATGACTTGCCCATAGTATGACGGGTCCGTGTAAATTTCCTGATAACCCGACATTCCCGTGTTGAAGCAAATTTCTCCCGATGTTGTTCCTATTTTGCCGATAGACTTACCAAAATAGGTTTGTCCATCTTCCAACATCAAGACTGCATCTTCTCCTATTTTCAGTTCTTTTCCCAAACCGATGCAATCTTAATGTATAAAGTGTTTGAAAAAAAAGTCAAGTGATATTATATTTCAACGAGTTATCAATACATGGTTAGAGCCCATCATATTTTCTCAATTGTTTAATGAAAACGTTCAAATCTTTTGAGTATGGGACACTTAATTTGATTTCTTCACCAGAAATATCAGAAAAAGAAATGCTGAAAGCATGTAGTGCAAATCGAGCAATCATTGGAATTTCTTCTTCTTCTATTTTGGATCTTTTGTATTTTTTTTTCACCGAGCTCAGAAAGGGTAGTGATCCGCCATAAATTTTATCTCCTGCAATTGGGGCACCTTGGTTGGCAAGATGGACTCTGATTTGGTGCAATCTGCCAGTGATTGGAGCACATTCAAGAAGAGTAAAGTGTTTAAAATTTTCGATGCTAGTTACGATGGTTAGGGACTGTTTTCCCAATTTGTAATCGATTTTTGATTTTCCAGATCTTGATGTTTTTATCGGCAAATCAATTGGGCTTTTTTTAAAGTTGTGTACGCCATGAACCACGGCATGATATCTTTTTAGCACTTCTCGGTTTTGCAGTTGTATGTGAAAGTTTCGGTAAGCCTCTTTGTTTTTGGCGACAACCAAAACCCCCGAAGTTTGTTTGTCCAAACGGTGGCCCAATTGTGCACTGGGCAAATAGGATTTGCAGAGATCCTGAATATTTTCAGTTGGACCAAAACGTTCGTGTAAGGTACTTATCCCATGGGGTTTGTTGATAAAAAAGTAATTGTCATTTTCGAAAAGTAAAATATCTCGTAAAGTCAATTTTTTGTTTGGATACTTTTAATTAAATCTTCGGTTGAGACCAATTTTTGACGACCAGAATCCATGTCTTTCAATCCCCATTTGTTTTGATCTATTTCCTCTTTTCCAACAGTAAGCACAAAAGGAATTTTTCGCTTATGGGCATATTCAAGTTGTTTTTTTAGCTTCTTATGGTCAGGATATATTTCGGTGGAAATGTTTTGTTCTCTTAAGGTATCAGCAATTTTGAGGGTTTCCTTCCAAACAGATTTATCCAATGGGGTGATTAATACTCTAGTGCTTTCCTGGTGCAAGGGTGTCCATAGTTTTTTTTCATCCATTACATCTGAAATTCTATCCAATCCAAAACTGATGCCTACTCCAGACATTTGTTTAAGTCCAAAGGCATCACTCAAGTTGTCATATCTTCCTCCTCCCGATAGGCTGCCAACACCAGATTTAGGGATTTTTGCCTCAAAAATGCAGCCTGTATAATAATCAAGTCCTCTGGCTAGGCCCAAGTGCAGCTTTATATTTTGGTTGTCTGTGTGATTGGCAATCAGGATAAGTTCTTCCAAAGCCTCTTCCAATGCCGTACTTTTTTGCATTAGGTCTGACAATTGACTCAACTCCATCGCATTGAATGAACGCTTTTGCATCCAAGATTCAAGGGTATTCATATCGCTCGCTTGAATTCCTAAGTTACTGAAGTTCTCTTCAAGCTTTTGAAAAGGTATTTTGTCTAATTTGTCTAGAAGAACAGTGAAAGGAATAAATTGCTTTTCAATTTTAAGATGCTTTGCCATGGCTTCTAGAAGCTTTCTATGGTTTATTGCAATTTCATAATCAAACAATTGTAGAGATGAAAAAATAGCATGAAAAATTTTTATGAATTCAATCTCAGGCAACAAGCTATTGGTTCCAATGACATCGGCATCACATTGTAAAAACTCTTGATATCTTCCTTTTTGCGGACGATCTGCTCGGTAAACATTTTGTATCTGATATCGCTTAAAGGGGAATACGATATCATTTTGATGTTGAGCTACATATCTTGCAAAGGGCACTGTGAGGTCGTATCGAAGGCCTTTTTTACTTATTTGTGGTGCTATTTTTTGGCTGTTTTTGACTTGCAAATGGTGCTCATCAACTTTGGCCAAGAAATCGCCTGAGTTTAAGATTTTGAATAAAAGTTTCTCTCCTTCATCTCCATATTTGCCGGTTAGGGTTTCTAAATGTTCAAAGGCGGGTGTTTCGATTTTCATGAATCCATAACTTTTGTAAATATTTTCGATACAATTTTGAATGTGCTCTCTTTTGGCCAATTGTTTTGGACTAAAATCTCTAGTGCCTTTGGGATTCCCTAATGCCATTCTCGCAAATCTAAAAGAAACCAATGGAATACCTTTGTGTTATTAGCATTATTAATGTAATTTTGCGGGTCTCAAAATGAAAGAGAATATACATCCAGAAAATTATAGATTGGTGGTCTTCAAAGACATGAGCAACAACGATACTTTCTTAACTCGTTCTACTGTAGAGACCAAAGAAACAATCAAATGGGAAGATGGCAACGAATATCCTTTGTATAAGCTCGATATTTCTAGTACCTCACATCCTTTTTACACGGGTAAAAGTAAATTTGTGGATACTGCAGGCCGTATTGATAAATTCAAGAAGCGTTATCAAAAGGCAAGCAAATAAGTTTTTATAATCCTTTGGTATGAACGTCATTTTAACAGATCTACACGTTCGAACCAGCCTTCTACCACTAACTTTTTTGAGGCCGCTGTCCTCTTGTCGCCTTGGAATTTATACCATTGAAGAGAAGTGGGAACGCTTAGGTGCAAATGTTTCCTGGGAGACAATATCATATCTCCAAACTAAGTACACCCCCAAATTTGCGGAGGATAATTTTGTTGTATCGGGTAATATAGTTCCGAATGAATCTTTTCTCAATGAATTGAAAACATTAAATCGTGGTGAGGTGCTAACGAAAAATGGACAATTTGTAGCGGGCAGAACGTCTAAAGATGATTCCTTGGCCTACCTTACCTCACAGAATCTTATTGCAAATGAGTCCAAAAGTTCTTTTTTACAAATCTGCTCTTTAATAGACCTATTTTCCTACAATGCATCAGAAATCATTAGTGATTTGAAGTTGATTTCTGCAACCAAAGTTCAGGAAGACAAGTTCCCCAAAATGTCATGCAATTATTTGGGACATCATGGGGTCTTTGCGCCCCAAGAATTTAATGCCTTTGATGTTACTTTTAATACCTCAGAAGGCCCTATTTATATAGGTGAAAATGTCAAAATAATGGAGGGGGCAAAGTTACGGGGGCCCCTTGCCGTTGGTGATCATTCGGTCATAAAAATGGGTGCAAAAATATACGGTGGAACTACCATTGGCCCGCATTGTAAGGTAGGAGGAGAGATAAGCAATGTTGTTTTTCAGTCGTACAGCAACAAAGGCCACGATGGCTTTTTGGGTAATTCGTTGATTGGTGAATGGTGTAACATTGGAGCGGATACCAATTCCAGCAATCTAAAAAACAACTATGATGAAGTTAAACTCTGGAATTATAGTACAGCTAGATTTGAAAAAACAGGAAAGCAATTTTGTGGACTTATCATGGGTGATCACTCCAAATGTGGAATCAATACCATGTTTAATACAGGAACAGTTGTTGGTGTAGGAGCCAATATCTTTGGATCTGGATTTCCCAGAAACTTTATACCATCTTTTGCTTGGGGAGGTGCTCATGGATTTTCATCGTTTCAATTGAAAAAGTTTTTTCAAACGGCTGAGGCTATGATGAAAAGAAGAGATAAATTCCTTACATCCGAAGAAAAAGAAATAGTAAACTTTGTATTTAAAGAATCAAGTCAGTTTAGATATTGGGAAAAATAAAATGAGAAAAAAAATAATTGCCGCCAACTGGAAAATGAACCTAAATCGGGAAGAAGCAGAAAATCTGATGAAGGACTTCAGGGACCGAATAGAATTGGAAAAATTCGGTTCTGATGTTTTGCTTTTGCCACCCGCTATATACTTGCAAAATTTTGGTCGACAACTTCGCGATTACAATTTAATGTTAGGTGCTCAAGACATAAGTGCCAGAGAGAAAGGAGCTTTCACAGGAGAAATTTCGGCAGGAATGTTGTCTTCCATTGATGTGAATTATACCCTTGTCGGACACTCAGAAAGAAGGTCTTATCACAAGGAAGACCATTCCATACTTATGCAAAAAGTAGACCTAGCCCTTGAAAATAATTTAAAAGTGATATACGCCTGTGGAGAAACTTTGGAAGAAAAGGAAATTGGTAGAGCAGAAAAGGTTGTCAGTGAGCAAATTTCAGATGTTTTGTTTCATCTATCTCCTGAAAAATTTAGAGAAATAACCATCGCTTATGAGCCTGTTTGGGCAATTGGTACTGGGAAAACAGCCACACCAAAAGATGCCAATATAATGCATCAGAAGATTCGAAAAACTCTCCAAAGTAAAATTGATTCTATGGCCAAAGAAGTAAGGATTATTTACGGAGGAAGTGTTACTTCTGCTAACGCAAAAGATTTGTTTGATGAATCGGATATTGATGGTGCTTTGGTAGGTGGTGCATCACTTCGCTACCATGATTTTATACAAATTATTCGAGCTGCCGAGAAAATATGACCTATAAGTATATTATCGCTAACTTCCAATACGAGAACCATGTGGGACTCATTCAGCTAAATCGTCCAAAAGAATTGAATGCATTGAATTTAGAGTTGATGTTAGAAATCAAAGATGCTTTGAAACAAATGGATGAAGATGGAAACATAAGGGTGATCATCATTACTGGTAACGAAAAGGCATTTGCTGCGGGTGCTGATATCAAACAAATGGCGGGTAAGAATTCTATTGATATGCTTAAAATTGATCAGTTTTCCACTTGGGATCAGATTCGAAGAACAAAAAAACCTTTGATTGCGGCAGTAAGCGGTTTTGCATTGGGTGGAGGACACGAGTTGGTGATGCTTTGTGACTTAGTCATTGCAAGTGATACCGCAAAATTTGGACAACCTGAAATTAAAATTGGTGTAATGCCAGGAGCAGGTGGCACCCAAAGATTACCAAGATCGGTTGGTAAGGTGAAAGCGATGGAGATGGTTTTAACAGGGGAGTTTATAGATGCTTATACTGCGGAGAGATGGGGCTTGGTCAACAAGGTAGTTCCCAAGGAAATATATTTATCCGAAGCCCTTAAAATGGCAGTAAAAATAGCAGAACTTAGCCCAATAGCAGTCCAATTGGCAAAGGAATCCGTTTTAAAAGCCTTTGAACAACCGTTGCAAGAAGCACTTTATTTTGAAAGAAAAAACTTTTATACCCTCTTTGCAACGGAAGACCAAAAAGAAGGGATGGAAGCATTTATTGAAAAAAGAAAAGCAAATTTTAAAGGAAGCTAAGCATCCGTCATCATTTCTGTAAAGTATTTATAGAAGTAAGGAATGGTTTCTATTCCTTTATAATAGTTAAAAAGCCCAAAACTCTCATTTGGCGAATGGATTGCATCGCTGTCCAGTCCAAAACCCATGAGTAAAGTTTTAAGACCAAGTTCTTTTTCAAATAGTGCAACAATTGGGATGCTCCCACCGCCTCTGGTAGGTATTGGTTTTTTCCCAAATGTTGTTTCCATTGCTTTGCTGGCTGCTTTAAAAGCAATCGAATCCGTGGGCGTCAATGCAGGCTCACCACCATGATGCGGAGTAACTTTCACCCTAACTGATTTGGGTGCAATTTTTTCAAAATGCTCAGTAAAAAGTTTTGTGATTCTTTCGGAACTTTGATTCGGAACAAGACGCATACTTATCTTGGCGTACGCCTTGCTTGGCAATACTGTTTTGGCTCCTTCTCCCGTATAACCTCCCCAGATGCCATTGACATCCAAAGTAGGTCGCATGCCGGTTCTCTCCAGCGTTGTCCAGCCATTCTCTCCCATAACATCTTCTATTTCCAATTGCTTTTGGTATTCAATCAAATCAAAAGGAACTTTTGCCAGGGCTTCTCTATCTTTTTTACTTGCTTCGATCACGTTGTCATAAAACCCGGGAATAGTAATTTTTTTGTTTTTGTCGTGAAGACTAGCGATAAGTTCTGAAAGAACATTAATGGGGTTGGCAACAGCACCTCCGTAGACACCCGAATGCAGGTCAATATTGGGGCCAGTCACCTCAACTTCTACATAACTTAAACCTCTCAGTCCAACATCAATACTCGGTACATCATTTGCAATCATAGAAGTATCACTTACCAAAACCACATCGGCAGATAGTTTTTCTTTGTTTTTGGTTACGTAAGTGCCCAAATTATCAGAGCCTACTTCTTCTTCTCCTTCAATCATAAATTTGACATTGCAAGGTAAGGAGTTTGTTTTGATCATACTTTCAAAAGCTTTCACATGCATATACATTTGGCCCTTATCATCACAAGCACCGCGAGCATAAATTCGTTCTTCTTTGACGATAGGTTCAAAAGGTGGTGAATTCCATAATTCATCGGGCACCGATGGTTGTACATCGTAATGGCCATAAACCAGGATTGTTGGTAGGTCTGGATTAATGAGATAATCTCCATAAACAATAGGAAACCCCTCAGTTGGTTCTATAGATACATTTCGAGCTCCCGCATTTTTTAATTTTTCAGCCACAAAATCTGCTGTATCGAAAACATCTTGTTTGAAAGCCGGATCTGCACTGATGGAGGGTATTCTTAGGAGCGCAAATAACTCTTGAAGAAAAGTTTCTTTATTGTCATTTAAAAATCCTTGTGGAGACATGGTTCAATATTATGTAAAATTTCACTTTTTGCTTGTACCAGACTTTTATTTTGGTTTAAATTGAAATTATGTTAAATAGAAAATCAATGCTTAAAATTCCCTTTTATGTGCTCACTACATTTATCATATGGTCTTGTTCACATGTACCATTAACAGGTCGAAAACAAATTCATTTGCTGCCGGAAAGTCAGTTAATGTCCTCTAGCCTTACGAGTTATAAAAAAGTATTGGGCGAGAGTAAATTGATTACCTCTGGTTCAGATTTTCAGATGTTACAGAAGGTAGGTAAAGATATTGGTTTGGCCATTACTGAATATTTAAGCAAAAATGCAGATCACAAACATCGTGTGAAGGGTTATCAATGGGAGTTTAACTTGATTGATGAAAAGACAGTAAATGCATGGGCAATGCCTGGTGGAAAAATAGCTTTTTACCAGGGTATCATGGATCTTGCCCAAGATAAAAATGGCGTTGCTGTTGTCATGGGCCATGAAGTCGCTCATGCCATTGCCCGACATGGGAATGAACGGCTAAGTCAATTGTTGGTTTCACAAATGGGAGGAATTGCCCTTCATGTGGCTTTACGAGAAAAACCTCAAAAGGTTCAACAATTGGCCCAAGTTGCTTTTGGTTTAGGAACACAGGCAGGTGTAATGTTGCCTTTTAGTAGATTACATGAGTCAGAGGCAGATAAGATGGGTTTGATGTTTATGGCCATGGCGGGATATGATCCACGAGAAGCACCAAAGTTTTGGTCTCGCATGGCAAAGGTTGGAGGAGCTTCTCGTCCGCCGGAATTTTTGAGTACGCATCCAAATCCAGAAACAAGGATTAAGAATCTAAACAAATGGATGGGTGAGGCAATGGTTTATTACAACAAAACTTTGTAAAATAAAAAAGTCCTGAGTATTCTCAGGACTTTTTTTAAAGAACACTGAACAGTTCTTTATTATTTTATCATTATTCGTTGGTTGCTTACAAAGTTTTTTCCGATGGCTTGAATCATATAGACTCCTTTTGGCAGATGCGCAACCGCAATGCGATTAGATTTGGTAAATGCAGTCTTTTTCATGGCAACTATTTTCCCATTCATATCTAAAATGTGAATACTAGAAAGTTCATTTCTTGAATCAATAACCACTTCGCTGTGTGCTGGATTTGGGTAAACTTTAATCCAGTTGTTTTGAGCATAGTTGTTTACTTTTCCGGAAGTTTCACAGGGAAGATCAAGGACGATACAAACTCTTGGAACAACATATCCAAATATTGTATCCAAATAGTTCATTGCTCTTTCTTTGGATGCGTCAGGAGCGTCTTCATATCCTTTTGCTATGTTCGGATTTTGAGTAGTGTCATCCGTCCACCAATCCCAAGGGCTCGAATCCATTATTCCAAGACCGGTCATCGGGTAAAGACCGTCAAGACCATCATTTTTTGAATTGGCTATTTTGGATAATTCGTCGTCAAGATTCTCTTTTTGATAAATTTCGTTGTTGCCATATCTTTTCATAATCGTATGAATATCGTATCCGCCTGATGCTGGAATAATTGGACCAAGATTTACTGAACTAACGACAATTCTGGTTCGGTAAGGAGAGAATCCTTCGGTAGGAGAATGGAAACTAACAAAAGGTACTGTATTTTCATCAATCCAAGCTGAGTCAGCAACTGCTCCAGTTAAATTGACAACCATTTTGAAGTCAAGACCTTTAACATCTGCATGGTTGGGATAATTCAATGTGTCTAAACCATTGGGCGCTCCGGGGTTTGGAATTACTGTCAAATTGGTTCCCCAAACATTTCCGTGTACTTGTTCGATAATCATTGGAATGAAACCGCCTTTTCCATCATCTTTCAAAAATTTACCATCTGTTGCAGTTGGAATCTTGATGTAATCACTTGTATCTCTCAACAATGCAGCATTGATTGGGATGTAACTTCCAGCGCCTTGTCCCATCATAAAAACTTTACTCGTGTCTATTCCATAAGGATTATTTTCCGAATAGGTTTTGCTCATAAATCTTAAGAAGGTATGAGCATCTTGCACTGCTCTGTAGGCAGCAGCAATCAATTGTTCTGCTCTTTCTGGTTGTGTTCCAGCGCCTGGGTTCCAACCCATTCTATAGTCTGGCACGGCCACAACAAAGCCTCTTTTTGCCCATCTTTTGGCCATTTCAACAGTGGAAGAATCTCTTCTTGTACCTGTGGCAGCTCCGTTGATCGGGTGTGGAACGAATCCACTGGTGTGCCACAATACAACCAAAGGCCGATTGGTTTCTTTATCTCCTTCGGGCGAATAAAAGTCAAAAGCCAAAGGTCTAAGGATGGCATGTCCGGTTTGTCGAATCGGGAGGATGGTAGCATTGGCTCCATACACCAAATCTTCTTGCACACTTACGGACGAAAAGATTTCGTCAGCATAACGTGTCTGAGCATTTAACATACCTACCGTTAGGGTAAATATGAAACTCAATAAAGTAATTTTTTTATTCATATTACAGCTATTTTTCACAATAATACGACATTCTCACAACAAAGTGATTGAGTAGGGTTCCCTAGCTATGTACATCAGGTGTTTTTTGTATATGACAAAGCATCATTCACCATGGTACTAGAACCGATTATAATGGGAACCCTCTGATGTAAGCTACTAGGTTCGACCTCCATCATTCTTTTTCTCCCTGTTGTGGCTTTCCCCCCTGCTTGCTCTATCAAAAATGCCATTGGATTGCATTCATACATGAGTCTCAGTTTCCCTTCTGGTTGCTTGTAGGTTTCCGGGTACATATATACGCCTCCCTTGATAAGATTTCTATGAAAATCAGCAACAAAAGAACCAATGTATCTTCCTGTAATGCCTTGGTCGTTGCAATGATCAATATAGTTTTTTATCCCTATTGAAAAATCTTTGTAGTTTCCAATGTTGACTGAGCAAATTTTTCCCCGCTTTGGAGATTTTATTTGCGGATGAGAGAGGCAAAAATCACCAATGCTGATGTCTAAAGTAAACCCATTGACTCCAGATCCAGTTGTGTATACAAGCATTGTAGAGCTCCCATACAGGATGTAGCCTGCCGCAATTTGATTTTCTCCTTTTTGAAGGCAATCTTCCATGGTAACTTGTTGATTTTCTTTTGATTTTCTCTTGAAAATTGAAAAAATTGTTCCAATGGTTACGTTGGCATCGATGTTGCTTGATCCATCGAGAGGATCAATAGCGATGATATACTTACCATTGGAATTTTCCACATGAATAATGTCCTCCGATTCTTCGGAAAGAATAGCACAGACGTCGCCGCTTTGTTTCAGGGATGACATGAATTCTTCGTTGGCTATGACATCTAGTTTCTTTACTTCCTCCCCCTGAATGTTTGTGCTTCCGTGTTCTCCCAAGATATCTACCAAACCAGCTTTTCGTACATCTCTATTAACGATTTTAGCGGCTAGTTTGATGTCTCGAAATATTTTTGACAAATTTCCAGAGGAACTTGGGTGTTTAATTTGTTCTTCGGCAATAAATTGACTTAGGGTTGTTACCTTTTTTCGATTGATCATATTTTCCTTCCTTTGATTACTTTTGACCACAAATATAGTAAGGAAGAGAGATGCAGGTTTTTAAGTTTGGTGGGGCTTCTGTTAAAAGTTCGGAAGCCGTTGAAAATGTGGCAAAAATCATAAGAGAAAATGGGGTAAAACCTTTGCTTGTAGTTGTGTCAGCAATGGGCAAAACAACGAATAATCTTGAAAAATTAGTGCAAGCAATTCACCATAAAAAAAAAGAAAAACAAGATATTTTCAATGAGATAAAATTGTTTCATGAAAATATTCTGAAACATTTGGTTAGCAACTCTCCGCGCCATTTTTTTGAGGTCGAAAATTTGTTCATTGAATTGGAATGCCAATTAGACGCTGACTTGGAGGAGCTTGGCTATGATGAATTATACGACCGAATAGTTCCTTTCGGAGAATTAATCTCTACCAAAATCATCAATACATTTTTAAATTCTCAAGGCTTATCTACTCGTTGGATTGATGCACGGAATTTTATAAAAACAGACCAGAAATTTACCAAAGCTTCTATCTCTTGGAATGCTACCCAAGATCTGATACAAAAAAGGTTGCTACCCATTGTAAAAAAGCAAGTCGTGATTACCCAAGGTTTTATCGGAAGAAGTTCTTTAGGGGTTACTACAACATTAGGTCGGGAGGGGTCTGATTATTCGGCTTCTATTTTTGCACACGCGTTAAATGCAAAAGCTGTTACCATTTGGAAAGATGTTTTGGGTATCTATAATGGGGATCCTAAAAGAATTTCTCAGGCCAAATTGATTTCCAAATTGGGTTACCATCAAGCCATTGAGCTAGCTTATTATGGTGCTTCAATCATACATCCAAAAACGGTTCAACCTTTGAAAGAAAAAGGTATCCCGCTTTATGTAAAATCTTTTATCGAGAGTAAGCTTCCCGGAACGCATGTGGGAATAGACAGCAATTTGTCTTTGCCCTCTTGTTTCATTTTTAAGGACAATCAAGCACTTGTTAAGTTTAGGTCAAAGGATTTTTCATTTATCGTAGAAAACCATATCACAAATATTTTTAAAGGTTTTTCAGAACTTGGTATTTCAGTAAATTTAATTCAAAATGCGGCCATTAGCTTTCGTTGTGTGGTAGAGAATGAGTCCAACTTGAGGGACAAAATAATCGATACTTTTGGAGACAAATTTTTAGTTGAAGTAGAATCAGCGTACCAATTGCTGACCATTTACAACTCCTCAAGTGGCGAGGAAAAAGAGTTTTTGGGCAATAAAAAAATCCTTCTGGAACAAAAAAACAGCTCCACCGCCCAATATTTGATTGAGTAATCGTCTTAGTCTGGGGGAGCAGTCACCATTTGGTCGTTTTTGAAGTACACTGTTTGGCCTTTACCAAAGGGGTCTCTTTGGATAAACTTCCCTTCTTTTTTGCCATTTACCCAATTTCCTTCCAGACCACTAATGGTTTGTCCATTGAATTGTTCTCCCTTTCCATGAGGCTGACCAAATTTGAAAAAACCTTCGTGATAACCTTTGCTATTGCTAAGTTTTCCCCAACCGTGAAACTTATTATTTTGCATTTCCCCTTCATAATAGTCTGAGTTGTTTAGGTAGAATTTACCGATACCATTCATCATATCTTGAATATATCGCCCATTGTAGATCATTCCATTTTCAAAGCGGCAATGTCCTTTTCCTTGGCGATACCCCAGTAAAAATTCACCTTCATATTTGTAATTCTTACTATAGTTAAGCTTTCCTTGTCCCCAGAAAAAACCAAATTTAAACTCACCGTCATATACTCTCCCAAATAAATCTCTGTATTTCCCTTTCCCATGGGGAAGACCATCTTGCCAATTTCCGATATAATTTATACTGCTATCTTTTCCCCAAACCATTTCCCCTAAGCCATCCAAGCAATTTCCATTTAAACAAATGCCGTCTGACAGAAGCCGGACTCCCCATTTTTTTAAATTTTTTTGGTCCGCATCATTTTCGCTGGCTTGGGTAAGTTGAATTTTAATAACATTTACAAAATAATCCTTAAAATAAATGGAACAAGTCCAATTTTCATTTTCAATGGTTCCTTTGAATGGATTGTCTTTCGAAATAATCATATCGGGAAATTTTAATAAATCGTCTTTGATGTCAGTGAGAAACATCGAAAATTTGAGCCCCAAAGGCAAATCACCTTTGTATGCTTGGTATATTGCACCCGAATCATAAAAAACTAAGCCAACCAAGGTGCCATTGTAGTTAAAAACATAATCAATTCCTTTGCTTTGGAATTTTATTTCATAGCGGTTTTTTAGGATTTGATAGGACTCTTTTTTTTGGCTTGTTGAAAGGGCATACAAATCTTCATAAACATCTATGTCGGAAATGGGTTTACCTAATAGAGCAAGATGGTTCTGTCCATAAGAATTGGAAATTAGAAAAAAAGAATGAACGATGATTAAGAGGAATGGACGTAATTTTGGCATGTTTTTATACAACGAATTAAAAACAAAAAGAGCTTAATGGATAGGATTAAAAAAATTTGGGTAGAATTTGAATTTGAGGACAGTGCGATTTCACCGGTTAAGGTTGAGGCTGAAAAAGGAGATAGTATTTTAGATATTGCGCATGACAACCAGATACATCTAAATCACAATTGTGGAGCTGTTTGTGCATGTAGCACTTGCCATGTATACATTACACAAGGCGAGGAATCTCTGCCAGAAATTTCAGACAAAGAAGAAGACTTCATTGATCGCGCAATTAATCCAAAAATAAATAGTCGTTTGGCTTGCCAGTGTATTATCTCATCAAATTTAAAGGTATGTATACCAGATCAGAAGCAAATTATTGGACACGAACATTGACATGAGCACGCATTTTGAACTACCTATAAAATGGAATGATTACGAAGACATTGCCATGGCTTTGTATGAAAAATTTGGGGATGAATTTACCGAACAAAAAATTTATAGAATTCGCTTTACAGACTTGCTAGAGTGGGTGCTTGGCTTACCGAATTTTGAAGGCAAAAGAGAAGATTGTAATGAAGGACATCTCGAGATGATTCAAAGTTCGTGGGTCTATGAGTGGAGGGACAATCAATAGCTAATATTTTGGATATTGCTGTGAATAAATAGCATAGTTAGCTTAAATAATCCTCTTACATTCGTACCATGCGTTGGAAGAAATACCTTCTCGTCTTTGCTATTTTTATCATATGGATTGCTTTTTTTGATCAGAATAGCCTGATTTATCGATATCATCTGAAAAAAGAGCTAAGCAAACTGAATACTCAAAAAAGTTATTTATTAGATGAAATTGGGAAGCTAGACAGGCAAAAACAAATGTTGAATGGAGGCCTTGACAGTTTAGAAAAGTTTGCGCGCGAAGTCTATTTTATGAAAAAACCGTCTGAAGATGTTTATGTTTTTGAATAAAACTATTCTTTTCTGAAATCTCCATTCTTCCAAGCTTGAAAAAATTTTGCCCAGGCAATCGGACTAAAAATGTTCATGGGTGGCATTTGTCCGGCGTAATAATATTTTTTTGCTTGATTTTGCAAAGCAATTTTTGAAGCCTCTCTGCCATCGGGGCCCATTTTCATCGCCCGCTCCTTTAATGCCTCTCTTTCAAGGTTTTTACGTGCTATTTCTAGTGCATCATCGGGTACTTCTGTTTTTACAAAGTAGTAATCAAACAAATTTCGATTGGGTAGGGGTGTTATTACTGTTTCATCCAAATAAATGGTGTCTTGGGTGAGTAGTTGGATGATCGAATAGGTTTTTTTATCTAAACTGTCAGGAATCAAAAATTCCTTCTTTTTATAGCCTACCATGTCAAATATAATAAGGTCGCCTTTACTGGCGACGAAGCTAAAAAAACCGTTAATATCAGAAATTGTACCCCTATTTTGGCCCTCGATGTATATATGACAAAAGCCCATTGGTTGAATGCTGTCGGAGCTCAATACTACTCCTGAAAACTGAACATAGTTATCGTTTTGCTGGCCAAAACAAAAAGAAGTTTTTAGAATAAGAAAAAGAAATAGCCATTTTTTATCCATACTATCTTTTTAAAAAATAAAACCCAAAAATAGTGCAATTATTACCCATAGGGGTGCAGGTATTTTTGTGAAAAACATAAGTGGAACAACAATGCATATGGAGACAGTATTTTCGATATTGACAAAATGCTCCTGAAGCAGGTTGCTTACATGAAAATTATTTTCGGTTTTCCAATACAAACCTACGGGCAAAAACAACAAATAAGCTGCTGCAGCAACAAGTCCTGCCGAACTTGCAATGGCACCATCAATAGATCTTTTCACTACGGGGTGCTTTTTGATTTGATTCCAAATGGGATAAACAAAAAATATCATCAAAATGCCCGGGAGAAAAATTCCTATTGTACCAATCATATGACCAAGTAGCTGTGCACTTTTTCCATAGGTGCTCATTGCCAAACCTGATGTGAAGGTTGCGAAAGAAAATACAGGGCCTGGAGTAGCTTGAATTAGTCCAATACCGGTTAAAAAATCCTGAGCGCTTATATAACCTTTGAAACTAACAAATTGCTCGTACATCAGAGGGAGCAGGACAGTTCCGCCACCAAAAATAAGTGAGCCGAATCTATAATTGTTTTCAAACAATTTGATGATTCTCAAGTCGAGTATTTTTCCCAATACACCCGCTAGAATAAAGATGAGAAAAAATAGGATTAAAAATTTCCATGGTGCTTTAATCTTCATCTTTTTATGTTTCCGATATCCTTTTTTGGCCAAATAGCTGAAAAAGCTTCCAAATAAAATCAAGATGGGAAAAATCCATGGTGTTTTGAGGTATTCTCCCAAAGTATGTCTTAAAAGTCCTGCAACTACAAAAGAAAGTGTGATTAAAAAAATGCTCAATCGATCTTTGGCCACGGAGTGTACCATTTTGATTGCAGCTACAATGACAAAAGAAACTGCTAAAGGTTGGATGTATTTTAATGCTTGCATGTGATTTTGGCTCAATTGGCCGTAGATGAAAGCGAGTATTGTCATTAAAATTACGGCAGGGGAGATCCAAATCATCAAGGTAAGAAATGCAAGTTTTGCACCACCAAATCTATACCCCATGCTTGTAATTGTTTGTGTGGAAGTTGGACCAGGCAATACTTGACACAAGGCGTACAGTTCAAGCAATTCTTCTTGGCTTAAGTATTTTTTTTCGTTTACCATTCGTTTGGAGTAAAGCGCAAAATGCATCTCAGGACCTCCAAAAGCCGAAATGGCTATCCAAAAAACATCTTTAAGGAAGATATAATGTTTGATTTTATTTAATTTGGAGTATTCGATGGTATGGGGAAAGTAAAGAAAAAATGGTCCACCTACAATAAGACCTTGTTCACATTTTTTTTCGGACTAGTAATCACATCACTGTTTTTTAATTGTAATCATGTTGGTGCTCCTGAGCTTGATCGTTTGGACACCTTATATAATAGTTTGAGTCGTATAGAGCAGAATCTTTCTTTAGATTTAAAGACAATAGACAATCGAAAAGATGAGATTTTTATGCAAATAAATTGGATCAATCGCTTTGATACAACAAAAATGACTTTGGCATTTTCTCATCAAATCGCTCAATATGAGGGGTTGGGTAAGTCCTACAAAAGATATTTAAATAAATATGAGAAAATGTACAATCAAAGGGTCAGTTTGCTTACAGTTGTTGATTCTATAAAAGACCAAGCCAAGATGGGTATTGAAAGATCACTTTTCAAGAAAAAATATGGTCGCATCAGACAAAAAATAGACGCCTTAGAAAAAGAAACCGAAGTGTCTCTTCATCATATCAATGAAATAGAACCAATTTATCAGCGACTAAGTAAAAGGATGTCAGTGTATATTGAACGATTGGGCAATAAAAAAAGCAAGGTTATGCTTCCCCAGTAGGGCCAAAATTCATGAGAAAGTTAGGCGAATTGTCCGCCATTTGAACTTCACCAAAATTGGTTTCATATTTTTCCACATTGTCAGATAGTGCTTTAAGTAGACGCTTGGCGTGTTGGGGAGTTAAAATAATTCTCGATTTCACTTTTGCTTTCGGCACCCCGGGCAAGGTTTTTATGAAGTCAATAACAAACTCAGCATTGCTGTGCGAAATAATTGCTAGATTGCTGTACACACCGTCTGCGACGTCCTCATTAAGCTCGATATCTAGATGATTCTTGTTTTCTTCCATAGCTAGGTATATTGGTAGGCAGGATGAATCTACCTACCGAATTGTTCTATGTCCAATTAAATTTCAGTTTTCCTCGTGTATATTTTCCTGCGCAGTTTCGTTTTTGGCATTCATCAACATTTCATATTCATCCTGGGAACCAACAATCATGTTGTCAAAGTCTCTAAGACCAGTCCCAGCAGGTATCAAATGCCCTACAATTACATTTTCTTTCAGTCCTGATAGGTCATCTACTTTACCCGAAATTGCCGCTTCATTAAGAACTTTTGTTGTTTCTTGGAATGAGGCTGCGCTCATGAAACTTTTGGTTCCCAACGATGCTCTTGTGATTCCTTGGAGTAAAGAGGAGGCCGTGGCAGGAACCGCATCTCGAACTTCAACAGCTTTTTGGTCTTTTCTTCTGAGTTTAGAGTTTTCGTCTCGGAGTTTTCTAACACTTACGATTTGTCCTGCTTTTAGGATTCCAGAGTCCCCTGGGTCTGTGACGATTTTCTTATCATAAATCCAATCGTTTTCTTCCTTAAAATCCAACTTGGTAACAGCCTCTTTTTCTAAAAATTTGGTGTCACCCGCTTCGATGATTGTCACTTTTCTCATCATTTGCCGGATGATTACCTCAATATGCTTGTCATTGATTTTTACCCCTTGCAATCTATATACCTCTTGAATTCCATTGAGGATATATCTTTGAACCGAGGTTTGGCCTTCAATTGCGAGGATGTCTTGTGGTGTAATTGCTCCGTCTGACAATGGAGTCCCTGCCCTAACATAGTCTCCATCTTGAACCAAAATATGCTTGGATAATGAAACAAGATATTTCTTGGAAATTCCTTCCTTGGATTCAATGATGATTTCGCGGTTTCCTCGTTTGATGCCACCATAGCTTATCACCCCGTCAATTTCGGCAACAACTGCTGGGTTTGATGGGTTTCTAGCTTCAAATAGCTCGGTTACTCTTGGCAGTCCTCCAGTAATATCACCTGTTTTTCCAATGATTCTTGGGATTTTTGCCAATGTTTCACCGGCTTTTACTTTATCTCCATTGTTTACGCTTATATAAGCACCTACAGGAAGGTTGATTTCTCTTACAGATTCTCCTTTGCTATTCTTCAAAAGAAGGGTAGGAATGATTTTTTTGTCTTTGATTTCGGTAATTACCTTTTCTACAAATCCTGTTTGTTCATCTACCTCTTCCTGCATAGAAATTCCGTCGATGATGTCTTGATATTCTACTTTGCCCGGTAAATCTGCAATTACAGAAGCGTTGTATGGGTCCCAAGTACACAGTATATCACCTTTTTTGACTTTCTTTTTATCTTTTACTAGAAGAGTAGCACCGTAAGGAATATTGTTTATGATTAAGTTTTCATTGGTTTTTGGGTCTACAATTTTTATTTCCCCAGAACGACCAATTACTACGTCAATTTGGTTACCCTCTTCATCTTCACTCGCAACGGTTCTTACGGCATCAAATTCTATTTTTCCTGAGAACTTTGCTTCGAGTTTTGACTCTTGAGCGGTATTGGACGCAACTCCACCCACATGGAAAGTTCGGAGGGTAAGTTGGGTCCCTGGCTCACCGATAGATTGTGCGGCAATTACCCCTACGGCCTCTCCTTTTTGTACAACTTTTCCTGTGGCAAGGTTCCTCCCATAACATTTACTGCAAACCCCAATACTCGCTTCACAGGTCATTACAGACCTTATTTCCAATGACTCTATACCGGCCTTTTCTATTTCTTTGGCAAGATCTTCATCTATTTCAGAACCAGATTCTGCAATCAATTCGTTGTTCTCCGGATGATAAATGTCATTCAATGTGGTTCTCCCTAAAATTCGATCATAAAGGCTTTCTACCACTTCGTCTGCTTCTTTTAGTGCTGATACTTCGAGACCTCTTAGGGTACTGCAATCTTTGATGGAAATAACAACATCTTGAGCAACATCATGGAGTCTTCTCGTAAGATATCCTGCGTCTGCCGTTTTTAGTGCGGTGTCTGCTAGACCTTTTCTAGCTCCGTGGGTAGAGATAAAGTATTCCAAAATCGATAGGCCTTCCCGGAAGTTTGATAAAATTGGGTTTTCAATAATCTCACCTGTCCCTCCTGAGCCTGTTTTCTTTTGTGGTTTTGCCATCAAACCTCTCATTCCCCCCAATTGTCGAATTTGTTCTTTGGATCCACGTGCCCCTGAATCGAGCATCATAAAAATAGGATTGAATCCTTGGTCGTCCGTTTTTAGTTTGTTAAGAAGCACATCAGCTACTTTTGAATTGACACGAGTCCAAATATCAATTACTTGATTGTATCTTTCGTTGTTTGTAATGAAACCATTGTTGTAGCTAAAAAGTATTTCTTCTACTTCCTCTCTGGCTTTCTCGATAAGGTCAAATTTCTCTTGTGGAATTGTTACATCATTAATGTTGAAAGATAAACCGCCTTTAAACGCGTAATAAAAACCTAAGGACTTTATGTTATCCAGAAAATGAGCGGCCTTTTGTGTTCCAGCTTCCCTAATCATGTCGGTGATGATTCTTCTCAAAGATTTTTTTGTAAGTAGTTCGTTGATAAACGATATGTTTTTGGGAACAAACTGGTTGAAGACTACCCGACCGACGGATGTTTCCATTAAGTGAGAACTATCCTCATTTGCCGTTTTTACAATTCTTACTTTGATTGGGGCATGAAGGTCCACTTTATTTTCGTTGTAGGCAATAATGACTTCTTCGGGACTGTAAAAGGTTTTATTTTCTCCTTTAACAGGTTTTTCCTTCGTTCCTTTTCTAATTTTTGTCATATAATAAAGCCCCAATACCATATCTTGGGAAGGAACAGCAATTGGACTTCCATTGGCAGGATTCAATATGTTGTGAGGTGCCAACATAAGGAGCTGAGCCTCAAGGATTGCAGCATTGCCTAAGGGGACATGAACAGCCATTTGGTCCCCGTCGAAATCTGCATTGAAACCAGAACAGGTGAGCGGGTGAAGATTGATGGCCTTTCCTTCAATAAGTTTGGGTTGGAATGCTTGGATACCAAGTCTGTGGAGCGTTGGAGCTCTATTGAGAAGAACAGGATGCCCTTTGAGGATATTTTCCAAAATATCCCAAATTACGGGTTCTTTTTTGTCCACGATTTTTCGGGCTGACTTTACAGTCTTTACGATGCCCCTTTCAATTAATTTTCTTATGATGAAAGGCTTGAAAAGTTCAGCAGCCATACCTTTGGGTATGCCACATTCGTGTAGTTTTAGGTTGGGTCCTCCAACAATTACTGATCGACCAGAATAGTCCACACGTTTTCCCAACAGGTTTTGTCTAAATCTTCCTTGTTTCCCTTTCAGCATATCACTCAGGGACTTTAGGGGTCGATTGCCATCTGCTTTTACAGCATTGGCTCTGCGTGTGTTGTCTAAGAGAGAGTCAACCGATTCTTGAAGCATTCTTTTTTCGTTTCTAAGAATAACCTCTGGGGCTTTGATTTCCATCAAACGTTTTAGTCTGTTGTTTCGAATGATTACCCTTCTGTACAAATCGTTTAAATCTGATGTTGCGAACCTGCCACCATCCAAGGGGACAAGTGGTCTTAGTTCAGGCGGAATGACTGGCAGCATCTTTAAAATCATCCACTCCGGACGATTTTCAAAGCGTCTATTGGCGTCTCTAAAGCTTTCGATTACTTTAAGCCTTTTCAATGCCTCATTTTTTCTTTGTTGTGAAGTCTCATTGGCTGCTTGATCTCTTAGGCTGTATGACAGCCCGTCTAAGTCAAGTCTTCCGAGAAGGTCATACAAGGCTTCGCCGCCCATTTTGGCAATAAATTTGTTTGGATCGGTGTCTTCTAAAAGATGATTTTCTTTTGGCAGTGTGTCTAAAATGTCTAAATATTCTTCTTCGGTAAGAAAATCTAGATAGTTGATTCCATCATTTTCCTTCACACCAGCTTGGATTACGATGTATCTTTCGTAGTAGATAATCATATCCAACTTTTTGGAGGGTAAGCCCAAAAGGTATCCAATTTTATTGGGTAATGAACGGAAGTACCAGATATGGACAATAGGAACGACAAGTTCGATATGGCCAGTTCTTTCTCTTCGAACTTTTTTCTCAGTTACTTCAACACCACAACGGTCACAAACAATTCCTTTGTAACGAATTCGTTTGTATTTTCCACAATGACATTCATAATCCTTAACTGGACCGAAAATTCTTTCACAAAACAAACCTCCCATTTCGGGTTTGAATGATCTGTAGTTGATGGTTTCCGGTTTCAACACTTCTCCATGAGATCGTTGCAGTATATTTTCAGGTGATGCAAGTCCAATACTAACTCTTTTGAAGTTGCTTTTTAGTTTTGTTTCTTTTTTTGTGTAGGCCATTTTTCTATTTATTCAAATCCTATTTCTAAACCAAGTCCTCTCATTTCATGTACCAAAACGTTAAATGATTCGGGCACATTGGGTTCAATCATGTTGTCGCCTTTTACGATGGCTTCGTAGGCTTTGGCTCGTCCAATGATATCATCGGATTTTACCGTCAATATTTCCCTTAAAATGTTGGATGCACCAAATGCTTCTAGCGCCCAAACTTCCATTTCCCCAAATCTTTGACCACCAAACTGCGCTTTTCCGCCGAGTGGTTGTTGGGTGATTAGAGAATATGGACCAATGGAACGAGAGTGCATTTTATCTTCGATCATGTGACCAAGTTTTAACATATAGATGATTCCTACTGTTGTTTTTTGGTCAAATCTTTCACCAGTCAATCCATCGTGCAAGTAGGTTTGTCCGTATCTTGGGATTCCTGCTTGGTCGGTGTATTCATTGATTTGGTCTTCACTTGCTCCATCAAAAATTGGTGTGGCAAAATTGATTCCCAATTCTTTGCCTGCCCAGCCTAAAACGGTTTCATAAATTTGTCCAAGATTCATTCGGGAGGGAACTCCGAGTGGATTGAGTACAATATCTACGGGTTCCCCATCTTCGGTAAATGGCATATCCGCTTCGGGTACAATTTTTGCAACAATTCCCTTGTTTCCATGACGTCCGGCCATTTTGTCTCCAACTTGCATTTTTCTCTTTTTGGCAACATATACTTTTGCCATTTTTAGGATACCAGTTGGAAGCTCATCACCAACGGTGATGGCGAAATAGTCGCGTTTGTAATTTGTTGTTATTTTGTTTAATTGGTGTTTATAGTTGTTCAACAATTCAACAATTAGATCATTTTTCTTGGCATCATTGGTCCAATTGTTATAGGAAACAAAATTGAAGTCTACGGTATTGAAAGTTTTTGCACTAAACCTTGATCCTTTGGGTATCAATTCTTCGTAGTAGACATTGGTTACACCTTGCGAAGTACTGTTACCAATAATGAGTAGTAACTTCTCAACAAGTGTTGTTCTCAACTTTTCTTGTGTTTTGTTAAAATCGGTTTCGATTTTTACAAGTTTTACTTTATCTTCAGCTCGAGAACCTCTTTCTTTTTTGGATCTGGTAAAAAGCTTTTTATCGACAACAATGCCTCTTGTTGCAGGGGATGCCTTCAGCGAAGCATCTTTCACATCTCCTGCTTTGTCCCCAAAGATAGCACGGAGTAGTTTTTCTTCTGGAGACGGTTCAGATTCACCTTTTGGGGTGATTTTTCCAATAATGATGTCACCTTCCTTTAACCTTGCTCCAATTCGAACAAGGCCATTTTCATCCAAATTTTTGGTGGCTTCTTCAGAGACATTGGGAATATCACTTGTTAGCTCTTCTTCACCTCTTTTGGTGTCTCGTACATCAAGATCATATTCAACGATATGAATTGAGGTATACCAGTCTTCTCGCACAATTTTTTCGGATAGAACAATCGCATCTTCAAAGTTGTATCCATTCCATGGCATGAATGCTACTTTTAGGTTTCTTCCTAGGGCAAGTTCACCACCTTGGGTTGCATAGCCCTCAGTAAGAACTTGTCGCGGTACTACCTCTTCTCCTTTCTCAACGATGGGTCTAAGATTGACCACCGAATTTTGATTGGTTCTTCTAAATTTGGTTATTTCATATGTCTTGGTTTCGCCTTCAAATTGGGTCTTTTTTTGTTCCTCGCTGAGGGTGTATTTGATTCTAATTTGGTTGGCATCAACGTATTCCACAATTCCATTGCCTTCACTAACGATTTGTGTTCTGGAATCTCTTGTTAGATCCGCCTCGAGGCCTGTTCCAACTATAGGCGCTTCTGGATTTAGCAGAGGGACGGCTTGTCGTTGCATGTTGGAGCCCATGAG
>CAXDRX010000015.1:0-36949 GCA_963991985.1 uncultured bacterium | reverse complement strand
ATAGTAGTTTGTATATGGATCTAAGCTTTTCAACATAGCATCGATGGCCACCCGAATCAGCTCACCCGGCATCACATCGTTTACATACGATTGATTGACCTTCCGATATACTTCCGCAAGGATGTCAAGGTTTTTGCTGATTTCAAAATAATCAACCAATCTTTTGTAGTTCCAAGCGGAGAAAACCAGACATAACGCCAGAATCCAAATCCTCTTTTTATATTGGTGGAAGTTGCTCATCCGTCAGCGAAGATAATATTTAAGGTACAGGGTCATGTCCATAGCCTCCCCATGGGTGACACTTGCAGATTCTTTTAATTCCAAGCTTGGTTCCCATTAGGATTCCATGCTTTAATATGGCTTCCATGCAATACTTAGAACAAGTAGGTGTATATCGGCAAGCATTGGGCAAAATCGGAGAAAGAATCCATCGGTAAAGTTGGATGGGTATTATATAAATTTTCCTAAGCAATTTTTGCAATTTCATTCCAAATATGTTTGAATCCTTTTTCTACCATTTGTTCTATTTCGTTTGATTGTAATGGGTAGTTTTTCTGATAAATAAGGGCAATGTGCAAATGTTCATTGTTGTTTTGCAATAAGATTTCTAATGATGCTTTGTTTTTTCTGACTCCCTCTCTCATACATCTTTTCAGATAATTTCTTACCACGGCTTTACCTATTTTTCGTTTTGGGACTACAAGGAGGTACTTGGATTGCTCTTTTGACTCAAAAGCTTGAATCCACCTGACTTGCATGCAATCAACATGAAATGATTTTGCGGACTTGCTAAAAAGAGCATGAATATCTTTTCTGGCCGTTAATTTTTGAGATTTAGGAAAGGTATTTGATTGGTTAATTCTTTTCATGGCCTGCTTTTCAATTGACCACAGGCATCGTTTTGAAAATTACCTAAACTGTGGCTCGTCAGAAACAGTAAGTTTTTTTCTTCCTTTGGCACGTCGAGAGGCCAAAACCTTTCTACCATTTGCCGTGCTCATACGCTCTCTAAAACCGTGCTTGTTTTTTCTTTTTCTCCTACTTGGCTGAAATGTGCGTTTCATAATTTTTCCGCAAAATGCAAGATTGCAAAGGTAAAATTAAAAATCTCTTTGACAAGGGAAATGTCATGGTTTATTCAATAATGTGACTCTAAATTTTTCCAACCAAGAATTCCCCTCTGGATGATGCGCCTCAATTAACCAAACATAATTTCCCACTGGGGCCTTTTGACTTTGATTTGTTAAGCCATCCCAAGACTGAATTTCTCGAGCGGAGCAATATTGATTGCTGGCAATGGTTTTTATTTTTCTTCCAAAGGAATCATAAATGGATGAGTTCAATAGAAACCCTGATTTTTCAAAATTTATTTCTAAACTCAAAACATCAAAATGACCATACCCATTGGGTGTGATGATTCGATTTTCATTGGAAAAAAGAAGTTTAGAAAAAACTTTCAAACCATTGATATACTGAGAATTGGCGCAACCTGGTGTCCCAAACTGCTGAGCTGCTGAAGCAGAAGCCCAATTGTCAAAGTCCTTTCCGGGCCAATATGGGTTTTTTCGTTCAAGACTTACTCCTTTTGTTGTTTTAAGCAATTCAAAATGCATGGAGGGATGGTAACCAACATGGTCTAAGACTGTACTATCTTCTCGGTTGTAAATAAACAAATTGCCTCCATCATTGCTCAGCACTTGCATCAAATCTAGTTGCATCAATGTTTGATTTTGCGCAGGGCCAAATTGTTTTTTTGTCAAAATTGAATCCTCCGAAAATGCAATAAT
Organism: uncultured bacterium; assembly: GCA_963991985.1. Classification (GTDB taxonomy): domain Bacteria; phylum Bacteroidota; class Bacteroidia; order NS11-12g; family UBA9320; genus MED-G17. Next base: position 35,162 of record CAXDRX010000015.1, on the reverse strand, counting down.
TTGATGAGGCAAGATTAAAGCATCAGTTAATCCTTGTTTCTTTCCCAAAAGATCCAATTCAATTTGACCCAAATCAAAAGTATCTTCTGAAACATTTACAATCTCTAAAAATTCTACCCCCTTGTATGTCTTGCCTTCATACAAAAATTCTCCGGGGTCATATAAAATTTCATTTATAATTAAATCGCCAACATCTGGGAGCCTGGGAAACCGGTGTCGAATCGTCGTATCCAAAGCTTGATTGTAAAAATTTTGAACCCTGGAGATTTTAAGGTGCATTAGATCACCAAAATCCCACGAATCTTTAAAAAATAGTTTTATCCTATGAGGTTCCAAGTGAAATATTTGATTTGGGGAACTCAAAATCTTATGGTTTTTTGTCAATTGAAAATCATTATGCATTAGACTATCAAAGGATACACTTTGATCAAAAACAACATCGATCTCATTTTTTCCTTTCCAATAACTTGCAAGGACCCTAGGCTTTCTTTCTTCGGTTCTAGCCTCACCCAGAACAAAAAAATTATCAATCAAGTGCTTGCCCCATCTCGTAGAGGTACTTTTGATAGAAAAACCTGTAAAAAATGGTTCTACATCAAAATCTTTAGCAAAACTGGCCAAAAGTATTTTGTGGCTTCTATGTTGGGAACTATCGATCCAAAGATTCCAAGTATTGAAATCATTTTTTTCTATTTCCAAACCAAAAAGGGAGCGACTTTGATCAAAAAAACCTGCATGCCAAGACTGTATTTTTTCCCCATGACCCTTTGTCAAATGATATAAAGTTATTGCATCATCTGAGCCACCAAGCCTAAGGAAATAGGCATTTGCAATATCTAAATTTGGGCAATCACTGGCCAGAATAAAATCGACATAATTGGCACTGGATGGATTGAAATTCAGTTCAAAATCCACTCGCCAGTTTTGAATATTTTCTAGATTTGATCTTAAAAGCAATGATGCTGTTTTGCTGCCAGACCCTTTCGAAATTAGCTTTCCATTTTCAATGGCAAAAAAGGCAGTATCCCCACACCATAATCCATTCTTCAAAGACATAGGATTGGAAAAACTGTCTGAAACTTGGGCGCAAATAGATCCAAAGAAAAAAAATGACAAATAGAAGGATAAGACAACATTTTTCATTTATTCAAAATAAACTATTCTTATTAAAAGGGGACCGATCAAGTTGTTGGAAATACTTACTTTGTATTTTTATATGGCAGATGTGAGCAAAAAATGGCACCTCGGGATAACTCCGGGAGATTTGAATGGGATTGGTCCTGAAGTAATTTTTTCCTGCTATAAAGAAGAAGAAATATTCAATCACCATGTGCCAATTTTGTACATGAATACATTTCATTTCAATCAATTGGCCGAAATCTACGGTTTTCGTTCAGACAAAATCAATCTTATCGAGAAAAATGAAGCCATAGAAGAAGGCAAGTTAAATGTGAAAAACGTGAATGAAGAAAATTTTGATTTAAAAATTGGGCAAAAGAGTGCAAATAGCGGAAAATTTGCTATCGAAGCACTCAATGCAGCAATTGAAGACGTTTTAAGTGGATTGGTTCATAACATTGTCACGGCTCCAATAGATAAACAAAGCATCCAAAATGAAGCATTTAATTTCAAAGGCCATACCGATTATTTGGCAAAAAAGTTTGAAGCTTCCAACCACTTGATGTTGATGGTAAGTGATGAGATGAAGATTGGCATGGTCACCACCCATATCCCTTTGCAGGAGGTTTCAGGCGCTCTAAATAAAGAAAAAATACAAAAGAAAGCGATGCTTTTGAAACAAAGCCTAGAAGAAGACTTTTTGATCCAAAATCCAAAAATTGCTGTTTTGGGTCTCAATCCTCACTCCGGGGACGAAGGATTGATGGGCAATGAAGAACAAGAAATTATTCTTCCTGCCATTCGAGAACTGGAAAGCGATATGTTGGTTTTTGGTCCTTATGGTTCCGATGGTTTTTTTGGCGCGAAAAATTATAAAAATTTTGATGGTATATTGGCGATGTATCACGACCAAGCGCTTATTCCCTTCAAAATGTCAAGTTTCGAAACGGGGGTGAACTATACTGCTGGATTGCCCATCGTGCGGACTTCTCCCGATCACGGTGTTGCATTCGACATAGCAGGCAAAGGAAAAGCAGATGCAAGCTCTTTTGTACATTCGATTTTTCTCACCAAAACCATCCATGTAAATAGATTAAATTATTTCGGGAGTAAGAACAATCCTCTTAAAAAAGTAAATTTGAAGTCCGAAAAATTTAATCTTGGATTGCCAAAAATTTAATTGTTGAAAAAACATTAATTATTACCTTTGCAATCCCAAAAATGAAGGAGCAAGTTGCTTCAGGGTCTTACGAGATAAAAATTTTGGGTTTGTCCGAGGGCAGGCACCAATTCAGATTTCGAATAGATGATACGTTCTTTGATTTGTTTAAATCAAAAACCTTGCACAAAGGTATGGTTGATGTTGACATGTTGCTTGAAAAAAAGACAGGGCTGATAGATGGTACTTTTCAGTTCAAAGGAACACTATCCTTGGTGTGTGACAATTGCCTCGACACCTTAGATTATCCCGTCGATTTTGAAAGAACAGTTGTTTATAAATTTTCTGAACGTCCAATCAAAAGTGAACAAAGCTTGGATCCGGATATTCATTACATTCATTCAAAAACTGAAAAGATTAGCATCCAAGAAGAGCTTTTTGACCACATTCACCTATCCATACCCATGAGGATTACTTGTGAATTGGCCTCCAAGAGTTGCAGCATAGATTTAAAACATTTCGAAAGAGAAGAAAACCAAGACGAAACACTTCAATATTGGGAACAACTTAAAAACCTAAAGACTAAAAATGGCACATCCTAAACGAAAGCAATCCAAGGCAAGAAGAGACAAACGTAGAACACACTACAAATTAGGTCTCAAAACACTTTTTAAAGATTCCAAATCTGGAGAAGTGTCTCAGTACCATCGAGTAAATATGGATACAGGCATGTATAAAGGGATACAAGTGATTCCAGAAAAAGAAGAATAAGTATTTTGAATATTGGCATAGATTTAATGGGAGGAGACTCGGCCCCAGAACTCCCCTTGAAAATGGTTTTGGAACTCCAAAACAATCCCACATATTCCAGTCACCAATTTCACTGTTTTGGCACACAAAAAGTCCTAGAGCCAACCCTAAATAAACCAAATCTTAGTCCTTGTAATTGTTCATCAGACATCCCTTCGGATTTTAAAAATCCCAAAGAAATTTTATCAAAGCAAGATAGTTCAATCTATCAGGGTCTTTTGGCTTTGCAAAAAGGTGAGATTGATGTTTTCTTGAGTGCAGGGAATACGGGCGCAATCGTAGTCGCCGCCAAGTTCCTAATTCCCGTTTCCGAAGGCATCACCCGCCCTTGCTTAGCAATAAAAGTACCAAAGGTCGATGGGACTTTCGGCCTTTTGGTAGATGTTGGCGCGAATGTAGATGTAAAGCCAGAACATTTGTCCCAATTTGCACAATTGGGCATGGACTTCGCCTCAAAATCATTAGGCATTTCCAAACCGTCCTTAGGTTTAATAAATATCGGATCGGAACCATACAAAGGAGATAAACTTAGACAAATTGCTTTCAAAAATTTAAACACTCAATTTCCAGAATTTATAGGAAATATTGAAGGTTGGGAAATATTTGATAAAAAAGCCGACGTAATGGTTTGTGATGGATTTACCGGCAATGTTGTCCTTAAGCTTTCAGAAGGGTTCGCTCAAATTTTACTCAAACAGGACAAAAAACATCCATTTTTAAATCAGTTCAGAATGGAAAATCATGGTGGAAGCTTTTTGTTGGGTTATCGCAAACCAATTATTATTGGACATGGAAGCTCAAACCAATCAACACTTGAAAACATGTTGAAATTAGCCATCCAATTCTAAAATTTGTTTTCCTTGTAAACCGCAAATTATGCATACATTCGTTCAAGCTTATGCGCGAAAAAAAAATAAACGCTGCTATAACAGGAGTTGGTGGGTATGTCCCAGATAAAATTTTAGACAATGCCGAATTAGAAAAAATGGTAGATACCTCCGACGAATGGATAAGAACTAGAACGGGAATAAAAGAAAGAAGAATTTTAGATATTCCTGGAAAAGGAACCTCTTACCTAGGTACCAAAGCAGTTCAAAACTTAATCGAAAAAACAAAGCTTAATCCAGAAGAAATAGACTTGATTATTTGCACCACGGTAACGGGCGATTACCTTTTTCCAGCGACAGCCAATATTATTGGCCATAACGTTGGTGCCAAAAATGCGTTCAGCTTTGACCTTGGTGCGGCCTGTTCAGGTTTCTTGTATGGAATTCGCACAGCAGCAAGCTTTATTGAGGCAGGCACTTACAATAAAGTAATCGTTGTAGGGGCCGATAAGATGAGTGCCATTGTAGACTATACCAATCGAAATACATGTATAATATTTGGAGATGGAGCAGGTGCTGTACTCATGGAACCTAATCAAGAAGGCTACGGAATTCAAGATTCTGTTCTGTATACAGATGGCATTGGCAAAGAATACTTACTCCAACCAGCCGGAGGATCAGTGAAACCTCCGAGTACTGAAAGTATTGCAAACAAAGAACATTTCATCTATCAAGATGGTAAGACGGTATTTAAATTTGCTGTAACAAAAATGGCAGAAGCCAGTGCTGAGATAATGGAAAGGAACAAACTCAAAAGCGAAGATGTCGCTTATTTACTTGCACATCAAGCAAACAAAAGAATAATAGATGCAACAAGAGAACGGATGGGGATCGATGAAAATAAGGTCTTAATGAATATCCAACGATACGGAAACACAACGAGCGGAACCATACCATTACTGATGTGGGACTTCGAAAAAAAATTAAAAAAAGATGACAACCTCATCCTTTCAGCGTTTGGAGGAGGTTTTACTTGGGGAAGTATTTTCGTAAAATGGCTTTATAATGGTTAGTTATTTGTAGGCAAAAAGAAAAGTTTAAATTCGCAAAAAATATTTTAACCCATGGACATAAAAGATATCCAAGCGTTAATCAAATTCGTTTCGCGCGTAGGCGTAGATGAAGTGGAACTTGAAAAAGATAATTTTAAGATTTCAATCAAAAAAAATCAAGCAAGTATCCATAGTTTGACAGAACACCCCACCGCAATACCACAAGCTGTTCAACCGGCAATTCCTAGCCCCGAAGTGCCAAAAAATATCGATTCGGAAAGCGAAAAAGAAGTTGCCGAGGAAAACTCAAAATTATACGAATTCAAGTCTCCAATGATTGGAACATTTTATCTTTCCCCTGGACCAGACAAGGATCCTTTTGTAAATATAGGAGATCAAATAAGCGAAGGGGCAATACTTTGTATTGTTGAGGCCATGAAATTGTTCAATGAGATTGAGTCTGATGTAACGGGAAAAATTGTTAAAATCCTTGTAGATGACGCTTCTCCCGTAGAATACGGACAACCGTTGTTTCTTATAGAACCTTCCTAAATATGTTTAAAAAAATTCTTATTGCCAACCGAGGCGAAATTGCCTTGCGTGTCATTCGAACATGCAAAGAAATGGGTATCAAAACGGTAGCAGTATACTCTGAGGCAGATCAAAACAGTTTGCCGGTAAAAATAGCCGATGAAGCAGTGAAAATTGGCCCAGCCAAAAGCTCTGAATCCTACCTCAATTTTCAAAATATTTTGGCCGCTGCCGAAATTACCAATGCTGATGCAATTCACCCTGGTTATGGATTTTTGTCCGAAAATGAAAAGTTTTCTGAACTATGTGAAGACCATGGCATAAAATTTATCGGTGCTTCTCCAAAAATGATCAATGCGATGGGTGACAAATCCAATGCCAAAGAAACAATGAAGAAAGCAGGTGTTCCGATTATCCCTGGATCCGATGGCTTATTAAAGAATGTGGATGAAGGAATACAAATCGCAAAAAAAATAAAATATCCAGTCATTCTAAAGGCTACCGCAGGGGGTGGTGGAAAAGGCATGAGAATTGCACAAAATGACCAAGAATTTAAAGAAGCGTGGGAAAAGGCAACCATTGAGGCCAAAGCAGCTTTCGGAAATGATGGAATGTACTTAGAAAAGTTCATTGAAGAACCTAGACATATAGAAATACAAATTGCTGGCGATCAATACGGCAACGCATGTCATCTTTCAGAAAGGGACTGTTCTATTCAAAGAAGACACCAAAAAATTATTGAAGAAGTTCCCTCCCCTTTCATGGACAAAGCCCTCCGGAAAAAAATGGGCGAAGCGGCAATTAAATCAACCAAAGCCATCAATTACGAGGGATTAGGAACCGTTGAATTCTTGGTAGATAAGAATAAAGATTTCTACTTTATGGAAATGAATACACGCATCCAAGTAGAACACCCAATTACCGAAGAAGTGATTGGTCATGATTTGGTGATGGAACAAATAAAGATTGCCGCAGGGGTGCCGATTAGCGGCCATGACTATTATCCTCAAGCCTATGCCATGGAGTGTCGAATAAATGCTGAAGATCCTTTTGATAATTTTCGACCTTCCCCAGGCGTCATAGAGACACTTCACAAACCTGGAGGCTATGGAGTGAGGATTGACTCACACATCTTTTCTGGGTACACCATACCACCACATTACGATTCTATGATTGCCAAAGTTATTGTTCGAGCCAATTCAAGAGAAGAAGTCATAAAGAAAATGGAAAGAGCACTATCAGAATTTGTCATTGAAGGAATAAAAACGACCATTCCATTGCACCTCAAAATCCTAAAAAATCCTGATTTTATGGAAGGGAATTTTACCACTAAGTTTATGGAAACCTTTGATTTCTAGGCTCCAATTCTTTCTGAGCATCATCATTTTTCAACAAAAAATTATTTGATAAAAAAAAGCCTGTAAGAAAAAAATGGTAAGCACCCGAGAAATGAAAAATGAAATCATGAAAAAATTTACCCCTTACTATGAAAAAATGATTGGGTACTTACCAAAGTTTTAATTTCTTCAATGAGAATTCAAATATAGCTTTCTTTAGGAAAGAAGAATTGTTTTTTTTAAAAAAAAATAAAACATCCAATTTATCAACGTTTATTTCCTTCCCTTAGAGATAATCAAATATTTGATGAACTTTGTATTATGGTTGAAAAACAGATTCTATCACAAGCCATTGCACTAGGATTAAGCAAAGAGGAGTACAACCAAATTGAAAGTATTTTAGGGAGAGAACCAAACTTTACAGAAATCTGCATATTCTCTGCTATGTGGAGTGAACACTGTTCATATAAAAATTCTATCAAATGGTTAAAAACCTTGCCAAAGGAAGGTCCGGCAACACTAGTTGCAGCGGGAGAAGAAAATGCAGGTCTCATAGACATTGGTGATGGATTGGCATGCTGTTTTAAAATTGAGTCACACAATCATCCGTCTGCCATAGAACCATTCCAAGGGGCTGCAACTGGAGTTGGAGGTATCAATAGAGATATTTTTTCTATGGGTGCAAGACCAATAGCGCAATTAAATTCATTGAGATTTGGAAATCTGAATAATGATCGAACCAAATGGCTCCTCAAGGGCGTTGTCAAAGGCATTGGAAGCTATGGAAATTCCTTTGGAATTCCCACGGTTGGGGGAGAAATATATTTTGACGAATGTTATCAGACCAATATCCTCGTAAATGCCATGTCGGTAGGTTTGGTAAAAGTTGGTGAGTCTGTTTCAGCCACTGCCGAAGGTATTGGGAATCCTATTTATATTTATGGATCTAGCACCGGAAAAGACGGAATTCATGGAGCTTCTTTTGCATCCAAGGACATTTCAGAGGATTCTGTTAATGATCTTCCATCCGTTCAGGTAGGAGATCCCTTTTGGGAAAAATTATTATTGGAAGCAACATTGGAGATCATCCAAACAAAAAAAGTGGTCGGTATCCAAGATATGGGAGCGGCGGGTATAACCTGTAGTACTTCCGAAATGAGTGCCAAAGCGGGTGTTGGCATGGAAATAGACTTAGACAAAGTACCACTCCGACAAGAAGGAATGAAAGATTGGGAAATTTTGATTTCCGAAAGTCAAGAAAGAATGCTTGTGGTTGTAAAAAAAGGATATGAAAAGGAGATTGAATCAATATTAAACAAATGGGACATCACTCATGCTCAAATTGGCCAAGTTACAGATTCTGGGAAGGTAGAATATTATCAAAACAGAGAGTTAAAAGCTTCCATCCCTGCGGCGTCACTTGTCTTAGGGGGAGGTGCTCCTGTTTACGAAAGATCTTATAAAAAACCCAAATATTTTAAAGAAATTGAGGACTTCAATGCAGCCAATGTTTCGTGCCCAGGGAATTTGGAACTAATTGAAGTAGGCCATTTCCTTCTGGCACTGCCAAATGTTGCTTCCAAAAGATGGATCTCTAAACAATATGATTCCATGGTAGGGACCATTACCCAAACTACCGAAACAAAAACAGACGCTGCTATTGTTAAAATCGAAAATTCTTCAAAATCATTGGCCATGACTGTAGATTGCAATTCGAGATATGTTTATGCAAATCCTGAATTAGGAGGTGCTATTGCAGTTGCTGAAGCCGCGAGAAATATTGTTTGTTCTGGTGGAAAGCCCTTAGCCATTACAAATTGCCTAAATTTTGGGAACCCATACAACGAAGAAGTATATTTTCAATTTGTTCACGCAATTAAAGGAATGACTGCGGCTTGCAAAGCACTTGAGACACCAGTTACTGGAGGAAATGTGAGCTTTTACAATCAATCTACTGTCGATGATAAAGCCATATATCCAACGCCAACCATAGGAATGATTGGATTGATAGAAGATCCAAATCATATTACTTCTTTGTCTTTCCAGAATGAAGGAGACTTAATTTATCTCTTAGGACCACTTTCTGAAGACATCAATTCCTCCCAATATTTGGCAAAATTCCATCAAATAGAAAACTCTCCAGCACCATCTTTTCTGCTCGAAAAGGAAGTGAATTTGCAAAATTCCTTGTTGCAAGCGATAACAAAAAATTTAATCAAATCGGCTCATGATATTTCAGAAGGAGGATTGTTTTGCGCCCTTGCAGAATCATGTTTTGAAAAGCAAATTGGTTGTCAATTAACCTTTGAAACAAATTGTCGTTTGGATGGAATTCTTTTTGGAGAAGCTCAATCCCGCGTAATTATTAGTGTTTCAAAAGACAAATCTTCTGAACTTGAGAAATTGTTTGACCAAAATGAGGTTTTATATACGAAATTGGGTTTAACTAAAGGCCAAGAAATAAAAATCAACCATCTTAATTTTGGAAGGGTTTCATATCTAAAAGAGATTTACTTAAACAGTATTTCAAAGGAAATAGAAAAGAACTAAAGTGTATTGATCTTTATTCGCTTCTCTATCTCTTCAACATCTTCTTTAAATCTTTTGTCGGTATCAATAAGGTCATTTACTGTCTGGCAGGCATGGATAACCGTGCTATGATCTCTTCCTCCAAAATAAGCACCAATATTTTTTAGAGAAGCTTTGGTGAGCTGCTTGGCAAAGTACATACTTATCTGTCTTGCTTGTGTAATTTCTCTTTTTCTCGTTTTGGATTTAATATTTTCTACAGATATCCCATAGTAATCCGAAACCAACTTTTGGATATACTCAATAGAAATTTCTCGAGAGGAATTTTGGATAAAATTCTTCATCATTTTTTTTGCCATTTCCAAAGTAATTTCCTTTCTGTTTAGCGATGATTGAGCCAATAGTGATACCAGTGCGCCTTCGAGCTCTCTTACATTGCTATCTATATTGTGGGCAACATATTCAACAACCTCACTTGGCAAACTAATGCCATCGTGGTACATTTTATGTTCCAAAATTGCAATTCTCGTTTCTAAATCGGGCAATTGTAAATCACAACTTAATCCCCACTTAAATCTTGACAAAAGCCTATCGTCCACATCTTTCATATCTCTTGGGGAGCGATCACTTGTTAAAATTATTTGTTTGTTGTTTTGATGCAAGTGATTGAAAATTTGGAAGAAAATTTCTTGGGTTCTTTCTTTTTTCGCAAAAAATTGAACATCATCCACAATAAGGATATCAACCAATTGATAAAAGTTTAAAAAGTCACTGTTTGTACCGTTTTTGCAGCTATCCACAAATTGGTTTATAAATTTGTCTGCTTGTACATACAAAACCGTCTTGGTATTGGAAATTTCTTTGATTCGATTTCCAATCGCATGCGCCAAATGGGTTTTCCCCAAACCTACGCCACCATAAATCATAAGCGGATTGAAAGCTGTCCCTCCAGGTTTGTTTGCCACTGCATATCCCGCTGATCGTGCCAAGCGGTTGCAATCGCCTTCTAAAAAATTTTCAAAGGTATATTTTGGGTTGAGTTGAGAGGGCACATTTACCTTTTTCAGACCCGGAATGATGAAGGGATTTCTAATATTCCCTGATACATTCATTGGCATGGTCATCTCGTTATGATTATTTTTCACAGAATTGGAGGTAGAAACATTGATGGTGTAAGGCACCTTTCCGCCTTTGGTTCCACTATTGTCTACAATTATATTGTATTCAAGTTTGGCCCCTGGACCCAACTCTTTTTCTAACGTTTTCTTCATTAAAGAAACATAATGTTCCTCAAGCCATTCATAAAAAAATTGACTTGGCACCTGTATGGTCAAAACTTTGTCTTCAAGTCTCATTGGTTTGATTGGAGCAAACCATGTTTTAAAGCTTTGAGGCGATATATTGTCTTTGATCACCGCTAAAAATTTCGTCCATAATTCTTGGTGTGTCATTTTTGTTTGATTGTCAAATATTTAATTGTTAATAAGTCTAAATTAATAAAATTTTAAAGCGCTCTCATCTTTAAAACCATTCGCAATATGGGTATTTTTTTTCATTGAAAAAAGGAAAGAAAAAATTGCATTTTATCGAGATTTAACAAGGTAAAATTTACACTCAATTTTTACCTTCATATCTAGCATTTCTGACCATTTTCAGCCTTGAAACGTACAATGATAATTAATATATTCAATTTCAAATAGTTACACAAAACGCTACCGTTTACTAAACCTTTTGCATCTCTCTTGCTAAAGAATTCTGTCATTATCAAAACCTTAATATAATGTTACGCCCATCGCAATAAAAATGCCTAACGTCGACACCGAAGGTCTATTTATTTAATGTTCAAACATTGTTTTTTTAAGGAACAAACGAGTGAAGCAAATATGTTGATAACTTGTGGATTTAGTGTTCGAAAAAACAGCAGTTTTTTCAGTCAAGTGAAACACCAAAATCTGCTTTCAAACGTCTCAATATTGGTTTCACTTTTTGCCCTATACTTTGGGAAGCCTCATGTAGTATCTTTTTCGCCAAATCTGTGTTTTTCGCATCTTCATTCAATGACCCATATACTCGCTCAATCAATTGAATCATCTCTTCTTTCAAATTGACCAACTCCATCCAGCGGTCATCCCTAATGTATAGTTGCTGAGTGATGTTATGGTAATATTCATCCTGAATAGTTTTAACCAATCGATGTTTTAATTCCGTGGCCGATTCTTTTTGCACAATGTGCCTCAAAACCAAGTGGTCAGGAGAAATTCTTTCTAAAAACAATATCAATCTTTCATAAGCTTTCATTTTGTTTTCAATGGCTTGCACCCCTTCTTCTTTTTTTTTATCGTGAATTCTTTGTGCCTCGAATTCCTTAAAAAATCTTCGCTGATAAAAATAATTGCCAAACAATACTAAGGCATTAGAAAGAACCATCGCAAGCGATAAAACCAGAATATTTAAAATGTCCATTGATTCATACAAAGTTAGAAAGCATCCGCTGTCTTAAAAAAATATTTCATTCATAATTCCGAATGCTTGGCTACTTTTGATCGGATGTCAAAAGTCCTAGAAATTTTTCGTTTGGCAACGAAATCATTGTCCAACAATTCCTTACGATCCTGGATTACTTCAGGAATCATTACTTTGGGCATTACTGCACTCATCGGCATCTTAACGGCCATTGAAGGCGTTGAATCAAGCATCTCAAAAAATTTCAGTTTTATGGGGGCCAATACCTTTAATATTCAAAACAAAAGCAGCTCAGTAATTATTGGCGGACGAAGACGGGTCAAGAGATATCCTAAAATAGGCTATAGAGAAGCAAAAAGTTTTAGAAAACAATTTACATTCACAGACCATTGCTCAATATTTTTGAATGTTGATTTTACAGCCCAAGCCAAGTTTAAAAGTGAAAAAACGAACCCAAATGTATATGTGGTGGGAGGAGATGCTAAATACCCCAAGGTTGCTGGGTACAAATTACAAATGGGACGGAGTATTACCGACTATGACGTGAATCAAAATTCAAAAGTTGTGGTGATTGGACAAGAAATTAAAGAGATATTGTTTGGAGAAAAAGAAGCAATTGGTCATACAATTACCTTGGGAAACGGAAAATTTCAAATCATTGGTGTTTTTGAAAAAAAACAGTCGGCCTTTGATTTTGGATTCAACCGAATTGCTTTCATCCCCATCCAATTGGGCAGGCAAATGGCCATAAACAAAAACAACTACACCTTAGGGATTTCTGTTGACGATGTTTATCAACTCAATGAAGCGAGCAGTGAAGCCAGAGCTCTGTTTAGGAAGATTAGGAGATTGTCTGCCACGGAAGAGGACAATTTTACCATCGTAAAAAGTGATAATGTTTCAGAACAGCTCATCAGCAGCTTATCCAAAGTGGCATTGTTTGCTCAGGTAATTGGCATCATCACCTTGCTTGGTGCTGCCATCAACTTGATGAACATAATGCTTGTTTCGGTAACCGAAAGGACCAAAGAAATTGGGACCTTGAAATCTATTGGTGCCAAACAAAACGAAATCTTATGGCAATTCTTGTACGAGTCTTTGGGCATATGCTCTATTGGAGCTTTGCTCGGAATTCTTCTGGGTATCGGCATCGGCAACCTGGTTTCCTTTTATCTTGGAGGGGAATTTCTTATGCCTTGGCGATGGGTACTAGGTGGACTAAGTTTGAGCTTGTTCACCGGCCTTATCGCTGGTTTATATCCTGCACGCAAAGCTGCAAAAATCAATCCCATAGACGCACTTCGGTACGAATGAATAAAAGAAAAAACTAGTCTTCTTGAATTACTTCCAAGTTGATCTGCGCATTGATGGTCTTATGCAGATTTAAAATCGCAGTGTAACTGCCCAATTGTTTGATGTCTTCTTTAAGCTCGATTGCTTTCCTATCGATATTGTAGCCCATTTCGGCGAGTTTCTCTGCAATTTGCATTGTCGTTATCGAACCGAATATTTTGCCATTGGAGCCTGCTTTTACCTCTATTCCAATCTCCCTACCTTCCAGTTCATCTGCAAGTTTCTTGGCCGAAGCAATTGCCTCTTTTTGTTGAGCAGCTCTTTGCTTTTTGGTTTCTTCCAACATTTTGAGCTGAGAAGTTGTAGCCAAAACAGCTTTTCCTTGGGGAATCAAAAAGTTTCTTCCATAGCCATCTTTCACCTCTACTACTTCATCTTTCTCGCCTAGCTTGGCAATATTTTGTTTTAGGATTAATTTCATTTTATGCTATTTTAATTGATCGACAACATAGGGCAAAAGCGCCAAATGCCTTGCTCTTTTCACTGCCTGAGCAACTTTTCTTTGATATTTTAAGGAGGTCCCGGTGATTCTTCTAGGGAGTAATTTTCCTTGCTCATTTAGAAATTTTTTCAAGAACTCGGGATTTTTATAGTCAATATATTTTATACCACTTTTCTTAAATCTGCAGTATTTTTTCTCGGTTCTAACCGCTGAGTTGTTGTTGAATACAAAATTGTCTTTGCTCATGATGGTTCCTCTGTTTTTTCTGATTTCTTATTGAAAGCTCCTTTCCTGCGTTTTTCATTGTACGCAAGGGCATGTTTGTCGAGCGAAATGGTTAAAAACCTCATCACTTGCTCGTCTCTTCGATAGGCGATTTCCATTTTCGGAATCAAATCCCCGGGGGCGGTAAACTCAAAAATGTGATAAAAGCCGGTCACCTTTTTTTGGATAGGGTAAGCTAATTTTGTGAGGCCCCAATTTTCTTCGTGGATAATTTCTCCACCAGTTTCTGTAATCAACCGTCGGTATGCGCTAAGAGCCTCTTCTAATTGTTTCTCCGACAGCACGGGTGTCAAAATGATTACAGATTCGTAATTGTTCATCTGTTTTTTTGGGTTGGCAAAATTAGAAAAAAAGTTGAAACTTAGGTCAGCAAAAGTGCTTTTGTTGTGGCATCCGCAAACAACATCCCTTTTTCCGTAAGAAAAATAAAGTTTTTGTCCCGTTCAATCCAGCCATTTTGATAGCTTTCGGCGCAATCGAGTTCAACCTGGTATTCCTTTTTTAGAAAATCTAAATCAAGCCCCCATTTTGTTCTTATTCTCATCAGGATGTATTCATTGATTTGATTTTTTCTGGTTAAAACTTCACTACCCGATGCTGGGCTGTAATTTTCAGTCACTTTTTGCGCATACAAATGATTGTTCCGAATATTCCACCATCTTCTATTGCCATAAAAAGAATGGGCTGAAGGTCCAAACCCTAGATAAGACTTACCTAACCAATAATTGGTATTGTGCCGAGCATAAGCATCATCTCTTGCAAAATTGCTTATTTCATAGTGTGAATAATCATTTGCTTTTGCCCATTTCTTTAAGTGACTGAATTGCCATATGATTTCTTCTTCTTCAGCAGGTTTTATTTTGCCATTTTGTATGTCATGGTATAAGGATGTTTTGTTCTCGATGGTAAGACAATATGCCGAAATATGCTTTGGAGCAAACGCTTGTATTTCTCTAAGGGTATTTTCCCATTCTGACTTGGTTAGGTCTGGCAAACCATAAATCAAATCAACATTCACATTGTCAAAGAAAGATAGAACCATAGCAATGGCTTTTTTACTTTCCGCCGCACTATGATAACGATTCATCCATCGAAGATGTTGGTCATATAAACTTTGGACTCCCAAACTTACCCGATTAAAACCAAAAGACCGCCAAATCTTTAGGTTTTTTGGATTCACATCCTCCGGATTTACCTCAAGGGTTGTTTCGATATTTTTTGACAACCTAAACTTTTTGCTGATTGCCTCCACAAGCACATCCAATTCCTCACTCGACAACAAACTTGGGGTTCCACCTCCAAAGTACAAAGTGTCAATCGTTTGATCATCGATGTTGCATTGTTTGATCTCTGCAACTATCGCATCAATGATTTTCGGTTTGTTTTGAAGACTCGTACTAAAATAAAAATCACAATAATTGCATGCTTTATTGCAAAAGGGTATATGAATATAAACACCTAACAAAGGCGCAAATTAAATGTATCATTTTAGAAAAAAATACGTCTTTAATTTTCCGAGGTATACCATTTCATTTTTCTATTCTACTTTTGAAATTTGGAAGATGTATTATTATATCGAGAAAGCTGGTACAACCCCTGGACGCTAGTTGTTTCCTTTGTTTTGTCCACATTTATGATTTTGTTTTATTCAGATTTTGGCGCCTTTTTGCGCTTTAATGCCAAACAAAATGCGCCTGAAAAACCAATTTTGCCCTTCTACCATTCTTTACTTTTCAACGGCATTACTTCCTTTGGTTTGTCAATGGTTTATAGCTCTTTTTTGAGTTCAGAAAATTCATTCACATTCATTGTCTTTTCGGCGATGGCCTTAACGGTTTTACTGACTGTTACTCAATTTTTGCCATATCTAAACTTACTTGTTTTTGATGCAAATTTGGCGCAAGTCCATAGAAAAAATGTGCATATGCTCTCCATTGTTCAAAGCTATATATGCTTTCCTCTGTGTCTTTTGATGTATTTTAGTTCACTAAATTTTGGAGAAATATCCATCTATTTTATATCCATTTGTTTGGCCCTTAGCATAGTCCTTAGAATGTGGTATTCCGTAAAATGTTACACCAGGTTACAACGCAAAAATTTTCTTCATTTATTTTTTTACCTTTGCACACTTGAAATTTTGCCATGGATTCAATTGTACCATTGGGTTAGTTTAGATTTTTTACATTTCACATGAGTAAAAAAACCGTACAGACTATTTTGATTTCTCAGCCAGACCCTGGAGACAAAAAGTCCTCATTTGATACGCTTAGGGAAGATTATGGACTCACAGTAGATTTTCGACCATTTATACAACTGGAGCAAGTATCGGGAAAGGAATTGAGAAAAAAGCGCTTGGTGATTACTGATTACTCTGCCATTATTTTTACCTCCAGAAATGCAGTAGACAACTTCTTTCGTGTGGTGGAAGAATTGAAAGTAGAATTGCCTACTACAACAAAGTATTTTTGTCTAAACGAGGGCATTTCAATGTATATGCAAAAATATACGGTCTTGCGAAAGCGAAAATTATACAACAGTCAATCTGGGGAGAAGGGTCTTTTAGAGCTAATCAAATCTCAAAAGAAAGAAAAGTTTCTTTTTCCTTGTTCCAATATTCGCCAAGATACCATCCCAAATTTTATGAGTGAAAACCAAATTGAATATAAAGATGCAATTATGTACAGAACAGTAAATGCAGATTTAAGCGATTTGGCAGATGTTTATTACGACATCATTGTTTTTTTCAGCCCTGCAGGAATTACATCACTATTGGACAACTTTCCAGACTTTAAACAAAACAATACCCTTATTGCGGGATGGGGTAAAACAACGGACAAAGCGATCCAAGATGCAGGTCTAGTCAACAATATTCCTGCACCCCAAGGTGATGCCCCCTCAATGGTAGCCGCAATAGAGAAATACATCAACGCTTAATATAAATTCAAATCCTTTCGAGCTGGTATATGCCCCGTTTTCTTCCATCCTTGAACAGAAAATAAATGGTTTGGTTGTTTGATTTTAGAACAACTTTTTGAAGTATTTGACTTTTCTCTTTTTTGGAAAATCCGTAAAAAACGAGTTCTCCATGACTTACTTTTTGCAACATTTTTAAAGCCGATTTAAACTTAAAAAAAGACTGAACATGCTGATATGTTACAAAATGATTCAGTAGCATTTTTTGTTTTGATGTGTAGAGGGATGGGATATTTTCAACCGCAAATAGCTTTTCATTTTTCGCTTCATAATTGGCATAAGTAGATTTCACCAAAAGTGGTCTTGCCCTGTAAACATACTCAAGGATTGGGCAACTTTCGATTTCAATTTTTTGTGCTGGCCATTGGTATTCTTGTTGCTCAAAACCCTTCTGGCTATCATAAGATTTTCCATTGATCAAAAACAAGCTTTGGGTTTCTGAAAAAGACTTGAAATTTAATTTTATTAGGACTTCTTTCATATTTGACCTTATGGCAATCAAATGAATTTCTTCCAAAAACTCACTCAATCTTTGGGACAAATATTGAAGATCAATCATGGGAGACAATTTTACCCAACAGGCCCTTCCATTTTTTTGGAGAGTAGGCAGCAAATCAAAAATATTGGGAGAACTATTCTCCAAAGTAATCATCTTTTTTTTCTGTGGTCTTCGATCGGGATCAATGAAGAAAATATCGTCAGGAGAAGATTTGTATGCAGCAATAAATTTCTCAGCGCTTTGGTACTTGCGTTCAACATTTTTTATGCCCAGGGCATTTAAATTCCATTCTGCAATTTCTGTCAAAGTTTTGTCATGGTCGATTGAAATAATTTCACCGAAAGATTCACTCAAAAACCAATCGTCAGCTCCCAAACCACCTGTCAGATTTACCAATCGATTCCCGCTCATAATTTGAGCTTTGTAAGCGGAAGAAAACTCAGCGCTACTTTGCTGAAGAGAACGTTCTGTAAAAGCGAGCATATAGTGCTTAAATCGTGGAAATTTTTTTTTAGATTTATGGTAGGAGCGTAAAAATGGGATGGCAATTTTTGGATCTAGCTTATGTTTTGTAGAATAGTATGGCCAATCAGCTGGGGGAAGTGTTATGCAAGTGATGAGTTTTTTTTTGCGCTCCTCGTCCTTCAAAATTGTCAGAATTGACTTATTTTGCATCTCAAACGAAGGTATTATGTCTTTGGTAAATCTGATAAAAAATACAATCAAAATTGGGGCAATTTGCATCTGTTGTATTTATTTCCTTGCTTCATGTGCTTCTAGACGGTATGAATGTCCGGTTTATTCTATCGAAAATCATAATTCTACTGTTGAAAACTCATAGATCAATTGATAGATATGATTTTATGCTTAAATCCCTGAACCAAAATTTGAAATTGATGTTATCGTGTAGACAAAAATATTTTTGTCAGTTGTTATAAAAGAAATTAAATTGCTTTAAAATGAACTTTTTAAGAAAAAACAAATTATTTGTCTTCGGTGCATTTGGTGCTATATCCACCACAATTTTCCTTGGTGTTTTTCAAAACCCAATACACAACGAAGACATTCCCCCAATTCAAACCAGCAGCCATTGGAAAGCCGATGGTTATTTTGAATACTTAAATTCTATCCGGGCCAATCAAAATACAGGGCAATATACGCTTCAAAATATTGAAGATGCAAAAGCAGAGGTTCTGGCAAACCGAGCTTTGTCATTCAAAAAAAGTCTTCCTTTGACTTGGAAATCCATGGGACCAGACAATGTAGGTGGAAGGACAAGAGGATTTTTGGTTGACCGCAATGATCACAAGACATTGTACGCAGCAGGTGTTTCGGGAGGGGTTTTCAAATCTGAAAACAAGGGCGGATCTTGGTATCCGTTGACAACGCAACTTGACAATATTTTTGTGGCAAGCATGGCGCAAACCATTGATGGATCAATCTATGCGGGAACAGGTGAAAGCGCGGTCAGTAACAATGCAATCGGTGATGAATCCTCATCAATAAAAGGTGGAGGAATCCTCAAATCCACAGATGGTGAAACATTCTCCTTGCTGAGCAATACCGTTAATGTCAGTTTTACTGAGGTTTCAGCTTTGGTTGCTCACCCTTCCAAAAATGTGATATATGCAGGTACTGGGACAGGTCTATGGAGCTCTGTAGATGGTGGAGAAAATTGGACTAGAATCCGCTTTGGCAACTGCCGCGATATGAAAATTAGCAAATCGGGAATCATGTTGGCTTATGTTGGTGGTCAGGTATATAGAAGTACCAATCCAGATGACGCCAATGCATATCAACCGGTGAGTGGTATTCCTGGCGGTGTTCGAATTGCTTTGGCCATTTCTGATGCCAACGAAGAATACATGTATGCCATGGTGGCTGGCTCGGTGGAGTACGCTTACAATGGAACTACAGTAAACCCAAGCTCTGGCCTGGTTGGGCTTTACCAATCAAAGGACAATGGGCTTACTTTTACCCGTGTTGCTGGACCAGCCAATCAGTATTTCAATCCCTTATCTAGGGTAGATGGCTCTAGCCAAGGTTGGTATGATTTGACTGTGGCTGTTCACCCCAAAAACCCAGAGAGAGTTTTTATGGGTGGAATTGGTTTTGCGGAATGGGACCCTGCTCAAGGCGCAAGACTCGTTGGCAACACCTTTGCTTCTCCCAACAACCGATTTGGCATCCATGCAGACAAACACAACATTGTGTTTGATACAATTTCAAAACCTTTGATCATGTACATAAGTTCAGATGGTGGGGTAGCCAAAACGACCAATACAAGCCTTACCAACTATGCAGCAATAAACAATGGATATTCAACCACTCAATTTTATAACGTTGCGGGTAGTTCAGATGGCAAAACAATCATTGGTGGAACACAGGACAACAATACAATTTTGGTCCAGGAAATAGACGGCACAACCAAGTATTCAGGCTTTGCAATCAAAAGTGGTGACGGCTTTCATTGTGATATATCAAGCTACAATGAAGATGTAATGTTTTACGAAAGTCAATTTGGCAATATGGTTCGGTCCCTCAATGGGGGAGAAGGCTCGTCCAAAATTTTTGACTCCCGCATCGAACAAAGTTTAGGTTCGGGAAATCCGACCAACTTTTTCAACACACCTTTCCGACTCTGGGAATCTCCAACAAAAGAAGATACTTCGCTGCTCTTTTATGCAGCAAATCGCGAAATCTGGGTAGCCGTAAACCCTACCTTACCCAATACCCCAACCTGGTATAAACTGGGCTCCGTTTCTTTTACGCCTTCCATCATAACTCCAAGTGTTGATGGAAGCAAACTATTTGTTGGTGGAAGAGGAGGATTGGTACGATTTGATGGATTAGATAAAATTGATTTTTCCGTTCCAGAGATTGGAGATAAAGATTCCTTAAAGAATGTTCTTTATGAATACACAGACAGCGTAGTCAAAGCAGACATCTCAATAGTTTCAATCCGAACCGGTCTTCCTGGGAACAGAAGTCTCACGGCAATTGCAGTGGATAGAAACGATGCGAATCACGTCGTGGTGACCTATGGCAATTATGGGAATAATGCCTATGTATATCGAACCAAAGATGTAAACTCGGTAGCACCTACATGGTCCAACATCACCGGAAACTTGCCCAAAATGCCTATATATCACGCAATCATTAATTTCAGCAATCCCAATGAAATTGTTCTCGGAACAGAATTTGGCATATGGGCCACGGAAAATGGAAATTCCAATGCGCCTACTTGGACAGAACAAAACAATGGAGTTGACTCCAAAAAACCAATTCCATACGTTCCTGTTTTTGAGATCAGACAACTAGGCCGAAAAGATCAAACTTGGAAAGGCCCTATCTTGCTGGCTGGTTCACACGGTCGAGGATTATTCAAGTCCGAATCCTTATTGACCAGTATTAAAGAAAATAAAGAAGTACATAAGCTAACGATCTATCCCAATCCAGCCAAGATGTATGTCAATATTCCTTCGGTTGAATCGAAATCTAAATATCAAATTTTTGATTTAGGAGGCAAAGCAATTTTATCAGGCGAGGTAAATCAGAGCAAAAAAATAAACGTTAACCAACTTACAAAAGGTTTGTACATCTTAGTTGTGACGCAAGAAGATGGGACCTTGTTCAGCGAAAAGTTAATCAAGGAGTAATTTTTGTTTTTCAAAAGGCATCTGATTACAACGAACAGTATTTGCCGATATGGAAGTCACCAAAGCGAAAAAAAGAGTCAAACCAGATTGGCTTAAAATTTCAATTCCTTTTGGAGAGGAATATGTAAAAGTCAAAAAATTGGTTAAAGACAACGGGCTTCACACCATATGCGAAGACGGGAAATGTCCAAACATGGCTGAATGCTGGGGATCGGGTACAGCTACCTTTATGATTCTAGGAAATATTTGCACACGTTCGTGTTCATTTTGTGCCGTAAAAACAGGGAGACCTACTGAATACGATATTGAAGAACCCCAAAAAGTAGCAGAGGCCATTCGAAAAATGAAAGTCAAGCATGCTGTGATTACCTCAGTAAATAGAGATGAACTTAAGGACAAAGGTGCTTCTATTTGGGCTGCAACCATACGAGAAGTTCGCAAGAACAATCCACAAGTCACCATGGAAGTGCTCATTCCCGACTTCAAAGCAGACTGGAATGCTCTTAAAACCGTTGTCGATGAGAAACCAGAAGTCATTTCCCACAATATGGAAACCGTTGCTAGGTTATACCGATTGGTCCGTCCTCAAGCCAAATACCACAGAAGCTTAGAACAAATTAGAAAAACCAAGGAAATGGGTGCAAGAACCAAGTCGGGGGTTATGTTGGGCTTAGGTGAAACCGAAGCAGAAATCATTCAAATCATGAAAGATCTCTATCAAAATGGCTGTGATGTGCTTACATTGGGTCAGTACCTGCAACCCACCCACATGCACCTTAAAGTTGATCGTTTTGTGCATCCACATGAGTTTGCAAAATTTAAAGAGATTGGCGAAAAAGAAATTGGTTTTGATATTGTAGAATCTGGTCCGATGGTGAGGTCCTCTTACCATGCTGAAAAACATATTTAAGACAAAATGTCTTTTTTTTGACTTAATTTCACTTAATTTAAGACAAAATGTCTTGTTTTTTGAAATGGATTTGTTTTTGCAAGCTCCTAGGAAAAAACAAAACAATGAATTTAGTAAAAAGTAATTCCGTATTTTCACCCATTGGGCAAGACATTTTCTTTTCGAATTTCCAAGACACAGTTCAAAGGCTTTTTGATTCAGGACCTTCCATTTTTTCCTCAGATCGACATCTAAATATCTCAGAAACAGACGACGAATTTGCTATTGAATTGGCACTTCCCGGAGTATCTAAGGAAGAACTAGAAATATCGATAGACAATGAACTGTTAGAAGTAAGGACAAATCTTGACACCAAAAATGAAAAAACAACCAAGCACTATCACCTTCAAAATTTAGCAACAGAGTCAATCCAAAGAAAATTCCAATTGCCTCAAAATATAGATCGTAAAAGCATCAAGGCAGAGCTAAAAAATGGATTGCTCAATATATCCCTCCCGAAGGGAAAGGGAGATAAGGTCCAAAAGATAAAAATCAGCTGATTTGGTTTTTAATTTTCTCAAAAAAGTCACCTACCAAAAGTCAGGTGACTTTTTTTTGACCAAATCTATGTATTTCCTTTTTCCTTTGATAAAAAACTGATAAACCAAACTTTTTGGATAAATGCCTGAAAGCCCTTTAATTGATGTATTCATAATCGAGCGTTTTTGCCAGGCTTCATGAAAGGATTTTACAAAATGTATTTGTGCCCTAAAAACTTGAATCACTAAGTAGGCCCTACCATCTCGAATAAATTTTATCATTGACAAATAGTCTAGAATAAAAAACCGAACAAATAAAATCCACAAGTCTTTTGCCTTTAAATTTTTTGTGAGCATCAATAAACTATTTCTAAAGTTCAGATAAAATTTCTTTTTTGAGCCCTCCGCAAGTGTACCCCCACCAATGTGATAAACAACCGATTGAGGAACAACATAATTCTTATATCCCGCATTTTTTATTCGCCAACATAAGTCTATTTCTTCCATGTGCGCAAAAAATTTTTCATCCAAACCACCCAGTTTTTGATAGACCTCCTGCTTGACCAAAAAGGCGGCGCCTGAGGCCCAAAAAATCTCTTGATTGTTGTCGTACTGACCATTGTCTCTCTCTATTTCATCAAAAATTCTTCCTCTACAAAATGGATACCCAAAAATATCTAAAAAGCCACCGGATGCACCGGCATATTCAAAAAAGTCATTGTCATAAAACGACTTTATTTTTGGTTGAATTGCCCCAACATTCGGGTGTGAAATTGCAAAATCTATCAAAGGAAGCAACCAGTTTTTCTCCACCTTCACATCTGAATTTAACAACACAACATAATCGGTTTCTATGCGCGAAATTGCTTCATTGTAGCCACCTGCAAAACCCTTATTTTCAAACATCTCTATGACTTCGACATCGCTAAACTTCTCTTTCAGCATGAGCACCGAAGCATCCGTACTGCCATTGTCGGCAACAATAATTCTCAAATTTTCATAGGTACTGGCAAGAACACTCGGCAGAAGACTTTCCAACAATTCAGCAGTATTGTAGTTTAGTATGATGACCGACAGCTCAGGTTTCATCTTTAGGAAAGGGATAGAAGATAAATTTTCCCATGTCTTGACTGGCCAAAAATATGCAGGCAAAATCTACGGGACTTTTATACGTTTCTTTAAAAAATTCTGTTCTGTCTTTTGGGATAAATTGCCAATCAATAAAATCCTCAAGAGTTGCCAAACGGATCGACCATTTCAAATCATGCTCGTCCCCATCAATAATTTCAATTCCATAACTGATTTTGCCATCGGTATGTGCAATAAATATAGGATGTTGGGTAGCCTTGGTGCCCAGAAGTCGCTGACTTGCAACTTTTAAAACAACAGCGGTGTTGGTCAATTCTTTTCGGAGTAATTCTAACTTTTTTTGACTGCTATCCATTGATATTATTTTAATTGTAAATAGGCGATATTTTCAACGTGTGGCGTTTGCGGGAACATATCAATGGGTTGGACCTTTTGAATGTCATAAATGTCTTTCATCAAATATAAATCCCTTGCCTGGGTTGCAGGATTACAACTAATGTACAACAGTTGTGGTGTTTTTAGTGCACATATTGTTTGAATGACATCGGGATGCATCCCTGCTCTGGGTGGATCTGTAATGATCAAGTCGGGATTGGGATAACTGATTTTGAAATCTTCTGAAAGTACTTTCCTTGCCTCACCAAACTCAAAAAAGGCATTTTTGACTTGATTTGCTCGCGCATTTTCCCGAGCATCCTCTACTGCTTGCTCTATGGCTTCAATTCCCACTATTTTTTTACACCTTTTTGCAGCCAAAAGAGTGATGGTGCCGGTTCCACAATAAATATCGTAAGCTAGATTTACATTCGACCAATCTACCATCCCGAGTGCCAAATCAAAAAGTCTTTCCGCCTGTGGAACATTTACTTGAAAAAATGATTTGGGCCTTATCTGAAACTTGAGCCCAGCCAAAGTTTCAAGTAGAAATTCTTGGCCAAAATTCAAATCCACTTCTAAGTCAAAAATGGAATCATTGGCTTTGGTGTTTTCCATGGTATAAAAAGAAATGATGTTTGGGAACTGCACCTGCATTGCTTTTTGAAGCGCCACCAATTTTGGGTGTGTTTTGTTGGTAACCACCAATATGACCATCCAATGCCCTAGCCTATTGTTTCTGAAAATGAGAGAACGAAGAAGCCCTTCTTGTTTGCGGAGGTCAAAAAAAGTTAGCTTATGATTTTGGGCGAAATCAAAAATAAATTTTCTCATCTTATTGTGTAAGTCTTCCTGAAGCCAGCATTTGTTTAGTTGCAAAACTTTGTCAAATCGCCCAGGTATGTGTAAACCAATACCATTTTGATTTTCTGAATTTTTGTTCATTTCCTCTTTCATTAACCACTTCTTGTTGGTGAATGAGAAGTCCATCTTGTTGCGATAATGAAAGGTTTCTTTGGAAGGCAATATCTCATGAAAAATATTTTCCATTTGAAATTGACCGATTTTTTCAAAAGCATCTTTCACTTGTTGCGATTTCCAATGCAATTGCTCTTGATAATCGATATGCTGCCATTTACAACCTCCACATAGATCTGCATGCTCACAATTTGATTTGATTCTGTCTTTTGCGGCTTCATGAATTTGAATAATTTTCCCAAGAGAAAATTTTTTCTTTCTACCCACAATATGAACGTCCAAACAATCTCCAGGGGCTGCTTTTTCTACAAAAAGAATTTTTCCATCTTCTGTTTTCCCAATACCATAGCCCATGGAACTCAAAGATGTAATTTGCACCTTTTGGTAAACGGAAGGTCCCTTCCTCCGAGATTTTCGCCCCACTCTTTTTTAAATTTAGTTCTGAATAAGTTCTATTTCCCCTTTGCTGTATTTGACAATCTTGTCAAGCAATTCATTAAAATCTTTCTCTCCATGATAGCCCGGAACCGGCAATATTTCATTTTTATTGGGCAAATAAAAAAAGGTAGTGGGGTATCCAGAAGGCCGATTGTTGGAAAGTTGCAACAACAACTGCCTTCCTGTCATTTCTCCATTGGGGGTTTGGTAAGTTCGTTTCAATTCAGGATTGAATTTAATGGGAACAAATCTGTCCTTGATTTTTTCTGCAACACTTGGCTTGGCATAGGTGTCTCTATCCATCTTTTTGCACCATCCACACCAATCTGTGTAGGCATCGATTAGGGCTATTTTTTTCTCTTTTTGAGCCTTTGTAAAACCTTCATTCCAATCCAACCATTCCAATTTATTCTTTTCTACTGTTTCTTGAGCAAAAACCAAACTTGGAATTAGCAAGACTAACCAAACAATAAAATATCTAAATTGCATATTGTTACAAAGGTACAACGATTTGATTTTGCATTTATTTTGGAATCAAACTTTTAGGTAACCGAATGAAAGAAAAAGAAACGGCTTATAACGATCTACATTTTAAGTTAAAAAAATTTATCCGTAGATATTACTTCAACAAAGCCTTTGCCCACAGTCTTTTGCTTCTGGGAATTCTTGTCTTCATTTTTTTGATATTATTTTTTGTCGAGTTCTTCTTTTACCTTCAACCCAACACAAAAACTTGGGCGGTAGGAAGCATCTTTTTATTTTTTTTTATCGGCTTTTTGTATCTCGTTTTTTATCCTCTGGGACAATCCCTCCATTGGTTTAGACAAATGACGTTGGAGGAAGCTGCAAAAATCGTAGGATATCATTTTAAAGATATTGAAGACAAAATACTAAATACCATTCAGCTTGGAGCCAAGGTCAATCAAAAACAAAACGAATTGCTCCTTGCCTCTATTCATCAAAAAGCAATAGAAATAAATCCCCTTAATTTTTTTCAGGCCATTGATTTTTCAAAAACAAAACATTGGCTAAAGATGGCTTGTATTCCTTTAGGGATTGTTCTTTTTTTCGGTTCCTTTTCTCGAGATTTTCGCCAAAGTGCAGACCGTTTGTACCATTTTCAACAAGAATACAAAGAACCCTCACCTTTCGATTTTTTTTGGATAAACACGCAAAATTTTGGCTACAAAAGCGAACCGATTAAAATTCTTATGCAGACCGTTGGGCAGGCCACTCCAGAAAAAGTAGAGATCCTTATCAATGGATTCGACTACAAAATGAAAAAAATAGGGCAAGATACTTTTGAGTGCACTGTCAAAAACCCCCTTGACGATATCGAATTTCGATTCAAGGCTGGGGATTTTTTTTCCAAAAAGTATACGATCCCTGTCTTGAAGCATCCTCGTATTATTTCCTGCGAAATGACGCTTGTTTATCCACCTTATACAAAGATTCAGCCAAAAAAGACAAGACAAATCGGTTTCCTAGAAGTTCCCGAAGGAACCATTGCAAAATGGCAAATCAAGACTGAAAATGTGCATCAAACAAGCGTTGCATACCAAAATCAATTAAAATATCTGGATGTCTCAAGACAACCTGCCTTTCAACTGGATCTGACACAAGATTACAATGTTTGTTTTAAAGCCGTAGATTCAAAAAAAATACGTTTCGACTCCATTGAATACAAAATCAAATGTATCCAAGACAAAGCTCCAGAGATTGAACTTAAAACTACGCCCGATGAAGAAGAAAAAGATTTTATGCACGCGGCAGGGATAATAAAGGATGATTACGGCTTGGGGAAGCTTTTTTTGGTTGTAGAATCCAAGGAAAAATCTCAGAAAATTGAAATTCAAAAAGTAGGCAAAGGGAAAATTCAAACCTTTGCACATTCTTTTCGAATTTCTGACCTAGCTCCACCTGGAGAATCGTTTTCCTTTTTTTATAGAGTTTATGACAACAATGCCATCCTTGGTCCCCAATTTACCGACTCAAAAACTAATCAGATAAAGCGCCTATCAAAAAAAGAAATGGAAAAGAAGGTAGCGCTGCAAAAAGAAGAAATACAAAATTCTTTTGGCCAATCCGACAAGAAATTAGATGATCTGAACTCAAAATTGAGTGAAATGAAAATTGATGTTTTACAAAAAGAAATGGATTGGGAAACAAAGAATAAACTCCAAAATATTTTGAAAGAACATCAAGAGTCATTGCAAAAACTAGAAAAAATTGGTAAAGAATTCAACAAAAAAAATCAAAGAGAAAAGGACCTGCTTGATTTGGACGAAGATTTGAAGCAAAGACAAGAAGAACTCAACAAAGAATCCAAATCCCTTATGGACAAAGAAATTAAAAAATTGTTGGAAGAAATAGAAAAGTTGATGGACAAAAACCAGTGGGAATCTTTGCCTGAAAAACTCAATCAATTGAGTAAATCCAACCAAGAAGTCAAAAATCAACTCGAAAGATTAAAAGAACTCTTCAAAGAGTTGGAACTCGAGAAACTTTCCCGTCAAACAGCAAAAAAGTTAGAACTTTTGGCGAAAAAACAATTGGCCTTGGCCAAGCAAAAATCTGACTCCGTCACCCAAAAAGAAATTCAAAAAGCCTTTGAAAAAATCAAGAATGATTTAGACCAAATCGATCAGCAAAATAAAGGACTTCAATCGCCCAAAAAATTAAACAATGGAAAAGACAAGCAAAAACAGATCGATTCCACCCTAAAAAAAATCAATGAAAATATAAAGAACCAGCAAATCAAGAATACCAAAAAAAACCAGCAGAGTGCTGGTGAACAAATGGAAAAGCTTGGCCAAGACTTGAAAGAAATGATGATGGAAGCAAATCAAAAGCAATACCAAGAAGACTACAATCATTTGAGAATGATCTTAGAAAATTTGCTCCAACTTAGTTTTGACCAAGAAGAATTACTGCTGCAATATCAATCGAGTAGGAGTTATCAAAAATCATTGACCAGAAAACAAAAATCTATCCAACAAGATTTTGTCTTGGTCAAAGATTCATTACAGGCATTGAGTACAAGAGTACCTGAGATCAATAAAATAGTAAAAAAGAAAATTAGAATCATCGAGGAAGCCATTGAGGATGTAAAAATTAAAATGAAAAGCAAAGAATGGCCTTATGTGCCGGTAAAACAGCAAACGGTGATGAAAGAAATGAACGAACTCGCCAATCTTATGCAAGACATTCTCGGAAAAATGCAAGAGCAAATGAAAGCATTGAGCAAAGCCAAATCACAAGGAAAACCGAGTATGGCCTGCAAAAAGCCAGGACAAGGCAAAAAACCTAAGCAAGGCGAAGGTGCTGAAATCTCTAAAATGCAACAATCTCTCAAGAAACAACTCATGAAATTGCACCAAAATTTACAAACTGGACAAAAACCAGGTGCCAAAGATTTTGCAGAAGCCGCTCAAATCCAAGGAGAAATTCGTGAGAAATTGGCGAAGTTTAGAAAAGAAATGAACCAGAAAGGAGAAATCTCATTGGGCAACCAGATAAAGCAAACCGAAAAACTTATGGACGATATTGAAAAAAACTTGTTCAACAAACAGCTAAATCAAAACATGATCAATCGAATAAAAAAGATAGAAACGCGCTTGCTGTCCCACCAAAACGCAGAACAAAAGCAACGAGAAAGTCAAAAAAGACAAGGAAAAGAAGGACCGCAGATAATCCCCAAGACTCCCAAGGAGTTGGAAGCGTTTTTAAAACAAACTCAAAATAGCAAAGAGCAATTGAAACAAATCGCTCCCCATTGGAATCAATATTACAAGAACAAAGCTGAAAATTATTTAAGGTCAATTCAATAAAACGCCAAAAATGAACACGCTATGGATCATTTCTTTTGTTCTTCTTTTGTTTTTAACCCTGCGGTTTGTAACAAAAGTTGCTTTTAAAATCATTCTGTTTTTCATCGTAATCGCAGGTGTTGTGGGGTTGCTGTATTTTTTACAACTTGGCCCCTTCCAGAAAAAATCAATAAGCATGGAAAAACTTCACCATCAGTATTGCAAGGACAGCACTTCTGCCCTTTGCCAGTGCTTTGCAAAAGTCTTAGAGCATGATCTCCTAGAAAAAGCGTCCAAAATTTCTACTACAGACTCTTCAGAAAAGCGAGAAATGGGCCAAACCTTGGTTTCCTTAAAAATCGTGCATAGAAATCGAACCAAAATCAAGCAATGTCTTCAAGAAAAAGGCAAAGAACATCTCTACAAAGAATTCATCCGCGAGCTCAATCCATCAAAAAATAAAGATTGAATCCCTTGCCCTTTAAGATTTAAATAAACCCTTCAATCTTTTTTGTATTGCCTATATCGCAGGAAAATTTTGTTGGATAGAAATAAATTCAGACCAAGGGACAAATAAATTAATAAATCGAATAATATTTGTTTGTGAGTCAGTACGTCGTTTCAGCGAGAAAATATCGACCTCAAAAATTCGAAGAAGTGATTGGTCAGGAAAAAGTTACCCAAACGCTTCAGAATGAAATTGCAAACAACAAACTTGCTCAGGCATTTCTATTTTGTGGACCGAGAGGAGTGGGCAAAACAACCTGTGCCCGAATTTTGGCCAAAGAAATAAACCCAGAAAACAAGTCCTCATCCTCCGACAATGCATTCAATATATTTGAGCTGGACGCCGCCTCAAACAATAGTGTAGAAGACATTAGAAATTTGGTTCAGCAAGTACGAATTCCCCCTCAAAATGGAAAATACAAAGTATACATCATCGACGAGGTGCACATGCTCAGCAAAGATGCCTTCAATGCCTTTCTGAAGACACTGGAAGAACCTCCTGACTATGCAGTATTCATTCTGGCAACTACAGAAAAACATAAAATTCTGCCCACCATTTTGTCTCGATGCCAAATTTTTAATTTCGAAAGAATAAAAACGGAGCAAATGATTGAGCACTTGGAAGGCATTTGCCAAACCGAAAATATATCATACGAAAAAGAGGCTTTGCATGTGATTGCTCAAAAAGCAGACGGCGCTCTTAGAGATGCCCTTTCCATTTTTGATCAAATGGTGAACTTTTCAAACACGCAAGAAATCAGATTCCAGGAGGTCATCAACAATTTGCATGTACTCGACTTTGATTACTATTTTCAGCTGACCAAGGCCTTTTTAAGACAAGATATTTCTGAGGTATTCCTTATTTTCAATCAAATTTTGGAAAAAGGTTTTGACACACAAATATTCCTTTCTGGTTTGGGAGAGCACTTTAGAAACCTGCTTATTGCTCAAGAAGCCAAAACACATCACTTGCTCGATGTTCCTGAGAAGATTCAAAAAGAATACAAAAAAGAAAGTCAAAATTTTGACAAATCATTGATTTTAAACGCATTAAACCTAATTGGAAAAACGGAAAGTGAATATCGGTTTTCTCAAAACACGCGATTGTTGGTTGAAATTACTCTGAGTAAAATCAACTACTTGCCTTCCCTAATTCAGTCTTTTGAAAAAAAAAACTTAACGCCTAACTCACCACAAACACAAAACAAAAAGACACCTAGCGTTCAAGAAATTCCCGAAGAACCAAAACCACTATCCAAACTTTCCATTAAAAATTCTTTGGAAGTAAACGAAAGTCCACCCAAGCTGCCCAAGACCCCGGAAAAGAAAAGGGCAACAAAAGCAGAAATTATTCTCCAAGAAGTAGAAGAAATTTTGAGAAGCATTGGAGAACAACTCAAAATAGACGGCAAAAAGAGCATTGGTCTTTTGTTTTCGAAAGGTCTCGTCAAAATAGAATCCCAAAAGGCTCTGTTGTTTGTCAATTCCAAAGCCCATGCCCAACTATTGGAGCCGTATAGACCCATGGCCTTGCAAGCATTGAAAGAAGTTTTCAGCCCAATTCAATTTGAAGTACATGTCCAAGAATTGTCCATTCCACAACAAAGGGCATACACCGACGAGGAAAAATTCCAAGAAATGGTACAAGAAAACAAAGAGGTGCTTGACCTCAAAAAAAGACTTGGTCTCCGTTTCAAATAGCTAGCTTTTCAAAAATCTACCTTTCGAAAATATTCGGATGCCACTATCTTTCTTTTTTCGCTTCTCTTTCTGAATCTCTTCGGGCAATTCATGAAAAGTCAAGCAATCGGTACTACATGTATTTTTCATCTTCTTTTTACAAGACGGACATTGAATAAAAAGCAAATTGCAGGCCACATTGGCACAATTGGTATGGTCATCGCAATACGCCCCACATTGATGACATTGGGCAATGATGTCTTCAGTGATTCTCTCGCCCAATCGTTCATCAAAAACAAAATTTTTCCCTATAAATTTGTTTTCTAGACCTTTCTCTTTGACTTGCTGAGAATAGTTGATGATGCCTCCTTCCAACTGATATACCTTCTCAAAACCCTTGTATTTTAAATACGCACTCGCTTTCTCGCATCGAATTCCCCCGGTACAATACATCACAATATCTTTGTCTTTTTTGTCTGCCAATTTTTTGGCTACCAAAGGCAACTGCTCTCGAAAAGTATCTACATCAGGACACCAAGCTTTCTTGAAATGACCCACCTCACTTTCATAATGGTTGCGCATATCTACCAAAATGGTGTCGGGGTTTTCCGTGAGCCTATTGAAGGACTCGGCATTCAAGTGCTTTCCAATATTGCTCGAATCAAAATCTGGTGCATCGATGCCATCCGCAACAATTTTATTGCGCACTTTGATGATGAGTTTAAAAAAAGAATTGTGCTTATTTTCCAAGGCAATATTCAATCGAATTTCTCGAAGAAAGTATACAGAATCTATCACCTTTTTGAAGGATTCCCATTTATCTTTGGGTACATTTATTTGGGCATTGATTCCCTCCCGGGCAATATAAATCCTACCCAATACACCCAAATCATCTAAAGAGGCAAAAAGATGGTCACGAAACAAGGTAGGATTTGAAATCCGAACATATTTGTAAAACGATACGGTCGTTCTTTGAATATTGTCGTGCTTTACTTGTTCCTTAAGAACTTTCCCATCTATTCTATTGAACATTCTTTTCATTCATCCTTCGTTATGGTCATTCAAAGTAAAGCATATAAATGAAAACCGATATATTTGGCAGATGAAAAAAACAACAGCCGTCCTCTTCGCCTCTTTCTTTTTTGTTTCTGCTTTTGCCCAAATTGAAAAACCAAGTGAAATTACCACTGCCATGAGCACGGGCACAGCCATCGGTTGGAAAATCTTCATTCCCGAAGCCAAGCAAAAAGATGTTTTAAAAGCATGGAAAAAACAAATGACAGATTTTGATGCCAAAACATCCAAAGTAAAAAAGTCGAACGATTATTTTTCAGATGAAGTAAAAATTTCGGGATTGGGAGAAAAACCCCTCGATATTTTTTTTCAATGCAGCGAAGAAAATCAAGGTGTTTATGCCAATCTTTTCTTGCAGCGGGATGGAAATTTTTTGGGGAAATCGGCCCCTAGAAATGAAGTATCTTTCATTGAAAATTTCCTAGTAAATTTTGCC
Organism: uncultured bacterium; assembly: GCA_963991985.1. GTDB lineage: Bacteria > Bacteroidota > Bacteroidia > NS11-12g > UBA9320 > MED-G17. The sequence goes on along the minus strand of CAXDRX010000015.1, from coordinate 2,310 downwards.
AAAAATCAAAGCAAAAGCGCCATCAAAGAAAGTTTGGAAAATCAAGAAAAAGATTTGGAAAAACGACAAAAAGAATACGAAAAACTAATTGAGGACAAATCCAAATACGAAGAAGACATCAAAGAAGCAGAAGAATTGATTGCAGAAAGAAAAAGAATGATTGCCCAAAACATCAAAGACCAAGAAAGCAAAAAACAAGAAATCAGTAAGCAAGAATCCATCATCACCAGTACCAAGACCAAGCTCGATCGTTTTCGCTAGCCCACCAAAGAAATCCTTCCTTGCCGATGATTTTCTTTGTTTAATTTCTGTCAAAGGCAGAAATTCGTCCCAACAAAGGTATGAGTGATCTCATCAAACATGAATGTGGCTTGGTTTTCATTCGCTTGAAAAAGCCCCTTTCTTATTACCAGGAAAAGTACAAAACACCCCTTTACGGTTTGGAGAAACTAAATCTTTGTATGGCCAAACAGCTCAACAGAGGCCAAGACGGAGCAGGCATTGCTGTCTTAAAATTGAACCCCAAACATGGCGAACGCTACATTGCCCGAAAAAGAGAACTGGGCAACAATGCCATCCCCAAAATTTTTGAACACATCAACAAACGATACAGTGAAGAAAAACACCTTTGGCAAAATCAAAACAAGATTGAAAATTTCTTTCCCTATGCCGGATCCATTCTAATGGGACACCTTCGCTATGGGACGCATGGTGGAAATAGTTTGGAGCAGGTTCATCCTTTTTTGAGGCAAAACAATTGGCGAAGCCGAAACCTAATTTTGGCCGGAAATTTCAACATGACCAATGTCAACGAAATGTACGAACAACTGATTGATTTGGGCCAACACCCCAAAGAAATTTCCGACAATGTGACCATGCTCGAAAAAATCGGCCACTTCTTGGACCAAGAAAATCAGAGAATCTTTGAACTTGAAAAAGCCAAAGGCGCTGAAAACCAAGAAATTTCCCGTCAAATAAAAGATCAACTCAACATGACGAGCATTTTGCAAAAATCATTTAAAAATGTGGATGGTGGCTATGTAATGTGCGGCATTGTGGGAGATGGAAACGCTTTTGTTGTTCGAGATCCCAATGGCATTCGGCCAGCATTTTATTATGAAGACGAAGAGCTTTTTGCCCTTACCTCTGAAAGACCCGCCCTCCAAACTGCCTTGAATGTTTCCATTGAAAAAATTCAGGAACTAAAAAGAGGACAAGCCGTTTTGGCAAAAGCCAATGGAACCATCGAAATCAAACAAATTTTAGCCCCCAAAGAAAACTTGGCTTGTAGTTTTGAGAGAATCTATTTTTCCAGAGGCAATGATGCGGCGATTCACAACGAAAGAAAACATTTGGGTCTTCGGCTTACCAAGCCCATCCTAAAAGCCATTGATTTCGACCTCAACCATTCTGTTTTTTCTTATGTGCCCCATTCGGCGGCCTCTGCCTTTTACGGTTTGGTGGATGGTTTGTATGCCTATCTAGACAAATACAAACGATCAAAAATATTGGCCACCGATCGAGAAAAGCTCGATGAAGTTTTGCTCGATAAATTGCTAGATCTAAAGGTGAGAAGAGAAAAAATTCTCATCAAGGACAAAAAAATGAGAACTTTCATCACCCAAGACCAAGACCGAGACGACTTGGTGGGCAATGTCTATGATTTGACCTATGGCATTGTGCAAGCAGGCAAAGACACCCTTGTGGTGATCGATGATTCCATTGTTCGGGGGACCACCTTAAAAAAGAGTATTTTGAAAATTTTGGACCGAACTGGGGCGAAAAAAATCATTATTGCCTCTTCTGCACCCATCATCAAATACCCCGACTGTTATGGCATAGACATGAGTCGAATGAAAGACTTTGTGGCGTTTAAAGCCCTCATTTCTCTGATCGAAAAAAACAAGTATCAAGATCAATTAAAGGCGGCCTACCAAAAAGCAAAACAACAGATTCAGCTAGACAAAGCACAAAACCAAAACCAATTGAAACCCTTGTACGACTTGTTTACCGACGAGGAACTGGTTGAAGAAATTGCAAATATTTTGGCCCCAACATCGATTAAAGCAGAAGTAAAAATCATCTACAATACCATTGATAGCCTGCACAAAGCCTGCCCCAACAACAAAGGCGATTGGTATTTTAGCGGAAACTACCCCACCCCTGGTGGGCACAAAGTGGTGAACCGCGCATTTGTATATTACATGGAAGGCAACGACAGCCGCGCCTACTAAAATCTTTTCTACTTCACCATAATTTTTTTGGCGGCATAGGCTTGTGTAGGGCAAATCAGTTGTACATAGCACAGCC
>CAXDRX010000014.1:0-41075 GCA_963991985.1 uncultured bacterium | reverse complement strand
ATTTTCAGATGGGTGTGACCCATCAGGATCGTAAAGTTCAATGTCTGGATAATTTTTTCTTAGGTATCTCCAAACCACACCAACCGGTGAAAGAGAGGCTTTGTTCCTATCGGCCATCATTTGGTATCTAAGTCTTAGCATACTGTCCATACCCGCATAGGTGCATACTGGAGGCCAGAATTGACAATTTTGTGCATCCCCGTTTTTTCTTCCCCATGTCATAAAAAATAGAGGTTTTGTGCAGGCATGATTTTTTCGTATTTCATTGCATAGTTTTTTGGCATAGGGAAAGGTCTCACTTTGTACTTGATGCAATGGGAATGAAGGTTCTTGGCTTTGTGCTTGCAAGACAACAAAATCCCATTTTTGATTTTTGATATAATCGATGCTAGCTTCGGCATGTGTTTTGAGTTTTGCTCCTCCCATCGCATTGGTTTCCACATCTATTTGATCTCCGGTGCTTTTTGCAGCTTCTGCAATCAGCTGAGGCATATTGTGCGCTGCTGTGTAACTATTTCCAAGAAACAAAACCTTCTTTGGTTGTCCCGAACTTGAAATGGTAATAAACAAAAAAATTGGCCCAAGGCAAATGCTCTTTTTCAAAGTAAAAAGTTTCATACTCATGCCAACGAAAGTCATAACCGAAAGGTTGTATAGGTCAAAAATTTTGGTGTAAGCTTATTTGCAATTGACTTTTTGTCCAAAGGGAAGTACTTTGTTGCATTAAGCCAATTTGGGTCTTCAGGCCTTTTTTAAGTACAAAACCCAGCGCTGCATACAATCGATTTCGGTCGAATGTCTCTTTTTTGGGGATCAAAAAAAGTTCATTGTAAAAAGACATATAAAAGCTATGGTCAGCAAAAGGACTTGGACTTAGGGGTATATTTAAAAATAGGTTGTATCGAAAACGAGTTTTAAAATCTTGTTGATCAACAAAACGCTCTTCGAACCGAATTCGATGATTGAAAAAAAGTCTTTGTCCCCATTTCGAGGGAACCAAAAACTCCTGGTAGATTCGGTATTCACCAAAAGTTGAGTTGCTTTCTCCAAAGGCTCCTGTTGTGATGTTTGCAAGACCTTGGGTAAACTTCCATTTTTTTCCAATGGGTGAGTATGAAATACCACCACGAAGCATCAGCTGTTCCAAATCTTTAGCCATTCCCCAATTTCGCAATTGAAAGTCTCCTTGGAAGCCAATTTTTTTTTGATCTTGGTGGTGGCTGAAAAAATACATCCACCAGGATCCCAACTGTTTTTCATTGATTTGTGCCTTCCCAGCTTTGAATAAAACCAGCAAAAAAACAACTGGCCATATGCGATGGTTTATGAAATTACGGCTCATCTAAAAATTAAAAAAGGTTGGGGAAATGGGTTGGGTCATATTCATGCATCATCCCATATAGTTTTTCAAATATTTCCTCTGCATTCGGTTTAGAAAAATAATCTCCATCGGTACCATAGGCGGGTCTGTGGTCCTTGGCAGAAATGCAAATGGGCTGAGCATCTAGAAATTTAAAACCACCTCCATGAATTAAGCTTCTTTCCAACATGTATGCGGTAGCACCTCCACTTACGTCTTCATCTATGAAAGCAACTTTGTTTGTTTTCTGAATAGATTCAACAATTATATTGTTCAAATCATAAGGCAATAATGTTTGCACATCAATCAACTCGATTTCAATTCCTTTTTGTTTGAGTATAGGAAGGGCTTCCATGATGACACGCAGCGTTGATCCATAGGAAACCACGGTAATATCTTTGCCGCTTACCAAAATTTCTGGATTTCCCAAGGGTATGCAAGCTTTTCCAAGGTTTTTGGGCATTTTTTCTTTCAATCGATAACCATTGAGGCATTCCACTACCAGAGCGGGCTCGTCGGACTGCAAAAGGGTACTGTACATTCCGGCGGCTTGGGACATATTTCTGGGAACACAAACATGCATCCCGCGTAGAGAATTGATAACCATGCCCATGGGGGATCCACTATGCCAAATTCCTTCTAGACGATGGCCTCTTGTACGAATAATAATGGGCGCTTTTTGACCACCCGCCGAGCGGTATTGCAAAGTGCTTACATCATCACTTAGTGTTTGGATAGCGTATAGTAAATAATCTAGATATTGTATTTCTGCAAGAGGTCGTAAACCTCGCATGGCTGCTCCAATGGCTTGCCCAACGATGGTCATTTCTCTAATGCCAGTATCTGTTACCCTGTGTTCTCCGTATTTCTCTTGCAATCCAGCAAATCCTTGATTTACATCCCCAATTTTGCCAACATCCTCTCCAAAGGCAAGAAATCTCGGATTTTCCTTCAATTGATAATCAAAAAAGGCTTGAAGAATTTCAAAACCATTGACTTCTTTGGCGTTCTTTTCATATTCGAAAGGAGTGGGTATAATTTTTTCAACCCTACTGTTTGATTGGCTGTAGAGATGGCTGGAGTACATCTTTTTGGCGGAGGATTGTAATTCATCTTTCAGTTTTAATAATTTGGGGCTTGCCTTATGTAAAATTCCTTTGTAAAGGTATTGATGTATGTCTTTTCTGAGCGGATTCAAGGTTGATTTCAACGCTTTATCAATGGAATGAAGGCCCTCATCATGGAGTTGGACTGAAACCTTTTGGAGTTCCTTTTGAATTTCTGTATTGAAAGCATTCCAAGCTTCTTTTTTTGCATTTTTTACATTTTCAAGTGCCTCCTCTTCAAGCTTTTTTAATTCATCTTCGGCAATGATTCCTTTCTCGAAAAGCCATTCTCTCATTTTTAGAATGCAGTCAAAATCATTTTCCCATTTCAGCCGCTCTTTGCTTTTGTATCTTTCATGACTTCCAGAAGTACTATGACCTTGCGGTTGAGTCATTTCCATCACATGAACGACAACGGGTTTGTGTTGAACCCTACAAATGTCAGCCGCTTTTTTGTAGGTTCGGATCAAATTTGGATAGTCCCAACCTGATACACGAAAAAGAACAATTCCTTCTCCTTCTTTATCTGAAACAAAACCTTCCAACAAAGCGCCAATATCTTCTTTGGTGGTTTGATATTTTGAGGGAACGGAAATTCCATAGCCATCATCCCAAATCGATAGTAGCATAGGAACCTGTAAAACACCTGCTGCATTGATTGTTTCCCAAAAATGACCTTCAGATGTGCTTGCATTGCCAATGGTTCCCCAAGCGATTTCGTTTCCATTGTTGGAAAAAAAATCTTTTTCGATACTTGGATGTTGTCGGTATACTTTTGAAGCAAAGGCAAGTCCTAGCAGCCTTGGCATTTGCCCCGCAGTAGGGGAAATATCGGCAGAAGAATTGTAATGTTCTAGTGGGTTGAGCCAATCGCCTTTACTGTTTAACAAACGAGTGGAAAAATGACCATTCATGGACCTTCCTCCGGAGGATGGCTCTTTGTTAACATCAGGATGAGCATACAATTGAGCAAAAAACTTTTTTTCATCGCTGATTCCCTTGGCAAACATGAACGTTTGATCTCGATAATATCCTGAACGATAATCTCCTTTTTCAAAGAATTTTGCCATGGCTACTTGAGCCACTTCTTTTCCATCGCCAAAAATGCCAAACTTGGCTTTGCCCGTGAGTACCTCTTTTCTTCCCAAAAGAGAAGCTTGTCGACTTCGGTAAGCAATTTTGTAGTCGTTGATCAATTCTCTCTTGAATGTGTCTTGTTGAATATTTTTGGTTTTTGTAGACTTACTCATTAGACCAGACAAAAATAAGTTATGTTTTTATGACTTTGCAGACCAAAAGAACGGTTTCATCGCTCGTTTTGATTGGTTTAAATTAGAAAATGTAAGATTGGATGGTTTTTGTAGACTAAATTTGTATTGGGAAGAGCTTTGTCAGATTTACAAAAACTAGCCAAGCAAGTCTCAATTTACGGTTTGAGCTCTCTAGCAGGACGTTTTTTAAATGTTCTCCTTGTCCCCCTATACACCGCCTATTTTACACCCGAACAGTATGGGTTGGTCTCCTATGTGTATGTGTTAATCGCCATTATTACTGTGGTTGTCACACAAGGAATGGAAACAGCATTTTTCTATTTTTCCCGAAAGAGAGAGAAAGTAGAAGAATACCTCACAACAGCATTTTATTCTGTAGGTATGTTGGCTTTACCTGTTGCAATGATTTGCTGGGTATTTCCCAGTTATTTATCAAAAATAGCTTCATTGGAGGCAGCCAATAAGTTGATTCAATTGGGTGGAATAATTGTATTTTTTGATGCCATTTCAGCCGTAGCTTTTGCTTATTTACGTTTTGAAACCAAAGCCAAAAAATTCGCATTGGTAAGATTATTAGGGATTGGAACCAATATCCTTTTAAACCTTTTATTATTGATTGTAGTTCCTTGGTTATGCAATAAAGGTTGGATTTTTCCTTTCGAGTTATCTGAACCTAAAATTGAAGTAATTTTTGTCGCCAATCTAATTTCAAGTGCTCTTGTATTTTGGATGTTAAAAAGTATTTGGTGGCCCAGAAGAAATGCGTTTACATTCAAAAATTGGAAAAAAATGCGGGCTTACGGTTGGCCGATTTTGTTGATTGGTTTGGCAGGAATGATCAACGAAACGCTTGATCGATTACTCCTCAAAGAGCGACTTACCACGGAAGACCCATTGTTTGACATTGGGGTATATAGTGCGTTTTATAAAATCGCCATTGTATTGTCCCTTTTTAATCAGGCTTTCCGCTATGCAGTTGAGCCATTTTTCTTCGAAAATTCTGAAAAAGGAAGCAAAAAAAACAACAAAGAACTATTCAATGTTTACGTCATTTTAGGTACTTTTTTTGTTGTATCAATTTCTTTTTTCACACCCATTTTTGCGAAATATTTGATCCAAGGAAATGCTTATTACAAACATCCTCATGCCCTAACTATTGTGCCCATTTTGTTGTTGTCGAACTTATTTTTGGGCATGTATTTTATCCTCTCCATCTGGTACAAAATCACCAACCAAAATAAGTTTGGGCTTTATATTTCCCTTTCGGGCGCTTTTTTAACTGTCCTTCTCAATTATATTTTTATTCCCTACTTTGGCATCATTGCTGCTGCTTTTACAACAATGATTGTTTATCTATTCATGCTGATTTCTGCATGGAAATTTGGAAACCGTTATTATCCTATTTCATACAATCTTCCCAAAACAATTTTTCATATTTCCTTTTCATCTATTGTAATTTTTACATTCTACCAAATCTTTGATTTCCAAAATCCATTGCTTTGGTTTTATGCATTTAGTGCTATGGTTTTTTATGGTCTCATTATCTGGTATCTAGAGGGTAAAAACATTTTAATAGCTTTGTCGAAAAATCGTGGCCATTGAGGTTAAAATAGTTTTGCCGTCAGGGGTAGCAATTCCTGAGTATCAAACAGAGGGTTCTTCTGGGCTAGACTTGAGGGCAAATATTGATAAAAACGTTTTACTACAACCTTTAGAAAGAATGCTTATCCCAACCGGTATAAAGATCGAAATGCCTTTGGGAATCGAAGCTCAAATTAGACCTCGGAGTGGATTGGCTTTGAAAAGAGGTTTGACTTGTTTGAATACACCTGGTACCATAGATGCAGATTACCGTGGAGAAATAAAAGTACTTTTGATCAATCTTTCGAGCGAAAAAGTAACTTTGCTTCCCCAAGAGCGAATTGCCCAAATGGTATTTTCGAAAGTCGAAAAAATAACATTTAAAAAAGTTCATAATCTTTCGCACACAAAAAGGGGCGAAGGCGGGTATGGACATACTGGTACAAATTAGAAAATGAATATAATCGTTCCGATGGCCGGGCGTGGTAAGCGTATGCGCCCCCAGAGTTTAACCACGCCAAAACCAATGATTCCTGTTGCGGGAAAGCCAATAGTGCAGTGGTTGGTAGAGAAATTATGCACAATGACTCAAAATCCGATAGAAAATATCGTTTTTGTCATCAAAGATGATTTTGGACAGGAAATCGAGGAGACCTTGCATCGAATAGCTAAAAATTTGGGTGCCAATCCTGTTATTGTCTATCAAGAAAATGCTTTGGGAACTGCACATGCTGTTTTTTGTGCCAAAAATTATTTAAATGGACCAACCATAGTCGGCTTTGCGGATACCATCTTTGATGCAGACTTCACCATTTCCCCCCAAACAGATGGAATTATTTGGGTAAAAGAGGTAGAAGATCCCTCCGCATTTGGAGTAGTAAAAATGGATGAACGCGGCGCAATCAATGAATTTGTTGAAAAACCTACGGAATTTGTTTCTAACCTAGCCATCATTGGCGTATATTACTTTAAAAAAGGAGAAGAACTAAAGCAAGAAATTCAAAGGCTTTTGGACCAAAATATTAAGGAAAAAGGTGAATTTCAAATCACAAATGCACTAGACAATTTAAAAAACAAAGGATGGAATTTTCTACCCGGGAAGGTCAAAGAGTGGTTGGATTGTGGAAATAAAAATGCAACGGTGGCTTCCAATACAAGGGTGCTTGAATTGGGCATGGTCAAGCATCAAAAAAGGGATGGTTTGTCTTTGGTAAATTCAAAAATCATAGAACCGGTATTTATAGGTTCGAATGTTACACTTAAAAATTCGAAAATTGGCCCCTATGTTTCCATTGGAAACGGATCAAGTATTGAGCACTGTGAAATACAAAAAAGTATTGTTCAAGAGGATTCAAAAGTGCTGCACACCCATTTACGCAACTCTATGGTAGGGAATCATGTTTACTATGATGGAAGCAAGAAAGAACTGAACATTGGGGATTTTACTACACGCGGCAAGTAAACATAGATTTTTATTTTGTTTATGCTCATGTCTTTTCATTTCATGTGCTTCTAAAAAACTGGCCTATGAGAAAGATCTCATAGGAGAAAATGACCTCAATCGGAAGGCGTTTGAGCAAGCCTATTACCGTGGGGTAAAAAATAAAATCAAAGGCGATCATCTAGAAGCCAAGAAATCATTCCAAGAAGCACTGGGTTTCAACCCATATTCTCATGAATCTTTATATCAAATCTCATTGCTTTCCGATAGCGAAACAGAATCCTTATTGAGCATTCAAAAGGCAGTTCTTCTCAATTCAACCTACAACAAATGGTATATGGTTCAGTTGGCTTTGGCCTATGAGAAAAATAAAAATTGGATGAAGGCTTCCGAAAGTTACGAACTCATGTCCTATTTGGAGCAAGGGCAAAACAAAACGGCATGCTATTTTCTGGAAAAGGCAGCAGAATGTGCCATTTTGGATGAAAATCACAAAAGAGCTTTGAAATTATACAAAAATGTTGTTCAGAAATATGGGCCCAATCCTTCAACTTTTATCGGGCAGATAAAATGTTATGAGCTCATGCGGCTTGAGGGCAAAGCATTGCAAGTGCTTAATGAATTGAGTCATCGAAACTTGGATGATCAAAATATCCTTTTCGTGGCCAATAAATTTTTGAAGTATAAGCAATTCAAACTGGCCAAAACACACTTTCGAAAAATAAGGGAGGATCATCATGCTTATGAGGCAGCCTCTCGAGGGGTTTTTAATGTTTTGCTCAAAGAAGAAAATTATGATTCCTTGTGTATGCACGCAGAAAATGCGATAAAAAGCAAAAATCTTTCCATTGAATACAAGTTGCAAATGATGAAAGACCTACATCCCGCAATTTCCAATCATTCTAGTGACTCAAACAAACCGATAGAATTGGGCAAAAAAATTGTCAAACAACATCCCGAAAAATCCATTGCATGGCTGGCTTATGCAGATGCTTACTTTGCCCAAAGTCAAAAGGATTCGGCATGGAAAAATTACCACAAAGCAATTCAATTGGGTATGAATGATCTTCGGCTTGTCTTTCGATTTCTTGAACTATCTGTTGAGCAAAAAAGAATCGATGCAGCTGTGGATGTTGCTCAAAACATGCAAAACCAATACCCCAACCAGATCGCACTATATTTTTTCGAAGCCAGAGGATGGATGCAAAAAAGAAATTTTCAAAAAGCACTTTTGGTGCTCGACAAAAGTGAATGGCTTATTTATGACGAAAAGACCAAAACTCAGCATACACTTATGAAAGCCAATGCCTTGTCCAATACAAACCAATGGGCGCAAGCCAAAATGCTATATTTAAAGATGCTTGAGAAAATGCCCGACAATGCTTTGATTATGGCAGAGCTATTGAATGGCCAATATTTGCACGAAAAAAACCCAGAACAAGCTCAAAAACTTGCCTACGAAATAAGAAAATATGCCAAAGATCCAAAGGCATCTTTTGTTCATCATTCCCTAGCTATGGCTAATTTTTTGAATAATAAAGACAACAAAGCTTTGGAAGAGATAGCTTGGGCGCTTGAATCAAGCAAAAAATGGGAGTATTATTTGCTTCAATCAAGAATTTTGAGAAAAAAAGATTTAATGAAACAATCGAAAATTGCCATCCAAAATGCCCTAAATTTGGCACCTACCGCAGAAATAAAGCAATATATCCAGGCTCAATTTGAATAATTTGTCCAAAATATTAATTTCTTTTTTGTTTTTGAGCACTCTTCTAAGTGCATGCAGCCGATACAAAAGCCTCCAGAAAAAAGACAAAAATATCGCAGCAGAAAAACTAGTTCATGCCATTCAAAGAGAGGGGATTACACAAAAAAATGTTCAACTAAAATTGAAAGGTTTATACAAAACCAGTCAAGAAGAGATAAATTTTTCCATGAACCTTAGGTTGAAAAGAGATAGTCTTGTTTGGGCATCAATACAAGTTTTTGGGATAGAAGTAGCGAGGGCTTTGTTTACCCAAGATTCAATGTACGTAATCAATAAAATAGAAAAAGAATATTTGTGTGGTGGTAACCATCTGATTTCCAAATTTTTGGGCTTCCAGATGGGTCCTTTAGAATTACAAAATCTTCTTTTGGGGAAGTCGATTTTTGATATAAATGACTATCAATTCATTACAGATTCCGGGATTGAGGCGACCATCTTCAAAGGGAAAATTAAAAATATACTGTCCATCAATAGCGATTTTTTGTTGAATGAGTCTTCCATTGAGTCAATAGGTTTGAAAGAACCATTTTTTGGAAAAATTAAATACCTTGAACACATGTTAGTGGAGGAGAAGTTGTGTCCAAAAAATATTCAAATGGAAATCAACTCCGGTGAAAATGCTCTTTTCGTGGATCTGAAAATTCTAAAAATAAGTATGCCTGAGCAACAAAAATTCCCTTTTAAAATTCCCAATCATTACAAAAAGGTAAATGACTAAAATAAAAGAAATAGGAATCATCGGTGCGGGGACTATGGGCTTAGGAATCGCACAAGTTTGCGGACTTTCTGATTTTTCCGTTCACCTTTTTGATATTAGCCAAAAAGCACTTCAAAAGGCAAAAAATCAAATTGAAATAAACCTTTCCAAAGGCGTTGAGAAAGGAAAAATAACAGAACAACAGAGGAAAGCATGTTTGCAAAATCTATCCTTTACTCATAAAATAGAAACACTAAAAGGAGATCTATTTATTGAGGCAATCGTGGAAAATTTGGATGTGAAAGTCCAAATTTTTAACCAATTGATGAAAGTACACCAAGATAGTGTTGTCTACGCAAGCAATACATCTTCAATACCTCTTTCCCAAATTGCGGCACAATGCACACACCCTTCTTGCGTTATCGGAATTCATTTTTTTAACCCTGCTCATATTATGAAACTGGTAGAAATCATCAAACCTGCACAAGCAAGCCAAGACCTGGTTGAAAAAACAAAATCTTTTGTATTGGACTTGGGTAAAGAGCCAATTGTAGTTCAAGATTCGCCTGGATTTGTAGTCAATAGAGTTGCTAGACATTTCTATGTTGAAAGTTTAAAAGTTTTAGAAGATGGTGTAGCAGATTTTGGCACGATTGATAAGCTGGTAAAAAATATGGGCTTTCGGATGGGACCCTTCGAACTTATGGACCTTATTGGTGTTGATGCCAATTACAATGTAACCAAAACAATGTTTGAACAATTTAATTTTGATGCCAAATTTCGTCCAAGCCGAATACAAAAGGCCAAAGTGGACGCAGGTTTGTTGGGAAGAAAATCGGGAAAAGGGTTTTATGACTATCAACAATAAGCTATTTGTTCTTTTTATAATCTTTTTATTTGCTTGTAAACCAGATGAAAGCAACAATCAGCAAATAATTCCAAACGTCCCTGTTAATGTTTTAATCAATACAGATTTGCCGCTTTATCAGCATTTAAAGCAATTGGGGTCCTACCACTATATAGAAGAAGGCTACAAAGGAATTGCACTCATCCATAATTTTGATGGCCAATATTATGCATTGGAAAGAGCCTGTACATTTCATCCTTTTGATACTTGTGGAGTGGTAGAAGTAGATGAGAAAAACCTCAACTTGCGTTGTGGAAGTGAGCAAAACAACCAATTTAAATCATGTTGTACATCCACTTTTCAATACGACGGTTTTGTGGGCAATGGCCCCGCAAGAATCCCCTTAAAGAGGTACAATGTGCAACAAAATGGGGCATCCTTGCACATCCTGAATTAAAATCAGTATAGAAGAAGGCTCCGCAAATGGCCCTTCTTTGATTTAGTTTTGGAAAAGGACTCATGCAATATGCCTTCTATATTGACAAAGGAGTACGCTGACTGCTATAGTTTTCCTCTGATTTTTTCATTTCCAAAAATGTAGGGTAAACAAATTGTTACCTTTGCGAAGCGATGTCTTTTCAACCCAATTATAATCTGATACAAGAACTTAAATGGAGGCACTTGTTTCATCAAGATACGCCCGGAACGGAGGAAAGACTCAACACAAAAAGAACGAAAGGATATATTGGTTTTGATCCAACTGCAGATTCTTTGCATATAGGGAATTTTGTACCAATCATTTTATTGATGCATTTGCAAAAATCTGGCCATCAGCCATATGCACTTGTGGGCGGAGCCACGGGTATGGTGGGCGATCCAAGTGGAAAAAAAACAGAAAGAAAGTTGTTAGATACGGAAACCTTGCGGTACAATCAGGATTGTGTGCATACTCAACTAGAGAAATTTTTGGATTTTAATACCAAAGTGAATCCTGCCAAAATGGTCAACAATTACGAATGGTTTTCCCAAATGGGCATTCTAGATTTTTTAAGGGATACAGGCAAGCATATTGGCATCAATTATATGATGGCAAAAGATTCAGTAAAAAATCGATTAGAAAGTGGTATGAGTTTTACAGAGTTTACCTATCAACTCGTGCAGGGTTACGACTTTTTTCAACTACATAAAAATGAAAACTGTGTTTTACAGATGGGAGGAAGTGATCAATGGGGGAACATCACTACAGGTATTGAGCTAATTAGAAAAAAACAAAGGGCCGAAGCCTATGCCATTACAGCACCACTCATCACAAAAGCCGATGGAAGTAAATTTGGAAAAAGTGAAAGTGGAAATATTTGGTTGGACGAAAAGAAAACAAGCGTCTTCAATTTTTACCAATTTTGGTTAAACATTAGTGATGAAGACGCAAAGAGCTATATTAAAATATTCACTTTTTTACCTCACAACGAAATTGTTCAAAAAATAAAAGAGCATGAGCAAAATCCTAGCCTAAGAATTTTGCAAAAAATGATTGCCAAAGAAACCACTTGTATGGTTCACTCTGAAAGTGCATTTCTAAAAGCCAAAAATGATTCTGAAATTGTTTTTGGGTTGAATAGTAGAGAACAATTTGAGCAACTTAGTGATGAATTGGTCAATGAAATTCAAGTGAAGGAAACCTACAATCTCTCCAAGAATATCTTGTTCTCAGACAATAATTTGCTCGATTTATTGGCCGTTCACACACAAATATTTTCATCTAAAGGGGAGGCAAAAAGGATGATTAAATCCGGCGGACTGAAAATAAACTTCGAAAAAATTGAAGATGAAGAACAGATACTTCATCCTCGAATGGCTATAAAATCAAGGTATATTTTGATCAACAAGGGAAAGAAAAATAAATACTTAGTAAAATTAGTAGAATGAAAAGCATTGTTCCACAGGAAGAGGATTTGCCAACGGTTCACAAAAATTTAATAAGCATCATTGGACCACGTCCCATTTGCTTTGCAAGTACGATAGATAAAAAAGGTAATTCTAATTTAGCGCCGTATAGCTTCTTTAATTTATTTAGCGCAAAACCACCCATATTGGTTTTCTCACCGGCAAGAAGTGGAAGAACCAACCTGACCAAAGACACCCATGAAAATTTAAAAGAAGTACCCGAAGTGGTTGTAAATGTTGTAAGTTACAATATGGTTTGGAAAATGAGTATAGCCAGTTCTCCTTACCCAAGAGGTACAAATGAATTTAAAAAAGCAGGATTCACAGAAATTCCTTCAGATCTTGTACGTCCCTCAAGATTAAAAGAATCACCGGCTCAGCTTGAGTGTAAAGTTCTGGAAATAAAAGAGCTGGGAACCAGTGGTGGTGCAGGGAATTTAGTTATATGTGAAATTTTAAAAATACACATCAACGAAGAAATGATCGGAGAGTCGGGTTATGCAGATCCTAGAAAAATGGATTTGGTTGCTCGCATGGGAGATGCATGGTACTGCCGTGCAAATGGAGAGGCGCTATTCAAGGTAGAAAAATCTTTGGCCGAGGAAAGCATTGGTTTTGATAGACTCCCTAGACACATTCAGCAGAGCACGGTTTTAAGTGCCAATGATTTGGGTAAATTGGCGGCTCTAGAAAAATCCAAATTACCAGATGGAATAGATCATCAACCTAACAACTATCTGGAATTACACAAAAAAGCAAAAGCGCTTATTGACTCGGGTAAAACCGAAGATGCTCTTCAAATATTAATCGCAAAATGAATACAAAAATTACCATATTTAAAATTGTAATTATTCTCACCCATTTGATTGCTTCGGTGTTGGTCTTGCTTCCATTCATCACAATGCTGGTTTACACAAAAGAACAACCTTGGAAATATGGTTTTACTTTTATAGAGGCCAATTTTAAAGCCGCTTTATTTATCTCTTTTGCCATCGCTTTTTTTGTGGTCGGTTACAACGCCATAACCTTTGAAACATTGGGTCTACATGACCTAAGCCTTTACCTGAAGGCCAAACAAAAAAGAAAGATTATCTTGAACAAAAATTTTAATGACAGCAAATCTTTGGTGCTTGATGAAATCAAAAACAATCGCTGGAAAGTAAAAAGTGAGTCTTCAAATCGGATAGTTTTATATGCTAAAAATCAGTTCTTTACAGCCGATAATTTAGAGATAAAAATTAACAACAATCAATTGGAACTGGTTAGCAAGCCTTTTTTTCCTATCTTTTTTATAGATTTTGGCAGAAACCATAGGCACCTCACGACTGTTGAAAATATAATTAAAGAGAAGTTTTGAATTGCCTAATCATAAACGCATCACCCAATCCGAGGAGCAATACTCAATATTTGAGCTTAGCAGCCAAAAATCACCTGGAGGACAAAGCATATAGAGCAAAGGTTCTCAACTTTGAAAACTATGATTTGCCCCTAGGAAACCAAGTTAGTTCGACAAGAATACGTCCTTCGAAATTTCAAAAATCCCTCATCGATGGAATGGCCAAAGCATCGATTATATTTATCCATTCGCCGGAATACAATTGGATGCCAACACCAGAAATAATTAACCTAATCAACTTATTTGCGACCAAACAAAACAAAGCGATGTTCGATGACAAGGTTTTTGCATTGGCGGGTGTTTCCAATGGAAGAGGGGGACGTATACCCGCATTGTTACTAAGCCAAATGCTGAATAAAGTGATTTCCTATTTGGATTTTCATTCTGTGGTTTCACCAAAAATTTTCGAGTCACAATTTACTCAGGATTGTGTGGATACAAATGGTCAATTGCTTTCCAACGAAACCTATAACCAAGGATTGGAGAACTATGTTGATTTTACAATAAAAATCGCAAAGAAGTGGTTTAATTCGTGAATATATGTCCATTGAAGCCATTCAATTAACCAAAAAGTACGGAAATCAGCTTGCTGTAGATGCTCTAGATTTCTCAGTAGAAAAGGGGCAAATTGTTGGTTTTTTAGGGCCGAATGGCGCAGGCAAAAGCACCACGATGAAAATGCTATGTACCTATCTTAAGCCTACATCAGGAAGAGCGATAATTAATGGCTTTGACATAGAAAAACAAGCCAAAGAGCTTACCAATTCTATTGGCTATTTGCCCGAGCTAAATCCTTTGTACTACGATATGTTCATCACAGAGTTTTTGGCTTTTATGGCAAAATTGAAAGGGGTAGCTAGAAAAGATATCAAAAAAGAAATAGCCCAAGTGGTAGATAGGGTAGGGCTTGGACCAGAAAAACAAAAAAAAATCGGTCAATTGTCCAAAGGCTATAAGCAAAGAGTTGGTTTGGCACAAGCACTCTTGGGCGATCCAAAATTACTTATACTGGATGAACCCACCTCAGGTTTAGACCCCAACCAAGTATTACAAATACGTGAACTAATTTCAGATTTTGGGAGAGAAAAAACGGTACTATTGTCTACCCACATCATGCAAGAAGTCGAAGCCATTTGCTCTCAAGTGATGATCATCAACCAGGGGAAAATTGTGGAAAAGGGATCATTAGATGATATAAAAAAGAAATACAGCAAAGAGGAACAAATGTGTGTGAAATTCTCCAAACCGATAGAAACCAAAAACATGGAGTATTTGAAACAAAAAGGAATCCAGATCAGAGAGCATTCAGACCAATGGATTTTTGGGCACTCCAACAAAGATTTTTTGGTGAAAGAAATTTTTGAATTGGCCAAAACACAAGAAAATCCAATTGTTCAGCAGGAAGAAATTAAGGATAGTTTGGAAGATATATTTAAACATCTCACCAAAAAATGATTCATTTAATTGTTAAAGAAATTCAAAGCTACTTTAGTTCCCTAATTGCATATGTTGTCATCTCCGTCTTTTTGCTTATCATGGGTCTTTTCTTATGGATTTATCCTGATACCAATGTGCTAGATTTCGGTTATGCCAACTTAGATACACTTTTTTTAATGGCTCCATATATTTTCATATTTTTAATTTCAGCCATTACAATGAAAAGTTTTTCAGAAGAATATCGAGTAGGTACTTTTGAGTTGATAACGACCACCAAAATAACCGATACACAAATCATACTCGGAAAATTTTTTGCTCACTGTTTTATTGTCTTTTTAACTTTATTGCCTACCTTTTTTTACGTTTTTACCATCCATCAATTGGGTGCAGTTAAAGGCAATTACGATACAGGTGGAATAGTAGGGTCGTATATTGGTCTTTTGCTTTTGAGCTCGTGCTATGTTTCTATGGGTATGTTTGCCAGTTCTTTAACCAAAAATCAAATTGTCTCTTTTCTTTTTTCAATGGCGCTTTGCTATCTATTTTATGAATCCTTTAAACGATTGAGTGAATTGAGCTTTTTAGGAAAAATTGCCTTTTTTGTTGAGTGGTTGGGAATTGATTATCATTACTTTTCCATAAGCAGAGGGGTGATAGACACAAGAGACATACTGTACTTTTTGGGTTTTATAGCGATATTTTTAGGTTTCACCAAATGGAGATTTAGTCTTAGATTATGGTGAGAGGAAAAGCCGGAATTTCGTACATGTTTTTGGTACTTTTGGTCATAGCTGTCAATCTATTGGGTCAGCTGTTTTTTAAAAGAATAGATTTAACACAAGAAAAAAGATTCACCTTAAGTAGAACAACAAAAACCCTTGTGGATAGTCTCGATGATGTAGCATATTTTACCATATATCTAGATGGAAAATTTCCCAAACAGTACCAACATTTAAAAAATGCAATTTCCGATTTGTTGTACACCATTCGTCTTCAGTCCCAAGGTAAAATTGATTTTGAATTTCAAGATGTATTAGGAAATTCAAACAATAAAGAAAAAGAAAACATTCTAAGACAATTTTCTGAAAAAGGCCTCCTCATTGTTCGGCCAGAGCTGGACGACGAAAAAAGTATTTCCAATCAGTTTATCATCCCGGCGGGCGTTATCTTTTACCAAAATAATGAATATCCGATCAACTTCTTGAAGCGAAAATTTGGTGCGTCAACGCAAGAAGAAATAAATATTTCCATTGAGCAAATCGAATATGAAATTGACAATATCCTTCGCTTGCTTGTTTCTCGAAAGGCACCAACAATAGCCTTTTTGGAGGGCCATGCTGAGTTGACAACAGAAGAAACTGCAGACATCCGCTCAGAACTCTCTAAGTTCTATAAAGTCTCAAACATCAATTTAAACTTGAATGATACTCTTGCGCTACAACCAATTGCAGAAAAAGTAACAAACTCCAACAATGGCGGACAAGCAATCATTGAAGCCATGCTAGATTATTTGCAAGGTTTTGATGGCTTGATTGTTGCTAAGCCAAGAAAACGTTTTGAGGAAATTGAAAAATTCCTTCTAGATCAGTACATCATGCAAGGGGGAAAAATTATATTCTTGGTAGAATCATTGGTGGCAGAGATGGATTCAATCCAAAAATATGGACAAGTAGCAACTGCAGATTACGATTTGAATCTTGACGATCTTTTGTTTCGATTTGGGGTTCGAATCAATCCCAACCTTATCCAAGACTTAAATTGTCATGGTATTCCTGTAGTTATGAAAAATGCTGGCAATAGACCACAAATTTTGCCTTGGGTTTTTTATCCTTTGTTCAACCCTTCCAGCACCCATCCAATAGTCAAAAATCTCCCGGCTATTTGGGGTAGATTTGTGAGTAGTATTGATACTACTTCCAATAAAAATATTAGAAAGACACCATTGCTTCAAAGTTCAAAGAATTCGCGAGTTGCCTATAATCCAGTCAATATCCATATGAATTTGGTTCAACTAGGTATGGACCGGAATACCCAAATTTTTAAGCAAGCCAACCAAATCGGAGGTGTTCTTCTTGAGGGAGAATTCAAAAGTGCTTTCTCCTATAGAAAAGGGTACCAAAACACGAAAATTCCCTTCATTCCGTCTATCCTGCAAAACCGTATGATTGTTCTTTCTGATGGAGATTTTATCAGAAATCAAGTGGTTTATTCTGGAGATGCCTTGGAGCCCCTTCCTTTGGGCTTTGATCGTTTTGCAAGCAAAAAAATGGGGATTCCAGTAAAATTTGAAAACAAAAGATTTTTCTTAAACTGCGTTGACTATTTGTTGGGCTATGAAGACATCATAAATGTTCGCTCCAAAAAAGTGGCACTCCGATTGCTAAACAAAACCAAAGTCAAAAAGGAAAAGTCAAAATGGATATTGCTCAATATGGCATTGCCTGTGGTATTGATTGTCATTTTTGGAATTTTCAATACTTTTTTGCGCAGATCAAAATACCAAACTGCCTGATTTTAGACATTATTTACTAATTTTCCAACGTGAAGCTCTTAGGGTCTATTTTGTTTCTGTTGCTCACCATCCTCATGGAAGCCCAGTCCTTACGAACCTCCGTTTACCCTACTTATATCATGGCACATCATGGATATATGAGCAATATTGAGTCTCATGGAATTGGTATAGACATCAATTACATCAAAAGACAATCTCAATTTTTGGAAGGAAATTATTCTCGGCTTCAAGTGGGACATAAAATTGCTTTTCTTGGTTTAGGGAATACTTCTTTAATAGGCAATGCATTCGCCTATATTCCCAACTTAAATTACCGAAAAAAATTTGGAAAAGTTGGTCACTTATTTGTCCATGGAGGGCTCGGGTTGGGATATCTTACCCAAAAGTTTGATCCATTTAGAAACAAAAGAAATTTGGCAATAAGTTCCCACGTCAATGCAGCGTTTCAAGGTCAAATGGGTTGGCAATCTCCCTTTGGCTTTATGATTTTTGGCGGTTTGACTCATTTTTCAAATGGAGCTTTTCATGCGCCCAATTTGGGCATAAATACCTTTAACCTTGGTGTTACGCAGCAAATTTATTTTCCTCCTTCAGAAAAGAAAAAATCCTATATCGGGGACACATTCATGCACCATAAAGATTGGTTTATTTATGGTTTTCTTGCTTCAAAAGAAACAAGCGTAGAAAGACAAGAAAGGTTTTACATTTACGGCATAGGAATTGATAAAATTTTGAAAAGAAACAAAGCGCATCGATTTTGGCATTTTGGCCTAGACATCAACATGGATGGTCAGCATGGTAGTTACAACAACCAAGATCAGACAACAAACTTGCCTGTTAGGTTAAAAGATAACTTAGAATGTGGACTTAGATTGGGAAATCTTTGGCAAATGGGGCGCTTAGAGGCATATGCAGATGTTGGTTGTTATATAGCTTCACCGAGTGTTTTGAAACCTGCATATTATCAGAAAATTGGGCTGAACTATTTTCTCAACAAAGATGTTTTTGTTCGAACAGATTTGGTCAGTCATTTTTTCAAAGCAGATTATTTTGATTTGGGAATTGGGTATGCATTTTAAAAATATTTTTTTTATCTCATGTTTATTTCTGCAGTCTTGTGCAGAAGACCAATTGGGCGATTGTTTTACTTCTGTGGGTGAAAATACTGTTGAGACTCGGCAGTTGGGCAATTTTCATACCATAGATGCAAACAAAAGATTTGGTTTGGTCATAGCTCAAGATTCTATCAAAAAAGGGCAAATTGAAATTTCTGGAGGTAAAAATATACTCAAAGGTTTTACCACAGAAATAACAGAAGGTACGCTAAAAATTCGAGACAAGAACAAATGCAATATTGTGAGACAAGTACAAAACCCTCAAGTAAAAATATATTTTTGGAAGGACCTCAAAAATATTAAAATTACATCAGCAGCATCTTGTACGAATGAAGGGCCAATTCAGCTATCTAGCTTACAAATTATTGGAAATAGCACAGAAAAAATCGAATTGACGAATCTTGATATAGATTACATTGGCTTTGAATCCAAAAAAAGTACGGACATAATTCTTTCCGGAAAAACCAAAGAAATTAGGGGTCAGGTCAATGAGGTATCCAATTTATATGCTTGGGAATTGGAGGCAGAAAACGTTCTCATCGACAATCATACAGTGCTCAATTGTTTTGTAGATGGAAGCAAAATTATTTATGTAAACATCTACAATGACGGTCACATTTATTATCGAAGACCCCCAATGGATAAATTAGAGTTGGTGAGCAAAGCTGGCCGCGGTGATTTGCTTTTGTATAAACCCTAGATATAAGAAAATAAATCCGTTAAAAAAAGCGAAATTTGAG
Source organism: uncultured bacterium (assembly GCA_963991985.1). GTDB lineage: Bacteria > Bacteroidota > Bacteroidia > NS11-12g > UBA9320 > MED-G17. Next base: position 21,860 of record CAXDRX010000014.1, on the reverse strand, counting down.
CGCCAAATGGAAATAACCCAACTGTATACCAAATGTTTAGCTCAAGGAGCTTATCTTATCGAAAGCAACGGTGAAGCTGCGATAATAGATCCATTGAGGGAGAGCCAACCCTATTTAGACTTGCTTGACGAAAAAAAGCTTAGCTTGAAGTTCATTTTTGAAACTCATTTTCATGCCGACTTTGTAAGTGGTCATGTTACCCTTTCCAAAAAAACAGGGGCGCCTATCGTATACGGTCCGGAGGCAAAACCATCATTTCAGTCAAATATTGCCTATGATGGGCAAACTTTCCAAATTGGAGAAGTGCAGTTAAAAGTTCTGCACACACCAGGTCATACACTTGAAAGTTCAACTTATTTATTATTGGACCAACACCAACAAGAAATCGCCATATTTACAGGGGATACACTTTTTTTGGGTGATGTGGGACGTCCAGATTTGGCTCAAAAAGCGGCAGATATGACCCAAGAAGATCTGGCGGGCATGCTATATGATAGTCTTCGACAAAAAATCATGCCCCTTCCAGACCATATTGTAGTCTATCCAGGTCATGGTGCAGGAAGCGCTTGTGGGAAAAATATGATGGATGAAACACATGATACCCTTGGAAATCAAAAACAAGTAAATTATGCTTTACGGGCCAATATGAGTAAGCGTCAATTCATTAAAGAAGTGACCGATGGTTTATTACCACCTCCAGGGTATTTTCCCTTAAATGTAGCGCTAAATAAGAATGGCTATTCGGATATAAATGAAATTCTAATCAAATCACGCAAACCGCTATCAGTTAAAGAATTTGAACAAATTGGTAGGCAAGAAGGAGCTGTAATTTTGGATGTTAGAAACAAAGAAGAATTTGTAAAATCCCATATACCACAATCTATTTTCATAGGCTTGGATGGCTCTTTTGCTCCTTGGGTTGGTTCTGTATTGGTAGACATACAAACGCCTTTGCTACTGGTTGCACAAGAAAATCAGATAGAAGAAGCTATTGTACGGCTGGCAAGAGTTGGTTTCGACAATGTTTTGGGTTATTTATCGGGAGGAATAAATGAATGGTCTAAAGGTAGAGAACTTGCGCGGATAAATTTGATTTCTCCCAATGAAATAGCAGAGGATGCAACTATTTTGGACGTGAGAAAAAAGACAGAATATCAGTTGAATCATTTAGAAGGATCAAAAAATATTCCACTTTCTAATTTGGTTCAACAACAAAAACAGCTGCACAAAACAGGTAAATATCAAATTCACTGCGCCACAGGATATCGATCTGTCATTGCCTGCTCAATTCTTCAAAAATTTGGTTTTCAAAACATCAATAATATTGAAGGAGGTTTTGAAGGTATTCTGCAAAATGCCACTCATATGTTCAACAAAGCAAATTAACTTTGCCTTTATGTTGGTAGAAATTCTAAAATCTAAGATTCACAACGCCACTCTATCTTATGGAGACCTCAATTATATAGGTAGCATAACCATAGATGAAGAGCTTATGATTGCCGCAGACTTTGTTGAAGGGGAAAAGGTATTGGTCGTGAACAACAACAATGGAGAGCGGCTAGAAACTTACGTTATTAAAGGTGAAAAGGGAAGTGGTGAAATATGCTTGAATGGTGCTGCTGCCCGCAAGGGACTAGCAGGTGACGTATTGATTATAATTTCATTTGCTCACGTAACAAGGGAAGAGGCAGAGAGGTTTACTCCTACGGTTGTTTTTGTTGACGACAAAAATAAACTGATCAAAAAATCGTGAAAAGCCAATTAAAAAATATCTTTTTCGTTCTTATAGGTCTTTCCTTGTTTGCCTTTGCTTTGACAAAAGTAGAACCTTTAGGACTTTGGGAAGAATTAAAAAAGGCAAGGCTTATTTGGATATTATTGGCCATTTTTTCAGGAGTCCTTAGTCACGTAATTCGTGCCGTAAGGTGGAATCAATTGCTAATTCCTTTAGGATATAAGGTCACTTTTTTGAATGCTTTTGCTTCGGTTATGGCAGCTTATGTTGTGAATTATGCAATTCCAAGAAGCGGAGAGGTTTTGAGATGTGGTATGCTACATCGGTCAGACAGAGTTCCAATTCAAAAATCTTTGGGCACGGTACTGATAGAACGTTTTGTAGACTTATTGGCTTTGACGCTGATCACTCTATTGATATTGCTAAGACAATTCGGTATCATACAAGAATTTTTTCGCGCAAATGGAACAAATAAACCACCCCTAATTTTTTTGGCCATTGGCTTTGTTGCTCTATTGATTGGGTATGCTTTTTGGAAAAAAAAAGCAAAGGATTTTGAACACCCTTTGCTAATCAAAATAATTCAATTTTTGTCTGGCCTACAGGATGGAGTAAGGTCGATATCAAAACTTAAAAATCCAACGCTTTTTATAGGGTATAGTTTTCTGATTTGGGTAGGTTACTTTTTGTCGTCCTATTTTACCCTTTTTGCCTTAGAGGGAACATCAAACCTAGGTTTTGATGCTGCACTTACCATTCTTTTTACGGGCTCTGTAGCAGTTATTATCACGCCTGGAGGGACTGGTGCATTCCATCTCATGGTAGCCAAAGCATTGGTTTTGTATGGAATCAAGGACCAGACGATTGGTTTGGCGTATAGTACCCTTACGCATACTGCGCAAATGATAGGTATTTTTTCTTTTGGGCTAATTTCATATATTCTCTTTCTATTAAAACAAAAACGTAATTGATTGAAGATAAAATTTACATCGACAAATTTCCAGAGGAACTGATCAACGATTGGCGAAAAAATGGACAAAAAGTTGTATTTACCAATGGTTGTTTTGATGTTCTTCACAAAGGACATGTTCAATACTTGGAAAAAGCAAAGTTATTGGGGCACCGTTTGATTGTAGGGCTTAATTCGGACCAATCTGTTGTACGTTTGAAAGGAAAAAATCGGCCGGTTCAAAATCAAGAAAGTCGAGCATTTGTCTTGGCAGCACTAGAAAGTGTGGATGTGGTGGTCTTGTTCGACGAGGATACCCCTTTGAATCTCATTTTAAGAGTAAAGCCAAATATTTTGGTGAAAGGCGGAGATTATAGTGAGGAAGATATTGTTGGCGCCAAGGAAATTAAACAACGAGGAGGAAGGGTGGAAAGGATTGATTTTTCAGAAGGATATTCCACAACAGCCATCATAGATAAAATCAAAAGTACCTCCTATTGATTTTTGGATAACATTGGGTTAACAATTTGGTAACATAAAACATTTTACCTATCTTGCGAATACCAAATGGTCAAAATGTATGAAAGTTAGTTGTTTTTTTGCTTTTTGCTTGGTGATTTTCTGCTCTTGTTCAAGTGCAAGGCACGCCTCGCTTACTGACAATAGCGATTTTGGAAAATGTCAAGTAAAAAAGGGTTGCGATCTCATGGGCATTCACAGTCATATTCTTATTACTGATTAAAGGAAGAGTCATTTAAAGATCATTTCTTGGGGAGTCAATTTTTTTGTTAAAATCCTTGATTTTTATTTATTGAAACTGCGTGTAAATTTCGTACTTTCGAAAACCTATTTTTAAGGAGAGGTGCAGGAGTGGCTGAACTGGCACGCCTGGAAAGCGTGTAAACTCGAAAGGGTTTCGAGGGTTCGAATCCCTCTCTCTCCGCATTTATTAAGTAATGAAATGTACCAAAATGCTCAAAATCAATGTTTTGGGCATCTTTTGTGCGTCCCACAAATTTTTGTTTCTATATTGCTTGCATTGACAATAAGGTTTCGTGTGCTTCACAAAGGAAAAGCCGAAATTTAGCTTATCCTTGGTAAGACTTAAGGTAGATCAAATATGGTTTTGGCATTTCTTGTACTAATTTCAGCGATATCTTTTAGGCTGAGATTCCATAGGTCGGCCAAACATTCACCAATAATTGGAATATTGGAGGGTTCATTTCTTCTTCCACGCAAAGGGTGTGGGGACAGATAGGGCGCATCGGTTTCCAGAACGACCATCGCAGGATCGGTTTGCTGTACGGTTTCTCTAAGGCTTTTATTTTTTTTAAATGTTAATACACCGCCCAAGCCTATGAGCATATTGAGTTGTTGTATCCGAAAAAGCTGTTCTGTATTGCCTGTGAAGCAGTGGAAAACTCCTTTCACTTGGAAGGGTAGATTTTCAATCAAATCCAAGACCAGGTCCATAGAATTTCTGCAATGAATACTAATGGGTAAATCCAGTTCAAATGCCCATCTACATTGAATTTGTAGGGCTTCGATTTGTTCCCTTTTGTATTGATCATCCCAATAAAGATCGATACCAACCTCTCCGATGCCATAAATTGTCTCTTGCTCAATTCTTTTTTCTATGGCTGTAAGTTCTTTTTTGAACTCATGGCCTACTTCACAAGGGTGCAAACCAAGCATGGGCAGGCAAAAGGGGAATTCAGTGCATATCATAAGCACATCATTCATGCTTTTTTGATTGATATTGGGCAGTAGGCAATATTGCACCTTGTTTTGACGTGCTCGAGCAATTACCTGATTTAAATCTTCTTGAAATTGCTCTGCAAAAAGATGGGTATGGGTGTCTATCCATTCCATTTGGATTGCTTCTTATTGACAAATGCATCCAGCCCCTTTTTACAATCCTTAGTCATGCGAGCATGGGCATTTCTTTTGCTTGCTTCCTCAAGGAATGATTCCACTGATAAGGGCAATAGCTGGTTGATCATTTCTTTGGTTTGGTGAATTGCTTGTGGTGAGCAGTTGGCAGTGATTTCTTCGGCAAACTCAATAACTTTTTCTTCTATTAGATTGTCCGGGTAAACCTGATTAACCCAATGAAGTGTTTTTGCCTCTTCTGCAGTTATCATTTTCCCAGTAAGTAGAAGCTCCCGTGTTTTGTTGGGTCCTATCTTTTTGTTCAGGAAGGTCATTACCATGGCAGGAACAAAGCCTATTCTGACTTCAGAAAAGCAAAAACGACTGGATGTATTGGCGAAGACAAAGTCACAGCAGGCAGAAAGTCCTGCACCACCTGCTACTGCAAAACCTTCTATTTGAGCGATGGTGATTTTTGACGAGTTCCAAACTTGATAAAACAATTCTTTTAGCTGGTCTGAATCCTCTAAATTTTGCGATAGGGAGTAGGACTGCATGGTTTGTAAATATTCTAGGTCTGCTCCTGAACAAAAGGTGTTTCCCTCAGATTTTATACGAATGATCCGAATACCATCATTCTTTTCAAAATGGCGCATTTGTGTTTTGATGGCTGAAACCATTTCAGGATTCAACGCATTTCGTTTTTCGGGGCGATGCAAAATTAGGGTGCCAATTTCTCGGTATATTTCACTTTTTACCATAGTACAAAAAAAAGGGGACTCAAGAAAATTGAGCCCCCTTTTTTGATAAAATTATTAAACTTACTTAGTTACAGTAATTTTTTGAATACCCAAAGTATTGTCAGCCAATACTTTTACGTTGTAAACTCCAGCGGAAATGCCATCCATATTGATGGTATATGTACCATTTCTTTGAGAAACCTTTGCTGAAACTATTTTCCCAGTCATATCCAAAACTACAATACTTTCAACGTTTTCAGCGTCTATCTCAAGGTTAAATATTCCATTGTTTGGATTTGGATAAACATTGAATAATTTATTGTTGAATTCGAGATTTTCCACACCGATAAAGTTTTCAAAGCTTACTGCATTGGAGACCTCATCTGCACAACCTGAATTGTTCACCAAGTAGAGTGTAGCATTGTAAGAAGTTGATCCTTCTACGTTGACATATTCATAGGTGGGGCTAGCATCGGTAGACTGACCACCATCTCCAAATCTCCAGAAGTAGGACAAACCTGCAGAAACGTCATTTGGTGTAAAAGTAGCCACACGTCCAGAAACTGAACTGGTGAATCCTGCATCTGGTTTTGGATTAACGAAAATATTTTGGCTGAAGGTATCGGCACATGCACCTTTCGAACTGGCTACAAGAATAACTTCAAAGGCTTTCGCATTTCCCGAAATGTCATAGGCATGTCTAGGGGCGGCATCAGTAGATGATGTTCCGTCTCCGAAAGACCAATTGTAATCTAAGTTTCCTGCAGCAACTTTGGAATTGTTGATGAATACGGCTTCCTCTTCGTCACAAACATTGCCTACGGTGAAGCTAGCTTCTGGTTGAAGTAGTACGTTAAATTCTTTAACGATGGTCGCCTGACAACCTGAATTCTTCGCAGTTGCTGTAAGCGTAACGGCCTTAAGACCTAGATCAGCAAATTTAAAGCTGGGTATTTTATCGGTTGACAATCCTTCTCCATTGAAATCCCATAGGTAAACAGTATTGTCTCCTGAAGGCTCTATGGAGTTATTTTTAAATGTTACAGGATCCAAATTACATGGTGCGTTGTAATCGAAATCAGCAACCGGAGATTCTGCAAGAGTGATTACTTTTTCAAAAGAATCAACACATCCAAATTCAGAAGTAGCTGTCAGCTTAACTGTTTTTGATCCTGGGGTGCTGTAGTTGTGTCTTGGATTTTCTGATGTGGAGATATTCCCGTCTCCCAGTTCCCAAACGTATCCTGCTTTGCCAATGGAGATGCTAGTATTGTTGTTGAACTCAACCTCTTCCAAATTACAGCTACCCTTGGTGGTAAATTCACTTACAACAGGTTTGGCAAATTGATTGGCATTTTTAACGATTTCGTTGGTACATCCATTCATTGTTGCAATCAATTTTATTTGGTAAGTTCCAGGTTTGTTGTATTGTTTAACTGGGCTAGTTTTGGTATCGGTAGTGTTGTCACCAAACTCCCATAGATAGGTAATGGTGGAGCCACTATTTGCAGGATCAGATGATAGGTTATTGAACGTTATATCTTCGCCTTCACAAGCACTGAATGCTTTGAAATCTACTGCAGGTGAAGGAGTAATCAATACCGAAGCAGTATCGTAGTACATAAACTTGGTGTAGTTTGCATTTACAGCACCCATTATTGCTTCATATCGACCATAGGTTACATATTGATAGAAAGGATCAATCAAAGCTGAAGAATCATCGCTTGCATTGATGTCTCCAAAGTTCCAATTGAATAGCATGTTCTCTCCCATTGCAATCTTAGATTGGTTTTCAAATTCTACTGCATTTCCGTCGCACACATCCTTGTGTTTGAAAGATGCGACTGGAATATTTGGGATATATACATATCTTCCAATGATTGAATCACAACCAGTATTGAGGTCATTTATTCTCATGGCAATGTAAATAACAGAGTCTTGCATGCTTCTAGATGGGTTGTAGGTCAATGTTCCGTTGCCATTTGCAGAAGGAGCACTGAAGGTAAACCCAGCACTATCGGTAGTCCCCGATGGAGTTGCAGAAATATTGTCTAATGTCCAATCTGTACCATAGTTGGCACTTGAATATTTGCTTGGTGGAATTATTTCGTATTCATTGTCGTAATCTGGTGCGGCAACGTCGGGCGCCTTCATATTTCCAGCTCTAAAATAACCTTCAAATCCGCTTCCATCGACAAGCTCTGCGCCAGAGGGCGAGGAGGTAATGTTAATGGAATCCGTTATTTCATTGTCCAATAAACTTCCATCGTTGTGTTCTATTTTGGCAGTAATGTAATTTTTGCCTGGTCTATTGAACTGATATGGGTTGGAAAATGTAAAAGTTTGGCTTTTTCCTGCACCAATATTGGCACTAAACAACTCAGATTTGGTTGTTTTCCCGTCAGAGATAGAAAGAGGAAGATCTCCCTTTACATCTTTTGTACTTAAGTTTTTGACTTTAACAACCATTGTTTCCATGTATCCTCCGCACTCATTTGTGCCTGTCAATTCAAATGAATCTAGGGCAATAGGAATGCTAAATTCATAGGCTCCAATGTCGGGTGTGCTCGCATTTCTTTTGGCATTGTTTACGTCGTTGGTTACGGCACCATTGGCCATTCCTTTGTTGTCCATTGGAAAACCTGGCTCCACATCCGTTTCAACATTGTCATAAACTGGATCTACATTCAAGCCGTTTTCACACACTTTTCCAGTTCCCCCAGGTGTGCCCCAATCGGTCATGCCTGCAGTAGCTGCAGCAGCGTTGGCATAGCCCACGTTGTTGAAGTAATAGGTTCGGGTGGAATTGGGAACATAGGTATTGTTGTTGTCTATGTGAAGATTTGTATATCTTGTATAAATGTACAAACCATATCTTGCAGTGGTTGAAGTTCCCCTAGTATTGGTGAAAATGTTGTTGTAGCAATTGAATCGCTCACTCGCTGTATAGTTGTAACCGACATAATACCAGTAGGCATTGTAAGATGTTCTCGTTCCAGTATAGGCTGAATTGTCGATAGAGATGGTGTTGTGAGAAAATTCCGTTTTGTAATAATAATAGTAGCCTCTTATGCCGTAGATGGTTCCGCCACTTTTGATATTGTAGATCGCATTATTGACAATTTTCGAACCTTGCCCTCCGGAATAATAGTTAGAACCCCCGTATCCATAATATAAGTAGATTCCATACAAGGTGGAGAAATCGTTTGGATTGGAACCTCTGAGGTTGTGAATTTTATTGCCATCGATGACCATCCTTCTTCCGCCATAGTAATCGTAAATACCGTAGATGGTGGGTTGGTCGGTATTGTTTGGGCGAGTGATCTCATTTCGAACCATTTTACAGTCGTTGGTACGATAGTTTCGTATTCCATAAGACTTAAAATCTACAATTCTGTTTCCTTCAATGTTGATGTTAAAATTTATTCCTGTATTGTAGAAATAATAATTGTTGGTAGTTGAAATACCTGTGGTTGGGCCATTGGGTGAACCAGAACCTTTACCATGGATATGATTGGCTCGAATGTTGATGTCTCTGGCACATCGAGAACTACCATAATCACTGTAAGAGGAGTGTTGTGTACCCGTAGTCAAACGAGAAACAACGACACCTACTGTATTGTTATAGCTTCCCGAGGTTGCGCTACTGAGGTCTATCTCATTGCTATCCAAATTACAATATCTATTGTATCGGTAGAAATGAACACCCCAAGCGTAGCTTGTACCAGTACTCACTATTTTGCAGTTTTTGACTGTGTATCTTTCTGCACCATCGTTGAATCGTACAACGTGTCTTGCGGAAAAAGATGCTCCATTGGTGATGGTTGTTGCTCCCTGACCATCGAAGGTAATGGTATTGGTGGCAGAAACACCATTCACATAGAATAGATCCATTTTTTCATTAAAAGTTCCCTTCATCTTGAAGACAACAGGACCGGAAACACCACTTCCATTGGCAGCACCTCCATCAGTTCGAGACAATCCTCTAAGGTCTCTCGTTGCTGAGGCAATATTTTGATAGTTGGTAGCAGAGGCCGCTTGACTGGCATCGATGGTATACGTACCATTCAATGCTGCTTCACTTAATTGGCTCATCATCAATGCAGAAGCGGTGGCCAATAGTGTAAATACGTTTTTGTAAAAAGTTCTCATATTTTTTTGATTGTGTTTAACTAAGGAGTTTATTTACTCGATAGAAGTCCAAATGTATTTGCTTAGTGGGATTTATACAAGTTTTACACAAAAAAAATTCACATGGAGTAAATCATTTGTTCATCTTCATTTTATAAAACGGCCTATTTTGCTTCCAAACATTTAATTTTTTGGATGCTTAGTTTTTTTTGAATCTCTTTTAGGGTGTTGTTCAATTCTTTGTTTGTTTGATGTGTTTTGTTACAAGAAATGTAAGCTGAATGTCCTGAAATCCATACTTTTTGCGTCTCGTCTAAATCCAAAAAGAAGGACTTTTTCTCTTGTTCATACCAAAAGAAAATATCGAAAAGTAGGAAAACGATAAAAGCCAACATTGGTGCTTTACTTTTGACAAAACCATGTGTCCAAAAACCGAGTAAAATCAAAAAGATCAAAAGCAGTGCTAGATGGCCTATTCCAAAACCAATTGGAAAAACAAGGGAACCCGGCAATAGAGCAATTTTCTGGTTGATAAAAAAAAACAAATCCAGCAAATGATTGGATGTTGAAAGCAGAATTTCAGGAAATCCAAAAACCAACAAAAAAATAAAAAAGGTCAATACCATCAGCAACAAACCCAATAGGGGAACTACCAGTAAATTGGCAATCAAAAAGTAGCTTGGAAATTGATGAAAATAAATCAAGACAATGGGCAAAGTACTCACTTGGGCCACCAGGGAAATACTCAAAAGCGACCAAATTTTTTTTAGGATTGGATTTTGTAGAGTCAAAATTCGATCAAGTTTTGGATAAAAAGTCACCAAACCAAGGACGGCAGAATAACTCAGTTGAAATCCAACACTGTACAGCTCACTAGGGGAAAAAAGCAAAATGAGCATCGCGGAAAGAAACAGAATATTGTACACATTGATTTTTCGATTCAAAACTTTTCCCAGTGCAACAAAACTCAACATCAAACTAGCTCGTTTTACGGATGGGGCGAAGGAACTTATGAGGGCATAGGTCCAAACCAAGATCAATAGCACAGCAACAAGCCAGCGGGAGTTGTTCGGAAAAAAAGGTCGAAGGAGTCCCAAAAACAGAAAATAGATCAAACCTACGTGCAAGCCACTGACGGCCAAAACATGGGAAGTCCCACTCGCCGCAAAACTGTCTTTTTCGATCGTTAACAAGTCTTCTTTTTCACCCAGCAATATAGCCTTGGCTAGGCCGAACCTTTGCAAGCCACTTGTTTCAATTTTCGTTTCTATGTTCGCTCTTATTTGGCCATGCCATGAATCAATTGCCCTTTTATTTTTCCTCACCAAAGCCGTTTTGTTCAATTCCAAGAATCCATGGTGATGTATCCCTTTTTTTTTGTAATGGCTTTGAAAGTCAAAAGAGAATGGAAATTTTTTTGGCGCTATTTTTTGAAGAAGATATCTTTTGAAAATAAGAGAATCCCCGCAGTGAACCACAGCACTGTTTTTTATACTTAATCGAACAAGACCGGATCGTTTGATGTAATTGTATTTTTTCCAGGTGCCCGAAACTTTTGCCTCAATTTGTTGATAGCTAGATTTTTTTTCTTTGCTTTTCTCCACCACAGCAAGCAAGTAATCGTCATCGTACTTTGAAAAATGATCTGACTTTTGCAAAGGGTCTTCAACAAATCTGCAAGCATAACCCACCGCAACAAAAAGGAAGGCAATGTTTAAACCAAGCACAAATCGAGTTTTTTTGCGATAATTTTTTTTCACAAGAATTTCCAACCATAATGTTCCAATCATAAGGAAAATGCTGGCAAATAAGGTCCAAGGCAAAGACCACGGAAGGCAGTCATAAAGCAAAATGCCGACAACAAAAGGGATAAAAATTTTTAAAATGGGAACACGATATAAAAAGCGTGCTCCTTTCATTTATTTTAATTTTCTATAGACCAAATTTCTCAAATCTTCTACCAAAGGATGTTCTAAATCCCAATGATGTTCTGGGGCCAACTGCTGTTCAATAATAGACAAGGCCGAGTCCAAATCTTGGGCGTTTTCTAGCAATACCAAAGCGTCGGTGTATGCCTGTGATTCGTTGTTAAACAATTCTAATTGAATTTCATAACGTTTCCCAATGCTTATGCCTTCTTTTAGGCTTTTGATTTTTGAAAAGTTCAATTTTTCCATAATATCACTTTCCGGGGCATTATACATATTGGTTTCCTTTTTCTTCCCTTGGCTGATACTTCCTTTTTGTTCGATAGCTGGTTTTGGTTGGCCTTCAGAAGAAATTGGCTTTTCATTGTCTTCATTTGATCTGGAACTTTTTTGAGAATACTGCGAGATTGTCTCATAAAGTTTGCCAATTTTTTGCAAAACAAGGGAATGTTCCAAGGCAAAAACTTCTGGAGATATGCCATCCAAACGTTCAAATTGTTTTTGGATACTTTGAAGGTCTTGAAGAATTTGATTTTTTGAATCCATAATTTTAGAACGACAATTATAACCGATATTATTTTACATATTTGAAAATTCTCCCGAAGACAAATGTTTCTCGAACCAAAAGCAGACACAGGAAGGATTGAAGTTATCACAGGCTCTATGTTTTCCGGAAAAACAGAGGAATTGTTAAGACGAATCAATCGGGTTAAAATCGCTGGACAAGCATACACCTTGTTCAAACCGTTTATTGACAAGCGCTACCACGACTCAAAAGTAGTGTCGCACAATGACAATACTTTGAATTCAACAACAGTGAAAAAACCAGAGGAAATGTTGCTTGGGATAGAGGAAGTCGAAATCATTGGAATAGACGAAGCACAATTTTTTGATGCTTCTTTAACCAAAATAGTAAGCCATATGGCCAATCGGGGCAAAAGAGTCATTGTGGCGGGTCTAGACATGGATTATACGGGCAAGCCTTTTGGTCCCATGCCCGACTTGATGGCCATTGCAGAATACGTTTCCAAAACAAATGCCATTTGTGTGGTATGTGGAAAAATTGCTTCACACTCTTTCCGTATTTTAAAATCAGTTGATCAAGTGGCCTTGGGCGCAAAAAGTGATTACGAGGCGCGCTGTCGAAAGTGCTTCAACAATGGGATGGGTCATCAATTCGATAGTTTTTGAATCAAAGCCGCCATCAATGGATACAAATAAATAAAATCACCCCAAAATCGATAACGGTCTCCTTTTTTGAAGAATACATCGTAGCGAAGAAAAAGTTGAAGGCTTAACAGCATGCAAACAAGGCAGACCAGGAAATATTTGTGGCTCCAAAAATTCCACTGGGTAGCCAACAGAATGAGGATCAAGAAATTGTATTGACCCAACATTTGTTTGCTTCTTTTTTTTCCAAGGGTTACGGCCAAAGAGGGATAGCCATTTTTTTGGTCTTCCTCAAATTCCATATGAGCAAAAAGCCATACATTGCTCATATTGATGAGAAGCAAAAAAAATAGAGGAGAAAGGCTGCCCTTGATTTCGTGGTAGTTGTGCAATATGGGATAGGAAAAAACCAAAGCGACGATGATAGAAACAAAAAGCTCCTTAAAAATGGCTTGCTTGCTATGCCGGACAAAATAGGTGTTGATCCTTTGATGCACAAAAACCAATAGACCAATCAAAAAGCCAAAAAGGAATAAGGTCCAAGAAAAAAATTGAACAACCAAAAAAATATTGAGTATTACCAAAATTCCAACAAGCCAGTAGAACAGTTTTTTTCTTTGACCAATAAAGTTATAACGAGAAATAGACAGTTTACTCGTTTGAGCATCCACGAAATGATCCAATAAGTAAACCAACCACGCTGAGGAGCCAATGATCCAATAAATGGGCCATGGCATTTGAACCCCGTAATGCACACAAAGCGCAAAGCAGGTAGCGGGAATCCCCAAAAAAATTAAAAAACTACTTTGAAGTATAAATTTGATCAAAAATCTATGGAACTGCTTGGACAGACTTCACATCCGGAATCACTTTTTTGATGGCCTCTTCTATTCCTGCTCGCATGGTCATGGCACTCATTTCACACGAACCACAAGCACCCAAAAGCCGAAGATTTACTTTCATATCTTTACTAATATCTACCAATTCTACATCTCCTCCGTCTTGTTTTAGAAAGGGTCGGATACTTTCAAGAGCATCCTCCACTCTCTGGCGTATTTCTTCGCTTTGTTCCATTGTAACTACACGAATATAAAGTCTTTTTTTATTTGCTTTGTATGTTTTGGATACTAAGTGCTTGTGCTACTTTTTGTACCATTTCTTTCATGGGTTTTGCCAAGCTAAGCACAGAAGGCCTACCCGCATCCCCAGCTTCGGTAAAGGAAGGATCTAGAGGGATTTTTGCCAAAACTTTACTGCCAAATTCTTCGGCAAGTTTTTCTCCGCCTCCCCTTCCAAACGGAAAACTTTTTTCTCCATTTTGCATTTTTGCATAACTCATATTCTCTATTAAGCCCAAAATGGGTTTTTCTAAGCCTTTCATCTTGAACATGGCCAGAGCTTTTCTAGCATCCGAAGTTGCTACTTTCTGCGGTGTGCTTACCACCAAAACAGAGGTAATAGGAATGGCTTGTGCCAAAGTAAGATGAATATCTCCCGTGCCAGGAGGAGCATCAACAACCAAATAGTCTAAATCTCCCCAAAGCGTGTCGAAAACCAATTGTTTTAGTGCGGAAGTAACCATGGGCCCTCGCCATACCAAAGCTTGATCGGGACGAAGCATAAATCCTATGCTATTGACTTCAACGCCAAATTTCTTCACAGGCACCATTTTCTTATTTTCAGAACTGCCCGGTCTTGCCTCCAGAAGTCCCATCATTTGAGGCACACTAGGCCCATAGATATCCGCGTCTAAAAGGCCAACTTTTGCACCTTCTTGTGCCAATCCTACCGCCAAATTGGTAGCAATTGTACTTTTGCCTACGCCCCCTTTGCCCGACACAACAAGGACTATGTTTTTGATGTTGGTCAGTTGCCCTTTCTCTAATTTGGATGGATTTACGCGAGCGGTCATTTGAATGTTCAACTCCGCGGTTTTGGAAACCATATGACGAATAGCTGTTTCGCAAGCTTTTCTTATTTCGTCTTTCAAGGGGCAGGCTGGTGTGGTAAGTTCAACCGAGAAAGAAATGGCCTCTTTTTTCACTTCTAAATTTTTGATCATATTTAATGAAACCAGGTCTTTTTGCAAATCCGGATCCATGACATGGCTCAAGGCTTCTAGCACTGCTTTTTTTTGAATCATCTCTTCTTTCTAAAACGCTGAATCAGTCTTTGGTTCATTTTTTTGAGAAAAGGCCAATAAAATGCGAATTCTCCACCAATGCTGCCGATGGTCAAAAGGCAGATTTGGTAAAAGAAATATACAAAAACATACTTAAAGGCAATGAAAAGGAATTTTGGTTCAAAAGGTTGAATTCCGAGAAAAAAAAACAACTTATTTCTTAGGTAAGCTGTTGTACTGCCTGCAATGGCGAAAATAAGAAACAGCCACAACATCCGAAGGTCGCTGGCAACTCCCCACTTTTGTTTTAGCTGTTCCCAAGTTTTTTTCATATTAAAAATCGACTTTCAAGCGGAGGAGATAGTTGATTCCTGCCATTGGAAAAACGTAGTTAAAATTTCTTCTTTTTCCGCCCGAAATCCAATCAAAGGTATAACCATTTGGCGCATAATCCACATCAAAAATATTGTCAACCAAAAGACCCAAGCTCACTTGTTTCTTATTCAGCTTTTTTCGCAAGTTTATTTGCATTGATTCGGTATGAAATGCGGAAAGGGTATTTTCTTCGGTTTGGGTGTTGTCCAAATATTGTTTTCCAACATATTTGCTCTGGAAGGACACTTGAAGGGCGGGCACTATTTGATAATTGATGCTTGCAAAACTCACCACTGAGGGGGAAAAAGCAATCCTTGTATTGGTATAATTCACCAAATCTTCTTTTTGGGTATCATAATTGTAAATTCTCTTGGTATAACTTTTTATCTCGTTTTTGCTCAAGGTAAGATTTGCAGAAAGTGATACTTGTGGACTCATCTGAACATGCAATTGGTTTTCCCAACCAAGCCGGGTACTATTTGGGACATTTTCTCTTAGGCCGAACCCTTCAAAGTTCAATGCTCCGGTTAGCAATAGTCCGTTCTCATATTGCATCCAATAGACATTGCTTTCCCATTGCCAAAGGTTGTTTTTTATTTTATGTCCGACCTCAATATTGTTTAGTTTTTCAGAACGGGGCGTGCCATAAGATTGGTCTACAAAATCACTTCTGCTTGGTTCCCTGTTGCCTTGAGCAATGCTGAGGTAACTGAAATTGTTTGAATTCCAGGCATAAGACAATCCCATCTTGGGATTGATGAAGAGATAATTGGCATTTCTTCGATTGGATGGATCGCCATCTTTTGTTTGGTAATATTGATAATCGACAAACCTTGATTGAACATCCAAAAACAAGGTCAAGCGGGCCACTGAATATTCCAATTTGCCATACACATTGCCATCTCGTTTTCTGGCATCGTTGAAATAATATTTCTTTGGGTACTGATCAAATGCATCCACGGAAGACCAAATCACCTCACCAAAATGATCGCCAAAATAGGCATGATATGCTCCGCCCAAAGTAAATTGAAGGCCATCTTTGTGATAACGCAAAGAAGCAATACCGCCCACAAAGTGGTTGTCCAACCACCTGCGGCGAATCACATTACTTCGGCCATTGGAATCCGTGACCACCACATTATAATCAGAAAGGGTGTCACCGCTCCGGTACTCTTCAAAAAAGCCTTTTCCTCGGGTGTAGTTCAGTGCTGTTTTAACCAGCCATTGTTTGTTCAGATTTACATTGTAAATGGCTTGGAAATGATCTTGTTGATAATTGTCAACTTGGTTGGGGTATAAGTAGTAGTTGTATGTTTTGTGGTTTGAATTGGTTAAGTTTTCCAAATCCTGCCCAACAATGAACAAGTCACGCTCATACGATTTTAGCTTGCCGTTTTGCTGTTCAAATTTGGGTTTGGGAACACCCCACCACGATTGGTAAGTTCTTTCTTTGCCAGAAAAGCTATTGAATACAAAAGATGATTTTTTACCTTTATGAGCAGCGGTAAAGAAATAAGATTGCAAATCAGATTGGGAGCGGTCTACAAAACCATCCGAAGAAATTTTGGACATCCGAAGCTTAAAGCCCCAACCTTTCGGACCCACCCCCGAGCTTGCGCCTAAGGTGGCTTTTCGGGTATCAAAGCTACCATAGCTCAAATCAAAAAATCCACCTGCTTCCTCGGGAACTTTATCGGTAGCTAAATTTACAGATGCGCCAAAAGAGGAAGTTCCATTGGCGGAAGTTCCAATACCGCGTTGGATTTGTATGTTTTGCGTGCTGCTCGCAAAGTCGGGCATGTTGACCCAATAAACCCCTTGAGACTCGGCATCGTTGAGTGGTATGTCATTGATGCTCACATTGACTCGAGTGGGGTCAATACCACGAATACGAATTCCTGTATATCCGATGCCGTTGCCTGCGTCAGAGCTGACTACTGTACTCGGTGTTTGGTTCAGTAGGGTGGGCAAATCTTTGCCAAAGTTGATGCGCTCGATTTGGTGTTTTTTCAACATGGTTTTGGTCACCGGTGTTTTCGCTCCTGCCCGCGTGGAAGAAAGGGCAAATGAGCTCAACTCGTTTATTTTGGCGTTCAAAAAAATTTTTTGTCCGTCTTCAAGGTTGGAAATAATTTTTTCTTCAAAATCCGGATGACTCAGCACAATCCACGATTGGGCCACCACTTTTGCTTGAGGCAAAAAGAGATAACCAGAAGCATTGGAAAAACCTGAAGCGCGAAGCCCATCAAATTTGCCAAAGTAAAGTAGATACTCCACCCCTTCAACGGGGGCATTGCTCTCTTTTTCAAGGAGTTGCAAAGCAATTTGTCCGTTTTGTGCAAGGCCAGTGAAACCGCATAGCCACAAAGCACCAATGAATAAATGTTTCATAAAAAATAGGAAAAGGAATGGCGCAATTCACACTGCCATCGGACGAACAGAATTCCCTACGCCGGTATCAACCGGATCAGGTTCAGTGGGTATCATCTCAGCCGCAAGCGGCACCCCAATTCCGGAGACAAAAGAAGTATTTTTTGATGAAACAACAATTGTTTGGCTTGAATATTTTTAGGTGCTTCTTTCAGGCAATTATTTTCGAAAACCGCTTTTGCTGCTTCCACGAAAAATATAGGCCACAAAATGCCTAAAATGCATTACAATTTGTTGAGCGGGTGTCGCAGGTTTTCTACTTTGGTAAGGTCTATCTTGAAACTTCCCACCCATATTTTTGCTTTGACTCGAATAGGGATTTTGTTTTCATCATCGCTGACCCAAAAGGTTAAGGCATCTTCACTTTCAAAAATTTCATCTTTCACAACTTGTGGGCGCATTTTTAGGCAGCGTATTTTCCCAATATCGCTTTGGAGCGTTTCTTTGCCCAAATAGGTAAATCCAAGCTTGTATACCTTTTGGTCTAGGTAAATATCAATGGGAAAATTTTGTCCTATTTTGGCTTTGGAAAAATCCAAATTTCGGGCATAATAAAGAGCAGAAACAACGTCTTGCACTTGTGCCGGGATGGCCGTTTTTTCTTTTTGTCCGTGGGCTACTCTTTTTGCATGGTCGTAGAAAACCAAGTCCTCGCTGCGGTACTTATTTTCACGAACTTTTTTGTAATACTTTAGAGGCAGCAATGTTTCGGGGTTTAGGTAACTTTCAAAGTGATCTTTGACCTTGTACAGATAGTAAAAACCGCCAAGTGTTTTACCGTCGGCAGTAATTTTATAACTTTCTTTCCCCTTTATTTTTACCAAGTCTTTGTGCACCTTTAATGTGATTCTTGCGGCATTGATCAAACCGTAGTGAACGCGAAATTCTAAGCGCTCGCCCAAAGCAAAACTTTTATTTTTATCGAATTCCTTTGTCTTATTTTGAAAACCCATCGCAGAGAGAACAAAAAGACAAGCAACAATTTCTGCGCTGTATTTCTTCATTTTCATGACCAATAACCCTCAAATTGTGTTCCAAAACAAATGGAAAATATACGCAAAAAGACAAAGCCACGATTATTCCCTACATTCGAATGTTTTTCAGCCAAATTGAAATTTTCTGTCGCTTTTTTCTTGTCTTTTTTTTTGGTCACTTCGGGCTGGTCGCAAACAGACAATTCCTTTTTTTCGCAAAACGAAACCTTTGCCCAAACCCAAGAAAAAAGATGGGAACTTCGCTTGGCCCAATTGGGCTTTTTTAAGAACAAAGAAGTAAGGAGCAATTTGCAAAATGGCTACACCCTTCCCGGCGTTCAGTGCATACCAAGCATGGCTTACCAATTGGATAGTCAGGTTTTGATTGTTGCAGGGGCATCGTTTCAGAGGTTGTTTGGGGACGAAAAATGGTTTCGAGCAGAACCCATCATCATGTTTAGTTATTTCAGTCCACTTGGGCGATTAAATTTTGGCAATTTGCAAGGCAGTCTTGATCACCAACTGCCCGAGACCATGATGGGCTACGATCAAGTCATCGAAAATAGGCAAGAGACAGGTATTCAGTGGGTTGGTGAGCACAAAAGATTGACCTATGACTTTTGGTTGGATTGGCAAAAAGCCATTCGGGAGGGCGATCCTTTCAAAGAAGAATTTGTGGCGGGTTTTGCAGGGAAGTGGCAAATGCTAGAGGGGCCCAATTTTAAAGTAAGCATTCCAGGCTTTGCCAGCATTTTTCATTCGGGGGGAGAAATTGACCAAAGCACAGGAACCAACGCAAGTCAGTACAATTTCAACACTGGTCTTGAGCTGGATTGGGGACGATTTCGCTTGGGTGCACTGTTCGACTTTTATGAAGACGAATCCACCCAAGCGATCGACACCTTTCTTGATGGTTGGGGTCAGCGAATTTTTGTGCAATACTGTGGGCCAAAAATCCAAGCCGAACTGGGGTATTGGGACGCCCACCAATTTCAAGCTCCTCAAGGGGAGGTGATGTATCAATCGCTTTCTCGGAAGTGGTTGGGAAAAACATTTGATTATCGAAAAATGATTTGGTCGCGTTGGACTTTTCAAAAACCATTGGGTTCACATGCCACTGGTCTTTTTAGAATGAGCACATGGTTTGATGCGCATCAAGCCGCTTTGGATTTTTCGGTGGCTGCCTACATCCGCTGGAATTTAACCTTTGGGCTAAACTAAAAACATTGTAAATAAGGACAGTTTATTTTTTGGTAAGGCGCATTTCTTATCATTGTAAGCGGGGTATGAATTTTTTTTTGGAACTTGTAAAGCTCATCAATCCGAAGACCATCAATCTGGACAAAATTTTTGCCCTCGCCAAGGCAGCAAGCCTCGACGAGTTTGATTATCAAGAGCACGTACCGCCTTTGGATACGAAGTCGGCTTACACAAGAAATGTGGTTTGCATGCAGCCTTTGGAGGTAGCTGTTTTGCACTGGGCGCCACAAGCCAAAAGTGCCATTCATTTTCATCGTGATTTCTTTGGTTGTGTTCTTGTTTTGGAGGGTACTTGCGATGATATTATTTTCAAATATGAATCACAAAAACTTAGCGAGACCAAATCCAAAAGGGCGACCAAGGGAGGCATTCTAACGGAGCACGACCAAACCATTCATCAACTGGTAAACCCAAGCAAAACGGAAAAGCTCATTACGCTTCATTTGTATTATCCACCACTTGCAAATTTGGGCAATATGCAAATTTTTCATCCCGAAGGCCACTTGGCTGTCTTGTCTGAAAAAGCAAAAACAGCTGCTTTTGGGCAGTCAGCGGATAGCTATCTGCAATACAAAAAAAATCAATTTGAATACCAAGACTACGCCATGGCAAACAGCGCAAGCCACCGAGTAGTCCCTTTGGTCCCCAAACCAACGCCTACACAAATACAGCAGATGATTTCCAGATATTATTCTGAACAAGCGGAAGTATACGACCAGCAAGACGAAAAAAACATTCGGAGGATTACTTATATCCAAAAGATGAATGAAAAAATTGCCCAAGATTTGGCGCAAACCAAAAAAATAGACCGTTTGTTGGCCGTTGCCTGTGGCACAGGCCGACGCGTGCTCAACATCCGAGAGGTTTCGGGTTTAGATTATAAAATCGTGGGTGTAGACGCCAATGGGCAAATGTGTCAGAAAGCCGAAAAGCGAGGTTTACAAATGTTCAACAACCAAATTTCGGAAGTGGATTTAGAAGAAAACACATTCGACGCTGCCACATTCCTTTATGCCTTTGGTCATTTGCCAAACGAAGAACAAAGAAAAGCAGCACTCAAAAAAATTCATTATGCCCTAAAACCAGGAGCAGCCTTGTATTTCGATGTTTTCAATCTGCACGACCAATTGGAGTGGGGTCCACAAATTTTGGTGAACCACCAGAAACAATCCTTAGATCAATTGGGTTATCAGCTCGGCGATACTTTTTACAAAAGAGTAGAGGGCAAAAACTTAAGCTTTCTGCACTATTTCTTAAAAGACGAAATTGAAACCCTTTTGGCTTTTTGTGGTTTTGAATGTGCTTGGATGAAATACCTGGGATATCGTCAAAACTGTGGAGAGGAAGTGGGTCCCAGTGAGGGGAGTTTTTTCATCAAAGCGCTGAAAAGAAAAACATCCTAGGATAGTGAATTTTACCATTCCGGTCCAAAGCCATGCAAGCATCTCTTGGCTGCCCGTGTTTCCTCATGCCGAAGATGCCTGCCGGGTAGAAATCATCGATGCCAAACAGCTCCATTGGCGGGAACAAAGGAAAGGAACACAAACACTTCCTGTCGATCAGCTGAGTCAGGGTTGGTATCAAGTTTTGATTTACCAAAACGGAAGGCGCATCAAGGAAAAAAAACAAATCATTCTTCCATAGACCAAATTTGGGGAGCGGAAATTGCGTTTCTCTCCCCAAAAAAATCAAGGTAAAAAGCCAAAAAAAATAGAAATTTTTTCAAAACTCTTGGTTAAAATCAACCAAAAAAAGAAAAAAGTAACTTTTTCTCTTTTTTTGAATAAAATACAAAGCATTGATTTTCAATAGTTTAAAAAGAATTTCCCTAAACTAATATTTTTTTTCAAATTAAAGTTGACCTAAGTCATACTTTACTGCCCCAAAAAAATTTGCCAAACATGACCAAGCAGTAAAAATACCATTCTCCTTGCCTTCACCTTTGTGCCCTGAATTTCAACAAAAATGACGACAAACATGATTCGTAAAAATTCAATTAGGGTTAAGATGCTATTACTACTGCTTACCACCATAGCATTTGGAGTGAGGAACACTACCGCCCAAGTAAAAATTGGTGAGAACAAGGCAAGCGTAGACGCGCGTTCTATTTTGGAGCTCGAAAGCACCAACAAGGCGCTCTACTTGCCGCGACTCAGCACCGCACAAATCAATGC